>NZ_JBWKJG010000021.1:0-114899 GCF_056432325.1 Streptomyces sp. NPDC045287
CCCACCGCAACCGAACCGACCTGAATCTGCCGACTCTTCCGGCGCTCGGCCAGCCGGGTCGGAACGGACGGCATGCCGAGAGAAATGGCGGTCATCTGCTGTGCAACCCCAAGGTATGGATCGAGGCCCCGACATCGGCGGGCTCCAGGCTCCGAGATTACAGGTGGCATGCTCGCACCAGCACATCGCGGCGGGGTGTGCCGCCGGGGGAGCGGCCGGACGCGGACGCGTCCGGCCGCTCCCCCGGGGTCCGCCCGCCCGCGTGGCGCGGGCTACGAGATCTTCACCGGGTTCACGATGTCGGCGAGGAGCACGAGCACCGTGAAGCAGATGAAGACGCCCGCGACGACGTACGCGACCGGCATCAGCTTCGCGACGTCGAAGGGGCCCGGGTCGGGGCGGCGGAACAGCCTCGCCAGGTGCCGCCGCGCGGACTCCCACAGGGCGCCCGCGATGTGGCCGCCGTCGAGGGGCAGCAGGGGCAGCATGTTGAAGAGGAACAGCGACAGGTTGAACGTGGCGAGCACCAGCAGGAACGACGCGATGATGTTCTGCGTCGGCACGTCGAGGTTCATCACCTCGCCGCTGATGCGGGCGGCGCCGACGATGCCGACCGGGGAGTCGGCCTTGCGCTCGCCGTCGCCGAAGGTGGCGTCCCACAGGTCGGGGATCTTGCTGGGGAGCGCGACGACGGCGTGGACGCCGTCCTCGATCATGCCGCCCATGCGGTCCACGGACTGGCCGAAGGAGAGCGGCACGATCTCGGTCTTGGCGGCGAAGCCGAGGTAGCCGGCGGGTACGTACTCGCCGGGGACCGCCTCGCCGTCGGCGTCCTTCTTCACCACCATGTTCTTCTCGAGCACGGGGTGGAGGACGAGCTGCCGGCCGTCGCGCTCGACGGTGACCGTGGCGGGGCCGATCGTGTCGCGGATGCGGGCGGACAGGGCGGCCCAGTCGGCGACGGGCTCGCCGTTGAAGGCGACGATGCGGTCGCCCTCCCTGAGCCCGGCGGCGTGGGCCGGGGACTCCTTGTCGCCCTTGGCGCACGTGTCGCGCTCCTCGCTCTGCGCGATGACGCACTTCTGCACGCCGGCGACCTCGGTCGTCTGCGTCGCGAAGCCGAACGACATGGCGACGCCGAGGAAGATCGCGACGGCGAGGACCAGGTTCATGAACGGCCCGGCGAACATGACGATGACGCGCTTCCACGGCTTGCGCGTGTAGAACAGCCGCTCCTCGTCGCCGGGCTGCAGCTCCTCGTACGCCGCCGAGCGGGCGTCCTCGATCATGCCGCGCCACGGGGAGGTGGACCGGGCCTCGATGCGGCCGTCCTCGCCGGGCGGGAACATCCCGATCATGCGGATGTAGCCGCCCATGGGGATGGCCTTGATGCCGTACTCCGTCTCGCCCTTCTTGCGGGACCAGAGCGTCGGACCGAAGCCGACCATGTACTGGGGCACGCGGATGCCGAACAGCTTGGCCGTGGAGAGGTGGCCCAGCTCGTGCCAGGCGATGGAGATCAGCAGTCCGACGGCGAACAGCACGATGCCGAGGATCGTCAGCAGTACGGTCATGCGCGGACCTCCGAGGTCGTCCCGGCGGCCTTGGCGGCCAGCTCGCGGGCCCGGGCACGGGCCCAGGTCTCCGCTTCCAGGACGTCCGGGACCGTCAGCGGGGTTCCCGAGGCGGGTGTGCCGTGCTCGGCGACGACCTCGGTGACCGTGTCCATGATGCCCGTGAAGGGGAGCCGGCCCGCGAGGAAGGCGTCGACGCACTCCTCGTTGGCGGCGTTGAACACGGCGGGGGCCGTGCCGCCGAGCCCGCCGACGTGCCGGGCGAGGTCGACGGAGGGGAACGCCTCCGTGTCGAGCGGGAAGAACTCCCAGGTCGACGCCGTGGACCAGTCGAAGGCGGGGGCCGCGTCCGGGACGCGCTCGGGCCAGCCGAGGCCGATGGCGATGGGGCCGCGCATGTCGGGCGGGGTGGCCTGGGCGAGGGTGGAGCCGTCGGTGAACTCCACCATCGAGTGCACGTACGACTGCGGGTGGACGACGACCTCGATGCGCTCGAACGGGATGTCGTACAGCAGGTGGGCCTCGATGACCTCCAGGCCCTTGTTGACGAGCGTGGCGCTGTTGACGGTGATGACCGGACCCATCGCCCAGGTGGGGTGGGCGAGGGCGTCCTCGCGGGTGACCTCGGCCAGCTCGGCGCGGGTGCGTCCGCGGAACGGGCCGCCGGACGCGGTGACGACGAGCTTGCGGACGTCGGCGCGGGTGCCCGCGGCGAGGGCCTGGAACAGCGCGGCGTGCTCGGAGTCGACCGGGATGATCTGACCGGGCTTGGCGACGGCCTTGACCAGGGGTCCGCCGACGATGAGCGACTCCTTGTTGGCGAGCGCGAGGGTGCGGCCGGCTTCGAGGGCGGCGAGCGTCGGGGCGAGGCCGATGGAACCGGTGATGCCGTTGAGCACCGTGTGGCAGTCGGACGCCGCGAGCTGGGCGGCGGCGTCCGGGCCGGCGAGGATCTCGGGCAGCGGTTCGGAGCCGTACCGCTCCGCCAGCGCGTCGCGCAGCGCGGGCACCGCGTCCTGGCGGGCCACGGCGACCGTGCGGACGCGCAGCCGGTGCGCCTGCTCGGCGAGGAGCCCGGCCCGGCCGCCCGCGGCGGAGAGCGCGGTGACGCGGAACCGGTCGGGGTTGCGCAGCACCAGGTCGATGGCCTGGGTGCCGATGGACCCGGTGGAGCCGAGGACGACGATGTCCCGGCGGCCTTCGGCCGGATCGAAGGCGATGTGCGGGTCGGCGAGGGGTGCTGGGCTGTCGCTCATGCCCCCATTCTTGCCGCATCCGGCCCCTGCGTTGACCGGCTCCCCCGGGTGGCCACTTCCGGAGGGCGTCAGTCCGTGGCGTCGCGGTACCGGGCGAACGCCTCGTGGAAGCCGGGGAACGTCTTCCGCACGCAGCCGGGGTCGTCGAACGTGATGCCGGGGGCGCGCAGCGCGGTGACGGCGAAGGACATGACCATGCGGTGGTCGCCGTGGGTGGCGATCTCGGCGGGCCGGGGCGTGCCGGGGTGGATCTCCAGCCAGTCGGGGCCGGTGGTGGCGGTGACGCCCAGGCGACGGAGGTTGTCGGCGCAGGCGTCGAGGCGGTCGCACTCCTTGAGGCGGGTGTTGGCGACGTCCTCGATGCGGACGGGCCCGTCGGCGAAGGGGGCGAGGGCTGCGAGGGTGGGCATCGTGTCGGAGATGTCGCGCATGTTCGCGGTGAGGCCGTGGAGGCGACCGGTGCCGCGCACGGTCGTCGCGTCGGCGGTGGTCTCGACGTGGGCGCCCATGCGGCGCAGGACGTCGGTGAAGCGGAGGTCGCCCTGGAGGGCGCCGGCGCCGAGGCCGGGGACGGTGACCTCGCGGCCGGTGAGGGCGGCGGCGGCGAAGAAGTAACTGGCGGTGGAGGCGTCCGGCTCGACGGCGTAGGTGGTGGCCCGGTAGCCGGTCGGGGGGACGGTGAAGACGTCGCCGTCGCGGACGGGCTCGGCGCCGAACGCGCGCATCATCGCGAGGGTGATCTCCACGTACGGCACGGAGACGAGGTCCGTGACGGTGATGCGCAGGCCCTCGGCGGTGAGCGGGCCGAGCAGCAGCAGCGCGGTGAGGAACTGGGAGGACTGCCCGGCGTCGAGGGTGAGGTCGCCGCCCTTGATCCCGGCGGCGGCGATGCGCAGCGGGTGGTGGCCCTCCGCCTCCTCGTGGCGCAGGTCGGCGCCGAGGGCGCGCAGGGCCCGGGTGAGCGGGCCGAGGGGGCGGCGGCGCAGTTGGGGCGAGGCGTCGAAGCGGAAGTCGCCGCGGCCGGCGGCGGCGAGGGCGGGCAGGAAGCGTCCGGTGGTGGCGCCGTCGCGGCAGTGGACGTCGGCGGTGGCGGCGGGCGGCCCGTCGGGGTGGCCGGTGACGCGCCAGGCGCCGGGGGTGCGCTCGACCTCGTAGCCGAGGGCGCTCAGGCCCTCGGCGAAGCCCTCGGTGTCGTCGGAGGCGAGGGGGCGCAGGAGGGTCGTGGTGCCGTCGGCCGCCGCGGCGAGGAACAGGGCACGGGCGGTGACGGACTTGGAGCCGGGTATGTCGATGACGGTCACGGCGCCCATCCTGCCGGGTGGGGCCGGGCGGGCGCCTCGTGTCTCAGGGGGTGGTCAGCGCCCGGCGGCGTGCGGGGGGGAACGGCGCGTCCCGCGGACGCGGGCGGGGCGGCGCGTCCCGTGGGGCGTGCGGGCGACACGTCGGAAATGTTTCACCCGGCGCGCCGATCCGAGGAACATGTGCGCGGACACAAGGGCCGGGGCCGCGCGGTCGCTCGAGGGACGCGGCCGGGTCACGTCATCCGGGGGGATGCCATGGACACAGCCATACGCGCACGGACGGCGGGCAGGGGACGCGGGGTGCTGGAGGGGGCGTTCGCGCTGCTGGACGCCCTTCGGCGGCACGGCGGCGAGGCGGGGGTGACCGAGCTGGCGGCCGCGTGCGGGATGCCCAAGAGCACGGCGCACCGGCTGCTGGAGCAACTGGTGGCCCTGGAGGCCGTGGAGCGCCGCGGTCCGCGCTACCGGCTGGGCGCGCAGCTCTACCGGCTCGGCCAGGGGTGGCAGCCGCACCCGGGGCTGCGGGCGGCGGGGCGCCTGCCCCTGCACCGGCTGAGGGCCGCCACGGGGGGCAGTGTGCTGCTGGCGGTGCTGCGGGAGGAGCGGGCGCTGACGGTGTGCTCGGTGCCCGGCCGGGTGGAGCCGTTCGTACCGGTCCGTGACGGCGAGGCGTTCTCGCTGGACACGGCGCTGGGCAAGGCGCTGCGCGGCCCGGTGCGCGGCGGCGCCGTACTGGACCGGGAGGAAGTGGTGGCGGGGGTCTGCTGCGCCGCGCTGCCGGTGCGGTCCCCGGCGGGGGCCGTGGTGGGGGCGGTGGCCGCGATGGTCGAGGCGGGCCAGCGGCTGGAGGTGGTGGCGGACCGGGTCGCCGAGGCGGCCTGCGCCGTCTCCCGCGCGCTGGCCCGGGCGGGGGTCGAGGTGCGGCCGTGAGGGCGCGCGTGGGCGTTCCACTCAGCGGAACGCGCGTAGATGCGGGCCGGTGCCGCCGGGCAGGGTGGAGGTGTGCCGGGGGAAGGCACGGGCCCCGCGGGACGACGCGGGGCCACCACATCACCCAAGGGGGAAACCGACCATGCGTGGAATCGCTCGAACGGCCGCGGCCGCACTCGTCTCGCTCGCCGGCGTCGCCGGGTTCGCCGGGACGGCGCAGGCCGAACCGATCGACTACGTCCGCATCGAACTGCTGGAGCTGACCTGCCACCAGCAGAGCGAGGGCGATCACGACGAGGCCTACCTGAAGGTCACCGACGCCAACGGCAACGCCGTCAAGGTGTGGCCCGGGAGCCTCAAGTACCAGACGATGGGCCCGGGTTACGTGCGGTCGATGACGGACGGGAACGGCAACGCGGCCCTCGTCCTCGGCAAGCAGCAGGCCCGCACCATGACGCTGTGGGACGACGACACGACGAGCGGCGACGACAAGCTGGGCTCGACGCTCGTCACCGGCAGCGAGGCGGGCGCCGAGGTCCAGTACCGCTCGCTCGAGGGGTCCGGCGGCGTCTACACCATCGCCTACCGGGTCATCGACATCTGACGGTCCCGGCGCCGTCGCGCGCCGGTTCGCCGGGCGGGCCGTCCGCCCGCCCGGCGACGGGCCGCGCGCCGCACCGGCGCGGTCACCGGACGGGGCGGTGGACGTTCTCGCGGGTGGAGGGTCCGTGGGTGGCGTCGGCGATCCAGGGGCCGTCGCCGCTGGGGTCGAGGACGCCCTCCTCCAGCCAGGCGTAGCGGCCGGCGAGGACCCCCTTGACCACGTGGCGGTCGACGTCGTCGGTGTTGTCCCAGAGGCGGCCGAACAGCTCCTCGACGCGGAGCCGGGACTGGCGGCAGAACGTGTCGGCCAGTTCGTAGGCGGCGCGCCCGTGGTCGCCGTCGGTGCGCAGCAGTTCGGCGCGCACGCAGGAGGCGCTCATCGCGAAGAGTTCGGCGCCGATGTCGACGATCCGGCCGAGGAACGCCTGCTTGGTCTCCATGCGGCCCTGCCAGCGGGACATGGCGTAGAAGGTGGAGCGGGCCAGTTTGCGGGAGGCCCGCTCGACGTAACGGAGGTGCTGGGCGAGGTCGGGGTGGCCCTTGGGGTGGAAATCGGCGTACGCGGTGGGGAGCTGGCCGCGGCCGGCGACCAGCCGGGGCAGCCAGCGGGCGTAGAAGGCGCCGGCCTGGACCCCGGCCTTCGCCTTGTCGCCGAGGGTCTTGTCGGGGTCGATGATGTCGCCGGCGACGGCGAGGTGGGCGTCGACGGCCTCGCGGGCGATCAGCAGGTGCATGATCTCCGTGGAGCCCTCGAAGATCCGGTTGATGCGCAGGTCGCGCAGGAGCTGCTCGGCGGGGACGGGGCGTTCGCCGCGGGCGGCGAGGGACGCGGCGGTCTCGTAGCCGCGTCCGCCGCGGATCTGGACCAGTTCGTCGGCCATGAGCCAGGCCATCTCGGAGCCGTACAGCTTGGCGAGGGCGGCTTCGATGCGGATGTCGTTGCGGTCCTCGTCGGCCATCTGGCTGGACAGGTCGAGGACGGCCTCCAGGGCGAAGGTGGTGGCGGCGATGAAGGAGATCTTCGTGCCGACCGCCTCGTGGTGGGCGACGGGCTTGCCCCACTGCTCGCGGGCGGCGGACCACTCGCGGGCGATCTTCAGGCACCACTTGCCGGCGCCGGCGCACATGGCGGGCAGGGAGAGGCGGCCGGTGTTGAGGGTGGTGAGGGCGATCTTCAGGCCGGCGCCCTCGGGGCCGATGCGGTGGGCGGCGGGGACGCGGACCCGGTGGAAGCGGGTCACGCCGTTCTCCAGGCCGCGCAGGCCCATGAAGGCGTTGCGGTTCTCGACGGTGACGCCCTCGGAGGTGGCCTCCACGACGAACGCGGTGATGCCGCCGGGGTGGCCCTCGGACTTCGGTACGCGGGCCATGACGACGAGCAGGTCGGCGACGACGCCGTTGGTGGTCCACAGCTTGACGCCGTCGAGGACGTACTCGTCGCCGTCGGGGACGGCGGTGGTGGCCAGGCGGGCCGGGTCGGAGCCCACGTCGGGTTCGGTGAGGAGGAAGGCGGAGATGTCCGTGCGGGCGAGGCGCGGCAGGAACGCCTCCTTCTGTTCCGGGGTGCCGAAGAGTTTCAGCGGCTGCGGTACGCCGATCGACTGATGGGCGGAGAGCAGGGCGCCCACGGCGGGGCTGACGGAGCCGACGAGGGCGAGCGCCCTGTTGTAGTACACCTGGGTGAGGCCGAGCCCGCCGTACCTGGTGTCGATCTTCATGCCGAGCGCGCCGAGCTCCTTGAGGCCGTCGATCACCGCGTCGGGGATGCGGGCCTCGCGCTCGATGAGGGCCCCGTCGATCTCCGTCTCGCAGAAGTCGCGCAGCTTGGCCAGGAACTCCTCGCCGCGCTGGACGTCCTCGGCCGGGGGCAGCGGGTGGGGGTGGATCAGGTCGAGGCGGAAGCGGCCGAGGAACAGCTCCTTGGCGAAGCTGGGCTTGTGCCAGTCCTGCTGACGGGCGGCCTCGGCGACCTGCCGGGCCTCGCGCTCGGAGACTTTGGGTGTGTGGTGCGGGCCGGGCATGGGGGCTCACCTCACCGCGGGTCGGGGGTGGCCGGCCGGTGGTCCTACCGGTCGGTGCTACTCGTCCGTGTTACCCGATTACGGCGGGTACGAAAAGACGACCGGAGCCCCCGCACAGTGGGCTCCGGTCGTCGGCTCGGCCGTACGAGTGACCGGGTTACAGGGCCAGACCGGTGAGGACCAGCACCCGCTCGTACGTGTAGTCGTCCATGGCGTACGCGACGCCCTCGCGGCCGACGCCGGACTGCTTGACGCCGCCGTACGGCATCTGGTCGGCGCGGTACGACGGGACGTCGCCGATGATCACGCCGCCGACCTCGAGCGCGCGGTGGGCGCGGAACGCGGTGCGCAGGTCGTGGGTGAACACCCCGGACTGGAGGCCGAACTTGGAGTTGTTGACCTCGGCGAAGGCGGCGGCCTCGCCGTCCACCTTGTGGAGCGTCAGCACCGGGCCGAAGACCTCCTCGTGGGCGAGGGTCGTGTCGGCCGGCAGGTCGGCCAGCACGGTCGGGGCGTAGCTGGCGCCCTCGCGCTTGCCGCCGGCGAGGAGGGTGGCGCCGCCCTCGACGGCCTCGTCGACCCACGCCTCGACGCGCTTGGCGGCGTCCTCGCTGACGAGCGGGCCCACGTCGGTGGACTCGTCGGCCGGGTCGCCGGTGCCCTGCGCCTCGACCGCGGCGACGATCTTCGGGACGAGCCGGTCGTAGACGGAGGCGTCCGCGATGACGCGCTGGACGGAGATGCAGGACTGGCCGCCCTGGTAGTTGGAGAAGGTGGCGATGCGGCTCGCCGCCCAGTCCAGGTCCTCCTCCGAGGACCAGTCGGCCAGGACGACGGCCGCGGCGTTGCCGCCCAGCTCCAGCGTGCAGTGCTTGTGCGGCACGGACCGCTGGATGGCGTAGCCGACCTTGTCGGAGCCGGTGAAGGAGATGACCGGCAGGCGCTCGTCCTGGACGAGGGCGGGCATGCGGTCGTTGGACACCGGCAGGACGGACCAGGAGCCGGCGGGCAGGTCGGTCTCGGCGAGCAGTTCGCCCAGGAGGAGGGCGGAGAGCGGGGTGGCCGGGGCCGGCTTGAGGATGATCGGGGCGCCGACGGCGATGGCCGGGGCGACCTTGTGGGCGCACAGGTTCAGCGGGAAGTTGAACGGCGCGATGCCGAGGACGGGGCCCTTGGGGAAGCGGCGCGTCAGGGCGAGGCGGCCGGTGCCGCCGGCGTCGGTGTCGAGGCGCTGGGCCTCGCCGCCGTTGAAGCGGCGGGCCTCCTCGGCGGCGAAGCGGAAGACGGACAGGGCACGGCCGACCTCGCCGCGGGCCCACTTGAGGGGCTTGCCGTTCTCGGCGGTGATGAGCCGCGCGATCTCCTCGGTGCGCTCGGCGAGCCGCTTCGACACGTGGTCGAGGGCGGCGGCGCGTACGTGCGCGGGGGTCGCGGCGAACTCGTCGGCCACGGCGTGGGCGGCGGCCACGGCCTCTTCGACCTGGGCCTCGGTGGGCACGCTCACCCGGCCGACGAGGCGGCCGTCCCAGGGGGAGGTGACGTCGAAGGTGGTCTCGCCGGTGGCCTGGCGGCCGGCGAGCCAGAAGGCGTGGGTGGCAGTCATCGCGGTCCCGGCCCTTTCCGAGTAATGGGGTGTCTGGCGCACGCGCTCGGCGCTCAGCTCACACGGTAGGCCCGGACGGACGGCTGGGGACTTGTCCGCTGTGGAGCGGTAGCGGCTCCGGCTCCGCCGGTTCGGCAGGTACGGTGCGCCGTTCGGCGCGGACGATCAGCCAGACGCCGGCCACGACGACGGCGCCACCGAGGGCGATGGGCCAGGTCAGCGCCTCGTCGAGGACGAGCCAGCCGAGGAGGACGGCGACGACGGGGTTGACGTAGGCGTAGGTGGCGACGAGGGAGACCGGGGCGCTGTGGAGGAGCCAGACGTACGCGGTGAAGGCGAGCAGCGAACCGAAGACGACCAGGTAGGCGAGGGCGGCCCAGGAGCGGGCGGAGACGGCGGCCGGGTCCAGTCCGCGCTGCTCGCCGCGGGCGAGGCCGACGAGGGCGCAGCCGAGGCCGCCGGCCACCATCTCGTACGCGCTGGCGGCGAACGGGTTGCGGGGCATGGGCACGCGGGAGGAGGAGAACGAGCCCGCGGACCACATGAGGGTGGCGGCGACGACGGTGAGGACGCCGCCAATGCGGACGTCGCCGCTCAGGCCGGGGAGGGTGAGGACGGCGAGCCCGGCGAGGCCGAGCAGGACGCCGGCGTACGCGAAGGTCCCCGGGCGTTCGCCGAACGCGGTGCGCAGGACGACCACCCAGGCCGGTACGACGGCGACGAGGAGGGCGGCCAGGCCGGAGGGCACGGAGGTCTCGGCGAGGACGACGAGGCCGTTGCCGCCGAGGAGCAGCAGCAGGCCGACGACGGCGGTGGAGGCGAGCTGGGCCCGGGTGACCTTCAGGACGCCGGGCCCGTGGCGCCAGGCGAGCAGCGCGGCGAGGAGCAGTCCGGCGACGACGAAGCGGGCGCCGGCGGAGAGGAAGGGAGGGAGGGTCTCTACGACGATGCGGATGCCGAGGTAGGTGGAGCCCCACACGAGGTACACGATCGCCAGCGCGGCCCACACGGTGCCGCTGATGCGCGCGGTTGTCATGAGCAGGAGAGTATGGATCTTGCGCGCGATCGGCAAAGAATCTGCCCGGTTCCGGGCAGGCGACCGTGGTTGTCACGGCTGGCGGGGGGTTTCCCCTACTTCTTCCTGGGCTGGTCGTACGCCGGCGGCCGGTCGCCCGTCGTCTTGAGGGCGAGCCACAGCTCCATGCGGACGTCCGGGTCGTCCAGGGAGCGGCCCAGGATCTCCTCGACCCGCCGCATCCGGTAGCGCAGCGTGTGGCGGTGCACGCCCAGGTCGGCCGCGGCGGCGTCCCACTGGCCGTGCCGGGAGAGCCAGGCGCGGACGGAGGCGACCAGGTCGCCGCGGCCGGTCGCGTCGTGCTCGTACAGCGCCCGCAGCATGCCGTCCGCGAAGGCCCGTACGGCGTCGTCCGCGAGGAGCGGCAGGAGGGAGCCGGTGGCCAGCTCCTCGTGCTCGACGAGGGCGCGGCCCCGTCGGCGGGCCACCGACAGGGCCTGCTCGGCCTGCTTGTAGGCGGTGGTGGCCGCTATCGGGCCGGCCGGGGCGGACAGGCCGATGACGGCGCCGGCGTCGTCGGCCTCGCGGGCGGCGTACGCGTCGCAGGCGGTGACCACCGCTCCCCCGTCCTCGGCCAGGACGACCAGCCGGTCCTCGCCCTCCGGGACGGTCAGCACGGCCTCCCCCGCACGGGCGGCGGCCGCCTCCAGCGTGTCGGCGAGCGCGGCGAGCGGCGGCTCGGCGGCCGGGTCCGAGTCGCCCGCCGCCTCCGCGATCAGCAGCCGGAACGGGGCGTCCAGCAGGCTCCCGTACAGGTCCCCGGCGACCGTGCGGGCGTGGTCGGGCTGTCCGGCGAGCATCATCCGCAGCACCGCCGCGCCGAGGCGCTGCTCGGCGGCCTGCAGGGACCGCGACCGCTCCGTGGTGAGGGTGAGCAGGGCGACCGCCGAGTGGACGGCGTACCGTTCCGCCGTGCCGAGCGGGGCCCCCGTGCCCACCGCCAGCGCGCCGCGCACGCGCCGCCCGGTGCCCAGCGACTGGAGCTCGACCCGGTCGTCGGTGCCGCCGACGACGGCGCTGGCCGGGGCGGGCCGTTCGCGCAGCCGCTCCACGTCCGGGGTGAGCCGGGCGGCCCGTCGCGCCGCCCAGTCGGGCGCGGCGGTCAGGACGGCGCCGGACGCGTCGTACAGCGCCGCCCAGCCGTCGACGTGCGCGGCGAGCCGGGCCACCACGGCGTCGGGGCCCTCGGCGAGCGCCGCCCGGGTCAGCTCCCGCTGCGCCTCGAACCCGGCGGTCACGGCCCGGTACTGGTCGGCGGCGAGCGCGGCGGAGACCGCCTTGGAGATGGCGAGGAACGGCGTGCGGCGCGGCACCTCCAGCAGCGGCAGCCCCTCCTCGCGGGCGGCCTCCAGCAGGGCCGGCGGGATCTCGTCGTGGTTCACGCCGACCGCGAAGCCGACCCCGACGACCCCCGCCCGGGCCAGCCGGCGGACGTACCGGCGCATCGCCCCGCCGTCCTCGGCGTCGAGCGTCATGGCGGTGGTGAGCAGCAGCTCCCCGCCCTCCATGTACGGGACGGGGTCGGCGAGCTCGCTGACGTGGGCCCAGCGGACGGGCGTGTCGAGGCGGTCCGCGCCGGCGCGCACGACGAGCTTGAGCGCGGAGTGCTGGACGAGCGAGGCGAGGGTGAGCGGCATGGGACCGGCGGGCCTTCGGGAGGGGACGTGGGGGGTGGCGACTTTTCGCCGTCCCGTATGAACGGCTCCCTTCGATTCTGCCAGGGCGTACGACTGCGCCCCACGCCGCTCGGCTCACCCCCGCAGATCGACCAGCAGCGGCGGCGCGTGCTCCCCGCGGACACCGGTGACCGACAGCACCGCGTGCCCGGCGGGCACCCCGTGCGCCAGCTCGGACGCCGACCAGCGCTGCCGCTCGACCTCCCGGACCGTGACCGCCTCGGCGGTGGCGGCGCGGCCGGTGACCAGGCGCCGCATGAAGTGCACGGCCTTGGTGAGCGGCTCGTCGGAGACGATCTGGCGGTTGGTGACGTCCCGCGTCTGCACCCACTCGGTGCCCCACACCTCCGCGAACCTGCCGCCGTCCCACGGCGCGAGTCCCGCGAACGCCATCCGGCAGCCGACCGCGCCGAGCAGCGGCCCGCGCAGCGCCTCCGGTACGTCCTCCAGGGTGCGCAGCGACAGCACGACGCCGGCGTGCGCGGAGCGGAGCCGCTGGATGGCGCGGACGGAGTCGGCGGTGATCGTGTCGGTCGCGTCGTCCAGGACGAGGCAGGCGAACAGCGACCGGTCGGCGCGGGCGAGCGCGGCCTCCGTGAACTGGGCGAGCAGCAGCCGGGCGACGATCCGGGACGCCTCGGCGTGGCCGCGCTCCGGCAGGTCGACGCGGACGCGCAGCGGGTGCTCGATGGCGCGCAGCGAGAAGCGGCGGCCCTCGCCGCCGGTGCGGAAGGAGTCCGCGAAGGCCGGGCGGTCCAGGAAGGCGACGCGCTCCGCGAGCAGGACGGCGACGTCGTCGCCGCGTTCGGCCTGCCGCGCCCGGGCGTCCAGCTCGCGCAGTTGCGCGGGGTCCCCGGCGACGGCGGCGCGCAGCTCCGCGAGGGCCCGCGGGGCGCCGCCGAGGAGTTCGCGCAGCTCCGGCACGGCGGGGAAGCGGCCGTACGCGGCCCGGTACGGACCGATGAGCTGGGCCAGCGCGGTCGCGGCGCGGCGGCTGTCCGGGAGGAGGTCGCCGACCAGGGCCTCCGCCAGGGTGCGGGCGGCCTCGTCGGGGTCGTCGGCGCCCCCGTACAGGTCGAGGTCGTGCCGCGCGCCGGGCCGGCCGACCGCGATGACGACGTCGAACGCCGCGTCCGGGGCGAGCGGCGCGCCCTGGGCGGTGACGGCGACGACGGCGGCGCGGTTGGCGAGGGCCTGGAGGCACAGCGACTCGGTGACGGGCCGGACGAGCCGGACGGTCTTGCCGGAGGCGGCCGGGCCCACCGCGAGGAGGGACGTGCCGAGCAGGGCCGGTTCGAGGGCGACGCCGGTGGTGCGGCGGGCGTACGGGTTGCGGGGGTGGTCGGCCGCGGTGCCGATGCGGACCTGGCCGGTGGCGAGGTCGTGGGTGGCGGTGCGGACGGGGAGGTCCCGCTCGCCGGAGGGGTGGGCGCAGGCGGCGGGGCCCTGGGCGCGCACCGCCTCGGCGAACGCGGCGAGCCGGTCGGGGTGGGTGCGCACGCCGTGCCAGGCGCGCTGGATGCGGGCGTAGTCCACGTCGCCGAGCGCGCCCGCCCGGGTGGCCTCGGCGAGCCGGTCGGCGACCGCGGTCAGGCCGGCGGCGCGCAGCTCGGGCCAGTCGGCGGGGTCGGCGCCGTGGCGGGGCGGCGGGGGCGGGGCGGCCGTGGCGCGGGAGCGGCGGGCGTAGCGGCGGAAGATCTCCGGGACGTGCCCGACGCGGGCGAAGAAGACGAGGAGGCCGCCGCCGACCAGCGCGTAGTAGACGTAGCTGGCGGTGGCCCAGGTGGACGGCTCGTGGCGCCAGGAGTCCGGGGTGAGGACGAGGAGGGGCCACAGCCAGTAGTGGCCGAGATAGCCGTTCCACAGGAGGGACCACAGGAGCCAGCCGCTGAGCAGGGAGATCAGCGCGCCGGCGAGGAGCCGCCGGGCGGGGACGCGCTCGGGCTCCTCCTGGGGGCGGGGGCGGTGGCCGAACCGCCACACGCCGGGTTCGGCCTCGGGGCGCGGGGTGCGCAGCCAGTCCGCGACGGACGTCCCGCCCGGGGACCCGGGCGCGTGGCGCGGCGCGGGCGGGGCCGGCGGGCGGGGCGGCGGGGCGGCCGGCTGCGGTGGCGGACCGGCCGGGTGCGGGACCGGGCCGGCGTGGGCGCCCCGTGCCTCGTACGACGTACCGTCCCTGTCCATCAATCCCTGCCCCCTGAGCTGCCAGGCCGCGCGCGTCTGCGCACCGGCCAATCTAGTGCCCGTACGGGGCGTTGGGGCCGGTCGACGCGGACGCGAACGGCACCGGGGCGACGCTATGTCCGCCGCGGACAACGGCACCGGCCGCACCACTCCCGAACGGCGCATGCCCGGGGGCCCCGCCCGGGCCTAGCCTGCGGGGGAAAGTAGAGACATAGCGTCCGTAAGCACCCCCAGGAGCCCCGCATGACCGAAATTCCGCAGGAGCGCCGCGTCGTCACCGCCATCCCCGGCCCGAAGTCGCAGGAGCTTCAGGCCCGCCGCGTCGCCTCCGTCGCGGGTGGCGTCGGCTCCGTGCTCCCGGTGTTCACCGCCCGCGCGGGCGGCGGCATCATCGAGGACGTCGACGGCAACCGCCTGATCGACTTCGGCTCCGGCATCGCTGTGACCTCCGTGGGCGCCTCCGCCGAGGCCGTCGTGCGCCGCGCCTCCGCGCAGCTGGCGGACTTCACCCACACCTGTTTCATGGTCACGCCGTACGAGGGGTACGTGGAGGTCTGCGAGGCGCTGGCCGAGCTCACGCCCGGTGACCACGCCAAGAAGTCGGCGCTGTTCAACAGCGGTGCCGAGGCCGTCGAGAACGCGGTGAAGATCGCCCGCTCGCACACCGGGCGCCAGGCCGTCGTCGTCTTCGACCACGGCTACCACGGCCGGACGAACCTCACGATGGCGCTGACCGCCAAGAACATGCCGTACAAGCACGGCTTCGGCCCGTTCGCCCCCGAGGTGTACCGCGTGCCGGTGGCGTACGGCTACCGCTGGCCGACCGGCCCGGAGAACTGCGGCCCCGAGGCCGCCGCCCAGGCCATCGACCAGATCAGCAAGCAGGTCGGCGCGGACAACGTCGCCGCGATCATCATCGAGCCGGTCCTCGGCGAGGGCGGCTTCATCGAGCCGGCCAAGGGCTTCCTGCCGGCGATCGCGCAGTTCGCGAAGGACAACGGCATCGTCTTCGTCGCGGACGAGATCCAGTCCGGCTTCTGCCGCACCGGCCAGTGGTTCGCCTGCGAGGACGAGGGCGTCGTCCCGGACCTGATCACCACCGCCAAGGGCATCGCGGGCGGCCTGCCGCTCGCCGCCGTCACCGGCCGCGCCGAGATCATGGACGCGGTGCACGGCGGTGGCCTGGGCGGCACCTACGGCGGCAACCCGGTGGCCTGCGCCGGTGCGCTCGGCGCCATCGAGACGATGAAGGAGCTCGACCTCAACGGCAGGGCGAAGCGCATCGAGGAGGTCATGAAGGGCCGCCTCACCGCCATGCAGGAGAAGTACGAGATCATCGGCGACATCCGCGGCCGCGGCGCGATGATCGCGATCGAGCTGGTGAAGGACCCGGCGACCAAGGAGCCGAACCCGGAGGCCGCCGGCGCGCTGGCGAAGGCCTGCCACGCCGAGGGCCTGCTGGTCCTGACCTGCGGCACGTACGGCAACGTGCTGCGCTTCCTGCCCCCGCTGGTGATCGGCGAGGACCTGCTCGACGAGGGCCTGGACATCATCGAGGGCGCCTTCGCCCGCATCTGACGGCTGCCCGGCGGCCCGCCCGACGGCCCGGAACGCGCCGGTCCGGGCGGGTCGTGAAGAAGCTGTGGGGGGCCGATGGCGGGTTGGAGATCCGCCTGTCGGTCCCCCCGCCCGTGGCGTACGGTCGAGACCGATGAGAGAAGAACCCCGCCCGCGGGAAACCGGGGGCGGATCCGGGTCGGGGCTTCCCCGGTTCCGCCCCGGGCGTGCCTTCGCGCACACCGCCGGCACCTCGCGTACCGGCGATCCTCACCGATCGGACGGTCGCCCGCCCCATACCCCCCGGGGCGAGCGGCACACCGGTCCCGCCGGCCGTCCCGGAACAACCCCCCCTGTTCCGGGACGGCCGGCTTTCGTCGTCGCGCTGCTCTCCCTGTGCGGGTTCCTGCTGGTCACGTGGCAGGTGGCGGTCCGCGGGCCGCTCGCCGCCCTGGACGAGCGCGCCGGGCGGGCCCTGGCCGGCCGCGGCCCCGCGTGGCTCACCGAGCTGGGCGCCGACCTCGGCGGCCTTCCCGTCGCCCTCCCCGTGCTGGCCGCCGCCGTGGCGTACGCCGTGTGGCGCGGGCGCCGGTGGCAGGCGCTGTGCGCGGGCGCGGCCATGGCGCTCGTACCGGCCCTCGTGGTCCCGCTGAAGCTGCTCCTCGACCGGCCCGGTCCGCTCACCGACGCGACGGGCTACTACCCGTCCGGGCACACGGCGACGGCGCTGGTGGCGTACGGGGCGGCGGCGCTGCTGACGCGCCGGCGCGCGCTGGTGCCCGTCGCCGCGGTGCTGACGGCGGCGACGGGCACCGGTCTCGTCCTGCGCGGCTACCACTGGCCGCTGGACGTGGTGGGCAGCGTGCTGTTGTTCGGGGCGGGCCTCCTCGGGGTCAGCGCCATCCGTAGGCGTCGAAGTTCCGGGAGAACTCCCAGCCGTTGAAGCGGTCCCAGTTGATGGACCAGGTCATCAGGCCGCGCAGGGCGGGCCAGGTGCCGTGGGGCTGGTAGGTGCCGCAGTCGGTCTTCCTGGTGAGGCAGTTCAGGGCCTTGTTCACCTCGGCGGGCGGGGTGTGGCCGTTGCCGGCGTTCGGGGAGGCGGGCAGGCCGATGGCGACCTGCTCGGGGCGGAGCGCCGGGAAGAAGCGCCCGGCGTCGCCCGCGACGGGGAAGCCGGTGAGCAGCATGTCGGTCATCGCGATGTGGAAGTCCGCGCTGCCCATGTGGTGGTACTGGTTGTCGAGGCCCATGATCGGGCCGGAGTTGTAGTCCTGGACGTGCAGGAGCGTCAGGTCGTCGCGCAGGGCGTGGATGACCGGCAGGTAGGCGCCGGCGCGCGGGTCCTGCCCGCCCCAGGGACCGGAGCCGTAGAACTGGTAGCCGAGCTGCACGAAGAAGGTCTCGGGCGCCATCGTCAGGACGAAGTCGGGGCCGTACTTGGCCTTCAGCGTCTTCAGCGCCGAGATCAGGTTGACGATGACCGGCGTCGTGGGGTTGCGGAAGTCGGTGTCGCCCGTGTTCAGGGAGAGCGAGTGGCCTTCGAAGTCGATGTCGAGGCCGTCGAGGCCGTACTCGTCGATGATCTTCGAGACGGAGGAGACGAAGGCGTCGCGGGCGGCGGTGGAGGCGAGCTGGACCTGCCCGTTCTGGCCGCCGATGGAGATCAGGACCTTCTTGCCGGCGGCCTGCTTGGCCTTGATGGCCGCCTTGAACTCGTCGACGGTCTCGACGTTCGGGCACTCGGTGCGGGGACAGAGGCTGAAGCGGATGTCGCCGGAGGTGACGGAGGTCGGTTCGCCGAAGGCGAGGTTGACGACGTCCCAGGAGTCCGGCACGTCGGCCATGCGGGTGTACCCGGAGCCGTTGGCGAAGCTGGCGTGGAGGTAGCCGACGAGGGCGTGGGCGGGCAGCTGCGGGCCGGGGCCGGGGGTGCCGCCTTCGGCGGTGCGCGCCGTGGTGACCGGGGACTTGGGGGACTCGCCCGCGCTGTTGGTCGCGGTGACCTGGAAGGCGTACGAGGTGTTGGCGGCGAGGCCGGTGACGGTGGCCGACGTGCCGGTGACCGACAGGGCCTTCGCGCCGTCGCGGTAGACGGTGTAGCCGGTCGCGCCGCTGACGGGCTGCCAGCTCAGCGGCACGCTGGAGGAGGTGGGGGTGCCCGCGGTGAGCCCGGTGGGCGCGGAGGGGACCGTGACGGGGTCGCCGCCGGGGCCGGTGAGGGAGAGGTCGTCGGCGTGGTAGGCGGGCGTGCCGTACCAGCCGTGCGTGTAGAGGGTGACCGAGGTGGTGGCGGGGCCGGTGCGGAAGGTCGTGGTGAGCTTCTGCCAGTCGGCGGCCGAGGGCGTCCAGGTGTACGTGTCGGTGGTGCCGGTGCCGGACGCGCCGAGGTACGCGTAGCCGCCCCGCACCCAGCCGCTGAGCGTGTACGCCGAGTCGGGGCGCACGGCGACGGTCTGGGAGCAGCGGGCGTTGTCGCCGCCCGCGGGGGTGGCCTTCAGGGCGCGGGTGCCGCCGTGCACGGGCGAGGTGACGGCGGCGGCCGCGCCTCCCGCCGTGCAGGTCCAGCCGTCCAGGCCGGCCTCGAAGCCGCCGTTGCGGACGAGTTCGGTGTCGGCGAAGGCGGCGGGTGGGGCGGCTTCGGCCGCGGTCGCGGGGTGCGGGCGGGCCTCGGCGGTCCGCGTCGCGGCGATGAGGCCGCCCGCCGCGATCGTGGCCGCCAGTACGGCGGCGAGAGGTCTGGTGCGACGGGTGCGGTCCACAACTTCCTCCGGGTGTGGGGGTGTCGACGTGCGGCGCGCACAACATGGTCCAGACCAATCCGGTTGTCAAGACCTCCGGTCGTCACCGCCCCCCGCGAGGCGCCCCGCCGCCTCGTGCATCGCCAGCTCCAGCAGCGCCGGGTCGGTGAGCGTGCCCGCTCCGTCCGGCAGGACCAGCCAGCGCACCCCGCCCAAGGCCCGCCCCGGGTACGGGACGACGATCCAGGTGCCGCCGCCTGCACCGCGGACCCCCGTGCCGACCCAGCGCGCGGCCGTGCCGGCCGGGACGAAGAAGCCCACCCGCTCGTCGCCGAAGTCGCGGAGCACCGGCCCGGGGCGGTCGACCAGCCGCTGGAGCACGTCCAGCGTGGGGTAGCCGAGCCGGGCCGGGACGATGAGCACGTCCCAGCGCCGCCCGGCGGGCAGGAGCGTGGTCCCCCGCGGGTCGCGCTCCCACTCCCACCGGCAGGCGTCGGGGTCGGGCGCCACCGACACCAGCCACTCCACCACCGCCCCGGACGAGCCGGCCCTCCCCGAAACCCCAGAACCCGTCATGCGTCCACAGCCTCCATGTCCGCGCGTGACTGCCCTGCCCGGCAGTTCCCTCACACGGGAGAGGTGGACGCGCGGGGATCGTCACGCGGTTTCGCCGTTCCCGAAGGAGTGAACCGGCGCGCGGACGGGCGCGGCGGGCGCACGGCGCTCGCCCGCCCGGCGCGCGGCGGCGGGGCGCCCCCGCTAGCTGTCGAAGCCGAGGCCGAGGCGGTCCAGGGCGCGCAGCCACAGGTTGCGGCGTCCGCCGTTGGCGTCGGCGCGGGCCAGGGACCACTTGGTCACGCCGATGCCCGCCCAGGTGAACGGCTCCGGCGGGAACGGCAGCGGTTTGGTGCGGACCATCTCCAGCTCCGTGCGCTCCGTGCGCTCCCCCGACAGCAGGTCCAGCATCACGTCCGCGCCGAACCGGGACGCGCCCACGCCGAGCCCGGTGTACCCGGCGGCGTACGCGACCCGGCCGCGGTGCGCGGTGCCGAAGAAGGCGGCGAAGCGGGAGCAGGTGTCGATGGCGCCGCCCCAGGCGTGGCTGAACCGCACGCCCTCCAGTTGCGGGAAGCAGCGGAAGAAGTGCGCGGCGAGGGTCAGGTACGTCTCGGGGCGCTGGTCCAGTTCGGCGCGGACGCGCCCGCCGAACGGGTAGATCGCGTCGTAGCCGCCCCACAGGACGCGGTTGTCGGCGCTGAGCCGGAAGTAGTGGAACTGGTTGGCGCTGTCGCCGAGGCCCTGGCGGTTCCTCCAGCCGACGGAGGCGAGCCGGTCCGCGGTGAGCGGCTCGGTCATCAGGGCGTAGTCGTAGACGGGGACGGTGTAGGGGCGGGCGCGCCGGACGAGGGACGGGAAGACGTTGGTGCCGAGGGCGACCCGGCGGGCGAGGACGCGGCCGTACGGGGTGCGGACGGCCATGGCGGCACCGGACGCGGCGAGGTCGAGGCCGCGGGTGTTCTCGTACAGGCGGACCCCCGCGTCGAGGCAGGCCCGCTTCAGGCCCCAGACGAGCTTCGCCGGGTGGAGGACGGCGACGCCGCGCCGGTCCCAGAGGCCGCCGAGGAACGTCGGCGAGTCGACCTGGGCGCGGACCGCGTCCCGGTCGAGGAGCTCCAGGCCGCCGCCGAGGCCGCGCCGGCCGGCCTCCTCGTACAGCACGCGCAGCTCGTCGAGTTGGTGGGGTTCGGTGGCGACGTCGATCTCGCCGGTGCGCTCGAAGTCGCAGTCGATGCCGTACGCCGTGAGGGCGTCCTCGATGGCGTCGAGGTTGCGCGCGCCGAGCTCCTCCAGCTTCGGCAGTTCGGCGGGCCAGCGGGCCAGGCCGTTGCCGAGGCCGTGGGTGAGGGAGGCAGCGCAGAAGCCGCCGTTGCGCCCGGAGGCGGCCCAGCCCGCCTCCCGGCCCTCGATGAGCACGACGTCCCGCCCGGGGTCGCGCTCCTTGGCGAGGAGCGCCGTCCACAGTCCGGTGTAGCCGCCGCCGACGACGAGGAGGTCGCAGTGCTCGGTGGCGGCGAGGGCGGGCAGGGCGGCGGGCCTACCGGGGTCCTCCAGCCAGAAGGGGACGGGCTGGGCGTCCGAGAGCGATCGTGCGGCGGTGCGCATGGCGGCGGGGGCCATGGCTCCCACTCCCTCCGGGTTCCGGTGCTACTGGTGTCTTCCCGTCCGTTTCCGGCGGGCGGTGAGCAGGTGTCCGGCGACGACGGCCAGCACCGCGACGACGGACATCGCCGTGCCGACGACGTTGATCTGCACGGGGGTGCCGCGCTGGGCCGAGCCCCACACGAACATGGGGAAGGTGACCGTCGAGCCGGCGGTGAAGTTGGTGATGATGAAGTCGTCGAACGACAGCGCGAAGGCGAGCAGCGCGCCGGCCGCGATGCCCGGCGCCGCGATCGGCAGGGTGACCCGCAGGAAGGTCTGCACGGGGCCGGCGTAGAGGTCCCGCGCGGCCTCCTCCAGGCGTGGGTCCATGGACGTCACGCGCGCCTTGACCGCGACGACGACGAAGCTCAGGCAGAACATGACGTGGGCGATGAGGACCGTCCAAAAGCCCAGCTCGGCGCCCATGTTGAGGAACAGCGTGAGCAGCGAGGCGGCCATGACGACCTCGGGCATGGACATCGGCAGGAAGATCAGCGCGTTGACCGCGCCGCGCGCCCGGAAGCGGTAGCGGACCAGCGCGAAGGCGATCATCGTGCCGAGCGCGGTCGCGCCGAGCGTGGCCCAGACGGCGAGCTGGAGCGACAGGGTGAGCGCGCCGCACAGGTCGGGGACGCCGCAGGGGTCCTTCCAGGCGTCCAGCGAGAACCGCTGCCAGGTGTAGTTGAAGCGGCCGTCGGGCCGGTTGAACGAGAACACCAGGACGACGACGTTCGGCAGGGTGAGGTAGGCGAGCGTGAGCAGGCCCGCGAGGACGACGAGGTGGCGTCGTATCCAGCGCAGCATCAGACCAGGTCCTCCGTTCCGGCCCGGCGGATGTGGACGGTGACCACGATCAGCACGACGGCCATGAGGAGGAACGACAGCGCGGCCGCGGTCGGGTAGTCGAGCACCCGGAGGAACTGGCCCTGGATGACGTTCCCGATCATCTTCGTGTCGGTCGACCCGAGGAGCTCGGCGTTGACGTAGTCGCCGCTCGCGGGGATGAAGGTGAGCAGCGTGCCGGAGACGACGCCCGGCATGGACAGCGGGAGGGTCACCGTGCGGAAGGTGGTGGCGGGCGGGGCGTAGAGGTCCCCGGCCGCCTCGTGGAGCCGCCCGTCGATCCGCTCCAGCGAGGTGTACAGCGGCAGGATCATGAACGGCAGGAAGTTGTACGTCAGTCCGCACACGACCGCGAGCGGCGTGGCGAGGACCCGGTCGCCCTCGGTCCAGCCGAGCCGGCTGGTCACGTCGAGGACGTGCAGCGCGTCGAGGGCCCCGACGACGGTGCCGCCGTCCGCGAGGATCGTCTTCCAGGCCAGCGTCCGGATGAGGAAGCTGGTGAAGAACGGCGCGACGACGAGGACGAGCAGGACGTGGCGCCAGCGGCCGGCCCGGAAGGCGATGAGGTACGCGAGCGGGTAGCCGAGCAGCAGGCACAGCAGGGTGGCGGTCCCGGCGTACAGCAGCGACTTCACGAACTGCGGGTGGTACTCGCGCAGGGCCTCCCCGTACGTCGAGAAGTGCCAGGTGACCCGGAACCCCTCCTCCAGGGAGCCGGTCTGCACGGAGGTGGACGCCTGGTAGACCAGCGGCAGGACGAAGAAGACCAGCAGCCACAGGACGCCGGGCAGCAGCAGCCAGTACGGGACGAGCCGCCGGCGCGCGGAGCGCCGCCGTGCGGCGGGGGCGGGGGCGGTCGTCGCCACCGCCCCGGGCGGGGTGCCGGTGGCGGTCGTCACGGGGCGTCCTCCACCGTCGGGGCGCCCGCCTCCGCGTCCTGTGCGGCGTCGAGGCCGAAGGTGTGGGCCGGGTTCCAGTGGAGGACGACCTCGGCGCCGGGGACGAGCCGCGGGTCGCGTTCGACGTTCTGCTCGTACACCTGGAGGCCGGTGCCGGCGGGGCCGTCGACGGCGTACTGGGTGGACACGCCGATGAAGGACGCGTCGGTGACGCGGCCGGTGACCCTGTTGCGGCCGGCGGGGATCGCGTCCGCGTCGTCGGCGTGCGCGAGCGCGATCTTCTCCGGGCGGATGCCGACGAGGAGCCGGCCGCCGGGGCGGGCGGGGACGGAGCAGCGGGCGGCGGGCAGCCGCAGCGCGCCGCCGCCGGCCGTGACGACGACGTCGGCGCCGGACTCGGCGACCTCGGCCTCGATGAGGTTGGAGGTGCCGAGGAAGTTGGCGACGAACGTGGTGCGCGGGTTGTCGTACAGCTCGGCGGGGGCGCCCAGTTGCTCGACGCGGCCGGCGTTCATCACGGCGACCGTGTCGGCCATGGTCATGGCCTCCTCCTGGTCGTGGGTGACGTGGACGAACGTGATGCCGACCTCGGTCTGGATGCGCTTGAGCTCCAGCTGCATCCGGCGGCGCAGCTTCAGGTCGAGGGCGCCGAGCGGCTCGTCGAGGAGGAGCACGCGGGGGTGGTTGATCAGGGCGCGGGCGACGGCGACGCGCTGCTGCTGGCCGCCGGAGAGCTGGTGCGGGCGGTGCCGGGCCCTGTCGCCGAGCTGGACGAGGTCGAGCATCTCGTCGACCTGGCGCTTGACGGACCTGACGCCGCGCCGGCGCAGGCCGAAGGCGACGTTCTCGTGGACGTCCAGGTGCGGGAAGAGGGCGTAGGACTGGAAGACGGTGTTCACCGGCCGCTTGTGCGGGGGGAGGCCGGTGACGTCGCGGTCGCCGAGCAGGACCGCGCCGGTGGTGGGCTCCTCCAGGCCGGCGATCATGCGCAGGGTGGTGGTCTTGCCGCAGCCGGAGGCGCCGAGGAGGGCGAAGAAGGAGCCCTCGGGGACGGTCAGGTCGAGCGGGTGGACGGCGGTGAACGAGCCGTACGTCTTGCTGATCCCGGCGAGGCGGACGTCGCCGCCGGTGTGCGTGTCGGTCATGGGTGGGGTCCCAGGGGGTCGGGGGCGGAACGGGGGCGGGCCGCGGTCGGCTCAGGCGCCGATGAGCTTGGCGAACTTCTCCTCGAACGCCGTCTCCTCCGCGCCGCTGAGGGAGCGGAAGGCGTGCGACTTCGCGGCCGTGGCCCGGTCGGGGAGGATCAGCGTGTTCGCCGCCATCGCCGGGTCGATCCGGGCGAGTTCCTCGCGTACGCCCTCGACGGGGCAGACGTAGTTGATGTACGCGGCGAGCCGGGCGGCGACGGGGGGCTCGTAGTAGTAGTCGATGAGCTTCTCGGCGTTGGCCTTGTGCCGGGCCCCGGCCGGGACGAGCAGGTTGTCGGTGGAGGTGAGGTAGCCGGCGGCGGGGATCGCGAACCTGATGTCGGGGTTGTCGGCCCGGAGCTGGATGAGGTCGCCCGCCCAGGCGAGGCACGCCGCCAGGTCGCCCTTGCTGAGGTCGGCGGTGTAGTCGTTGCCGGTGAAGCGGCGGATCTGCTTCGTGTCGACGCCCTTCTGGAGGCGGCCGATCGCCGCGTCGTAGTCGGCGGCGGTGACCGCGCCGGGGTCCTTGCCCATGTCGAGGAGGGTCATGCCGACCGTGTCGCGCATCTCGGAGAGGAAGGCGACGCGGCCCTTGAGCCGGGGGTCGTCGAGGAGCTGGGTGACGGAGTCGACCGTGCGGCCGCCGGTCGCCCTGGCGTTGTAGGCGATGACGGTGGAGATGCCGGTCCAGGGGTAGGAGTAGGCGCGGCCCGGGTCCCAGTCGGGGCGGCGGAACTGCGGGGCGAGGTTGGCGTACGCGGTGGGGAGGTTCGCCGGGTCGAGCTTCTGGGCCCAGCCGAGGCGGATGACGCGGGCGGCGAGCCAGTCGGTGAGGCAGATCAGGTCGCGCCCGGTGTCCTGGCCGGCGGCGAGCTGCGGTCTGATCTTGCCGAAGAACTCGACGTTGTCGTTGATGTCCTCGGTGTACCTGACCACGATCCCGGTCCGCTCGGTGAACTCCTCCAGCGTGGGGCGGCGCTTCTCGTCCTCGCTGACGTCGATGTACTGCGTCCAGTTGGAGAAGGTGAGCCGCCTCTCCGCGGCCGAGTGGTCGGTGGGGGCGGGGCCCTGGCCCTCCCGTCGGGCGGGCGGGATGCCGCAGCCGCTCAGCCCGGCGAGCCCGGCGAGGGCGAGGGCACCGGCGCCCTGGGCGCGCAGCAGGGAGCGGCGGGTGAGGGCTCCCCTGCCGTTCGCCAGGCTGCGCCGCATCGCGGCGCGTTGTGCCGCGGAGAGGCGGTCGGGCTCGTACTGCTCCATGCGCTGTGCCTTTCGGGAGGGGTCGGGCCGCCGGCCGGGCGGCGTGCTGCGGGCGTCGGGCCCCGGAGACCGTGCGGCGCCGGTCCTTCCCGGCGACCGCGGTGTTGTCGTGGATGACGTGTTTGACCTGCGTGTACTGCTCGAAGGAGTAGGTTGGCACGCCCTTCCCGGAGCCTGGCGCTCGGTGGTCCCCGTGGGGCGTCCCGCTGACGATCGGGACGGGGCCGCCGCCCGGGACGCGGCCCGCGCGGGCGGCGCGGGCGGCCCGGACGACGTGGACGGCGCGGGCGGCGACGGCCGCGTCCACGTCGGCGGTGCCGGCCGGTTCGTACGTGCGGGCCTCCTCGCCGCGGGCGGGGACGACGGGAGCGTGGGCGCGGCCCGGGGTGCCGGGCCGCGGGCGGCCCGCGGTGCGCCGCGGGTGCGCGGCGGGACGCTGCCCCGCTCCGCGGCGGTGGGGAAGCGGTCGTCCATGGACGCTCTCCGTTGTCCCGGCGTGAATGGGGTGCCGATCCTGGCAGAGGGCCACCCACCCAACAAGGGATTCCGTTGTTGCCTTTTGATTACGCGACGGATTCGGTCGACCCCGTGGCGTGCCGCGCCGGAAAACCCCGTACGGAGTGTCAGGGGCGGCTGCCATGCTGGCGTGCATGGAACGGCTGGAAGCGCTGATCGGGCGGGTCGGCAGGGGTGACCGGGTGAAGTACCTGCATTTCTGGGGGCACCGCCCGCGCCCCGACGGAAGGATCGGGGCGAGCTGCCTGAGCCAGTGGTGGCCCTCCCCGTTCACGGTCGACGGCGTCGTGTACGCGACGGCGGAGCACTGGATGATGGCCGCCAAGGCACGGCTGTTCGGCGACGCCGAGGCGGAGCGGAAGGCCGTCTCGGCGGCGAATCCGGCGCTCGCGAAGAAGGCGGGGCGGCTGGTGCGCGGCTTCGACGAGGCCGTCTGGGAGCGCGAGCGGTACGGGATCGTGGTGGCGGGCAGCCGCCACAAGTTCGCGCACCACCCGGAGTTGCTGGGCTTCCTGCTCGGCACGGGCGACCGGGTCCTGGTGGAGGCCAGCCCGGTGGACCGCGTGTGGGGGATCGGGCTCGCCGCCGACGACGAGCGCGCCCACGACCCGGCCCGCTGGCGGGGCCTCAACCTGCTGGGCTTCGCGCTGATGGACGCGCGCGAGGAGCTGCGCGGGCGGTAGTGCGGCGGGGTCGGACGCCGGTGGCCCGACACGCCGGGGGCGTGCCGGGCCACCGGGGCCGGACGGTCCGGTCAGGTGCTGGAGGCCAGGCCCATGGCGCCGGCGAACAGCAGCAGCAGGATGCCGGGGATCAGGACGGCCGAGATGATGCCCGTGATGAGGCCCGCCGTGGCCGCGCCCTTGTTGGTCGCCTCGCCGCGGTTGGCCTTGCCCCGGCCGACCGCGCCGAAGATGATCGCGAGGATGCCGAGGATCACGCCGATGAACCAGAGGAAGACGGTCAGGTTGCAGACGACGCCGATGATGCCGAGCACCAGGCCCGCGGTGCCCAGCCCGTTGCTGGGCTGCGGCACGGGCGCGCCGTAGACGGGCGCGGGCGCCGCGTACGGCGAGGGCTGCGGAGCGGTCGGGTAGCCGGCCGGGGACGGCGGAGCGGTCGGGTAGCCGGCCGGGGGCGGCGGAGGGGTGGCCGGTGCCGGGTACCCGTAGCCGGGCTGCGGCGGCTGGCCGGTGCCGTACGGGCTGGGCCCGAAGCCGCCGGGCTGCTGATACGGGTCGGACATGAGTGGTCTCCCCTCCGAGGAACGCGTCGGCCCATCGTAGGGCCCGACGATCACCTCGGGGCCGGGGTCCCCGGATCCGTGACGACCAGGGAGGTGGCGTACGGGTCGTCGTGGTTGCCGCCGTCGTCCTCGCGGTTCACGCCCTGGACGATCGCCCAGATCATGAGGCCCAGGACCACGGCGCCGAGCACGATGCCGACCGCGCCGGTGACGATGCCCGCCGTGGCCATGCCGCCGTTGTTCGCCTCGCCCCGCTGCACGCGCTTGCGGCCGATGATGCCGAAGACCAGGGCGAGGATGCCCAGGACGACGCCGAGGCCGTACAGGAAGCAGGTCACGAGCGAGACGATGCCGATGACCATGGACGCGATGCCCAGCCCGTTCGCCGGGCCGGGGCCCCACGCACCGGCGCCGCCGTACGTCCCGTACGAACCGGGGTAGCCCGCCGGCGCCGGGTAGCCGTAACCGCCCTGGGCGCCCGGAGCGGGCGCGGCGCCCGGCGCCGGGTAGCCGTACGGGCCGGGGGCGGGCTGCGCGGGTCCGCCGGGCGCGACCGGGGGCGGCGGCAGTCGGTCGCCCTCGGGGGGGCCGAAGCCGTCGGTGCGCATCGACGTCACCGTCGGCTGGTCGTGCGGCCCGGACGCCGGCGACGCGGCCTTGCCCAGGTCGATCCCCGGCAACTGGGCCGGCCGGCTCTCCGGCGGCGCCCAGGGGTCGTTCCGCTCGCTGTTCTCTGACATGAGGCTCCCCCATCGTGTCCGAACATGCTAACGACCCGCCTACGATGATCCGTGACCAGGGACGGCCCACACGCACGGAGGACACCGATGACCGATCTGCGCCCCTTCATCGCGGGCTTGCCCAAGGCGGAGCTGCACGTCCACCACGTCGGCTCGGCCTCGCCCCGCATCGTCTCGGAGCTGGCCGCCCGCCACCCCGACTCGAAGGTGCCCACGGACCCCGAGGCGCTGGTGGACTACTTCACCTTCACCGACTTCGCGCACTTCGTCGAGGTCTACCTGTCGGTCGTCGACCTGGTCCGCACCCCCGAGGACGTCCGGCTGCTGACCTACGAGATCGCCCGCGACATGGCGCGGCAGAACATCCGGTACGCGGAGTTGACGATCACGCCGTACAGCTCGGTGCGGCGCGGGATCGACGAGAAGGCGTTCATGGCGGCCATCGAGGACGCCCGCACCGCCGCCGAGACCGAGCTGGGCGTGATCCTGCGCTGGTGCTTCGACATCCCCGGCGAGGCCGGTCTGGAGTCCGCCGAGGAGACCACCCGCCTCGCCGTGGACCTGCGGCCCGAGGGGCTCGTGTCGTTCGGCCTCGGCGGGCCGGAGATCGGCGTGCCGCGCCCGCAGTTCAAGCCGTACTTCGACCGGGCCATCGCCGCCGGCCTGCACTCCGTGCCGCACGCCGGCGAGACGACCGGCCCGCAGACCGTCTGGGACGCGCTGACCCACCTGCGCGCCGAGCGCATCGGCCACGGCACGAGCGCCGCGCAGGACCCGGCGCTCCTCGCGCACCTCGCCGAGCACCGCATCGCCCTGGAGGTCTGCCCCACCTCCAACATCGCCACCCGTGCCGTCCCCGACCTCGACCGGCACCCCATCAGGGAGATGGTGGCCGCCGGGGTCCTCGTCACGATCAACTCCGACGACCCGCCGATGTTCGGCACCGACCTGAACACCGAGTACGGGGTCGCCGCCCGCCTCCTCGGACTCGACGAGCGGGGGGTCGCCGCCCTCGCGAAGAACGCCGTCGAGGCGTCCTTCCTGGACCCGGCCGGCAAGGCCCGGATCACCGGGGAGATCGACGCGTACACGGAGCAGTGGCTCGCGCTCTGACCCGCCCCGCGCCGACAATGGGTCACATGCGCACCGTCACCGCCGTGGGGCACCGGGGCGACCCGTACCGGGTCCGTGAGAACACGGTCGCGTCGATCCGCTCGGCGCTGGCCCGCGGCGCGGACGCCGTGGAGATCGACGTACGGCTCACCTGGGACGGCGTCCCGGTCCTCCTCCACGACGACACGCTGCGGCGGCTCTGGCGCGTCGACCGGCCGCTCGCCGCGCTCGGCTTCGCCGAGGTGCGGGAGCGGACCGGCCCGGAGGGCGTGCCGACGCTGCACGAGGCGCTGGCCGCGGCGGCTCCGCACCGCGTGATGATCGACCTGCCCGGCGCCACCGAGGCGTCCGTGCGCGCCGTCGTCGGCGCCGTCCACGAGTGCGACGCGGAGGACCGGGTCTTCTACTGTTCCAGCGCGCCCGCCATGCTGCTCGTCCGCGCCGCCGACCCGGCCGCCGAACTGGCCCTGACGTGGACGACGCTCGCGCCGGTCCGCCCCGTGCTCCTGGACGCGCTGGCCCCGCGCTGGCTCAACTACCGCTTCGGGTTGGTGAGCAGGGCGCTGGCGGACCGCGTCCACCGCGACGGGCTGCTCGTCTCCGCGTGGACGGCCGACACGCGCAGGACCATGCGTAAGCTGATCGCCAACGGGGTGGACTCGATCACCACCAACCGCGTGGACACGCTCAACGCCGTACTGACGGGAGCCCGTACGTGACGTCCGACCACATCGACCGGATCCGCACCGACGTCGCACACAACGCACGCGTGTGGAACTACTGGCTCGGCGGCAAGGACAACTACCCCGTCGACCGCGTCGTCGGCGACCGGGTCGCCTCGCTCCACCCGAGCATCGGCGAAGTCGCCCGCGCCGACCGGGCGTTCCTCGGCCGCGCGGTGACGCACCTCGCGGCGGAGGCCGGCATCCGGCAGTTCCTGGACATCGGCACCGGCCTGCCGACCGCGGACAACACCCACGAGGTCGCCCAGCGCGTCGCCCCCGACGCGCGGATCGTGTACGTCGACAACGACCCGATCGTGCTCACCCACGCGCGCGCCCTGCTCACCGGCTCGCCCGAGGGCGCCACGGAGTACGTCGACGCGGACGCCCACCGCCCGGAGGCCATCCTCGACGCGGTGGCGCCGACCCTGGACCTGGGGCGGCCGGTGGCCGTGATGATGCTCGGCATCCTCAACTTCGTCCTCGACACGGACGAGGCCCGGCGGATCGTCCGGACCCTGATGGCCGCCGTCCCGTCCGGCAGCCACCTGGTGCTGACCCACCCGACGACCGACCCGGAACTGGGCGGCGAGGGCAACGTGGAGGCGATGGCGTTCTGGAACGCCAACGCCACGCCGCCCATCACCGCCCGCAGCCGCGAGGAGTTCGCGTCGTTCCTCGACGGACTGGAGGTCCTGGAGCCGGGCATCGTGTCCTGCGCCGACTGGCGGCCCCGACCCGGGCAGGGGGGCGTGGTCGCCCAGTTCGGCGCCGTGGCCCGCAAGCCTTGACGGGCGTACGGGCGTACGGGCGTACGGGCTCACAGGATCACGGCGCCGGCGGCGGGCGGGTCCCGTGGCGCGGGGCGGACAGCCGTCGGGGACGGCGCGGTCGGCGCGGGGCGGGCGCCTGCCGGGGGACGGCGCGGTCGGCGCGGGCCGCCCGGGGCCCGTCCGGTGCCCCGGTGCGCTCGGCCGGCTCCCCCGGCGCCGAGGGTCGGGAGGCGGGCGCGGTGACCGGCCGCCGGATCACACGGGCAGCGTTCGGCGTACCGTCATGACCGGTTCCGTCAGGGCTTCCAGCCGCTTGATCTGACGGCGCACCACCAGCAGCGGGACCACCCCGAACACCCCGAACGACATGTCGATCAGCGACCACCAGACGGGGATGTCGCGGATCGGGCCGCAGATCAGGGCGAGCGGGACGATCCCGGCGCAGGCGATCATCCCGAAGTCGACCACCCAGATGTTGCGTACGGGGTCGCGGTACGGGCCGTAGAAGGCGACCGCGATGACGAGGTGCGCGAAGGCCAGCCAGTCCGTGCCGTAGAGCAGGAACGGGTACCGGGAGTCGGCGGTGTCCAGGCCGGCGCGGACGCGCTCGATCCACTCCAGCAGACCGGGGAAGGCGTCGGCGACGGGCGACGCCCAGCCGGTCAGCGCGTCGTGGGCCAGGCGCATCTCGGTGACGAGCGGGAAGGCGGTCGCCCCGCTCAGCACCAGGCAGACGATGAAGAACACCAACCACACACGGATCCGCCTCAGAAGGGCGTTCTGCTCGGTCATGTCCGCAGCGTACGCCCGTGTTCACCGCCCCTTCGCCGGAGCCCGGCGGCCTTCCGCGCGAGCGTGTGCGGGAAGACGGCGGCGACCGCGGCCCGGACGGGGCGGGACCGCCCGCACCGGGGGAACGACCGTCCGCGGGAACGACCGTCCGCGGAAACGCCCGGAGGGCGGCCCCCCGCACGGGTCCGCCCTCCGGTCGGTCGCGAAGCGTCAGCTCAGCGAGGTCATCACGTGCTTGATGCGCGTGTAGTCCTCGAAGCCGTACGCCGACAGGTCCTTGCCGTAGCCGGACTTCTTGAAGCCGCCGTGCGGCATCTCGGCGACCAGCGGGATGTGGGTGTTGATCCAGACGCAGCCGAAGTCGAGGGCCTTGGACATGCGCATCGCGCGCGCGTGGTCCTTGGTCCAGACGGAGGAGGCGAGGGCGTACTCGACGCCGTTCGCGTACTCCAGCGCCTGCTCCTCGTCGCGGAACGACTGGACGGTGATGACGGGGCCGAAGACCTCGTTCTGGATGATCTCGTCGTCCTGCTTGAGGCCGGAGACGACGGTCGGCGCGTAGAAGTAGCCCTTCTCGCCGACGCGGTGGCCGCCCGCCTCCACCTTGGCGTGGGCCGGGAGGCGGTCGATGAAGCCGCTGACCTGCTTGAGCTGGTTGGCGTTGTTGAGCGGGCCGTACAGCGCGTCCTCGTCCTCGGGCGCGCCGGTCCTCGTGTCGGCGGCGGCCTTGGCGAGGGCGGCGACGAACTCGTCGTGGATCGACTCGTGGACCAGGACGCGGGTGGCGGCCGTGCAGTCCTGGCCGGCGTTGAAGAAGCCGGCGACGGAGATGTCCTCGACGGCCTTCTCGATGTCGACGTCCTCGAAGACGACGACCGGGGCCTTGCCGCCCAGCTCCAGGTGGACGCGCTTGACGTCCTTGGCGGCCGACTCGGCGACCTGCATGCCGGCGCGTACGGAACCGGTGATGGAGGCCATCGCCGGGACCGGGTGCTCGACCATCGCCCGGCCGGTGTCGCGGTCGCCGCAGATGACGTTGAAGACGCCCTTGGGCAGGACCGTCCCCATGATCTCGGCGATCAGGACCGTCGAGGCGGGCGTCGTGTCGGACGGCTTGAGGACGACGGTGTTGCCCGCGGCGAGGGCCGGGGCGAACTTCCACACGGCCATCATCATCGGGTAGTTCCACGGCGCGACCTGGGCGCAGACGCCGATCGGCTCGCGGCGGACGATGGAGGTCATGCCCTCCATGTACTCGCCCGCGGAGCGGCCCTCCAGCAGCCGCGCGGCGCCGGCGAAGAAGCGGATCTGGTCCACCATCGGGGGCAGTTCCTCGGTCCGCGTGAGGCCGAAGGGCTTGCCGGTGTTCTCGCACTCGGCGGCGATCAGCTCCTCCGCGCGCTCCTCGAACGCGTCCGCGATCTTCAGCAGGGCCTTCTGGCGCTCGGCCGGGGTGGCGTCCCGCCAGGCGGGGAACGCGGCGGCGGCGGCCTCCATGGCGGCGTCCACGTCGGCCGGGCCCGAGAGCGGAGAGGTGGCGTAGACCTCCCCGGTGGCGGGGTTGACGACGTCGATGGTCCGTCCGTCGGCGGCATCCCGGAACTCGCCGTTGATGTAGTTGCGCAGACGACGCAGTTCGGTGGTCACGTGGCCACCCTCCTGTCGATTTCGGTGTCCGTGGTCACCCTCCGGCCCGGTGGTGCTGTCCGGTGGGTGAGACACCCAGCCTAGTCGCTGATGCCACGCTTTCGACAGGCCCGACGCTCCAGAACTTCGGATTCAGTGAGATCGACAACCACAAACAACGGATTCCGCCATTCTGAGGTTGCGAAACCGACGGGTCTCGGTGCAGAGTGAAGGTGTGGCCAGTCGAAGCGCAGACTCCAGGACCAACAGTGGATCGTCCCCCGCGATCGACGCCGTGTCCCTGGCGATCATCGAACAGCTCCAGGAGGACGGGCGCCGTCCCTACGCCGCCATCGGCAAGGCCGTGGGCCTGTCGGAGGCGGCCGTGCGGCAGCGCGTCCAGAAGCTCCTCGACCAGAACGTGATGCAGATCGTCGCCGTCACCGACCCGCTCACCGTGGGCTTCCGGCGGCAGGCGATGCTCGGCATCAACGTCGAGGGCGACGTGGACCCGGTGGCCGACGCGCTGACCGCCATGCCCGAGTGCGAGTACGTGGTGATGACCGCGGGCTCGTTCGACCTGATGGTGGAGGTCGTCTGCGAGGACGACGCCCACCTGCTGGATGTGATCAACAAGCGCATCCGCACCCTCCCCGGCGTGCGCTCCACCGAGAGCTTCGTCTACCTCAAGCTCAAGAAGCAGACCTACATGTGGGGAACCCGATAGCCGTGAGCAACTCCCGCAGCGACCTGTCAAAGTCCGCCTACGACCACCTGTGGATGCACTTCACCCGCATGTCGTCGTACGAGAACAGCCCCGTCCCGACCATCGTCCGCGGCGAGGGCACCTACATCTACGACGACAAGGGCAAGCGCTACCTCGACGGCCTCGCCGGCCTGTTCGTCGTCCAGGCGGGCCACGGCCGCACCGAGCTCGCCGAGACCGCGTACAAGCAGGCGCAGGAGCTCGCGTTCTTCCCCGTGTGGTCGTACGCCCACCCGCGCGCCGTCGAGCTGGCCGAGCGCCTCGCCCACCACGCCCCCGGCGACCTGAACAAGGTCTTCTTCACCACCGGCGGCGGCGAGGCGGTCGAGACCGCCTGGAAGCTGGCGAAGCAGTACTTCAAGCTCGTCGGCAAGCCGACCAAGCACAAGGTGATATCCCGCGCCGTCGCCTACCACGGCACGCCGCAGGGCGCCCTGTCCATCACCGGCCTGCCGGGCCTGAAGGCCCCCTTCGAGCCGCTGGTCCCCGGCGCGCACAAGGTGCCGAACACCAACATCTACCGCGCGCCCTCCTTCCTCGACGACGGTTCCGGCGTCTCCCCGGAGGCCTTCGGCCGCTGGGCCGCCGACCAGATCGAGCAGCAGATCCTCTTCGAGGGCCCGGACACCGTCGCCGCGGTCTTCCTGGAGCCGGTGCAGAACGCCGGCGGCTGCTTCCCGCCGCCGCCCGGGTACTTCCAGCGGGTCCGCGAGATCTGCGACCGGTACGACGTGCTGCTCGTCTCCGACGAGGTCATCTGCGCCTTCGGCCGCCTCGGCACGATGTTCGCCTGCGACAAGTTCGACTACGTGCCGGACATGATCACCTGCGCCAAGGGCATGACCTCGGGCTACTCCCCGATCGGCGCGTGCATCATCTCCGACCGCCTCGCCGAGCCGTTCTACAAGGGCGACAACACGTTCCTGCACGGCTACACCTTCGGCGGCCACCCGGTCTCCGCGGCCGTCGGCCTCGCCAACCTCGACATCTTCGAGCGCGAGAACCTCAACCAGCACGTCCTGGACAACGAGGGCGCGTTCCGCGCGACGCTGGAGAAGCTGCACGACCTGCCGATCGTCGGCGACGTGCGCGGCAACGGCTTCTTCTACGGCATCGAGCTCGTGAAGGACAAGCACACCAAGGAGTCCTTCAACGAGGAGGAGACCGAGCGCGTCCTGTACGGCTTCCTCTCCAAGGCGCTGTTCGACAACGGGCTGTACTGCCGCGCCGACGACCGCGGCGACCCGGTCGTCCAGCTCGCCCCGCCGCTGGTCTCCGACCAGTCGACGTTCGACGAGATCGAGCAGATCCTCCGGGCCACCCTCACCGAGGCCTGGACCAAGCTCTGACCGGTCGACCGATCGGACTTGCCCTGGCCGATCGGGCCGTACGTCGGCCGGCCGCGGCCCGGATTCACCCATGCGGGTGCATCCGGGCCGCGGCCGTTTCCCGTTACGGTGCCATCCCGTTGGGGCCCGCCGAGCCGCGTGTTATGTTCCGACCGGTTCGGGGGGACTCCAGAAGGCTCCGAGCTGATCCGATGGGATGAGAGACATGGTGGCCCCGCCCGACAACGACGTGCTGTGGGCGCGTTCCCTGCACCACACGCACAACGGCTCCCCCGCGCTCAGCGGCGTCTCGCTCGGCGTTCGCGAGGGCGAGATCCTCGCCGTCCACGGCCCGCGCGGGTGCGGAAAAACGACACTGCTGCGCTGTCTCGCCGGCCAGACCGCCCCCCAGGAGGGCGAGGTCTGGTTCAACAGTGCCCCCGTCCACACCATGAGCCCGCTCCAGCGGGAACGGCTCCGCCGCGACCGGTTCGCCTGGATCGACCCGGAGCCCACCCTCGTGCCCGAGCTCACCGCCTGGGAGAACGCCGCCCTGCCCCTGCTGCTGCGCGGCACCCCCCGCCGGGCCGCCAAGGCCGCCGCCCTCGAATGGCTGGAGCGGCTCGACATCGGCGCCTGCGCCAAGCGGCGGCCTCGCGCCCTGCTCCAGGCGCAGCGCCAGCGCGTCGCCGTCGCCCGCGCGCTCGCCGCCGAGCCCGCCGTCCTCTTCGCCGACGAGCCCACCGCCACCCTGCACAGCGCGGAGGGCGCACAGGTGCTGCGCACCCTGACCGCCGCGGCGCGCTCGCACCGCATCACCGTCGTCCTCGCCACGTACGACACGCAGGTCGCCGCCCTCGCCGACCGTGTCGTCGCCCTGCTCGACGGACGGCGCGTCAACGCCCCGAGGACCGCCGAGGTGGAGGGGCGCGACGCGTGCTCGCTCTCCGTCTAGCCCGCGGCGCCCACCCCTTCCTCCTACTGCGGCTGCTGGTCGCCGCGGCGTCGGCGGGGGCGGGCTTCCTGCTGCTGTGCGCCCTCGGGCACGCCGTGGCGCACCCCGACCGACCGTCCGCCTCCGTGCTCCGGCTCGCCTGGTGCGCCCTGCCGCTCGCCGCCGCCGTGCACCTGGCGGTCGCCGTGGCGCGCACCGACCCGAGCACCCGCCCCCGGCCCGGGCTCTCCTCCATCGGGCTCGGCCCGGCCCGGCTGACCGCCATCGCGGCGGCGTCGACCGCCGCCGCCTGCACGCTCGGCTCGGTGCTCGCGCTCCTCGTCTCCCTGCACCTGCGCGGCGGCCTGCCCGGCCTGCCGTTCGGCGGGGCCGGCGCCGACCTGCTGGGCGGCGGACGGCCCCTGCCGGTGCCCGCCGCGCTGACCCTGCTCGCACTCGTCCCGGTCGTCGCGTCCACTGCCGTCACGCTGGTCCTGCGCCCCGGCCGGGAGCGCACCGGCGGGCGGCGGGCCGCCACCGGGGCGGACACCGACGCCGCGCCCCCCGCCGCCCGCGACCCGTTCGACCCGGTGACCGCGCCGGCCGGCCTGCCCTGGGGCGTCGCCCTCATGGCGGCGGGCCTGGCGCTGGAGCTGTACGGGGTGCGCGGCACGGGCGACGCGCTGCCGCTGCCGGGCGGCGTGCCCGGCAGCCCCGTCCCCGCCCTGGCCGGCTGGGCCCTGGCCACCCTGGGCCTCGCCGTGACCGGACCGGGCCTCACCCACCTGTGCGGACGACTCCTCCAGGCGTACCGGCCGGGCGCGGCGCGGCTCCTCGCCGGCCGCGCGCTGATGGACGAGTCCCGCCGCGTCGGCCGGCCCCTCGGCGTGCTGTGCGCGGTCGTCTCCGCGGGGATCGCGGCGAACACCCTGTACGCGCAGGCCGACACCCGGCCCTTCGGCCCGCTGTCCGGACTCGGCGCGACCCTCGTCCTGGCGTGTGCGTCGGCCGCGCTGCTCACCGCCGCCGTGGAGACCCGGCAGCGCCGGGCCGGCACGGCCGCCGCCCTGCTCCGCCTCGGCGCCCCGGCGGGCCTGCTCCGCTCGGCCGCGCTGCTGCGCGCGGCGACCCTGCTCGCCGCCTTCGCCCCGCTGACCTGGCTGGTGGCCGCGCTGACGGCACTCCCCCTGCGCCCCTGACACGGTGGGCCCGGCGGGCCCCGAGAGGCGGGGACCACGCCCCGTGGGGGGCGGTCGTCGCGTACCGGGGCTCCTCGGCGTACGGGACGGCGCCGGGGCGCGCGACGGAGGCGCACCCGGCGCGGACACGCCGCCCGTGCGCGGTGCCGCCCGTCAGCCGAGGACGACGACCTCGTCCGGGGCGAACGTGGCGCCCACCGCCGCGCCCTGGTCCGGGGCGTCCCGCAGGGCGCACTCGGCCTCCAGCACGGGGGCGTCCGCGTCGGCGGGCCGCAGCAGGACCGCCACGTGGTGGCCGCGGAACGTGCGCCCCTCGACCGTGCACCGCAGCCCGTGGGCGGGGTCCCCGAGCCGTACGCCGGCGGGCCGCACCAGCAGCCGGGCGGCGCCCCGCGGGGTGCCGGGCGGAACGGGGACCCTGCCCCACACGGTGTCGGCGGCGTCGCCGCTCACGGTCGCGGCGACCACGTTGTCGAAGCCGAGGAACCGCGCGACGAACTCGGACGCGGGGCGCTGCCACACCTCCAGCGGCGTGCCCGCCTGGGCGATCCTGCCCTCGTGCATGACGACGACCCGGTCGGCGAGGGCGAACGCCTCGGCCTGGTCGTGCGTGACGGCCAGCACGGTCGTGCCGAGCCGGCCGAACAGGCCGCGCAGCTCGGTGACCAGCCGCTCGCGCAGCCCCCGGTCGAGCTGGCCGAGCGGCTCGTCCAGCATCAGCAGCCGCGGGCTGGGGGCGAGCGCCCGGGCGAGGGCGACGCGCTGCTGCTCACCGCCGGACAGGGCGGCGACGGACCGGCGTCCGGCGCCCGGCAGGCCGACGAGGTCCAGCAGTTCCGCCACCCGCGCGGCCCGCTCGGCGCGGGGCACGCCGCGCATCCGCAGCCCGAACGCGACGTTCCCGGCCACGTCCCGCTGCGGGAACAACTGGTGGTCCTGGAACATCAGGCCCACCCCGCGCCGGTGCACGGGCACGCGGGCCTGGTCGGCGCCGGCCAGGAGGACCCGGCCCGCGTCGGCCCGCTGGAGTCCGGCGACGACCCGCAGCAGGGTTGACTTGCCGCTGCCGCTCGGCCCGAGGACGCAGACGATCTCGTGCTCGTCGACCGACAGGTCCACCGCGTCGAGGGCCGTGCGGGCGCCGAAGCGCACGGTGACGCCGTCCAGGTGAAGCAGCATCGTCAGAACTCCCCCCCGCGGTCCGTGCGGACGCGTTCGAGCAGCAGGAGCGCGGTCGCGCACACCGCCATCAGGATCGTGGACAGGGCCATCGCCTGGCCGTAGTTGAGCTCGCCGGGCCGGCCGAGCAGCCGCGCCACGGCCACCGGCAGCGTCGGGTGGTCGGCGCGGGCGATGAACACGGTCGCGCCGAACTCGCCGAGCGACACGGCGAACGCGAACCCGGCCGCGACGAGCAGCGCCCGCCGCACCATCGGCAGGTCCACCTCCCGCCACGCCCGCAGCGGCGACGCCCCGAGCACCGCCGCCGCCTCCCGCAGCCGCGCGTCGACCGCGCGCAGGACGGGCAGCATCGTCCGTACGACGAAGGGCACCCCGACCAGGGCCTGGGCGAGCGGCACCAGCATCCACGACGAGCGCAGGTCCAGCGGCGGCTCGTCCAACGCGACGAGGAAGCCGAAGCCCACGGTGACGGCGGACACGCCGAGCGGCAGCATCAGCAGCGCGTCGAACGCGCGCACCAGGCGGCCGGCCCGCCGGGTGAGGGCCGCCGCCGCGAGCCCGCCGACGACGACGGCGATCGCGGTCGCGGCGAGCGCGAACCGGAGGGAGTTCCCGACGGCCTCCAGCGGCGGGACGGCGAACGTGCCGCCGCTCGCCTCCACCGAGCGCAGCGCCCGGTAGAAGCCCAGGCCGCCGGAGGCGTCGAGGGACCGGGCGACGAGCACGCCGAGCGGCAGCAGGAGCAGCAGCGCGATCGAGGCGAGGACCCCGCCGAGCAGCGCCCACTGCCCGGCGCCGCGCGGCCGGTGCGCGGTGCCCGCCGGGTCGACGAGCCGCAGCGCGGTCTCCCGGCGCCGCACGGTCCAGGCGTGCACGGCGAGGACGGCGGCGACGGCGGCGAACTGGACGAGGGTGAGGACGGCGGCGGTCGGCAGGTCCAGGAGCTGCGCGGTCTGCCGGTAGATCTCCGCCTCCAGCGTGCGGTACGCGGGTCCGCCGAGGATCACGACGATGCCGAAGGAGGTGTACGTGAAGAGGAACACCATCAGCCCGGCGGCGGCCACCGCCGGGCCGAGCGCGGGCAGCGTCACCCGCCGCCAGGCGGCGAGGCGGGACGCGCCCAGGACCCGCGCGGCCTCCTCCTGCCGGGGGTCGAGCTGCGCCCACAGCCCGCCCACGGTGCGGACGACGACGGCATAATTAAAGAAGACGTGCGCGAGGAGGATCGCCCAGACGGTCGTGTCGAGGCGGACGCCCCACAGCCCGTCGAGGAGCCCGCCGCGCCCCAGGAGCGCCAGGAACGCGGTGCCCACGACCACGGTCGGCAGCACGAACGGCACGGTGACCACCGCCCGCAGCACCTGCTTGCCGGGGAAGTCGAAGCGGGCGAAGACGTACGCGCCGGGGAGCGCCACGAGGAGGGTGAGCGCGGTGGAGGCGAGCGCCTGCCAGGTGGTGAACCACAGGACGTCGAGGACGTCCGGGCGGGCCAGCACCTCGCCGAGCCGGCCGGGCCGCCAACCCTCGTCCGTCCTCAGGCCGCGCCCGACGATCGTGGCGACGGGGTAGGCGAAGAAGACGGCGAAGAACGCGGCGGGCAGTACGACGAGCGCACCGCGCACCGCGCCGCCCCGCGCGCGTGCCGCGCGGACGGCACCCGCCGGGGCGTCCCCCTCCGGGCGGCCGTCTACTTCAGGACGAGCGAGGACCACGTCTGGATCCACTGGTCGCGGTTCTCGGCGATCTTCTCGGGGGCCATGGTCAGCGGCTCGTCGATCACGACGCCGTGCCGGGTGAACAGCTCGGGCAGCTTCGCGTCCTTCGCGACCGGGTGCACGAACATGTTCAGCGGCATGTCCTCCTGGAACTTCTTTCCGACCATGAAGTCGAGGAGGGCCTTGCCGCCCTCCGGGTTGCCGGCGCCCTCGAGGAGGCCGGCGAACTCGATCTGCCGGTAGCAGGTGCCCTCGGCGACGCCGGTGGGCGCCTCGGCGGGCTTCGGGTCGCCGTACAGGACCTCGACGGGCGGGCTGGAGGCGTACGAGACGACGAGCGGCCGGTCGGCCTTGGCCTTCCTGCCGCCCGCGGAGCCGGAGAACTCCTGGTTGTAGGCGATCTCCCAGCTGTCGACGACCTTGACGCCGTTGTCCTTCAGCTTCTTCCAGTAGCCCTGCCAGCCTCCCCCGCCCGAGCCGGAGGCGCCCCCGTCGCCGTACGCGGCGGCCGTGCCGAGCAGGAAGCCGAGGCCGGGCGAGGAGCGCTCGGGGTTCTCGACGACGAGGAGGTTCCGGTAGGCGGGCTCGGCGAGGTCGTCGAAGGTCCGCGGCGGGGCGAGCTTCCTGTCGGCGAAGTACTTCTTGTCGTAGTTGACGCAGATGTCGCCGTAGTCGACGGGGGTGACGCGGTGGCGGCCCTTGTCGAGCTGGACGGCTTCGTCGACCCGGTCGAGGCCCTTCGCCTCGTACGGCTCGAAGAGGCCGTTGTCGAGGGCGCGGGAGAGGGTCGTGTTGTCGACGCCGAAGAAGACGTCGCCCTGGGGGGCGCCCTTGGTGAGGACGGCCTTGTTGACCGCCTCGACGGCGTCGCCGCTCTTGAGGACCTTGACCGTGTAGCCCGTCTCCTCGGTGAACGCCTTCAGGACGGCGTCGGAAGCGGCGAAGGAGTCGTGGCTGACGAGCGTGACGGTGCGGGACTTCGCGCCGTCGGCCGTGTCGCCGGAGCCCGTGCCGCAGGCGGTGAGCGCCAGCACGCCCAGCGCGGTGGCGACCGCGCCCGCGGCGGTCTTCTTGGTGGTGCCCACTGATTCCTCCTGGGGGTGACCAGGAAGAGACGCGGCCCTGCCCGCCGCGGGCGCGGCGGGCAGGGCGCAACAGCTCGAGTAAAGACCGAACTCCCTACCCAGAATGACCTGGGCGAGGTTCAGAGGGTCTGCGGTCTGGCGGTCACCGCACTCTCAGCGCTGTGGCGCTCCCCTGTCGGAATATCCAGATGTTCGAGCTCAGAGTACAACGGGGCGGCTTTCGGTCAGCGCTCGGTGGCCGCGAGCTGGCCGCAGGCCCCGTCGATCTCCTGGCCGCGGGTGTCGCGGACGGTGACCGGGACGCCGTGCGCGGCGATGGCCTCGACGAACGCCTTCTCGTCCTCGGGCCGGGAGGCGGTCCACTTCGAGCCGGGCGTGGGGTTGAGCGGGATCAGGTTGACGTGGACCCGCTTGCCCTTGAGGAGGCGGCCGAGGAGGTCGCCGCGCCACGCCTGGTCGTTGATGTCGCGGATCAGCGCGTACTCGATGGAGACGCGGCGCCCGGACTTCTCGGCGTACTCCCACGCGGCGTCGAGGACCTCGCGGACCTTCCAGCGCGTGTTGACCGGGACGAGCGTGTCGCGCAGCTCGTCGTCCGGGGCGTGCAGCGACACGGCGAGGCGGCACTTGAAGCCCTCGTCGGCGAAGCGCAGCATCGCCGGGACGAGGCCGACCGTCGAGACCGTGATGCCCCGCTGCGACAGGCCCAGCCCGTCCGGCTCGGGGTCGGTGAGGCGGCGGATGGCGCCGACGACCCGCTTGTAGTTGGCGAGCGGCTCGCCCATGCCCATGAACACGATGTTCGACAGCCGCGCGGGGCCGCCGGGGACCTCGCCGTCGCGCAGGGCGCGCATGCCGTCGACGATCTGGTGGACGATCTCGGCGGTCGACAGGTTCCGGTCCAGACCGGCCTGGCCGGTGGCGCAGAACGGGCAGTTCATGCCGCAGCCCGCCTGCGACGAGATGCACATCGTCACGCGGTCGGGGTACCGCATGAGCACCGACTCGACGAGCGTGCCGTCGTGCAGCCGCCACAGGGTCTTGCGGGTGGTGTCGTCGTCGCACGAGATGTGTCGGACGACGCTCATCAGCTCCGGCAGCAGCTCGCCGGCGAGCTTCTCGCGGGAGGCGGCGGGGATGTCGGTCCACTCGGCGGGGTCGTGGGCGTACCGCGCGAAGTAGTGCTGGGACAGCTGCTTGGCGCGGAACGGCTTCTCGCCGATCGCGGCGACGGCCTCCCTGCGCTCGGCGGGCGTGAGGTCGGCGAGGTGCCGCGGCGGCTTCTTGGCTCCGCGGGGCGCGACGAAAGTGAGTTCGCCAGGGACGGGGCGTACCACGCGAGCAACTCCTCGTGAGGACTGAGGTCTGGGGCCCGCGTGCGCGGGGACGGCGGCAGTGCTGTGCCGGAGCCGGGAGACCTCACCGGATCTTCCCCGCGTCGGCGGGGAAGCGAAAGGGCCCGCAACCCGATGCCGCGAGCCCTTCCAGAGTACCTGCTGGCGGTCAACCCGCTCCGACGAAGATCACCAGCAGCAGCCACACGACCGGCGCCGTCGGCAACAGGGAGTCCAGGCGGTCCATGATGCCGCCGTGGCCCGGGAGCAGGGTGCCCATGTCCTTGATGCCCAGGTCCCGCTTGATCATGGACTCGCCGAGGTCGCCCAGCGTGGCGCTGACCGCGACCGCGAGGCCCAGGAGGAGGCCCTGCCACCACGTACCGCCGTCGACGAGGAACAGCATGCACAGCGCACCGGCGGCCATCGCGAAGGCGACCGCGCCGAAGAGGCCCTCGCGGGTCTTGCCGGGGCTGATCCGCGGCGCCAGCTTGTGCCGGCCGAAGCGCCAGCCGACCGCGTACGCGCCCGTGTCGCTGACGATGGTCAGCAGCAGGAACGTCAGCACCCGCCGCGGCCCGTCGTCCGCGGCCAGCATCAGCGCCACGAACGTCGCCAGGAACGGCACGTAGAAGGCGGCGAACACCCCGGCCGTGACGTCCTTGAGGTAGCCCTCGGGCGGCTCCGTCATCCGCCACACGAGCACCGCGAGAGCGGTCAGCGCCATCGCCACCCAGGCGCCCTCGGCGCCGCGCACGTACCCGGCGACGACCATCGCCGCGCCGCCGACGGCGAGCGGGACGAGCGGCGCCCTGATGCCCTTGCGCTCCTGGAGCCGGGACGTCAGCTCCCACAGGCCGACGACGACGGCGATCGCTATGACGCCGACGAAGACGGCCTTCTGGATGAACAGCGACGCGATGATCACCGCGCCGAGGCCGACGCCGACCCCTATGGCGGCCCGGAGGTCACGCCCGGCCTGCTTCTTCTGCCGCTGCCGCTGGTGCGGCTGGTGCTGGTGCGGTGGGTGTGAGCGTCCCTGCGACTCGGCGGGCTCCGGTGGTTCCGAGGGCATGGGCTCCTGCGGCATCTCGTCACGGAACGGGGGACCGCTCAGCCGAGCGGTCCCCCGGTCAGGGTCGTCCTGGTCTCCGCCGGCGGGGACGTCGGGCACGATGGGCATGGGCCGAGTCTGCTGCGCGGCGTGCTCATCGTGGACGGGACCCGCCGGGGCGGCCGGAGCGTGCCCCTGGTCGGGCGGACCCCAGTGTCCGCCTCGCGGCGGGGCCCCCCAGGAAGCGTCGTTCATCAGACCTCGAGCAGCTCGGCTTCCTTGTGCTTGAGCAGCTCGTCCACCTGCGCGACGTACTTCGCGGTGGTGTCGTCGAGCTCCTTCTCCGCACGGCGGCCCTCGTCCTCACCGACTTCGCCGTCCTTGACGAACTTGTCGATGGTCTCCTTGGCCTTGCGGCGGATGGAGCGGATCGAGATCTTGGCGTCCTCGCCCTTGCCCTTGGCGACCTTGATGTACTCCCGGCGGCGCTCCTCGGTGAGCTCGGGGAAGACCACCCGGATGATGTTGCCGTCGTTGGTCGGGTTGACGCCGAGGTCGGAGTCGCGGATCGCCTGCTCGATGTTGCGCAGCGCGGTCTTGTCGAACGGGGTCACCACGGCCATGCGCGGCTCCGGCACCGAGAAGGAGGCCAGCTGGTTGATCGGCGTGAGGGCACCGTAGTAGTCGGCCACGATCTTGTTGAACATGGCCGGGTGCGCACGCCCGGTGCGGATCGCGGCGAAGTCCTCCTTGGCGACCAGGACGGCCTTCTCCATCTTCTCCTCGGCTTCGAGGAGGGTCTCTTCGATCACCACTTGCTCCTGCGTGTCTTGGGTTTGTCCCGGCGTGCACCACGGCCGCGGAACCTGCGTCGCGTCTTCTCCTGCACGGTGTCCGACCGGCAGGGCTTTGTCCATCCCCGGCTGGGCCCCGGGGTCCCCCCGCTCGAACGAAGTCGAGAGCCCGGGGAAGGGTCAGTGCCGGGTGCCCTCGCCGCTCACGAGAGTGCCGATCTTCTCACCCTTCACGGCGCGGGCGATATTGCCGGCCGTGAGGAGTTCGAAGACGAGGATCGGCAGCTTGTTGTCGCGGCAGAGGGTGACGGCGGTGGCGTCGGCGACCCTGAGGTCCCGGGCGATCACCTCGCCGTACTCCAGGGCGTCGAACTTCACGGCGTCCGGGTTGGTCTTCGGGTCGGAGTCGTAGACCCCGTCGACCCCGTTCTTGCCCATGAGGAGGGCCTCGGCGTCGATCTCCAGCGCGCGCTGGGCGGCGGTCGTGTCGGTGGAGAAGTAGGGCATGCCCATGCCGGCGCCGAAGATCACGACGCGGCCCTTCTCCAGGTGGCGCACGGCGCGCAGCGGGATGTAGGGCTCCGCGACCTGACCCATGGTGATGGCGGTCTGGACGCGGGACTGGATGCCCTCCTTCTCCAGGAAGTCCTGGAGGGCGAGGCAGTTCATGACCGTGCCGAGCATGCCCATGTAGTCGGAGCGGGCCCGGTCCATGCCGCGCTGCTGGAGCTCGGCGCCGCGGAAGAAGTTGCCGCCGCCGATGACGACCGCGATCTGCGCGCCGTCACGGACGACCGCGGCGATCTCGCGGGCGATGGCGTGGACGACGTCGGGATCGACGCCGAGGCCGCCGCCGCCGGAGAACGCCTCGCCGGACAGCTTCAGGAGGAAGCGTCCGGCCTTCTTGCCGGTGTTGTCGTCGCTCTGTGCGGCGCCCTGATTCATTGGAGATCTCCTCGTGCACATACGAAGAAGGCCATTGCCGGGGGTGCTGATGTCCCTGTGCGGCAATGGCCTCCTCGTCAGATCTGCGGTCGTCCGGCGCGGACGCGGACGACTGCTACGACCCTATGGGGTCCGGTGTCCGTCGGTACGGACTCAGATGCCGACCTTGATGCGCGTGAAGCGCTTCAGGGTGACACCGGCCTCGTCCAGGATCTGCTGAACGGACTTCTTGTTGTCGAGCGCGTACGGCTGGCCGAGCAGCGTCGCGTCCTTGAAGAAGCCGTTGAGGCGACCCTCGACGATCTTCGGCAGCGCGGCCTCGGGCTTGCCCTCGGCGCGGGTGGTCTCCTCGGCGACGCGGCGCTCGGCCTCGACGACCTCGGCCGGGACGTCGTCCTTGGAGAGGTACTTCGGGGCGAACGCGGCGATGTGCTGCGCGACGCCCTTGGCGACCTCGGCGTTCTCCTTGTCGAGCTCGACGAGGACACCGATCTGCGGCGGCAGGTCCGGCATGGTGCGGTGCATGTACGCGGTGACGTAGCCGCCGGAGAACTGCGCGAAGCGGTCGAGAACGATCTTCTCGCCGAGGTTCGCGTTGGCCTCGTCGACGAACGCCTGGACGGTCTTGCCGGGCTCGATCTCGGAGGAGAGCAGCGCCTCGATGTCGGCCGGGCCGGTGGCCGCGACGTGCTGGGCGAGCTGGTTGGCGACCGACTGGAACTTCTCGCCCTTGGCGACGAAGTCCGTCTCGCACTTCAGCTCGACGAGGACGCCGGAGGTGTTGTCGTCGGCGATCAGGGAGACGACGGCACCGTTCTCGGCGGAGCGGCCCTCGCGCTTGGCGACGCCCTTCTGGCCCTTGATGCGCAGGGCCTCGACGGCCTTGTCGACGTTGCCGTCGGACTCGTCCAGCGCCTTCTTGCAGTCCATCATGCCGGCGCCGGTGAGCTCGCGGAGCTTCTTGACGTCGGCGGCGGTGTAGTTCGCCATGATCTGTGAATCTCTCTCGAAGTCTGGAAGATCTACCAGGATCTATGGGGTGACGGAGGGGGCTTGTGGCCCCCTCCGTCGACGACCGGACCGGTCAGGCCGGGCGCGGGGGCCCGGGCCTCGGGGTCAGGACCGCTGGTCAGGCCTGCTCGGCCTCGGCGGCCGGCGCCTCGGCGGCCGGGGCCTCGGCAACCTCGGCGGCCGGGGCCTCGGCGGCGGCCTCGGCCGACTTCTCGGCCTCGTCGGCCTTCTTCTCGCCCTCGAGCAGGTCGCGCTCCCACTCGGCGAGCGGCTCGCCGGCGGCCTTGTCGCCCGGCTTGCTGTCGCCGGTGGCGACGCCGGAGCGGGCGATGAGGCCCTCGGCGACGGCGTCGGCGATCACACGGGTGAGCAGGGTGACGGAGCGGATCGCGTCGTCGTTGCCCGGGATCTTGTAGTCGACCTCGTCGGGGTCGCAGTTGGTGTCGAGGATCGCGACGACCGGGATGTTGAGCTTGCGCGCCTCACCGACGGCGATGTGCTCCTTCTTGGTGTCGACGATCCAGACGGCGCTGGGCACCTTCTGCATGTCGCGGATACCACCGAGGGTCTTCTCCAGCTTGGCCTTCTCGCGGGAGAGGACCAGGAGCTCCTTCTTGGTGAGGCCGGAGGCGGCCACGTCCTCGAAGTCGATCGCCTCGAGCTCCTTGAGGCGCTGGAGGCGCTTGTACACGGTGGAGAAGTTGGTGAGCATGCCGCCCAGCCAGCGCTGGTTGACGTACGGCATGCCGACGCGGGACGCCTGCTCGGCGATGGCCTCCTGCGCCTGCTTCTTCGTGCCGACGAACATGATCGAGCCGCCGTGCGCGACGGTCTCCTTGACGAACTCGTAGGCGCGGTCGATGTACGACAGCGACTGGAGCAGGTCGATGATGTAGATGCCGTTGCGCTCGGTGAAGATGAAGCGCTTCATCTTCGGGTTCCAGCGACGGGTCTGGTGACCGAAGTGGACGCCGCTCTCCAGCAGCTCCCGCATCGTGACGACGGCCATGGCCGTATCTCCTTGAGTGTGTCGGTTGTTTCCTGACGCCCCGGCGCGCTGTGCCACGAATGGACCGATGAGCGCCACCACGGCCGGTGAGGGCGGTGGCGGGGCGTGCGAAGTCGACCCGGTGGCCCGGGTCGCCAGAAGAAGTGTACGGGACCTGGGCGCCGCCGGGTGACGGCGCTGTCCACAAGCGGCGCCGTCGTCCACAGATCGGGGCCGTGATCCACCCGGGCGGGGGGATCGGGGGGACAGTGCGTTGCATGGACCGACGTTCTCCGCGCGCCGCCCTGCCGGCGGCCCTGGCGCTCCTGCTGTTCGTCGTCGCGGTCGCGGGTGCGGCCGCCGTGCCGGGGCCGCGCGCCCCGGCGGCGGCCGTCTCCGCGGCGCCGCTGCGGGCGGGCCCGGACGGGAGCGCGCCGCCGGGCGGGGGACCGCAAGGTGGGAGGCCGCTCGACGGCGGGCCGCCGGGCGGGGGGCCGCCGGGTGGGAGGCCGCTCGACGGCGGGCCGTCGGATGGGGGGCTGCCCGCGCGGGACGCGGTGTGGCCGGTGGGGCCGCCCCGGGCGGTGGTGGTGCGCGGGTGGGAGCCGCCCGTGTCGGCGTACGGGCGGGGGCACCGGGGCGTCGACCTGGCCGCGCCGCCGGGCACGCGGGTGCGGGCGGCCGTCGCGGGGCGGGTGTCGTTCGCGGGGCCGGTGGCGGGGCGGGGCGTCCTGGTGGTGACGCTGCCGGCACCACCGGGCGCGGTGCCGCTGAGGATCACGTACGAGCCGGTGCGGGCCGTGGTGGAGGCCGGGGCGCGGGTGCGGGCGGGTCAGGTGGTCGCCCTGACGGCCACCGACGCGGCGTCGCACTGCGCGGGCGCGTGCCTGCACTGGGGGCTCAGGCGGGGGGACGCCTACCTGGACCCGCTGTCGCTCCTGCCGCGGCTGCCGCGCCGCCCGCCGTCCCGGCTGCTGCCCTGGTGGTGAGGGCGCGCGGCCTCAGGGGTGGGCGACACCGCGCAGGGCGACGGCGACGGCCGTGTCGGCGATGGCGGTCGGGTCCTCGGCGGCGCCGAGCTCGATCCGGCGGACGGCCGCGTCGACGACGCCCTGGAGGAGCATCGCGGCGAGCCGGGGCTCGGGCTGGCCGAGTTCGGCGAGGGCCTCGACGATGATCGCGACGAGGCCGCCGTGCGCGGCGCGGATCTTCTCGCGGGCGCCGTCGTCGAGTTCGCTGGCGGAGATGGCGACGACCGCGCGGTGCCGGCGGTCGCCGACGAGCTCCAGCTGGCGGCGCACGTACGCCTCGACCTTCGCCCCGGGGGTGGCCGCCCGCTCCATGGCCGCCTCGACCTCCGCCGCCCAGACGGGGAAGTCGACCGCGCACAGCTCCTCGACGACGGCGGCGCGGGAGCGGAAGTACTCGTACACCGACGACCGGGCGAGGCCGGTGCGTTCGGCGAGGGCGGGGAAGGTCAGCGCCTCCGTGCCGCCCTCGGACAGCAGGGAGCGCGCCGCATCCAGCAGGGCGGCGCGCTGCATCGTCCGGTGCTCGGCCACGGAGGCCGCTCGAATCCTTGGCACGGGACCCACTGTACGGCCGTCCGTTCGACCTCGGGGGGCCGTCCCCGGTCAGCGTCCGACATCCGCCAGCTTCGCCCTGAGCTGGAGGACCGACTTGGTGTGGATCTGGCTGACGCGGCTCTCCGTGACGCCCAGGACGTTGCCGATCTCGGCGAGGGTGAGGCCCTCGTAGTAGTAGAGGGTGACGACGGTCTTCTCGCGCTCCGGGAGGGTGTTGATGGCCCGGGCGAGCAGCCGGCGCACCTCGCGGCCCTCGGCGACCTCGACGGGGTCGTCGGCGGCGGTGTCCTCCAGGGTGTCCATGAGGCTGAGGCGGTCGCCGTTCTCGCCGCCGACGTGCAGCAGCTCCTCCAGGGCGACGACGTTGGCCAGGGACAGCTGGCTGAAGACGGCGTGGAGGTCCTCGACGGGGATGCCCATCTCGGCGGCGACCTCGCTCTCGGAGGGGGTGCGCCGCAGCCGCGCCTCCAGGGTGGCGTAGGCGCGCTCCACGGCCCGGGCCTTCTGGCGGACGGAGCGGGGGATCCAGTCCAGGGCCCGCAGTTCGTCGATCATGGCACCGCGGATGCGGGTGATCGCATAGGTCTCGAACTTGATCGACCGGTCGATGTCGAACTTCTCGATGGCATCGATCAGGCCGAAGACCCCGGAGGAGACGAAGTCGGCCTGCTCGACGTTGGAGGGCAGGCCGACGCTGACCCGGCCCGCGACGTACTTCACGAGGGGCGAGTAGTGCAGGATCAGCTGTTCCCGCAGCCGCTCGTCGCCCGTGTCCTTGTACGACCGCCACAGCTCGTCCAGCGACGAGGGAGCGGCCGGCCGCGCGCTGCCCCGGGCAGCGGGCGGCGGTACCGCAGCGCGGTCGGACCCGGAGGTGTGCTGGGGCATGCGTCGCCTTGAGCCGTTCTGCCGTGATGTGCAGGGATGGACGGGAGGTAGCGGTGAGCGTAGCGTGACTGGGCCGTCGCGGTGAGCGAAGGCGAGGGGATCGTCCGTAGGCGGGATCACGTCGTCGGCCGCATCTTCGAATGGGGGTGGCGGGCCGTCCACGGGTGCCTCCGCCGTCACCGATGGAGCAAGGATGGTCATCGGGTTCACCTTTTCACCCGATTGCTCCAGGTCAAGGACCGCCTCGCCGGGCGTCCGGGTGGTGTTCCCCGGTGGTCGTCAACCGCCAGATGTCGCCATGCCGTTAGACGTGTCCGAGGGAGTGGAGCTCGTACAGTCTGCCGAGTGCGTCGTCAACGCTCGTCCCGGCGTTCGCCGCCACGTCGGGGACGGTCGCGGCCCGGCCGGGCGGTGGGAGCGCGTCGAGCACGCGTGCGGTGACCGGGTCGAGGAGGTCCCTCGGGACGACGGGGCCGCGCCGGTCGGGGGCGAGCTCCCCGATGTCGCCGACGAGTTCGGCGACGTCGTCGGCGTCGGTGACCAGGACGGCGCCGCCGCGCAGGAGTTCGTGGACGCCCGCGGAGAGGCCGCTGGTCGCGGCGCCCGGCACCCCCATCGTGTGGCGGCCGAGCCGCTGGGCGTCGCGCGCGGTGGCGAGCGCCCCGCTGCGGTACGCGGCCTCGACGACGACGGTGCCCCGGGTGAGGGCGGCGATGACGCGGTTGCGCATCAGGAACCGCCCCGGTGTGGGGTGGTCGCCGGGCGGCAGCTCCCCCACCACCAGCCCCTGCTGGGCGATCCGGCCGATCAGCCCGGCGTGCCCGCGCGGGTAGGCGACGTCGACGCCGCAGGCGAGCACGGCGACCGTGGCGCCTTCCGCGCCGAGGGCGCCGCGGTGGGCGGCGCCGTCGATGCCGAACGCCGCGCCGGAGACGACGACCCAGCCGCGCTCCGCCAGCCCGGCGCCGAGCGCGGCCGCCATGTGCGCCCCGTACGGCGTGCAGGCGCGGGCGCCCACCACGGCGACGGAGCGCAGCGCCCACCGCCGCAGGTCGGCGGGGCCCCGCAGCCAGAGGCCCACGGGCCGGGCGTCCCCGAGGTCGTCGAGTTGACCGGGCCACTCCGCGTCACCGGGGACGACGAACCGCCCGCCGAGCGACCCGATCAGCTCCAGGTCCTGCCGGGGCCGCACCCGGGCCGTCCGCGCCAGATACCCCTGGAGGCGCCGCTCGCTCGCCCCGGTGAGCGATCCGCTCCGGTACGGCTCCGCGGTGAGCCGCCGCAGCAGTTCCACGGCCCCCAGCTCGCGCAGCCACCGCCCGCCGTGCTCGTCCCCCGGCTCGACCACCCGGCACAGCGCCGCCCGGGCGACCCGCTCCTCGTCCGTCACCACCACGCCGGCACCCCCGGTGTCCGTTCCCCGCAGCCTGCCGGCGGGCCCGCCCGCCGGCCCTCCCTCCAGCTCCTCCACCAGCCCTTCCTCCGGGCCCTCTCCCCGGGTCCTCCGCCAGCCCTCCCCCGGGCCGGTGTCCCGACCCGGGCCCGCCCGCATCCCGGCGGTGGCCGTCACCGCCGTCCTCCCGTCCTCACCGGTACGCCCCGGGGGATTCCCGTGCGCAGCTCCAGGGCGAGGTTGACGTCGTCGGCGCCGGGGCGGCCGCGGCCCGCCAGGTCGGCGAGGGTCCAGGCGGTGCGCAGGACCCGGTCGAGGCCGCGGGCGGTGAGCAGGCCGCGTTCGATGTCGCGTTCGGCGGCGGCCAGGGCGCCGGGGGCGGGGTGCCAGCGGGTGCGCAACTCGTGGCCGGGCACCTCGGCGTTGCGGGTCCACGGCGTGCCGATCAGCCGCGCCGCGGCGCGCTCCCGGGCGGCGTGGACCCGGGGGGCGACCGCGGCGGTGGACTCGCCGTCCGCGGCCAGCAGCTCGGCGCGGCCGACCGGCTCGACCTCGACCCGCAGGTCGACGCGGTCCAGGAGCGGCCCCGACAGGCGCGACTGGTAGCGGCGGATCACCGACGAGGGGCACTCGCAGCCGTCCCCCTGGGCGCTGTGCCGCCCGCACGGGCACGGGTTCGCGGCGAGGACCATCAGGAACCGCGCGGGGAGCCGCACCACGCCCGCCGCGCGCGCCACGACCACCTGGCCCGACTCCAGGGGCTGCCGCAGGGCGTCCAGGGCCTTCCCCGAGAACTCGGGGGCCTCGTCCAAGAAGAGGACGCCCCGGTGCGCGAGCGAGACGGCCCCCGGACGCGGCAGCCCGTTGCCGCCGCCGATCAGGGACTGCATCGTCGCCGAATGGTGCGGCGCGCAGTACGGCGCCCGGCTCACCAGCGGCCTTCCCGGCGGGAGGATGCCGGCCACGGAGTGGACGGCGGTCACCTCCAGCGACTCGCCGCGGGTCAGCGGCGGCAACAGGCCGGGCATCCGCTCGGCCAGCATGGTCTTGCCCGCGCCGGGCGGCCCGGACAACAGCAGGTGGTGGCCGCCGGCGGCGGCGACCTCCAGGGCGAGCCGTGCGGCGCGCTGCCCGGCGACGTCCGCCAGGTCGGGGCCGTCGCCGGAGTCGGCGGCCAGTCCCGTACCGACCCCGGCGCCGGGGACGACCAGACCGGCCAGCATCGGGTCGGGCCTGCCCTCCTCGTCCGGTTCCTCCTCGGGTACGGGCGCGTCGGTGAGGATCGCGACCAGTTGGCGCAGGCTCCGCACGCCGAGCACGGACACCCCCGGCACCAGCGACGCCTCCCCCGCGGTCCGCTCGGGGACGACGACGTGCTCGTACCCGGCCTCGGCCGCCGCCAGGACCGCCGGCAGCACGCCCCGCACCGGCCGGACCCGGCCGTCGAGGCCCAACTCCCCGATGAGGACGAGATCCGCGATCGTGCGCGGATCGATCAGCTCGGCCGCGGCCATCACCGCGCACGCGACGGCGAGGTCGAAGCCGGAACCCGCCTTGGGCACCGAGGCGGGGCTCAGCCCGACCGTCAACTTCTTCTGCGGCCACTCCGCCCCGGAGTTGACCATCGCGGCCCGTACCCGGTCGCGACTCTCCGACAGGCTCTTGTCCGGCAGGCCGACCAGCGTGAACGCCGCGACCCCCGGCTCCAGGTCCGCCTGGACCTCCACCACGACCCCGTCGACACCGACCAGTGCCACCGCGCACGTCCGGGCGAACCCCATCAGGCCACCCCCCGCACGTGGTGCACGACGGGGGCGCCGCGCCGGGGCAGGACCACGCCGACCAGGTCGATGCGGACCCCTCCCGGGGGCGGCCCGCCGTGCCGGTCGAGCCAGCACTCGGCGAGTCTCCTCAGCCGCTCCGCCTTGGCGCGCGTGACCGCCGCCAGCGGGTGCTGGAAGGCGTCCGCCCGGCGGGTCTTCACCTCGCAGATCACGACCGCGTCGCCGTCGCGGGCGACGATGTCGATCTCGCCGCCGCGCCCGCAGCGCCAGTTCCTGGCGAGGACGGCCATGCCCACCTCGCCGAGCCGGCGTACCGCCAGCCTCTCCCCGTACTGTCCGAGTGCCCCCGTCGCGTTCATCTCGGCACCACCTCCGGTACCGACTGTGACGCCTCGGGCGCTCAGTTGTGGATCTTGGTGGACAACCGGTCCCGCTGTGGAGAACCCGGTCACCCGTACGGGTGCGTCAGCTGCCCGGAAGCTCCAGATCCGACTTGTTCAGCTCTTCGATGTTCACGTCCTTGAACGTGAGTACCCGTACCTGTTTGACGAAGCGGGCCGGCCGATACATGTCCCAGACCCACGCGTCCGCCATCGACACCTCGAAGAAGACTTCGCCGTGCACGGAGTGCACCTGCATCTCGTAGTCGTTCGTCAGGTAGAAGCGCCGCTCGGTCTCGATGACGTATTTGAACAGCCCGACGACGTCGCGGTACTCCCGGTAGAGCTTCAGCTCCATCTCGGTTTCGTACTTCTCGAGGTCCTCGGCGCTCATGGCATGTTCCCCTTCAGCCGTGCGTGCCCCCATTGTGCGCCAGTCATCCGTACTCCCAGACGATTTCCGGGGACAGGGCGACCGGCGCGGGCGGCGGGCCCTCGTCGAGCAGCGTGCGCAGCAGCCCGGCGAGTCGTGTCGGGTACACCGTCTCACGGGCCGTCGACAGTTCGGTGGAGGTCCACCACCTCAGCCCCGCGACACTGCGGCTCTCCAGCTCGGTGAGGCGGTCCCCCAGGGCGGCGGCGGTGTGCCGGGTCCGGGCCAGGTAGTACCACTCGTCCTGGTTCCAGCGGCGCCCGTCGAACGGGAACGAGCAGACGCGCCGCCACAGCACCGGCCCGAGCTCGACGTCGGTGATCCCGGTCTCCTCGGCCAACTCGCGCAGCGCGGCCTCCTCGCGGGTCTCGTCTCCCTCGACGCCCCCGCCCGGCGTGAACCACCAGGTCCGCCCCGGATCGTCCGGCTCGTAGCCGTGCAGGAGCAGGATCCGGTCGTCGGGGTCGAGCAGCACGACCCGCGCGACCCTCCGCAGCTCGCCCGGCGGCAGCCCGGGCGGCGGCTCCCCCAAAGGCTCCTGGGGCGGCTCGCCCGGCCGCCGGTCCTCCGGCCGCCGGTCCTCCGGCGCGCACCCGTGTCCGTCCGCCGCCCGCGCCGCCCCGTCAGCCACGTGCCGCCGCCCCGCTCCGCGGCCGGGACCGCGACACCGCCCGCGCCAGCGGCCCGTACGCCGCTCCGCCCAGGATCAGCGCCGCACCGGCCGTGACGGCCCACGCCAGCGGCCGTACGGGCCCGGGCTCCGACACCCCGCCCGGCAGGGCGGCGAAGCCCTGCGGCCGGTCGACCACGCCGAGCCCGTCCAGCGGCCACACGACGGCGTCGAGCCGGGCGGTGACGGCGCTCCGGGGCACCGCCCCCTTCCCCGCGTCCTGGAGGTGCGCCCGCGAGTCCTGGGACCCGGCGCGCTGGTCGCCCAGGAGGAAGAGGTGCCCCTCGGGCACGGTCGCGGCGAACTCCGTCGGCGACGCGGCCTCCTTCCCGCCCCAGCCCTGGGAGCGCAGGTACGGCTCCTGGACGGGCCTGCCGTTGACGGTGAGCCGGCCGTCCGCGTCGCAGCAGGCGACCTCGTCGCCGTCGAGACCGACGACCCGCTTGATCATCGGCAGGTCGCCCCAGGTGCGGTCCGTGAAGACCACGACGTCGCCGCGCCGCACCTCCGAACCGTCGATCCGCTGGGCCAGGACCCGGTCGCCCGCCGTGACGGTCGGGTTCATCGAGTCGGTGGGCACGGTGTAGGGCCGGTACAGGACGGCTCCCCAGGCGAACCCGCCGAAGAACAGCACACAGCCGGCGGCCACGACCAGCCCCGACAGCACGCTGCCGAGGCGGCCGCGGCCGCCCGTACGTATCGTTCCGCCCGTTCCGCCCATCCCAGCGCTCCCCATTCAGGAGATCGAGTGCCCTGGGACGGCACCCTACCCGCGCCCGCTACCGGGCGGTACGCCCCGCTGCGCCCCGCTCACGCACGGGCGGGCGCCTGTTCGGCCGCCCCTTCGCGCGCGAGGATCCGGCGGCGGCGCCACAGCACCAGCGGCAGGGCGCCGGCGAGCCCCAGGGCGCCGGGCCCGGCGGCGGTCGCGGCGGTCGCGGTCAGTCCGGGCTGGTCGAACGTGTCCGGCACCGGCAGGGTCGACCAGCGGCCCAGCGGCCAGGCGACGACGATCGCGCGGCCCACGACCTCCTCGTTGGAGACCGTGCCGTTGCCCGGGAGCTCCTGGTGGTAGCGGGAGTCCAGCGAGTTCTGCCGGTTGTCGCCCATCACCCAGATGCGGCCGTCGGGGACCTTGATCGGCCCGAACGGCTCGTCGTCGCACGACGTGGAGCCCGGGTACAGGTACGCGGTCTCGTCGAGCGTCTTGCCGTTGACGAAGACCTTGCCGCCCTTCTTGCACTCGACGGTGTCCCCGCCGACCGCGATGACGCGCTTGATCAGGTCCTGCTTCTCCGACGACGGCATCAGCCCGATGAAGCTCAGGAACTTCTGCAGCGGATTCGGCTCGGGCGCGGGCTCGTTGAGCCAGCCGCCCGGGTCGTGGAAGACGACGACCTCTCCGCGCTCCGGCTCCGAACCGAACCACGGGGTCAGCTTGTCGACCAGCACCCGGTCGCCGCGCTGCAGCGTGTTCATCATCGACTCGGAGGGGATGGAGAATGCCTGGACCAGGAAGGTCTTGATCAGCAGTGCCAACAGCAGGGCGATGCCGACCAGCAGCGGCAGCTCCTTCCAGAAGGAGCGCTGCTTCCTCGGCTGCGGCTGCCCGCCGTCGTCCACGGTGTCGTCGTTGTCCACGCTGTCGCCCTCGGCGTTCTCGGCGCTCCTCGCGCCGGTCACGTGCGGCGCGTCACTGCGGACGGCCGCGCTCTCGTTCACGCCCGCGGCGGGCGTCCCGCCCGGGCCGGGGGACGGGTCCGCGAGCTGCCCGCGCCCCTTCTCCGGCTCGTCGCGTCCGGATCGTGCGCCGACCGCCAGATCCCCCACATCCACTCCTCAGTCCGTGCTCTCACCCTCCCCCGAAGCAGGGGAAGGCCCACCACTCCCATAACGAGCGGGAGTTCCGCAGGGGTCGGGAGCCGTAGCGATCCATTCGCGTACCAGGGGGACACACTATGCGACGTGCCGAGCGCCGTCGCGGTCCCGGGCGGCGCGTCCGGGACCCCGGCGAACGCGTCCTCGCCGTCCAGCCCGCGCCAGTGACCGAACGGCCAGGCGATCACGAAGGCGCGCCCCACGACCTGCTCCTGCGCGATCGTCCCCTGGAACGCCTCGTCGAGGTGGAAGCGCGAGTCGGCCGAGTTGGAGCGGTGGTCCCCGAGGACGAACAGCCGTCCCTCGGGGACCCTGACGTCGAAGGGGATCTGCGAGGGCGCGTTGCCCGGATGGAGGTACGGCTCGTCCAGGGGTGCGCCGTTGACGGTCACCCGCCCGTTCGCGTCGCAGCACGTGACGGTGTCCCCGCCGACGGCGACGACCCGCTTGATGAGGTCCTGCTCGTCGTCCGACGGCAGCAGGCCGATGAACGTCAGGGCCTGCTTGACCTGGGCGACGCCGACCGGGTCGTCGTCCGGCGGCGGCTGCTCGGCCTGGAGCCAGCCGCCGGGGTCCTTGAAGACGACGACGTCGCCGCGCTCCGGCCGCGAACCGAACCAGGGCGTCAACTTGTCGACCAGGACGCGGTCGTCGATGCGGATCGTCTGCTCCATGGAGCCGGACGGGATGACGAACGCCTGCACCAGGAAGGTCTTCAGGACGAGCGCGATGAGGACCGCGACGGTGACGAGGAGCGGGATCTCCTTGAGCGCGGACCGGCGCCTGCGCCGCTTCACCCTGCGGGCGAGCCTGCGCCGTTCGGCCCGGCCGGGCAGCGGGCGGCGGCCGTCCGCGGACCGCGCCCCGGCGGGCGGCCCGGTCCCGGCGCGGTGCCCGCCGCGCCGGCCCCGGCTACCCATGCCCTCCGCCCGGGACGGGGGCGTCCGGTACGGCGCCGAAGGCGCCCGTCGCGTCGACGCCGGACCAGCGCCGCACCGGCCAGCCGATCCAGTCGGCCCTGCCGATCACCCTGTCGACGGGAACCATGCCGCCGCCCGGCGCGCCCAGGTGGTCGCGGGAGTCCCGGGACTGGCTGCGGTGGTCGCCCATCACCCAGAGGGTGCCCTCCGGCACCACGACGTCGAACGGCACCCGGGAGGGGGCGTCACCGGGGTACAGGTACCCCTCCTCGACGGGTGCGCCGTTCACCTCGATCCTGCCCTCCTCGTCGCAGCACCTCACCCGGTCGCCCCCGACGCCCACGACGCGCTTGACGAAGTCGGTGTCGGCGGGCTCCGCGAGGCCCAGCGCCGCCGCGGCGCCGCGCAGGAACCCGGTGACCGGGTTCTCTTCCGGAACGGTACGGACGAAGGAGCCGGTTCCGTCGAAGACGACGACGTCCCCGCGCGCGGGCCGGGCGCCGAAGCGGTACGCCAGCTTGTTGACGACCACCCGGTCGCCCACCTGGAGCGTCGGCTCCATCGACCCGCTGGGGATCTGGAAGGGCTGGATGAGGAAGTGGCTGACGAGCAGCATGCCGACGGCCCAGGCGAGGCCGAGCAGGCCGGCGGTGCGCCAGGAAAGCGCGAAGCGCGACCTCCGCTCCGGCTGCCTCTCGGCGTCGGGAGGGAGGTCGCGCTCCGTGTGCTTGGCTTCGGTGTCCATCGGGGGCGAGCCTAACCGGCCACCCTGTCAGGCTCACCCAAGGCGCGGGCGCGCGGGCTGAGCCGGGGCTCAGTTCTCGCGCTTCTCCTTGATCTTCGCGGCCTTGCCGCGCAGCTCACGGAGGTAGTACAGCTTGGCGCGGCGGACGTCACCACGGGTGACGAGCTCGATCTTCTCGAAGATCGGGCTGTGCACCGGGAAGGTGCGCTCGACGCCGACGGAGAAGGAGACCTTGCGGACCGTGAAGGTCTCGGAGACGCCGGAGCCCTGGCGGCGGATGACGACACCCTTGAACTGCTGGATGCGGGAGCGGTTGCCCTCGATGACGCGAACGTGGACGTTCACGGTGTCACCGGGACGGAACGCCGGGATGTCGGTCCGCAGGGAGGCGGAGTTGACGGCGTCGAGCACGTGGGACATGGTCGTCTGCTTCCTCGCTGATGCCACAGGTCATCAACGGCAACTGGAAAGTCGAGTGGGTGTGGCCGTGCGGCGGGTGCGGCGTCGTGTCCCCCTGTGGCAGGGGCGCCGACCGGACGTACGGCAGCGTCCTATTCTTCCACGCTCTGCGGCCTGCGCCAAAATCGGCCACCGGGCTCGGGCGCCCAGCCGAGGATGGAGAGGGTCTCGCGGTCCTTCTTGTCGAAGGCCGCGGGGTCGCACCGCTCGATGAGGTCGGGACGATGCAGCGCGGTGCGCCGGAGCGCCTCGTCCCGCCGCCACCGCGCGATCTTCCCGTGGTGGCCGCTGAGGAGGACGTCGGGGATGCCGTGGCCCCGCCAGACGGGCGGCTTGGTGTAGACGGGGCCTTCCAGGAGGTTGGCCATGGCGCCGGGGGCGAACGAGTCGTCCCGGTGGGACTCGGCGTTGCCCAGGACGCCCGGGAGGAGCCGGGCCACGGCCTCGGTGATCACCAGGACGGCGGCCTCCCCGCCGGCCAGGACGTAGTCGCCGATGGACACCTCGTACACGGGCATCCGCGTGGCGTACTCGTCCATGACGCGGCGGTCGATGCCCTCGTAGCGGGCCGGCGTGAAGACCAGCCAGGGCCGCTGCGACAGCTCGACGGCGAGCTCCTGGGTGAAGGGGCGCCCGCTGGGCGTGGGGACGACGAGCACGGGCCCGTGGGCGCCGGCCTCGTACCCGGCGGCGGTGACCTCGTCGAGGGCGTCGCCCCAGGGCTCGGTCTTCATGACCATGCCGGGGCCGCCGCCGTAGGGCGTGTCGTCGACGGTGTGGTGCCGGTCGTACGTCCAGCGGCGCAGGTCGTGGACGTGGACGTCGAGCTGGCCGCGGGCGCGGGCCTTGCCGACGAGCGAGACGTTCAGCGGGTCGAGGTACTCGGGGAAGATCGTGACGACGTCGAGCCGCATCAGCGATCGTCCCCGTCCCCGGCGGCCCCGCCGTCGGAGGTGTCGACGCCGTCCTCCGCGCGCATGGAGGCGATGACGGCGCGGTCGTCGATGAGGCCCGGCGGCGGCACGACGACCGCCCTCTGCCCGTCGAGGTCGACCTCGGTGACGATCTCCTCGACGAACGGGATCAGCACCTCACCGCCGTCGGGCCGCTCCACGACGAACAGGTCCTGGTACGGCAGGTGGGAGACCTCGGTGATCCGGCCGATCACGGTGCCGTCGGCGAGGACGACGTCGAGGTCGATCAGCTGGTGGTCGTAGTACTCGTCCGGCTCCTCGGGGCGCTCGTCCGGGTCGACCTCGGCGATGAGGAGGGTGTTGCGCAGCGCCTCGGCGGCGTTCCGGTCGCGCACGCCCGCGAAGCGCAGCAGGAGCCGGCCGCTGTGGACGCGGCCGCTCTCGACGGTGAGGGGCCCGGCGGAGGCCGGGTCGGTGGCGAGTACGGCGCCGGGCGCGAGCCGCAGCTCGGGCTCGTCCGTACGCACCTCGACGGTGACCTCGCCCTTGATGCCGTGGGCGCGGCCGATCCGCGCGACTACGAGCTGCACTTTCTGAACTCTCCTGTCGGACGACGACGGGCCGGGGCGGGCCGCAGCCCTCCCCGGCCCGTGCGCCGGTGTTCAACTTCGCTCAGCGAACCTGGTCCACGTCGACGAGGTCGACCCGGATCCCTCGGCCGCCGATGGCACCCACGACCGTACGCAGTGCGCGCGCGGTGCGGCCGTTGCGGCCGATCACCTTGCCGAGGTCATCGGGGTGCACCCGGACCTCGAGCACACGTCCGCGGCGCAGGTCGCGCGAGGCGACCTGCACATCGTCGGGGTTGTCGACAATGCCCTTCACGAGGTGCTCGAGAGCCTCCTCGAGCATGCTCAGGCCTCGGTCGACTCGGAGGACGCGGCCTCGGCCTCGTCCGCCTTCTTGTCGGCCTTCTTGGCCTTCGGGGTGATGGCCTCACCCTTGGCGTCGTCGCCCTCGATCGACTTGGCGAAAGCGTCGAAGGAAGCGCGCTTGTCTTCCTTCGTGGCCGGGGCCAGCAGCGGCTTCTCCGGAGCCGGCAGGCCCTTGTGCTTCTGCCAGTCGCCGGTCAGCTTCAGGATGGCGAGGACCGGCTCGGTCGGCTGGGCGCCGACGGACAGCCAGTACTGCGCGCGCTCCGAGTCGACCTCGATGCGCGACGGGTTCTGCACCGGGTGGTACAGGCCGATCTCCTCGATCGCCCGGCCGTCACGGCGGGTGCGGGAGTCGGCGACGACGATGCGGTAGTGAGGCGAACGGATCTTGCCCAGACGCTTCAGCTTGATCTTGACTGCCACGGGTGTGGTGTCTCCTGGTCTTGACGTGGTTGGGCACAACGAGATGCCACGTGGGGTTGCGGTACCCGAATGCCCGATGGACGCGTCAGCCGTAGGAGAGAGGGGTCCTGTTCGACTGTCGAGTACAGCTAGCCATTGTGCCACATCCCGCATGGTCGCCGGTTCCCGGGGCGAGCGGGCCGTGGATCATCTCGCGGCGCCCACCGCTTCCGGGATGCGGAAGGGCTTCCCGCATCCGCCGCAGACGATCGGCGCCTGGGCCAGGACCGACGGGACCACCCGGACGTTGCGTCCGCAGTCGCAGACCGCCTTGACCCGCACGCCGCCGCCCGACGAGCCGTGCCGCGCGGCGGGCCCGCGGAAGGAGCGCTTCGTGTCCGCGGCCGTGGCGGCCGTGTGCGCCTTGAGGGCGCGCTGCAGCCGCTCGATCGTCGGCCGGTACCGGCGCTTGGCCTCGGGGCTGAGCGTGACCAGTGAGAAACCGCTGCTCGGGTGCGGCTCCTCGGAGTGGTCCAGGCCCATCTCCTCGGCGATCGCCAGGAATCGGCGGTTGTGGTAGCGGCCGGCACGGGAGGTGTCGCGGACCCCCCGGGCGGCGGCGATGCCGTGGACTGCCTCGTGGAGCAGTCGCTCGAAGGAGAGCTCGGCGCCACAAGCGGACGACGACTCTCCGATCAGGGACTCGGGCGCGGCGAGATCCGGCAGTTCGGGGTGGTGCCGCTGAATGTCGGCCCACGCCTGTGCCAGTTCTGCGGCGAGGACAGGTGGTGTCGTGCTCACGTCGTGAACAACGAGCCGGGGAGCCGTCGGGTTCCATTCCGGGGCATCCCAAATATTTTGCACGTACCCGTCAGTTGTCATTGATGTGTCCTCACGAGGGCCAGTGCGCTGATCTGCGGAGAAGCCGCACAGCTCGCATCAAGGTGGTACGTAGTGGCGCGGTCGCGGGCGCCCCCGAGGCGTGTGCCCCGGCGCCCGCCCGCGTCCGCGCGCCGGTCCTGACTCACGGTGCGGCGTTCGGTGACGGCGCATCACCGTGGGCGACGTTACCCCGGCGGCCGGAGGCCCGTGTCACCGACCCCGTTGCCATGGCGGGATTCGCACGGCGACCCCACTATGGGAGGTGGTTCGTGCCGGGCCAGGGGGCGCACGACCGGGGCACGCGCGCATTGCGGCCCGACCCCCTGGACGCGGGGGCGGAAGCGGAGTTCCCTGGCTACGGACCGTGCGAGCGCACGCACACGGGGGCTGTCGATCAGGGCACGGACGCACAGATTGACTCTCGGCTGATTGGGGCGCTTTCGATGACACCCATGCTCGTCCAGCACCACCCCCACCCGGCCCCGGCCTCTCCGGCCGCCCACGCGCCGGAGCGCGCCCGCGACTGGGCGGAGATCCAGGAGCGCATGCTGGTGCCGCTCTACGAGGCGGTGTACGCGCACCTGGAGGTCGGCACCGGGACACGGCTCCTCGGTCTCGGCTGCGGCTCGGGACTGGCCCTGCTCATGGCCGCCACGCGCGGGGCCCAGGTCACCGGCGTGGACACCGACCACGCACGCGTGGAGCTGGCCAGGGAACGGCTGCTCCCCGATCCGGTGGCCACCGGCCCCGGCCGGGACCGCCGCCGCGGACCGCACGGCGGCCCCGACCCGGAGACCAGACTCCTCCACGGCACCCCCGACGCGGTCGCCGACCGGGCCGGTCCCGCGTACAACCTCGTCACCGCCTTCCAGCCCGTCGGTTGCACCGCCGGTGACTCCGACGGCCTCGTCCCCGCCCTCACCGCCGCCGTCCCCCTGGCGGAGCGCGGCAGCGCCGTCGTCCTCGCCGGCTGGGGCCCGCCCGAGCGGTGCGCCACGACCGCGGTGTTCCGCGTCGCCGGCCGGCTCGCCGAGCGGCTGCGCGGCCCCGGCGCCTGGCGGCCCGCCCGCCGCGACGACCTGGAGGAAGTGGCCGCGCGGGCCGGGCTCCGGCCGGACGGCTCCGGCCGGGTCTCCTGCCCCTTCGGCTACGCGGACACCGACAGCGCCGTGCGCGGGCTGCTCTCCACGGGCCTCTTCGACGCGGCCGTGGCCGCCTCCGACCGGGTGACCGTGGAGAAGGAGATCGTCGAGGCGCTCCACCCCCACGTCCGCCACGACGGCACGGTCTGGATGCCGAACGTCTTCCGGTACCTCGTCGCCCGGATCCCGTAGCCCTCCCCGGACGCGCCCCCGTGCGCGGACACGGCGGCCGTCCCGCTACGGCCGCCGGTCGCCGTCCCTCCCGTCCCTCCCGTCCCTCGCGTCCTTCCCTTCCTTCCCGAAGCGCGCGATGCCGGCGGCCCGGTAGGCGGCGTCCTCGTCGAGCGTCTCGTTCTCCAGCAGCGCCGACGCCAGGGCGTCCAGCCGGTCCCGGTTCTCCCGCAGCCGCCGGCACGCGCTCGCGTAGCACTCGTCGACGATGCGCCGCATCTCGTCGTCCACCGTGTCCAGCGTCGCCGGCGCCGCCGACAGTCCGTACGCCTGCTGCGCGTCCGAGGGGATCGCCGTGAGCCGCCCCACCCGGCCGCTCATCCCCCACCGCCCCACCATGCCCCGCGCCAGGTTGGTCACCTGCTCCAGGTCGCTCTCCGAGCCCGTCGTGACGACCCCGAACACCACCTCCTCGGCCGCCATCCCGCCCAGCGCCCCGATGATCCGCCCCCGCAGGTACTCCTCCGTGTACGCGTACTTCTCCGTGTCCGGCGCCGACAGCGTCACCCCCAGCGCCCGCCCGCGCGGCACGATCGTCACCTTCCGCACCGGGTCGGCACCCGGCTGGAGCATCCCCAGCAGCGCGTGCCCGCTCTCGTGGTACGCCGTACGGCGCCTCTCCTCGACCGGCATGATCAGCTGCCGCTCCGCCCCCAGTTGCACCTTCTCCAGCGCGTCCGACAGGTCCGAACGGGTGACCTGCTCCTGCCTCCGCTTGACGGCCAGCAGCGCCGCCTCGTTCGCGAGGTTGGCCAGTTCCGCCCCCGTCATGCCCGGTGTCGTCCGCGCCACCTGCGCCAGGTCCACGTCCTCGGCGAGCGGGATGCCCCGGGTGTGGATCCGCAGGATCGCCTCCCTGCCGCCCCGGTCCGGCGGGCTCACGCTCACGATCCGGTCGAACCGCCCCGGCCGGGTCAGCGCCGGGTCCAGCACGTCCGCCCGGTTCGTCGCGGCGATCACGATGACCCCCTCCGAACCGGAGAAGCCGTCCATCTCGGTGAGGATCTGGTTCAGGGTCTGCTCGCGCTCGTCGTGTCCGCCCATGCCCGCGCCGCCGCCCCGCGCCCGACCGATCGTGTCGATCTCGTCGATGAAGACGATCGCCGGGGCGACCTTGCGCGCCTCGTTGAACAGCTCGCGCACCCGCGAGGCGCCCACGCCGACGATCATCTCGATGAACTCGGACGCCGACGCCGAGAAGAACGGCACGCCCGCCTCCCCCGCCACGGCCCGCGCCAGCAGCGTCTTGCCGGTGCCCGGCGGCCCCGACAGCAACACGCCGCGCGGCATCTTGGCCCCCATCCGCCAGTACGCCTCCGGGTTCTTGAGGAAGTCGACGACGTCGTTGAGCTCGCCCTCGACCTCGTCGATCCCCGCCACGTCCGCGAACGTCGTACGCCGCCCCGCCTCCACCTCCACCGGCTTCGGCGGCGCCTTGCGCCCCAGCATCCCGCCCGCCCCGCCGAGCCCCGCGCTCATCCGCCGCGCCAGGAACAGCCACAGCACCACCAGCAGCACGATCGGCGCGAGCGAGAACAGCAGGTTCGCCAGGAAGCTCGGCCGCTCCACCACCGGCTCGGCGGTCACCGTCACGTCGTGCTCGGCCAGCCGCCGCCACAGCGGGTCCTCGGCGAACGCCGGCCGCTGCGTCGTGAACTTCGTGTAGTCGCCGTCACCGCCCGGGACCGGCCGCTTCTCGCGCAGCTCGCCCTCGATGGCGTCGCCCTTGGAGTAGATCTTCGCGACGTTCCCCGCCGCGACCTGCTTGCTGAACTCCGTGTACGAGACGGTCGGCTCGTCGCCCTCCCCGTTCACCAGGGTCAGCACCAGGTTCGTCAGCAGGAACAGCACCAGTGCCGCCAGGACCAGCCCCACCCAGCCACCGGGCATCCGCCGCTTCGGCGGCGGCTCCGGAGGGGCGCCCTCCGAACGCCACGGCTGGTCGGTGCGGTCACGCGGGGGCACGGAACTGGTCACGCTGCGATTATCAGCAGAGCGCCACAAAAGCGGCATCACGGATACGTACGCGTGGCCCAGCCCCCCACGCGCGAGGGGCACCCGCCATGGGCGGGTGCCCCTTTCCGCGTCCGCAGGTCGCGACCGGCCCGCGTCGGCGCACGCCTCAGCGCATGAACTTCTTGAACTCGTCCGGAAGCTCGAAGTCCTGGTCCGGCTGGCCCGCCGGAAGCCCGAACGCCCCGCCCTGCTGCACCTGCTGCTCCCGGCGCTGCGCGGCGGCCTCCTCCTCGGCCTTCCGCTTCATCGGGTTGCCGCTGCGCCGCTTGCCCTTCGCCTGCTTCTGCTGCTTCTTCTGCCGGCCGGCGCCGCCCATGCCCGGGATGCCCGGCATCCCCGGCAGGCCGCCGCCCTGCGCCATGCGCGACATCATCTTCCGCGCCTCGAAGAACCGCTCCACCAGCGACTTCACCGCGCTGACGTCCACACCGGAACCCCGCGCGATGCGCGCCCGGCGCGAACCGTTGATGATCGTCGGGTCCTGACGCTCGGCCGGGGTCATCGACTTGATGATCGCGGCCGTGCGGTCCACGTCCCGCTCGTCGATGTTGTTGATCTGCTCCCGCATCTGCGCCATGCCGGGCAGCATGCCGAGCAGCTTCGAGATGGAGCCCATCTTGCGGACCTGCTCCATCTGGGCCAGGAAGTCGTCGAGCGTGAAGTCCTTGCCCTTGCTGCTCGCCAGCTTGGAGGCCATCTTGGCGGCCTCTTCCTGGCTGAAGGTCTGCTCGGCCTTCTCGATCAGCGAGAGCACGTCGCCCATGCCGAGGATGCGGGACGCCATGCGGTCCGGGTGGAACGCGTCGAAGTCGTCCAGCTTCTCGCCGTTGGAGGCGAACATGATCTGGCGGCCGGTGACGTGCGCGATCGACAGGGCGGCACCACCGCGGGCGTCGCCGTCGAGCTTGGAGAGGACCACGCCGTCGAAGCCGACGCCGTCGCGGAAGGCCTCCGCGGTGTTGACGGCGTCCTGGCCGATCATCGCGTCGACGACGAAGAGGATCTCGTTCGGCTGGACCGCGTCCCTGATGTCGGCGGCCTGCTGCATCATCTCCTGGTCGATGCCCAGGCGGCCGGCGGTGTCGACGATGACGATGTCGTGGAGCTTGGTCCGCGCGTAGCCGATGGAGTCCTTCGCGACCTGGACCGGGTCGCCGACGCCGTTGCCCGGCTCCGGCGCGTAGACGCCCACGCCGGCGCGCTCGGCGACGACGGAGAGCTGGTTGACGGCGTTCGGCCGCTGGAGGTCGCAGGCGACGAGCAGCGGCGAGTGCCCCTGGCCCTTGAGCCACTTGCCGAGCTTTCCGGCGAGCGTGGTCTTACCGGCGCCCTGGAGACCGGCCAGCATGATCACGGTCGGCGGCTGCTTGGCGAAGCGCAGCCGGCGGGTCTCGCCGCCGAGGATCTTGACCAGTTCCTCGTTGACGATCTTGATGACCTGCTGGGCGGGGTTCAGGGCCTGCGAGACCTCGGCGCCGGCCGCCCTCTCCTTGACCTGCTTGATGAAGGCCCGGACGACGGGCAGGGCGACATCCGCCTCCAGCAGGGCGATGCGGATCTCGCGGGCGGTGGCGTCGATGTCCGCCTCGCTGAGCCTTCCCTTGCCCCGGAGGCTTTTGAAGGTCGCTGCAAGGCGGTCGGAGAGGGTATCGAACACGGCGGTCGCGGATCCTCGGGTCTAGGGGGTGGGCGGACGGTTGCTCCAAGGGTATCCGGCCGCGCGGTGGAGCCGTCCTCGGCGGAGGGCAGCGGGGCGGGGCGGGGTCCCGCGGCGGCGGGGCCGGACCCCGCGGCGCGGGGAGCGCTCCTTCCCGCCGACGGGGCGGCGGCGTCGGGGTCACGACCCCGACAGGGCCCGCTCCACTTCCCCCGCCGTCCCCAGCGCCTCCTGCGGCGGCAGGGGCGCGCCCTTCAGGTCCGTGACGTAGAAGGCGTCCACCGCGTTCGCGCCCAGGGTGCTGACGTGGGCGCTGCGCACCCGTACCTCCGCGCCCTCCAGGGCGCGGCCGATCCGGTGCAGGAGCCCCGGCGCGTCCTGGGCGCGGACCTCCAGGACCGTGGCGCGGGCCGCCGAGTCGGCCGGGGCGACGGTGACCCGCGGGGGCGGGGCCTGCACGCCGCGGCGCCTCGGGTGCGCGGCGTCGCGCTCGGCGAGCCTGGCGGCCACGTCCAGGGACCCGTCGAGGGCGCGGACGAGGTCGGCGCGCAGGCGGCCGGCCTGCGGGAGGGAGCCGTACTCGGCGGCGACGCGCCAGTTCAGTACCAGGACGGTGCCCGCGGGGCCCAGCTCCGTGGGCAGCTCGATGGCCCGCAGGTCGGCGGAGCGGACGGTGAGCCGGTGCAGGGCGAGGACCCCGGCGACGGCGGGGAGGACGCCGGGCTGGTCGGGCAGGGCGATCAGGAGTTCCACGCCGACCGGTTCGGGTTCGCCGCCCTCCTCGGCTGCCTCCTGTTGGGCGTGGAGGGCCAGGACGGGTTCCCCGGTGCGGAGCGCCTCGACGGCGAGGCGTTCCTCCTGGGCTCCGGGCGCGGCCGGTTCGGGGGCGGGCGGGACGTCGCCCGCGAGGGCGGCCGCGACCCGTTTGACGAGGTCGGCGACGAGCGAGGCGCGCCAGGAGGACCAGGCGGCGGGCCCGGTGGCCAGGGCGTCGGCCTCCGTCAGGGCGTGCAGCAGCTCCAGGGTGGGGACGCCGCCGACGGCCCGGGCGACGGACTCGACGGTGGCGGGGTCGTCGAGGTCGCGCCGCGTGGCGGTCTCGACCAGGAGGAGGTGGTGGCGGACGAGGGTGGCGATGACGGCGGTGTCGGCCTGGTCGAAGCCGATGCGGGCGGCCACGTCGCGGGCGACGGCCTCGCCGGTGACGGAGTGGTCGCCGGGTCCGCCCTTGCCGATGTCGTGCAGGAGCGCGGCGACGAGCAGCAGGTCGGGCCGGCCGACGCGGCGGGTGAGGGAGGCGGCGCGGACGGCGGTCTCGACGAGGTGGCGGTCGACGGTCCAGGTGTGGACGGGGTTGCGCTGCGGCCGGCACCGTACGCGCTCCCAGTCGGGGATGAGGCGGGTGACGAGCCCTTCGGCTTCGAGGGCCTCCCAGACGGCGACGGCGGGTTCGCCGGCGCCGAGGAGGGTGACGAGCTGCTCGCGGGCCTCGGCGGGCCAGGGCACGGGCAGGGGCCGGGCGGTGGTGGCGAGGTGGCGTACGGCGTGCCGGGAGAGGGGCAGGCCGGCCTGGGCGGCCGCGGCGGCGGCGCGCAGCGGGAGGACGGGGTCGCGTTCGGGGCGGGCGGTCCGGGCGAGGACGGCCTCGCCGTCCATCTCGACGACGCCTTCGGCGAGGGGGGTGCGCTCGGGCTGGGGCCTGCCGCCGCCGAGGAGGGTGCGCAGGCGGGGCCGGGCGGAGCGGGCGCGCAGGACGCGGTGGACTTCGCGCCAGGTGACGTCGGAGGCGTACGCGATGGTGCGGGCGGCCTCGTAGACCTCGCGGAGCAGGGCGTCGGCGTCGCGGAGGCCGAGGGCGCGGGCGACCTGGTCCTGCTCCTGGAGGGCGAGGCGGTCGGTGGCGCGGCCGGTGGCGAGGTGGAGGGCGTCGCGTACGTCGAGGAGGGTGCGGCGGGCTTCGGCGAGGCCCTCGCGGGGGGCGTCGGCGAGCCAGGAGGCGGCGACGGCGCGCAGGGCGGTGGCGTCGCGGAGGCCGCCGCGGGCCTCCTTGAGGTCGGGTTCGAGGAGGTGGGGCAGTTCGCCCTGGCGTTCGGCGCGCTCCTGGCACAGCCGGTGGAGTTCGGGGAGGCGTCCGGGGGCCCGGTTGCGCCAGTCGGCGAGGACGGCGGTGCGCAGGGCGGCGACGAGGCCGAGGTCGCCGGCGACGGGGCGGGCGTCGAGGAGGCCGAGGTGGGCCTTGAGGTCGTCGCCGGCCGTCCTGCGGGCTTCGCCGGGGGTGCGCACGGAGTGGTCGAGGGCGAGGCCGAGGTCCCAGACGGGGTACCAGAGGCGGTCGGCGAGGGCGGCGACGGCGGCGGGGTCGGCGCTGCCGTCGTGGAGGAGGAGCAGGTCGAGGTCGCTGCGCGGGGAGAGTTCGCCGCGCCCGTAGCCGCCGACGGCGACGAGGGCGGTGCCGCGGGGCGGGGAGGCGTCCGCGTAGAGCGCGGTGAGCCAGTCGTCGGTGAGCCGGGCGAGCGCGGCGCGGCGCGGCGGCCCCGGCCGCGTCTCCTGCTGGAGGAGGCGCAGCCGGGCCGCCGCGTAGCCGCTGGGTCCCGAGTCTTCCGTTGTCCCGTTCGCTTCGGTGCTCGTCACCCGGCAGCTCCCTTACAGCGCGTCGGGGCCGCGTTCGCCGGTGCGGACGCGTACGGCCGTGTCGACGGGGACGCTCCACACCTTGCCGTCGCCGATCTTGCCGGTGCGGGCGGCCTTGACGATCACGTCGATGAGCTGTTCGGCGTCGTCGTCCTCGACGAGGACCTCGATGCGGATCTTGGGGACGAGGTCGACGGTGTACTCGGCGCCGCGGTAGACCTCGGTGTGGCCGCGCTGGCGTCCGTAGCCGCTGGCCTCGGTGACGGTCAGTCCCTGGACTCCGAAGGCCTGGAGGGCCTCCTTGATCTCGTCGAGCCGGTGCGGCTTGACGATCGCGGTGATGAGCTTCATGCGTCCACCTTCTTCTGCTGTGCTGCTGCCGTCGCGGTCCCGGCGGGGGCGGGTGCGGCCTTGCGGGGGGCGGTGCCGCCGCCGGCCCCGCTGAAGTCGTACGCGGTCTCGGCGTGCTCGACCTGGTCGATGCCGGAGATCTCGTCGTCCTCGCTGACGCGCATGCCGATCGTCTTGTGGATGACCAGGGCGAGGACGGCGGAGACGACCAGGGAGTAGGCGAGGACCGCGGCGACGCCGACGACCTGCTTGACCAGCTGGTCGACGCCGCCTCCGTAGAAGAGGCCCTTGGCGTCGGACTGGACGCCGCCGGTGGCGAAGAAGCCGACGAGGACGGAGCCGACGACGCCGCCGACGAGGTGGACCCCGACCACGTCGAGGGAGTCGTCGTAGCCGAACTTGTACTTGAGGCCGACGGCCATGGCGCACAGGAGGCCGGCGACGGCGCCGATCGCGATGGCGCCGAGCGGGGAGCAGGAGCCGCCGGCCGGGGTGATGGCGACGAGGCCGGCGACGGCGCCGGAGGCGGCGCCGAGGGTGGTGCAGGCGCCGTGGCGGATCTTCTCGTACGCAAGCCAGGCGAGCATGGCGGCGGCGGTGGCGACCTGGGTGTTGACGAACATCACCGCGCCGACGCCGTCGTCGTTGCCGAGCCAGGAGCCGGCGTTGAAGCCGAACCAGCCGAACCAGAGCAGGGCGGCGCCGAGCATGACGAGGGGGAGGCTGTGCGGGCGCATCGGGTCCTTCTTGAAGCCGACGCGCTTGCCGATGACGAGGATCACGCCGAGGGCGGCGGCGCCGGCGTTGATGTGGACGGCGGTGCCGCCGGCGAAGTCGATGACGCCCATCTCGAACAGCCAGCCGCCCGCGCCCCAGACCCAGTGGGCGACGGGGAAGTAGACGACCGTGGCCCACAGGGCGATGAACAGGGCCCAGGAGCCGAACTTCACGCGGTCCGCGAGGGCGCCGCTGATCAGCGCGGGCGTGATGATCGCGAACATCAGCTGGAAGGCGGCGAAGACGAAGACCGGGATCGTGTACCCGTCCCAGAGCTGGTCGCGGCCGACGCCGCTCAGCCCGACGTACTCCGAGGACCAGCCGACGACCGATCCGGAGTCCGTGCCGAAGGCGATGCTGAAGCCGTAGAGCACCCACAGGACGGTGACGATCCCGAGGCTGATGAAGCTCATCATCAGCATGTTGAGGGTGCTCTTGACGCGGACCATGCCTCCGTAGAAGAAGGCCAGGCCGGGGGTCATCAGCATCACGAGGGCGGAGCAGATGAGCATGAAGCCGGTGTTGGCGGCAGAGAGCGTGGGCGCTTCCTCTGCGGCGAGCGTCAGGATGCCTGGGGGCATCGGCGTCTCCTCGTCGTCGGTCGGCCTGTGCGGGGCGCGGAGCCGGGGCTGCGCGGCTGTGAGGGATGGCCGGTTATGACGCAGGAGATTCGCGCAGCGCCGTTTCCGACGATGCCGCCCGATGTTTCGGAGCAGTGACGAAGAGGCGGGGCGTGTTACGGCACCGTGAACCACTGGGTCACGGTTGGGTTACGGAGGTGTCCCCCGCCCCGGTCGTGAACCGGCTGCGGAGCCGCGCCCGCCGACCCGGCGGTGGGGAACCGGGTCGGGACCGTACGGGGGCGGGCGCCGCGGCCGGGGTCCGGGGCCACGGGGGGCTCAGACCGCTTCGGCGGTCTCGGGGAGGGTCTTGGCGAGGAGTTCGGTGATGTCGGCGACCTCGGGGACGTCGCCGAAGTCGCGTACGGCGGTGTCGACCGTCTTGCGCAGGCGGGTGTTCACCCGTTCGGAGCGGACGCGCTGGGCGACCTCGAGGGCTTGCGCCGCCCGGGCCACGGCCTGCTCGGGCTCGCGCTTCAGCAGGTGGACGGTGGCCATGCCGACGAGGTTGAGGGCGTAGGAGCGCTGGTGCTCCTTGTCCTCGGCGAACAGTTCGACGGCGCGTTCCATGACGGGCTCGGCGAGGGAGGCGTAGGTGGGGCTGCGGCCGGCGAAGTAGGCGAGGTCGCGGAAGGAGTGGGAGTTCTCCCCGTTGAGTTCGGCCTCGTTGAAGAAGCGGATCCAGTCGGGGTCCGGCTCGCCGTCGAGGCCGGCGTCGGCGAAGGTGTCCTCGGCCATCCGCACGGCGCGCTTGCACTTGCTGGGCTGGCCCATGTTGGCGTACGCGCGGGCCTCCATCGCATACAGCATGGCCTGGGTGCGGGCGGTGGCGCAGTCGCGGCTGCCGTACTGCGCGAGGTGGATGAGTTCAAGGGCGTCGTCCGGCCGTCCCAGGTGGATCATCTGGCGGCTCATGGAGGAGAGGATGTACGAACCGAGGGGCTTGTCGCCGGCCTCCTTGGAGGCGTGCAGGGCGAGGACGAAGTACTTCTGGGCGGTGGGGTGGAGGCCCACGTCGTAGCTCATCCACCCGGCGAGCTCGGCCAGTTCGGCGGCGCAGCGGAAGAGGCGCTGGGAGACGGCGGCGGGCTGCGGCTCCTGGAGCAGGTCGGTGACCTCGTGGAGCTGCCCGACGACGGCCTTGCGGCGCAGGCCGCCGCCGCACTGGGCGTCCCACGTGCGGAACATGGCGGTGGTGGACTCCAGCATCTCCAGTTCGGCGCGGGAGAGCCGGTGCGGGCGGCGGGCCTGCGGGGGCGGGTCGGCGCGGTCGGTGGTGGGGGCGGGGACGAGCCAGCGCTGCATCGGCTCGATGAGGGAGGGGCCGGCGGCGAGGGTGAGCGACGTGCCGAGGAAGCCGCGCCGGGCGAGCATGAGGTCGCTGCGGGAGAACTCGCTGAGCAGGGAGACCGTTTGCGGGCCGGCCCAGGGCAGGTCGACGCCGGACACCGAGGGTGACTGGTGGGTGGCGCGCAGGCCGAGGTCCTCGACGGCGACGACGGTGCCGAAGCGCTCGGAGAACAGCTCGGAGAGGATGCGGGGGATGGGTTCGCGGGGCTGCTCGCCGTCGAGCCAGCGGCGCACGCGGGAGGTGTCGGTGCTGATGTGGTGGGCGCCCATCTGGCGCGCCCGGCGGTTCACTTGGCGCGCGAGCTCGCCCTTCGACCAGCCGCTGCGTACGAACCACGAACCGAGCTGTTCGTTCGGGCGCTTGCCGGCATTCGTACCGTCCGTGCCGCTGCCGCCCACTGGAAGGCCCCCATCCGCCGAATCTCCGTGTTGCCGAACCCTGGTCAGGATGCCGTGGATCGTGGGCCCGCGCCCGGGGTCCGCGCCCTTCGGACGGGACCCGTGTTGCCTCCGGCATACTCACGGGCGCGGACGCTACCCGGGGTTCGCGCACCGAAAGTAACCTCACGATCACTGACTTCGCGAGGCCGCTCACAGAAACGCCACCATTCGCCACCCCATCGAATGAACTCTCCTACCGCCGGGCGCGATTCACTTGACACATGACAATCGGGGGCCCGGTGCATCGAGGCCCGAAGTGGCGCGCGGATGGTGCGCGTACCACCGTGCGGGCGTCCGTACGCCCCCTGGACGAAGGCGCAGTGACGTAGAGTCACAGCTAGGCTCCAGATAGTAACCACCGGCGAGATCGACCCGTTGGAGGGGGCATGGGCTTCACGATCGGCGGCACGCGCATCCGCGAGATGCGGTCCGGGTGGACGGGTTTCACCGGGCTGGCCGGATTGACGTTGTCAGGGTCCCGTCGCCGCGCGACGCGGGCGGCGGAGTGCACCGTGGTCGCGGAGTACACCGGCCTGTGGGGCTGGGACGTGGTGCCCGGGGCGCGGGCCGTGTCCGGCGAGTGCTCCTGCGGGGACGCGTCGTGCGCGGCGCCGGGGGCGCACCCGCTGGGGTTCGCCCCCGAGGTGCCGGCGGGCGCGTCGCTGGACGAGGTGGCCGCGGCGTGGTCGCAGTACCCGGGCGCGTCGCTGCTGCTGCCCGTCGGGCGCTCGTTCGACGTGCTGGAGGTCGCGGAGGCGGCGGGGCGGCGGGCGCTGGTGCGGCTGGAGCGCATGGGGCTGCCGCTGGGGCCGGTGTGCGTGACGCCGACGGGGAGGGCGCAGTTCCTCGTGGCGCCGGGGGCGGCGGAGGAGCTGCCGCGGCTGCTGTACCGGATGGGGTGGGACGACGCGGAGCTGGACCTGCGGTGCCTGGGGCCCGGTTCCTGGATCACTGCCCCGCCGTCCGACCTCGGCGGCCTGGGCCCGGTCCGCTGGCTGCGCCCCCCGTGCCCGGACGCCGGCCACGCGGCCCCCCAGGCCCGTCTGCTGCTGGGCACCCTGGCCTACATCAGCCACCGCTCCACCGCGGCCTGACCGCCGGGCCGCCGTCCGGAGGCCGATCCCTCCAGCCGCCCGCCGGGCCGGCACGGCCCGCCACGCGGCCCCGCCCGCCACGCGCGTACGCCCGCGACCCCGCGCGCCGCGGTCCCGCACACCCGCCCTCCGCGGCGGTCCCGCGCGCGTCCGCGGGCCGCGCCGTGAACGGCGGCGGGGCGGCCCGCCGGGCGCTCGCGCGCGTTCCGGCCGGCCGCCCCGCTCGCGGGAGAGCTCGTGGGAGGTACTCAGGCGCCCTCGCCGATCAGGGCGTCGACGAAGGCTTCCGGCTCGAAGGGGGCCAGGTCGTCCGCGCCCTCACCGAGGCCGACCAGCTTCACCGGGACGCCCAGCTCGCGCTGGACGGCGATGACGATGCCGCCCTTCGCCGTGCCGTCCAGCTTGGTCAGGACGATGCCGGTGATGTCGACGACCTCCGCGAAGACGCGCGCCTGGATCAGGCCGTTCTGGCCGGTCGTGGCGTCCAGGACGAGGAGGACCTCGTCGAGCGGGCCGTGCTTCTCGACGACGCGCTTGACCTTGCCGAGCTCGTCCATGAGCCCGGTCTTGGTGTGCAGGCGTCCCGCGGTGTCGATGAGCACCACGTCGGCGCCCTCCGCGATGCCCTCCTTCACCGCGTCGTACGCGATGGACGCCGGGTCGCCGCCCTCCGGGCCGCGCACCGTACGGGCGCCGACGCGCTCGCCCCAGGTCTGGAGCTGGTCGGCGGCGGCCGCGCGGAACGTGTCCGCGGCGCCGAGCACGACGGAGCGGCCGTCCGCGACGAGGACGCGGGCGAGCTTGCCGGTCGTCGTGGTCTTGCCGGTGCCGTTGACGCCGACGACCATGACGACGCCCGGCGTCTCCAGGCCGCCCTCCGTCTTCACGGAGCGGTCGAAGTCGGTGCCGACGAGGGTGAGCAGCTCCTCGCGGAGCAGGGTGCGCAGTTCGTCCGGCGTACGCGTGCCGAGCACCCGGACACGCTCCCGCAGGCGCTCCACGAGCTCCTGGGTGGGGGTGACGCCGACGTCGGCGGTGAGGAGGGTGTCCTCGATCTCCTCCCAGGTCTCCTCGTCGAGGTTGTCGCGCGAGAGGAGCGTGAGCAGGCCCTTGCCGAGGGAGTTCTGGGAGCGGGCGAGTCGGGCGCGCAGCCGGACGAGCCGGCCGGCGGTGGGCGCAGGGATCTCGATCTCGCGGACCGGGGGCTCCGCGACGACCGGGTCCTCGACGGCGGCCGGCGTCTCGACGGCTTCCTCGGCCGTCGGGAGGTCGACCTCCTCTATGGTCCGGCGCGGTTCCGCGCGGGGTGTCTCCGCCTCCTCGCCGACGCGCGGTTCGGCGGGCGGAGCGGTGATGGTCGGCGTGGTCGACGGGGCCTCGGGCGGCGGCAGCTGCTTCTTCCGGCGTCCGCCGACGACGAGGCCGCTGATCACTCCGACCGCGACCAGGGCGATGACTACAGCAAGGATGACGAATTCCATGGTCCGTCCAGTATGCGCGACACCGTTGCCGCGCCCTCGTGCCGAGACACCTGGTTTCGGCGGTCGTGCGGCGAACGGAGGAGGGGTGGGGGGCCCGGGCCCGTGCCGACCTCCGGGCGCGGACCGGGCCCGGGCGCGACCGTACCGGGGCAGCCGCACCGGGGGCGGCGGGGACGCACGGCGCACCGCGGCCGACTGCCCCGGTGCGCGGAAGGCGCGGGCCGGGGCAGTCGGAAGATCGAGGAGAGGGGCAGCGGGGATTAGCCCATCTCCTCCAACGCCTTGCCCTTGGTCTCCTTCACGTACTTGAGCACGAAGGGGATGGAGAGCACGGCGAAGACCGTGTAGAGGATGTACGTGCCGGAGAGGTTCCAGTCGGCGAGCGACGGGAAGCTGGCGGTGATGAGCCAGTTGGCCAGCCACTGGGCGGAGGCGGCGACGCCGAGGGCGGCGGCGCGGATCCGGTTGGGGAACATCTCGCCGAGGAAGACCCAGACGACCACGCCCCACGAGAGGGCGAAGAAGAGGACGAAGGCGTGGGCGGCGATCAGGGCGACGACGCCCTGGGTGCCGGGGAGCTTGCCGTCCACGAGGTCGGCGGAGAAGGCCCATGCCTCGAAGGCGAGGGCGAGGGCCATACCGGCGGAGCCGACGAGGGCGAGCGGCTTGCGGCCGACCCGGTCGACCAGGATCATCGCGATCACGGTGCCGACGATGTTGATGATCGACGTGGTGAACGAGTAGAAGAACGAGCCGGACGGGTCGACGCCGACCGACTGCCACAGGGTGGCGGAGTAGTAGAAGGCGACGTTGATGCCGACGAGCTGCTGGAAGACCGACAGGCCGATGCCGACCCAGACGATCGGCAGGAACGCGAAGCGGCCGCCGAGCAGGTCCTTGAAGGTGGACTTGTGCTCGCGGTGCATGGCGGTCTCGATCTCGGCCACGCGCGCGTCGAGGTCGACGTTGTGGCCCTCCACCTCGGCGAGCACCTCGCGGGCACGGTCCTTGCGGCCGACGGAGATCAGGAAGCGGGGCGACTCGGGGATGGCGAAGGACAGCAGGCCGTAGAGGACGGCGGGCACGACCATGACGCCGAGCATCCACTGCCAGGCCTCCAGGCCGGCGATCTCGCCGCGCTGGTCGCCGTCGGCGAGGTTGAGGATGGCCCAGTTGACCAGCTGGGAGACGGCGATGCCGATGACGATGGCGGCCTGCTGGAAGGCGCCGAGCCGGCCGCGGTACGCGGCGGGAGCGACCTCCGCGATGTAGGCGGGGCCGATGACGGAGGCCATGCCGATGGCGAAGCCGCCGACGACGCGCCAGAAGGCGAGGTCCCACAGGGCGAACGGCAGGGCGGAGCCCACGGCGCTGACCGTGAAGAGGGCGGCGGCGATCTGCATGCAGCGGATGCGGCCGATGCGGTCGGCGATCCGGCCGGCGGTGGCGGCGCCGATGGCGCACCCGATCAGGGCGATGGCGATGACCTGGGCGAGGGTGCCGGAGCCGATGTCGTAGCGGTCCCGGATGGCCTCGACGGCGCCGTTGATGACGGAGCTGTCGTAGCCGAAGAGGAAGCCGCCCATCGCGGCCGCGGCCGCGATGAAGATGACGTGGCTGAGGTGGTCGGGGTGGGCCTGCCGGGCTCCCGACCCAGGGGGCTGCGTGGTGCTGGTCAACGTGTACTCCTGGGCCCGGCACCGTCGCCGGGCATGGGGGGCGAGCCCTTCCAGTGGCGCACAACCTCACGCCGCCCACCACTTGAAGGTGAAAACAACGTTGCCGAGACTATGCCTTCAAGTTTCGAAGTCAATAGTTCGTCTCCTGTGACTTGGAGCGCACATCTCAGCCACTTGTGTTCAAAAGTTGAAGTTGATCATGTGGTTGTATCAGCGGAGCCTCTGGCTCACGACCTTCGATACCCCGTCGCCCTGCATCGACACCCCGTAGAGCGCGTCCGCGATCTCCATCGTCCGCTTCTGGTGGGTGATGACGATCAGCTGCGAGCTCTCCTGGAGCTCCTGCATGATCCGGATGAGCCGCTGGAGGTTGGTGTCGTCGAGCGCGGCCTCCACCTCGTCCATCACGTAGAAGGGGCTGGGGCGCGCCTTGAAGATGGACACGAGCAGGGCGACGGCCGTCAGCGACCGCTCGCCGCCGGACAGCAGCGACAGCCGCTTGACCTTCTTGCCGGGCGGGCGTGCCTCGACGTCCACGCCCGTGGTCAGCATGTCGTCCGGGTCGGTCAGCACGAGCCGTCCCTCGCCCCCCGGGAACAGCCGCGAGAAGACGCCCTCGAACTCGCGCGCCGTGTCCCGGAACGCCTCGGTGAAGACCTGCTCGACCCGCTCGTCGACCTCCTTCACCACCTGGAGGAGGTCCGCGCGGGTCTTCTTCAGGTCGTCCAGCTGCTCGGAGAGGAACCTGTGCCGCTCCTCCAGCGCCGCGAACTCCTCAAGGGCGAGCGGATTCACCTTTCCGAGCTGCTGATACGCCCGTTCGGCGGCCCTGAGTCGCTTCTCCTGCTCGGCGCGGACGAAGGGCCGGCCCGGCGCGCCGTCCGGGTCCTCGGCCGGCTGCTCGCCGTCGGCGGGCGGCGGGGGCGGCACGGGCTGGTCGGGGCCGTACTCGGCGACGAGCGCCGCCGGATCCACCCCCAGCTCCTCCAGGGCGCGGCCCTCCACCTGTTCGATGCGCAGCCGCTTCTCGGCGCCGAGGACCTCCCCTCGGTGCACCGAGTCCGTCAGCTTGTCCAGCTCGGCCTTGTGGTCCCGGCCCCGCGCGCGGGCGGCGGCCAGGTCCTGCTCGCGGGCGGCCCTGGCGGTCTCGGCCGCGGACCGCTCCCGTTCGGCGCGGACGAGGGACACCTCGATGTGCGCGAGCAGCTGCCGGGCACCGGAGGCGACGGCCGCGGCGACCGCCGCCTCGTGGCGCAGCCGGGCGCGGCGCTGCTCGGCGCGGGCGCGGGCCTCGCGCTCGGCGCGGGCGGCGCGGTCGAGGGAGTCGGCCCGCCCGGCGAGGCCCTTGGCGCGTTCCTCGTGGGTGCGGAGCTGGAGGCGGGCCTCCATCTCGGTCTGGCGGGCGTTGGCCCCGTCGGCGGCGAGCCGGTCCCGTACGGAGGTGTCGGGCTCCTCCTCGACGGGGGCCTCCTCGGCGACGCGCAGCCGTTCGGCCAGTTCCTCGGCCTCCTCGGCGGCCCGGTCGAGGGCCTCCTGGGCACGGGCCACGGCGGCGGCGGCCCGTTCGGCCTCTCCGGCGGCGCCCCTGGCCTGCCCGGCGAGCCCTCCGAGCCGCTGGGCGACGGCCGACTTCTCCCGGTCGGCGGCCCGGCGCCGCTCCCCCAGCTCCTCGACCCGGGCGGCGCACGCCCGGCGGTGCGCGGCGGCCCGCTCCTCCCGCTCGGCGAGCTCCTCGCACCGTACGGCCAGTTCGGCCAGCTCGGCGGCGGCCTCGTCGACGGACGCCCGGACCTCCAGGAGGCTGGGCGCCCCGGCGGAGCCGCCGTGCGCGAAGTGCGCCGCCAGCAGGTCGCCGTCGGCGGTGACGGCGGTGAGCCCGGGCCGCGCGCGCACCAGGTCCTCGGCGTCCTCCAGGGTGGCGACGACCACGACGTCCCGCAGCAGGCGCCGTACGGCGGGCATCAGGTCGTCGGGGCCGCGCACCAGGTCGGCGGCGTACGCGGCGCCGTCCGGGAGGGCGGGGCACTCCCCGCCGGGCGGGCCGGGCGGACCCGCGACGAGGAGGGCGGCGCGGCCGGCGTCCTGTTTGCGCAACAGCCGGATCGCCTCGGCGGCGGCCGCGGGGCCCTTCACGGCGAGGGCGTCGGCGGCGGCGCCGAGGGCGGCGGCGAGCGGAACCTCGTGGCCCGGGGTGACGGTGAGGAGTTCGGCGGCGGGGCCGAGGAGCCCGGTGAGCCGGCCGGCCGCGTCGAGGAGGGCGCCGGTGCCGTCCTTGCGGCGCAGGCCGAGGGCGAGGGCGTCGTGCCGGGCGCGGGTGGCGGCGCGGCGGCGCTCGGCGTCGGTGGCGGCCTCGCGGGCCGCGGCGAGCGCGGCCTCGGCGTCGGCCAGTTCGCGCCGGGCGGTCTCGTGGGCGGCGGCGCGTTCGGCGTCGTCGGCGTCGAGGCCGTCGACCTCGGCCCGGAGCCGCTCGTACTCCTCCTGGGCGGCGGCGGCGCGTTCCCGCGCCTCGTCGCGGGCGGCGGTCAGCCGGTCGATCTCGGCCTGGGCGGCGGCGGCGCGGGAGCGGGCGGCGCCCACCTGGCCGGTCAGGCGGGCGAGGCCCTCGCGGCGGTCGGCGACGGCACGGGCGGCGTCCTTGAGGCGGCGCTCCTCGGCGGCGAGGGCCCGCTCCAGTTCGGCGCGGTGGGCGACGGTGCCCTCCAAGGCCTGTTCGGCGGCCTCCAGGGCGGCCGCCAGCTCCGCCTCCTGCTCCCGTACGCGGGCGGCCTCCCGCTCCAGGTCCTCGGGGTCGCGGCCGCGGCTCTCCTCGACGGGCCGGGCGGTGGCGCTCGTGACGCGGGCGTCGGCCAGGGAGACGGTGCCGCGCACCCGCTCGACGAGCCGCGACAGCTCGTACCAGGTGTGCTGGGCCCGCTGGAGGCGGGGCGCCAGGCGCCGCACCTCCTCCTCCAGGGCGGCCTCGTGGGCGAGGGCGGCCCCCAGCTCGGCCTCGGCGCGTTCCTTGCGCTCCTTGAGCGCGGCCTCGTCGGCGAGTTCGGCCTCCAGGGCCTCGCGGAGCCGTACGAGGTCGTCGGCGAGGAGCCGCAGCCTCGTGTCGCGCAGCTCGGCCTGGATGACGGCGGCGCGGCGGGCGACGGCGGCCTGCCGGCCGAGGGGCTTGAGCTGGCGGCGCAGTTCGTCGGCGAGGTCCTGGACGCGGGCGAGGTTGGCCTGCATGGCGTCGAGCTTCCGCAGCGCCTTCTCCTTGCGCTTGCGGTGCTTGAGGACGCCGGCGGCCTCCTCGATGAAGGCGCGGCGGCCCATGGGGTCGGCGTGGAGGACGGAGTCGAGCTGGCCCTGACCGACGATGACGTGCATCTCGCGGCCGATTCCGGAGTCGCTGAGGAGTTCCTGGAAGTCCAGGAGGCGGCAGGTGTCGCCGTTGATCTGGTATTCGCTGCCGCCGTTGCGGAACATGATCCGCGTCAGGGTGACTTCCGCGTAATCGATCGGGAGGGCGCCGTCGGAGTTGTCGATCGTGAGGGACACCTCGGCCCGTCCGAGGGGCGGTCGGCCGGTCGTCCCGGCGAAGATCACGTCTTCCATCTTGCCGCCGCGCAGGGATTTCGCCCCCTGTTCGCCCATGACCCAGGAGAGCGCGTCGACGACATTGGACTTTCCGGAGCCGTTGGGGCCGACGACGCAGGTGATGCCCGGTTCGAATCGCAGGGTGGTGGCGGAGGCGAACGATTTGAAACCGCGGAGGGTCAGGGCCTTGAGGTGCACGCTCCGGGACTCTACCGGGCGGGTTTCGTTTGGCCGGTGAACGAGGAGGGCAGATCAGTCGGTAAGCGCGCCGCGTACGACGGGGGACACGCGGGTGAACAGGGGAGTGGAAAAGAAAGAAGGGACGCCGAAGCGTCCCTTGCATATCTGTTCGCGAGAGTGTTTCTCACCGTCCCGCAGGCCCAAGTGCTACGGGGTTCCCCGGCGGGGGTCAGGTGAGCGCAGGCTCGCCCTTGGGTACGTCGATGTCGATGCCGTCGAGCAGCGGCTCGCGATGAGCGGCGGCAGCGGCGAGCGCGTCGTTCTCGGACTGGATCCGGACCAGCTCGGACTCCAGGTCCTGGACGCGCTGCTGAAGCCGTCGCATCTCGGCGAGCAGTCGCGGGTCGGTACCGCCGACATAACCGAGAAGCGCCTTTGCCATGATGGATGGTCCTCCACACTGAGTGACCGACCGAAGCGGTGTGGGTCGTGAGGGATTCGCACCCGCGGTGCCCGACGGGAGGGATGCCGCTGCGGTTCCTACCGCCGAACAACTAAGGTGCGCGGGGCTTCCAGGGTCTCACCAAAAAGTTTGACGGTCAACACGATCACGCCCCGGATCAACAGGCGACCGGGAGCGCCGCTGCCGCTGAACGTGCGGCGGCGCCTCGCGCGCGGTGCCCGGAAGGGCGTAGAGATCATCCTTCCGCGCCGGAACCGGCACCACAACCCCTTCTCGGCAATCACCTGGTCATTTCTGTCCCCCACAAGAGGGCGGACGACCGGCGGGGGCGCTTACGAATGCCTCGTGCGCCCCCGGAATGAGGGGTGCGCCGGCGCCCTTTCAGCGGACCTCGAAGCCTTCGTATCCGCCGCGCGGCGTGTCCCAGATCTCAGTGACCCCGTCGACGCGTCCGGGTGTGTCGCCCGAGCGCAGCCAGTCCAGAAGACGGTGGCAATTCTCACGCGGGCCTTCGGCGACGACCTGGACGCGGCCGTCGTCGAGGTTCAGGACGAATCCGGTGAGGCCGCCGATCTCCAGGGCGTTCGCCCTGGTGAACCAGCGGAAGCCCACTCCCTGTACCCGTCCGCGTACCCATGCCGTGAGCCGTGCCTCGTCGTTCATGGCTGCACGCTAACCGGCCGATCATTCCGGCGGCACTTCGCCCCCGCGTGTCATGGCGTACAGTCCCCACCCAATGAGCTTCACCCATTCGGGTGCATCCCGGCGGCCCCGGGGCTCAGGACCGAAGACAGCAGCGCAGGACGCAGCAGCAGGAGGCAGAGCAGATGGGACGCCATCGACGCTCGGGCGCCGCACCCGCCGCCGACGAGCACGCGGCCGGTGCCGCCGGCGCGCCCCGCGGGCACCGGGCGGCGCGGCGGAAGAAGCGGGCGCTGCCCCTCCGCGGAGGGCTGCTCGGCGCTTCGGCCGCCATGGCGGTGGGCGCCGTCGCGGTGACGTCGGGGGTCCTGCCCGGCGGCGGGACGTTCACGGTCGGCAGCGGTGCGCCGCAGGAGCAGATACGTTCCTCCAACGCACCGGAGCTGGACGCGCAGGGCCGCGCCGACGCCGTACCCAGCACCGGGACGCCGGCCGCGTCGGCCACGCCCGGCACACCGGCCGCACCGAACACACCGCCTTCCTCGAAGGCCCCTTCCAAAACCCCCTCGAAGGCCCCCTCCCCCAGTCCGTCCGCCCCTTCGTCCTCGCCCGCGCGGACGAAGACGGCATCCCCGGCGCCGGTGTGGACGAAGACGCCCCCGGCCCCGCCCCGTGCGAAGGCGCCCGCGCCGGAGAGGACCACCGCGCCGGTCCCCTCGCGGGCGTCGACCCCCTCGGGTACGTCGGTGACGAGCCGGGCCGTCGCGGCGGAGGCCGCGGTGCTCGCACTGGTCAACCAGGAGCGCGCCAAGGTGGGCTGCAGCCCGGTCCGCGCGTCGACGGAGCTGGGCGACCTGGCGCGTGCGTTCAGCCAGGACATGGCGGCGCGGGACTTCTTCTCCCACACGGACCCGGACGGCGACGGCCCCTGGGAGCGGGCCGCGCAGGCGGGTGTCGAGGGCCTGGGCGGCGAGAACATCGCCCGCGGCCAGGCCGACGCGGCGGCCGTGATGGAGGCGTGGATGAACAGCGACGGCCACCGCGCGAACATCCTGAACTGCGACTTCACCCGCCTGGGCGTCGGCGTCCACATCGCCGGCGGCGGCCCGTGGTGGACCCAGAACTTCGGCTTCTGAAGAAGTCCGCGGGTGGGCGGAGGTACGGCCGGTTCCGTGCCGTTTGGTGGGCGGGCGCGGTTCGGTCGGGGCGTCCTGGGCGCCGGGGGCGCGCGGGGCCTCTGCCGTGGTGGAAGCGGGCGGAGATCAGGCTTCGGGGGTGGCGTTCACGGCCGCTCGGCCCGTCGTGAAGACGCGGGCGGTCTCCGCGACGCGGCGGCCCAGGTGCTCGGCCGTCGCGATGTCCGCCTTGTGCACTGCCTCCGGCCCTTCGTCGCTGTTGGACTGGGCGCTCGCACCGGTGAAGAAGCCGAGGCGGTTGAGGTCGTTCTCCGAGCCGGTGCTGGAGTTCCAGCCGGGCCCGAGCCCGAGGTTGATCCAGTGCATGCCGTGCTGGGCGGCCAGTACCTGGAAGTACTGCAGGGTGTGGAACTTGTCGCCGCTCTTGGAGGCGGAGTTGGTGAAGCCGGCCGCCAGCTTGTCCCGCCAGGCGCCGGTGGCCCAGCGGCCGGAGGTGGACTCGGCGAAGGCGTGGAAGGCGCCGGAGGCCGTGCCCATGTACGTGGGCGAGCCGAAGACGAGGGCGTCGGAGGCGTCGAGCAGTTCCCACTCCGCCTCCGTCAGGGCGTCGACCTTGAGCAGGTGGACGACGGCGCCGGCGCCCGCAGCACCGTCCCGGACGGCTTCGGCGAGGACGGCGGTGTGGCCGTAACCGGAGTGGTAGGCGATCGAGATGAGGGGGATGGTCATGCGCGCTCTCCTGGCTCGGGGTCGTGCTCCGCCGCGTACCGGCTCCCCCGGGGCCCGGGGGCGACGCACCCCTGAGGCTATGCGCTAACTTTTAGAAATCGCAAGCAAATAGTAAGCGCTGTGGCCGAGTATGGTGGTTTCATGGCAGAAACAGCAGCATCGGACAACGTGGCGCGTGACGAGGACCTCGCCTTCGACGTGTTCGCCAGGTACTGCCCGTCCCGGGGCACGCTGGAGCACGTCACCGGCCGTTGGGGCGGCCTCACCCTGGGGGCGCTGTACGAGGGCAGCCTCCGCTTCAACGAGTTGCGCAGGCGGGTGGACGGCGTCAGCGAGAAGATGCTCTCGCAGACGCTGCACGCGCTGGAGCGGGACGGGCTGGTCCACCGGGAGGCGCAGCCGACGAACCCGCCGCGCGTCGACTACGAGCTGACGCCGCTCGGCCGGGAGGTCGCGGAGCGGCTGCTGTGCCTCATCCGCCTGCTGGAGGACCGGATGCCGCGGATCCTCGCGGCGCGCGAGCGGTACGACTCCGCGCGGGGCGACGCGTCCGCGTGACGGCGTCCGCCCGGACCGCCGGGCGGGGCAGGCGCTCGGACACGGGAGCCGCCGGGCGGGGGCAGGCGCTCGGACACGGGAGCCCCGAGCCAGACGGGCGCTCAGCGCCGGGCGCCACCAGGCGGACGCTCACACACGGGAGCCACCGGGCGGGCGTTCAGAGGCGGGGCGCCGTCGGGCGGGGCGGGCGCTGGCAGCGCGGGCAGAAGTAGCTGGACCGGTTCATCCACGGGCGGCGGCGCATCGGGGTGCCGCAGCGCCGGCAGGGCTCGCCCTCGCGCCCGTACGCGTCGAGCGACCGGTCGAAGTAGCCGGATTCGCCGTTCACGTTGACGTACAGGCTGTCGAAGCTGGTCCCGCCGGCCGCGAGCGCCGCGTTCATCACGTCCCGGACGTGGCCGAGCAGTTCGTACGCGCGGGGGCGGGTGAGCAGGGCGGTCGGGCGGTCGTAGTGGAGGCGGGAGCGCCACAGCGCCTCGTCCGCGTAGATGTTGCCGACGCCGCTGATCAGGCTCTGGTCGAGCAGGGCGCGTTTGACGGTGGTGCGGCGCAGTCGCAGTGCCGCGTGGAAGGCGGCGTCGTCGAACGCCGGGTCCAGCGGGTCGCGGGCGATGTGCGCGATGACGTCGGGCAGGCCGTCGGGGGCGTTGTCGTGGAGGGACAGCCCGCCGAAGGTCCGCTGGTCGACGAAGCGCAGCTCGGTGCCGAGAGCGTCGTCGAAGCGTATGCGGACGCGCAGGTGCTTCTCGTCGGGGGCGCCTTCGGGCTGGACGAGGAGCTGGCCGCTCATGCCGAGGTGGCCGAGGACGGAGGCGTCGGTGTCGTCGAGCGGCAGCCACAGGTACTTGCCGCGCCGCCGCGCGACGCCGACGCGGTGGCCGGTGAGGCGCGCCGCGAAGTCGGGTCCGCCCCCGAGGTGCCGCCGCACGGCACGCGGGTGCAGCACCTCGACGGCGGCGACGGTACGCCCGCTCACCCAGCGTTCGAGGCCCCGCCTAACGACTTCGACCTCGGGCAACTCGGGCACGGCACTCCTCCTGTCGGAGAACGGTGGGGCGGCGGGGCGGAAGCGCGGGAGCGCCGACGCGGCTCCGGCGGCCGGCCCGAGCGGGGCGGCCACCGGAGGCACGACAGGTCACGGGTCCGGGCGGCGGGCGGGACCGCGGCGGTCCCGCCCGTCCCGCCCGGGCCGGAGTGTCAGGCCGTGGCCGAGTCGGCCGTGGCCGGGTCGGCCGTCGCCGGATCGGCGGGGGCCGCATCGGCCGGGGCCTGCGCGGCCGTGGTGGTCGCGGACGTGACGGTCGCGGTGGCCGCGGCCGCGGTGGACGCGGCCTCCTTCGCCGCCGCCTCGCGTTCGTCGGCGGCCGCGCGGATGGCGCGCCACGCGGACTCCGCCGCCTGCTGCTCCGCTTCCTTCTTGCTGCGGCCGGTGCCGGTGCCGTACGAGACACCACCGACGCGGGCAGCAGCAGTGAAGGTCTTCTCGTGGTCCGGGCCCGTCTCGGTGACGAGGTACTCCGGCACTCCGAGGCCTTCGGACGCGGTCAGCTCCTGGAGACTGGTCTTCCAGTCCAGGCCCGCACCGAGGTTCGAGGACTTCTCGATCAGCGGGTCGAAGAGCCGGTGGACCAGCTCGGACGCCGCTTCGAGGCCCTGGTCGAGATAGACGGCGCCGATCACCGCTTCGAGGGTGTCGGCGAGGATGGACGCCTTGTCCCGGCCGCCCGTGCCCTCTTCACCGCGGCCGAGCCGGATGAAGGAGCCCAGGTCGAGCCCGCGGCCCACCTCCGCCAGCGCACGCGAGTTGACCACCGCGGCCCGCAACTTGGCCAACTGGCCTTCGGGCAGGTCCGGGTGGGTGCGGTACAGCGTGTCCGTGACCACCAGGCCGAGCACGGAGTCCCCGAGGAACTCCAGCCGCTCGTTGGTGGGCAGGCCGCCGTTCTCGTACGCGTACGAACGGTGGGTCAGCGCACGCACCAGAAGGGCGGACTCGACCTGGTAGCCGAGCCGCCCTTCCAGAAGCGTGTGGGACGAGGCCGTGTTCTCCGCCTGCTTCCTGGCGTCATCCGCCGTTTTGTGGCTAGACACGGTGCCTCTCACCAGCCGCTCAGACCGCGAGGACCTGGCGCTTGTTGTACGTGCCGCAGCTGGGGCACGCGATGTGCTGCTGCTTCGGCTCCTGGCAACGCTCGCACGAAACCAGGGTGGGGACCGCAGCCTTCCACTGCGACCGGCGGTGGCGCGTGTTGCTGCGCGACATCTTCCGCTTCGGAACAGCCACGGCTACTTCTCCTGCTTCTCGTCGACGCCCGGTTCGGCGCCGCTCATGTCGTCCTTCTCGTCGGTCCCGAGTGAACCGGCGAGTCCCTGCAGTGCCGCCCAACGAATGTCGACGGCGTCGTGGTGGTGGTCCGGGTCGTCGTTCAGGTTGACCCCGCACTCGGGGCACAGTCCCGCACAGTCCTCCCGGCACACCGGCTGCATCGGCAGTGCGAGCACCACCGCGTCACGCAGCACGGGTTCGAGGTCGAACATGCCGTCCTCGAGGGGGGTGACGTCCTCGTCGTCCTCGGCATCGTCGCCCGATGCCGCACGGCGGCCCCGGTCGTCGGTGTCGGGGTACGAGAACATCTCCTGGAAGTCCGCCACGACCTCTCGGCGCAGCGGCTCCAGACACCTTACGCACTCCCCCTCGGCCGACGCACGGGCGGTGCCCGTGACGAGCACCCCTTCCATGACCGACTCGAGGCGGAGTTCGAGCTCGACGGGCGAGCCCTCCGGTACGCCGATGACTCCGTCGATACCGAGGTCGACGGGGGCCGCCACCTCGCGGGTGAGCCGCTGGAGGGCACCGGGACGCCGCCCCAGCTCGTGCGTGTCGAACACGAGGGGGTTGCGGTGGTCGAGGCGCGTACTCAGGGCTCTTCCTGCTTTCGGGATCGGGAGGGGGCCGCACCGTCCGTGCCGTACGGCGAAGCGGGCAGCCAGGATCGCGGACGTACTCGCGACCGAACAGCCAGGATACTGGACGCTTCGCCCAGGACCCAATCGGCCGGTCTCGGCCCCCGGCGACGGCCGCCGGGGAAGGGTCAGTGGCCCTGCTCGTAGCGGCGCAACTGCTCCAGGTCGATCATGCTCGTGTCGAAGAAGCTGGTCTCGTCGAGCGCCGCCGCCTGCTGGTGCGGCACCTGCGGGGCGGGTACGGCCTGGGGCTGCTGGTAGGCGTACGGGTCGGGCTCGGCGCCGTAGCCGTGAGCGTAGCCGCCCTGGTCGTACCCCTGCTGGTGGTACGCGTAGGGGTCCTGCTGGTAGGCGTAGGCGTCCTGCGGCTGCTGCGCCGGGTAGCCGTACGGGTCCGGCTGGTGCACGGGCGGCGGCGGGGCCTGCGGGGGCGCCTGCGGCGGGACGGCCGCGGCGGCCGGCTGGGGGTCGGCGAGCTCGGCGAGGCCCGCCAGGTAGTCGGCGTCGCTGGTGTGCGGCTGCTGCGGGCCCGCGGCGTCCTGCGCCGCCATGTGCTCGCCGAGGGCGTCCGTGGCGGTCCGCCCGTGGAGCTTCTGCCGGCCGCGGCCGACGGCCTCCAGGGTCTTGCTGAGGACCGCCTCGAAGGCGCTCAGCTTGGCGTCCACGTACGCGTCGGCGCGCTGGACGAGGGTCCGCGGGTCGGAGCTGTACTCGGGGGCGTCCTCGTCGGCGTACCCCCGCTCGTCGAGGCCCGGGCCGCGGCCGAGGAGCTTCTCGCGGCCCCGGTCGACGGAGCCGATGGTCTTGGTGAGGACGACCTCGAAGTTGGCGAGCTTGGAGTCGACGTAGTCGTCGGCCTCGGCGCGGATCTCCTCGGCCTCCCGGCGGGCCTCCGCGAGGATGCGGTCGGCCTCCTCCTGGGACTGGCGGGCGACCTGGCTGTCGGAGATCAGGGAGCCGCGCTCGGCGTGGGCGGCCGCGATGATCCGCTCGGCCTCCCGGCGGGCCTCCTCGACCAACTGCTCGCGGCCGCCGATCAGCTCCTGCGCCCGGGCGAGGGAGCCCGGGAGGGCCTGGCGGACCTCTTCCAGCATCGCGAGCAGTTCGGCGCGGTTCACCACGCAGGAGGCCGACATGGGCATGGAACGGGCGTTCCCGACCGTCTCGACGATGTCGTCGAGCTTCTTCTGCACGTCCACCGTGTGCTCGCCACTCTCTACAGCCGGATGGGAAGACGGACGGGACGACTGTACGGCCAGTCGGGCCCCCTTCGACACCGATCCCCCGGGCCCGGTCCCGCCCGCCCGGGGCGCTCCCGCCGGGCCGTCAGGGGATCACTTCTCGCGGAGCCGCGCGACCAGCGCCTCGTGCACGGTCGGCGGCAGCAGGTGCGAGACGTCGCCGCCCCACGCCGCGACCTCCTTGACCAGCGAGGAGGAGAGGAAGCTGTACGTGGGATTGGTCGGTACGAACAGCGTCTCGACGCCCGTGAGGCCGTTGTTCATCTGGGCCATCTGGAGCTCGTAGTCGAAGTCGCTGACCGCGCGCAGGCCCTTCACGATGGCCGGGATGTCGCGCTCCTTGCAGAAGTCGACGAGGAGGCCGTGGTGCGACTCGACCACCACGTTGTCGTACTCGGCGGTGACCCGGCGGATGAGGTCCATCCGCTCCTCGACGGTGAACAGGCCCTGCTTGGACTTGTTGATCATCACGGCCACGTGCACGACGTCGTACAGCTTGGAGGCTCGGGCGATGATGTCGAGGTGTCCGTTGGTGATGGGGTCGAATGACCCCGGACAGACTGCTCGGCGCAACTGAAGTCCCTCGCTCTCCGGTCCGGTCATGGTGCGTCTTCGCACGTAGAGGCGGCGCGACCGTACCAAAACGTTCCCTCGCCGTAGCGACGGGCCCGCAGCGGCTCGAACCCCTCCGGCCAGCCGAATTCCCCGCCTCTGGTGCTGCGCTCCACGGTGACGAGGGCGTCCGTCGCGAGCCAGCCCCGAGCGCGGAGTGTGAGGAGTATCTCGCGAAGATCGTCGTCGGAGACGGCGTACGGCGGGTCGAGGAAGACCGCGTCGTACGGCTCGGCGGGCGCGGGCCCCGCGACGACCTGCTCGGCCCTGCCGCCGCGGACCTCGGCGCCGGGCAGTCCGAGCGCGCGGACGTTCTCCCGGACCGTGCGGGCGGCGCGGGCGTCGGCCTCGACGAGCAGGGCGTGCGCGGCGCCCCGCGACAGGGCCTCCAGGCCGACCGCGCCGGACCCGGCGTACAGGTCGGCGACGCGGATGCCGTCGAGCGTCCCCAGGAGCGACCGCCAGGTGGAGAACAGGCCCTCGCGCGCCCGGTCCGAGGTGGGGCGGGTGCCGTTGCCCGGCGGCACGGCCAAGCGGCGTCCGCCGGCCGCTCCGGCGATCACGCGGGTCATGTCAGTCCTTGTCGGTCGTTCGCGGGCGTGCGTCGACTCCACGATATGGGTCGGCGGGACCGGGGGCGTGTCACCCCTTCTCCAGGTACTGCTCGCGCTCCGCGTCGAGCAGCGCGTCGAGCGCCGTGCGCAGCTCCGGCAGGTGCTCCAGGTCGGGGTCGGCGGCGACCACCGCGGTGGCCTCGGCGCGGGCGGCGGCGATGACCTCCTCGTCCTCGATGACGGTGAGCACGCGCAGGGAGGAGCGGGCGCCGGACTGGGCCTGGCCGAGGACGTCGCCCTCGCGGCGCTGTTCGAGGTCGATGCGGGAGAGCTCGAAGCCGTCCAGGGTGGCGGCGACGGCGGCCAGCCGCTGCCGGGCGGGGGCGGCCTCGGGCATGTCGGTGACGAGGAGGCACAGTCCGGGCGCGGAGCCGCGGCCGACGCGCCCTCGCAGCTGGTGCAACTGGGACACGCCGAACCGGTCCGCGTCCATGATGACCATGGCGGTGGCGTTGGGGACGTTGACACCGACCTCGATGACGGTGGTCGCGACGAGCACGTCGACCTCGCCGGCGGCGAAGCGGCGCATGACGGCGTCCTTGTCGTCGGGGTGCATCCTGCCGTGCAGGACCTCCACGCGCAGGCCCGCGAGGGGCCCCCGGGCGAGCTGTGCGGCCACGTCGGTGACGGCGAGGGGCGGCCGCTTCCCGGCGGCCTCCTCGTCGCTCTGCGCCTTCTTCGCGGCGGCCTTGCCGCCGCCCCCCGGCTCGTCCTCGTCGTCGCCGATGCGGGGGCACACGACGTACGCCTGGTGGCCGCCCTCGACCTCCTCGCGGACGCGCTCCCAGGCGCGGGCGAGGAAGTGCGGCTTGTCCTGGGCGGGCACGACGTGGGTGGCGATCGGTGAGCGGCCGGCCGGGAGCTGGTCGAGGACGGAGGTCTCCAGGTCGCCGAAGACGGTCATCGCGACCGTGCGCGGGATGGGCGTGGCGGTCATGACCAGCAGGTGGGGCGGCTGCTTGCCCTTGCCGCGCAGGGCGTCGCGCTGTTCGACGCCGAAGCGGTGCTGCTCGTCGACGACGACGAGGCCGAGGTCGTGGAACCTGACCTTGTCCTCGATCAGGGCGTGCGTGCCGACGACGATGCCGGCCTCGCCCGTGGCCAGGTCGAGGAGCGCCCGGCGGCGGGCGGCGGCGCCCATGGAGCCGGTGAGCAGGACGACCTTGGTGGCGTGTTCGGCGCCACCGAGCATCCCCCCCTGGGCCAGGTCGCCCATCATCTCGGTGATGGACCGGTGGTGCTGCTGGGCGAGCACCTCGGTCGGGGCGAGCAGGGCGGCCTGCCCTCCGGCGTCGACCACGGCGAGCATGGCGCGCAGGGCCACCATCGTCTTCCCGCTGCCGACCTCGCCCTGGAGGAGGCGGTGCATGGGGTGGTCGGTGGCGAGGTCGTCGAAGATCTCCTTGGAGACCGCGCGCTGGCCGTCGGTGAGGGTGAACGGCAGGCGGGCGTCGAAGGCGTCGAGGATGCCGTCGGGGACGGGCTCGCGGGGGACGGCGGGCAACTGCGTGTCGGCGTACCGGCGGCGGGCGAGCGCGACCTGGAGGACGAACGCCTCGTCCCACTTGAGCCGTTCGCGGGCGTCGGCGACGTCCGCCTTGGTGCGCGGGCGGTGGATCTTGCGGAGGGCGTCGGGCAGGTCGGTGAGGCCGCGGCCCTCCCGCAGGGCGGGGGGCAGCGGGTCGACGGCGTCGTGGACGCGCGGCAGGACCGCGTCGACGGCCTTGGCGATCTTCCAGGACTCCAGTTTGGTGGTGGCCGGGTAGATCGGGATGAGGGCGCCGGCCCAGGTGTCCACCGCCTCGTCGCTGTCGCCGCGCAGCGGTTCGTAGGCGGGGTGGGCGAGCTGGAGCCGCCGGTTGAAGAGGGACACCTTGCCGGCGAACATCGCGCGCGTGCCCGGCAGGAGTTCCTTGTGGGGCTTGTGGACGCCCTTGCCGAAGAAGACCAGGCGCAGCCGGCCGCTGCCGTCGGTGATGGTCACCTCCAGCCGCTGGCCGCGGCCCTGGGGGCCGCCGTACGTGTGCAGGCGCGCGTCCGCGACCTGCGCGACGACCGTGACGTGCTCGTCCAGCGGCAGGTCGGCCAGCGCGGTCAGCTCGCCCCGCTCGGCGTACCGGCGCGGGTAGTGGTGCAGGAGGTCGCCGACGGTGTGCAGGTCGAGGGCCTCGGCCATCACCTTGGCGGTGGCCGGTCCGAGGACCTTCTTCAGGGGTTCGCTCAGCACCGCGGCCTCCTCCTCCGTACCCCGTCCTGGTCGGAGGTCCATTTCACACCACGCCGCTGACAACGGGCGGCGACCCGGGCCCCGGCGGCGCCGGGGCCCGGGTCACTCGACGCCGATCAGGAGGGGGGCCTGCTGGCGACCGCCGTGGTAGACGCAGGTGTCGACGGCGAGGTACCGGTCGCGTACGTGGCGCTCCAGGCGGTCGGCGAGGGCCGGCGGGGCGTCGGCGGCGAGGACCAGGGTGACCAGCTCGCCGCCGCCCGACAGCATCCGGTCGAGGACGGTCCGGGCCGTCTCGGCGAGGTCGTGGCCGATCACGGCGACGTCGCCGTCGATGAGGCCCAGGACGTCGCCGGCCTGGCAGACGCCGGCCGACGTGAACGACTGGTGCTCCGCGACGGCCAGTTCGCCGTAGCGGGTGGCGCCGGCGGCGGCCGTCATGGCGACCACGTCCTCGTCGAAGCGGCGCCCCGGTTCGTGGACGGCGAGCGCGGCGATGCCCTGGACGGCGGCCCGGGTGGGGACGAGGGCGACGCGGACGCCTTCGGCGCGGGCCTGTTCGGCGGCGGCAGCGGCGGGGTGGCGCAGCTCGGCGGAGTTGGGCAGGAGGACCACTTCGCGCGCGTGGGCGCGGCGGATCGCGTCGAGCAGCTCGCCGCTGGCGGGCGGGCGGCCGGGCAGTGCCAGGACGGCCGTGGCGCCCGCCTCGGCGCACAGCGCGGCCAACCCCTCGCCCGGTACGACGGCGACGACCGCGCGCTGGGTCGGTTCGGCGGGCCCGGCCGCGCTCTTCGCCGCGTCGGCGGCGAAGTGGGTGACGCGGATCCGGTACGGGCGGCCCGCCTCGACACCGGCCTCCACGGCCGCGCCCGCGTCGTCGACGTGCACGTGGACGTTCCACAGGCCGTCGCCGCCGACGACCACCAGGGAGTCCCCGAGCCCGTCGAGGCGGGCGCGCAGCCGGGCGACGGCGTCGTCGTCGGCCTCCAGCAGGTAGATCACCTCGTACGCGGGTCCGCTCGCCGCGCAGGGCTCCTGCGGGGCCGCGGCGGTGTGCGGGAGGGGCGCGGCCCGCCGGGCGCGGGGCCCCTTCGCCGGCGCCTCGCCCGACAGGGCCTCGACGAGCGCGCCGAGCACGGTGACGAGGCCGCGTCCGCCCGCGTCGACGACGCCCGCCCTGGCCAGGACGTCCAGCTGCCCGGGGGTGTCCTCCAGCGCGGCGAGGGCGCCGTCGTACGCGGCCCTGGCCACCGCGGGGAGGGCGGAGCCGGCCCCGGAGGCGGCCCGCGCCGCGGCGGCGGCGACGCTGAGGATGGTGCCCTCGACGGGGTGGGCGACGGCCTGCCGGGCGGAGGCGGAGGCGGTGCGCAGGGCCTCCGCCAGGTGGGGTCCGTCACCGCCGCGGGCCAGCACCTCGGCCATGCCGCGCAGGAGCTGCGCCAGGATGGTGCCGGAGTTGCCGCGGGCGCCGATCAGGGCGCCGTGCGCGAGGGCCCGTACGGTGTCGGCGGGCGCGGGAGCGGTGCCGTCCGCTTCGTGCGCCGCGAAGACCGCCTCCACGGCCTGGCGGGCGGCTTCCACGGTCAGGTACAGGTTGGTGCCGGTGTCCCCGTCCGCGACCGGGTAGACGTTGATCGCGTCGATCTCCTCGCGCTCCCGGCCGAGGGCGTCCAGCGCCAGCGCGCACCAGGCACGGACCGCTGCGGGGTCGAGGTCCCGCCCCAACTTCTCCGGCACCTGGTGATCCTCCTCGTGGGGGTCCCGCACGCCGCCGGGGCGTCGGGGCGTGGGCTGCACCGCAGGGTAGACCCAGGAGGGCGGGGAGGGCCGGGGCGGGGGTCCGGCGGTCCGCGGTGGCTTCGCCCCACCGGAGTGGCCCTCGTACCCCGCTCCGGTCGCCTTATGGGAATCAAACCGTTCCCCGGCAACGCCACTTCGGTCACCGGCCCGTACGTCATCGATCTGCTTCCGGCCCGCGCCGGATCCCACCGCACATGCGTCCGAAATCCTTCGAGTGGCCCGTGCCGGCCGACTGCGAGGTCTGCGGCGGGGCGTCGGTCGGGGCCGGGTCCGGCAACGACCTTTCGCGTCCGCGCCGCCGTACGCCCGCCCCGTCGCCGGAACGCGAGCGTCCGGCGCGTGCGTGCCGCGGCCGGTCGGACGCCGAAGCGGCCCGACGTCCGCACCCCGTGCATCGAGGCCGGCGAGGTCCCGCGCTCAAGGCGGCGTCTCGTCGTAGCGCGGCCTCTGAGGTTGCCCCGCAAGCCGGCCCACCTCCGGATGGGCCGGCTTTTCGCCGTACTCGGCGCCCGTGCCCGGCGCCGTGCCCGACGTCCGTGCCCGGCGAGTGGGGCGCAGGGGCCCGCGGCTGCCGGAAGGGAGAACGCGCGCGTGCCCCGGCCGAGGAGGGGCCGGGCCCGCTCGACCCCCGGCCGCAGGGCGCGCCCCGGAGCCGGACCGGATCCGAGGAAGCCTCGGGAAGCCCTAGGACGGGACGCTCAGGCGCCAGCCGTGGTCGACCGGGCCTATCCCGCCGCCCAGCGCGAACCCGGCGGCGACGGCCCCGGTGACGTACTCCTTGGCCCCGCGTACGGCGTCCGGCACGGCCAGGCCCCTCGCCAGGCCCGCGGCGACCGCGGAGGCGAGCGTGCAGCCGGTGCCGTGCGTGTGCCGGTTGTCGAGGCGGGGCGCCCGGAACCAGTGCTCCTCGCGGCCGTCCGTCAGCAGGTCGACCGCCTCCCCGGTCAGGTGCCCGCCCTTGATCAGCGCCCAGCGCGGCCCGAACGCCAGCACCGCGTCGGCGGCCCGCCGCAGGTCGCCCTCGCCCTCCACCCGTACGCCGGTGAGCTGCGTCACCTCGTCGAGGTTCGGGGTCGCGACGGTCGCCACGGGCAGCAGCCGCTCGCGCACCGAGTCGAGGGCGGAGGCGGCGAGGAGCGGGTCGCCGTGCTTGGAGACGCCCACGGGGTCGACGACGACGGGGGCGTCCGTCGCCGCGAGCAGTTCCGCGACGGTCTCGACGAGCGGTGCGGACGCGAGCATCCCGGTCTTCACGGCCTGCACGCCGATGTCGTCGACGACGCTGCGGTACTGGGCGCGTACGGCCTCCTCCGGCAGCTCCCAGGCGCCCTGCACGCCCAGGGAGTTCTGCGCGGTGACGGCCGTGAGGACGCTCATGCCGTGGACGCCGAGGGCGAGCATGGTCTTCAGGTCGGCCTGGATGCCGGCGCCGCCGCCGGAGTCGGACCCGGCGACGGTGAGCACCCGCGGCGGGGCCTGGCGGGTCATTCGCCTTCTCCGTACGGGCCGCCGAAGTGGTCCCAGCCGCCGGTGGTGTGCCAGGGCGCGCCGTCGACGGTGACCTGCGGCAGGGCGGAGGGGTGGAGGACCCCGCCGATCACCTTCCAACGGGCGGGCAGTTTCACGTCGGGCGGGAACGTGGCGACGATCGCGTGGTCCTCTCCCCCGGTGAGCACCCACTGCAGCGGGTCGACGCCGACGGCCTGGCCGATGTCGTTCATCTGCGTGGGGATGTCGATGGCGCCGGAGCGCAGGTCGATGCGGACCTTGCTGGCCTCCGCGATGTGCCCGAGGTCCGCGATGAGGCCGTCGCTGACGTCGCACATGGCGGTCGCGCCGAGGCCGGCGGCGGCGGGACCGGCGTGGTACGGCGGCTCCGGCCGGCGGTGCGCCTCGACGAACGCGCGCGGAGAGCGGAAGCCGCGGGAGAGGACCGCGTACCCGGCGGCGGACCAGCCGAGCCAGCCGGTGTAGGCGACGACGTCGCCGGGCTGGGCGCCGCCGCGGGTGACGGGCTCGTGGTTGCGCAGGTCCCCGAGGGCGGTGATGGACACGGTGATCGTGTCGCCGCGCACCACGTCGCCGCCGACGACGGCGGCTCCGGCGACCTGGCACTCGTCGCGCAGCCCGTCCATGAGCTCGGTGGGCCAGGTGGCGGGGAGTTCGGCGGGGACGACCAGGCCGAGGAGGAGCGCGGTGGGGACGGCGCCCATGGCGGCGATGTCCGCGAGGTTCTGGGCGGCGGCCTTGCGCCCCACGTCGTACGCGGTGGACCAGTCGCGGCGGAAGTGGCGGCCCTCCAGCAGGATGTCCGTGCTGGCGACGACGCGCCGGTCGGGTGCGGCCACGACGGCGGCGTCGTCCCCCGGCCCGACCCGTACCGCCGGGGTGGTGGTGAGCCGGGACGTGAGCTCCCTGATGAGCCCGAACTCCCCGAGCTCGCCGACAGTGCCCTTCACCGAGGTTCACCTCTCCATGTCGTCGTGGGCCCGCCGTGCGACCGGCTGGTCCTCGTGCGGTTGCGGTCGCGAGCCGTCACTGCTGTAGGTACGGTCATCGAGACGGGCGGAGCCGTCAACTTCTGTCTTTCGCGCGCCGTGCTCCGGGGCACCCCGGCCCGGTGGTCTCCCCGCCGCGCGCGGCGACGCGATACCGTGGCGTCCCTTTCTCCCTGGGTCCTCCCAGCCCAGGATGATCCCCGCGGCCGCCCTGGAGGTTTCGTGGTACAGGCGTACATCCTGATTCAGACCGAGGTGGGGAAGGCGTCGCTGGTCGCCGATACCATCGCGAAGATCCCCGGCGTGATCCAGGCCGAGGACGTGACGGGCCCGTACGACGTGATCGTGCGCGCCCAGGCGGACACGGTCGACGAGCTGGGCCGCATGGTCGTCGCCAAGGTCCAGCAGGTGGAAGGCATCACCCGTACCCTGACCTGCCCGGTCGTCCACCTGTAGCCCCCGTCTACGCTGAGCCGGTGAAGTCCTCCCACCGGTTTTCCCGCCTGCCCGCCGCGGCCGGCGCCGTCGCCGCGGCCGTGCTGCTGGCGACGGCCCCGGGCTGCGCCACGACGGACGCGAAGACGCCGGTCCCGGTTCCGAGTCCGGCCGCGGAGGAGGCCGCGTACTGCCGGGCACTGCACCAGGAGCTTCCGGACGCGGTCGCGGGTCTGCGCCGGAGCGCGGCGGAGCCGCGTTCCGAACTGACCGCCGTGTGGGGGGACGGGGCGATCGTACTGCGCTGCGGGGTGCCCCGGCCCGCCAGGATGGACGATCCGCAGGCGGAGGCGATCGAGGCGGACGGCGTCAACTGGCTGCTGGAACAGCGGGAGGGCACCGGGCCGCGCTTCACCACCACCTACCGGAAGGCGTACGTGGAGCTGTCGCTCGACGAGCGGTTCGCGCACGACGCCGGCCCGCTGGCCGCGTTCGCCGGGCCCGTGGGCAGGGCCGTCCCGCCGAGCCTCTGAGGCGGCCCGTGCGGCGGGGTTCCGGGCGCGGTCCGTCCGCGCGGCCCCGCCGCCGGGGGCCTAGCGCAGTCCGGTCGGGCGGCGCAGGGCGGCCTGGACGAGGCGGTCGATCAGCTCGGGGTAGTCGACGCCGCTCGCCTCCCACATCCGCGGGTACATCGAGATCGGGGTGAAGCCCGGCATGGTGTTGATCTCGTTGATGACGAACTCGCCGTCGTCGGTGAGGAAGAAGTCGGCGCGGACCAGTCCCTCGCAGGACGCCGCCTCGAACGCGGCGATCGCGAGCCGCTGCACCTCGGCGGTCTGCTCCGGGGTGATCGGGGCGGGCACGACGCCGGACGCCGAGTCGATGTACTTCGCCTCGAAGTCGTAGAAGTCGTGGTCGCCGACGGGCGGGATCCAGGCGGGGGCGCTGGCGCGCGGGCCGTCCTCGAACTCCAGGACGCCGCACTCGATCTCGCGGCCGGTGAGCAGCGACTCGACGAGGACCTTCGGGTCGTGGCGGCGGGCCTCGGCGAGGGCGGCGTCGAGACCGGACTCGTCGTCGACCTTGGTGATGCCGATGGAGGAGCCGGCGCGGGCGGGCTTCACGAACAGCGGCCAGCCGTGCTCGGCGGCGAAGTCGGTGACCTTCCGGCGGGCGGCTGCGGGGTCCCGGTCCCACTCGCGGGGGCGGACGACCTCGTACGGGCCGACGGGCAGGCCGAAGGAGGTGAAGACGCGCTTCATGTACTCCTTGTCCTGGCCGACGGCGGAGGCGAGGACGCCCGCGCCGACGTAGGGAACCCCGGCGAGCTCCAGGAGGCCCTGGAGGGTGCCGTCCTCGCCGTACGGGCCGTGGAGCACGGGGAAGACGACGTCGACCTCGCCCAGGGCCTTCGGGACGGAGCTGGGCTCCGTGTAGACGACCTCCCGGCTGGTGGGGTCGGCGGAGAGCACGACGCTGCCCTCGCCGGGCTCGGCGAGGTCGTCGACGCTGGGCAGCGCGCGGTCGGCGATGGCCATCCGCTCCGGGGCGTCGGCGGTCAGCGCCCAGCGGCCGTCCGTGGTGATGCCGATGGGCAGCACGTCGTACTTCGTCCGGTCGATGGCGCGCAGGACGGCGCCGGCCGTGACGACGGAGATGGCGTGCTCGGAGCTGCGTCCGCCGAAGACGACGGCCACGCGCGGCTTACGCCCGGGGCTGGTGGGGAGGTTCTCGCTGCTCATATCGCGACGAGCGTACCCGCTCACCGGGGCTCCGTCAGCGCCGCTCGGGCTTGGCGCTCCGGGACATCAGCTCCTTGAGCGCCACCATCGGCGGCTTTCCCTCGTGGACGATGCCGACGACGGTCTCGGTGATCGGCATGTCGACACCGTGCCGGCGGGCGAGGTCGAGGACGGACCGGCAGGACTTGACGCCCTCGGCGGTCTGCCGGGTGACGGCGATCGTCTCCTCCAGCGTCATGCCCTTGCCGAGGTTGAAGCCGAAGGTGTGGTTGCGGGACAGCGACGAGGAGCAGGTCGCGACCAGGTCGCCGAGGCCGGCGAGGCCGGAGAAGGTCAGCGGGTCGGCCCCCATGGCGAGGCCGAGCCGGGTGGTCTCGGCGAGGCCGCGGGTGATGAGGGAGCCCTTGGCGTTGTCGCCGAGGCCCATGCCGTCGGCGATGCCGACGGCGAGGCCGATGACGTTCTTGACGGCGCCGCCCAGTTCGCAGCCGACCACGTCGGTGTTGGTGTAGGGGCGGAAGTACGGGGTGTGGCAGGCGGCCTGGAGCCGCCGGGCGACGGCCTCGTCCCGGCAGGCGACGACGGAGGCGGCCGGCATGCGGGCCACGATCTCCTTGGCGAGGTTGGGGCCGGTGACGACGGCGACGCGGTCGGCGGAGACCCCGGCGACCTCCTGGATCACCTCGCTCATCCGCTCGCAGGTGCCGAGTTCGATGCCCTTCATCAGGGAGACGAGGACGGTGCCGGGGGCGAGCCGCGGCGCCCAGGCGGCGAGGTTGCCGCGGAGGGTCTGGGAGGGGATGGCGAGCACCGTGAAGTCGGCGCCGGCGGCGGCCTCGACGGGGTCGCTGGTGGCGCGGAGGTTCGCGGGCAGCGTGACGTCGGGGAAGTAGTCGGGGTTGGTGCGCGTGGTGTTGATGGCGTCGGCGACCTCGGGGCGGCGGCCCCAGAGGGTGACGTCGCAGCCGGCGTCGGCGAGGACCATGCCGAAGGCCGTACCCCACGAGCCGGTTCCGAAGACGGCGGCCTTGACGGGGCGTGTCACTTGACTCCCTCCCCCGCGGCCCCGCGGCGCTGCTCCAGCCGGGCCCTGCGGTGGTCGTACGGCTCGTCGGGGGCCTTCTCGCCCCGGATGTCCTCCAGGAGCGCGGTGATGGCCTTCATGATCTCCTCGGTGGCCTCGCGGAGCACCTCGTTGGTGGGTTCCACCCCGTGGAACCGGGAGAGGTCGACGGGGGGGCCGGCGACGACGGTCAGCGTCTTGCGCGGGAAGAGGCGGACCTTGTTCTCCTTGGCGTAGGGCGGCATCGCCAGGTTGGCGCCCCACTGGGCGACGGGGATGACGGGCGCCTTGGTGAGGAGGGCGACGCGGGCGGCGCCGGTCTTGCCGGCCATGGGCCACATCTCGGGGTCGCGGGTGAGGGTGCCCTCGGGGTAGAAGGCGACGCACTCGCCCCGCTCGATGGCGGCGACGGCGGCACGGAAGGCGTCCAGGGCGTTGGTCGTCTCGCGGTAGACGGGGATCTGCCCGGTGCCGCGGAGCATCATGCCGACGAAGGAGCCCTTGAAGAGGCCGGCCTTCGCCAGGAAGCGCGGTACGCGTCCGGTGTTGTACTGGAAGTGCGCGTACGACAGCGGGTCGAGATACGAGTTGTGGTTCACGGCCGTGATGAATCCGCCGTCAGCCGGAATGTGCTCCATTCCGCGCCAGTCCCGCTTGAACAGAACCACCAGTGGCGGTTTTGCGATGACCGCCGCCAGGCGGTACCAGAAGCCGATTCTGCGGCGGGACACGCGGACACCTTCCTGTGGTACTCGTCTTGCCGGGGGTCAAGTGTCGCCCCAGGCCCCTGGTCTGTCGAGAACACCGTACGCCCCGCCCTCCGGGCCGGCTCTCCCGGTCGTGACCGGTCGCGCCACAATGGCCGGGATGGAGACGGACGGAGAGCGGGCAGCGGGCGCCGGCGGGCGGGGTCTGGCTGCCACGCCCTGGTCGCTGGTGGTTCCGCTGAAACCCCTTGCCCTGGCGAAGACCAGGCTCGCGGGGGCGGTCGGCCCGCCGGAGCGGCGGCGGCTGGCGCTGGCGTTCGCGCAGGACACGGTGGCGGCGGCGCTGGCCTGCGGGGCGGTGCGGGATGTGGTGGTCGTCACGGACGACCCGGTGGCCGCGTCGCGGCTGGCCGCGCTGGGCGCCGGGGTCGTACCGGACCGGCCGGGGGCGGGGCTCAACGCGGCGCTGGCGTACGGGGCGGAGGCGGTGCGGGCGCGGCGGCCGGGGGCCGCGGTGGCGGCGCTGAACGCGGACCTCCCGGCGCTGCGCCCGGCGGAACTGGGGCGGGTCCTGGCGGTCGCGGGGCGTTTTCCGCGGGCTTTTCTGGCGGATGCCGCAGATATCGGTACGACTTTTCTGTCGGCGGCGCCGAGAATGGAATTGCGTCCGGCTTTCGGGGGCGCCTCGCGGCTGCGGCATTTGTCGTCGGGCGCGGTGGAAATCCGGCTCGGCGGTGTCGTGTCCGTCCGGCGGGACGTGGACACGGAGGCGGACCTGCGGGCGGCGCTGGAGCTGGGCGTGGGGCGGTGCACGGCACGGCTGTGCCGGGCGGGGATCCTCCCGGCGGGGTAGCCGGATAGGCTGCGGTGCATGCAGGCGACCGCGTACACGTACGACCCCGAGACCCGCACCGGCAGCGTGCTGCTCGACGACGGCACCCCGGTGGAGTTCGACGCGGAGGCGTTCGACGCGGGCGGGCTGCGGCTGCTGCGGTCCGGGCAGCGGGTGCGGATCGAGACGGAGGGCGAGGGCGGGGCCCTGCGGATCACGCTGGTGACGCTGCAGACGTTCTGAGACGGCTCCCGGTGGCGCCCCGGGGACACCGCGGGCCGGGCTTCCCCCGAGGGAAGCCCGGCCCCGCGTGTGAGTGGCCCGGCGGGCGGTCGCGTCGCCGGCGGGTGCCCCTTCGCCGTCGCGCCGCTTACTTGTTCCTCGCCGCCGTGGCCTTCTTGGCCGCGGTGGTCTTGCGTGCCGTGGTCTTCTTGGCGGGCGCCTTCTTGGCGGTGGCCTTCTTGGCGGGCGCGGTCTTCTTCGCCGTGGCCTTCTTCGCCGCGGGCGCGGTCGCGGTCTTCGCGGGGGTCGCCTTCTTCGCGGTGGTGGCCTTCTTCGCCGCGGTCGCGGTGGTCTTCTTGGCCGCGGCGGTGGTGGTCTTCTTGGCCGCCGCCGTCGTCTTCCTGGCGGGGGCGGCCTTCTTCGCCGCGGCCTTCTTCGCGGCGGCCTTCTTGGTGGCGGCCTTGGCGATGGTGGGCGGCGCGCCCGAGAGGCTGCCCTTGGGGGCCTTCTTGACGGCGACCTCGCCGCCCTTGGGCAGCTTCTTGGTGCCGCTGACCAGGTCCTTGAAGCCCTGGCCGGCGCGGAAGCGCGGAACGGAGGTCTTCTTGACCCGTACGCGCTCACCGGTCTGCGGGTTGCGGGCGTAGCGGGCCGGACGCTCGACCTTCTCGAACGAGCCGAAGCCGGTGACCGAGACCCGGTCGCCGGCGACCACCGCACGGACGATCGCGTCGAGTACCGCGTCGACGGCGTCGGCGGCCTGCTGCCGGCCGCCCATCTTGTCGGCAATCGCTTCTACGAGCTGCGCCTTGTTCACGTCTTCCCCTTCGGAGACATTGCCGGAACGAAAGTGTTCAAGCGTTTTCGCACGTTAGGCAGATATATACCGCAAATCAAACACGAAACGGGCTAATCACCCTTGTGCCGCAACGCAGTAGCCGTTCGCGGACTTCCGGGCGGTCAGTCCCCTTCAGGGAATCGGCCCTCGTCGAGGTCCTTCAACAACCGGTCGAGACGCCGCGCCGCGTCCGCGAGATCGTGCTTCGCCGCGGCCGTGATGACCAGCAGCTTCCGGGACAGCGCCATCCTTACGCCCTCCGGGACTTGCAGTGCGCGCACTCGGGAGTGCGCTTCTTTCAGCCGGGCTGCGACCGCCTCGTAGAGCTCGAGTTGGCTGTCGCGTTCCATGCGCCGATTGTGCCATCTGGGGCGAGTTGTCGCCTGCGTAGGGGGTAACTGACGTGATCCAGCGGTGTTTCGGGGCATGCCCGGGTGCCTTCCGTGCGGCACTCCCCGTTTGCCCAACCTCCCAGGTCATAAACCGAGTTGGCGTCGATTCGGCGGCCTCGGGAGGGCCGCCGGAGGGGGGTCGACCCAGGGCGCGCGGCGTCAGCCGGATGGCGGCGCGGGCACTCCCCCGGGGTGTCGTGAGGGGCGTTTTCACGCCAGTTGGACACGGGCGTGCCCCCGGCCGCTGGGCGGCCGGGGGCACGGGGTGTCGCACGGGGCCGGGGCCCCGGCGGGGTCAGACCGGGAGGGTGCGCGGCTTGTACGAGGGGCGCTTGGCCTCGTACGCGGCGATGTCCGCCTCGTTCTGGAGGGTGATGCTGATGTCGTCGAGTCCGTTGAGCAGCCGCCAGCGGGCGTTCTCGTCGAGTTCGAAGTCGGCGGTAACGCCTTCGGCGCGGACCTGGCGGGCGACGAGGTCGACGGTGATCTCGGCCTGCGGGTCGGCCTCGATCAGCTCCCACAGGGCGTCGACGGTCTTCTGGTCGAGCACCACCGTGAGCAGGCCGTTCTTCAGCGAGTTGCCGCGGAAGATGTCGGCGAAGCGGGAGGAGAGGACGGTTTTGAAACCGTAGTTCTGCAGGGCCCAGACGGCGTGCTCGCGGGAGGAGCCGGTGCCGAAGTCGGGGCCGGCGACGAGGACGGTGGCACCCTGGCGCTCGGGGCGGTTGAGGATGAACTCGGGGTCTTTGCGCCAGGCCTCGAAGAGGCCGTCCTCGAACCCGTCGCGGGTGACCTTCTTGAGCCAGTGCGCGGGGATGATCTGGTCGGTGTCCACGTTGCTGCGGCGCAGCGGGACGGCGCGGCCGGTGTGCGTGGTGAATGCTTCCATGGTTCTTCAGACCCCCGCGGGAGTGGTGGCGTCGGACAGGTCGGCCGGGGAGGCCAGGTGGCCGAGGACCGCGGTGGCGGCGGCGACCTGCGGCGAGACGAGGTGGGTGCGGCCGCCCTTGCCCTGCCGCCCCTCGAAGTTGCGGTTGGAGGTGGACGCGGAGCGCTCGCCGGGGGCGAGTTGGTCGGGGTTCATGCCCAGGCACATGGAGCAGCCGGCGTGCCGCCATTCGGCGCCGGCCTCCTTGAAGACCTTGTCCAGTCCCTCGTCGACGGCCTGGAGGCCGACGCGGGCGGAGCCGGGGACGACCAGCATCCTTACGCCGTCGGCGATTTTGCGGCCTTCGAGGACGGCGGCGGCGGCGCGCAGGTCCTCGATGCGGCCGTTGGTGCAGGAGCCGACGAAGACGGTGTCGACCTTGATGTCGCGCAGGGGCTGTCCGGCGGTGAGGCCCATGTACTCCAGGGCCTTCTCGGCGGCGAGCCGCTCCGAAGCGTCTTCGTACGAAGCGGGGTCGGGGACGGACGCCGAAAGGGGTGCGCCCTGGCCGGGGTTGGTGCCCCAGGTGACGAACGGGGACAGCTCGGCGGCGTCGATGACGACCTCGGCGTCGAAGACGGCGTCGTCGTCGGTGCGCAGGGTCTTCCAGTACGCGACGGCGGCGTCCCAGTCGGCGCCCTCGGGGGCGTGCGCGCGGCCCTTGAGGTACGCGAAGGTGGTCTCGTCGGGGGCGATCATGCCCGCGCGGGCGCCGGCCTCGATGGACATGTTGCAGATGGTCATCCGGGCCTCCATCGAGAGCTTCTCGATGGCGGAGCCGCGGTACTCCAGGACGTAGCCCTGGCCGCCGCCGGTGCCGATCTTCGCGATGATCGCCAGGATGAGGTCCTTGGCGGTGACGCCGTCGGGCAGCTCGCCGTCGATGGTGATGGCCATGGTCTTGGGACGGGCCATGGGCAGCGTCTGCGTGGCCAGGACGTGCTCGACCTGGGAGGTGCCGATGCCGAAGGCGAGCGCGCCGAAGGCACCGTGCGTGGAGGTGTGGGAGTCGCCGCAGACCACGGTCGTGCCGGGCTGGGTCAGGCCCAGCTGGGGGCCGACGACGTGGACGACGCCCTGCTCGACGTCGCCGAGCGGGTGGAGGCGCACGCCGAACTCCGCGCAGTTCTTGCGCAGGGTCTCCAACTGGGCGCGGGAGACGGGATCGGCGATGGGCTTGTCGATGTCGAGGGTCGGGGTGTTGTGGTCCTCGGTGGCGATGGTCAGGTCGAGCCGCCGCACCTGTCGGCCGCTCTTGCGGAGGCCGTCGAAGGCCTGGGGGCTGGTCACCTCGTGCAGCAGGTGCAGATCGATGAAGAGGAGGTCGGGCTCGCCCTCGGCGCGCCGGACGACGTGGTCGTCCCAGACCTTCTCCGCGAGTGTCCTACCCATCGCTTTCCCTCCGGCCGGCGGGTGAGCCGGCGATCTAGAGACATCTGCGCCGGCGCCCGGGTCTCCCCGTGATTCCACGTTGTGGACGGCGGCAGCGGACCGTGGATCCCGGGCCGCCCCTCCAGGTTGGCAAGATCCCGGGAAAATTGAACTTGCGTTTCACAGAGTGAGACGCGAGTATCGTTGCATGGACAACTCTAGCGGCGTCGGCGTTCTCGACAAGGCAGCTCTGGTTCTGAGCGCTCTGGAGTCCGGTCCGGCCACCCTCGCCGGGCTGGTCGCGGCGACCGGGCTCGCACGGCCCACGGCCCACCGTCTGGCCGTGGCACTGGAACACCACCGGATGGTGGCGAGGGACATGCAGGGACGATTCATCCTGGGCCCGCGGCTGGCCGAGCTGGCCGCCGCGGCCGGTGAGGACCGTCTGCTGGCCACGGCGGGCCCGGTGCTCACGCACCTGCGCGACGTGACGGGCGAGAGCGCGCAGCTCTACCGGCGCCAGGGCGACATGCGCATCTGCGTGGCGGCGGCGGAGCGGCTGTCGGGCCTGCGGGACACGGTCCCCGTGGGCTCGACGCTCACGATGAAGGCCGGCTCGTCGGCGCAGATCCTCATGGCCTGGGAGGAGCCCGAGCGGCTGCACCGGGGCCTGCAGGGCGCCCGCTTCACGGCGACGGCCCTGTCGGGCGTACGGCGCCGCGGCTGGGCCCAGTCGATCGGCGAGCGGGAGCCGGGGGTCGCGTCCGTCTCGGCGCCCGTGCGGGGCCCGTCGAACCGGGTGGTGGCCGCGGTGTCCGTGTCGGGTCCGATCGAGCGCCTGACCCGCCACCCGGGCCGGATGCACGCCCAGGCCGTCATCGACGCGGCCTCCCGCTTGTCCGAGGCGCTGCGCCGCGCGGGCTGAGCACCCGCTCGTACCTGTCCATGATCCTTCTGACATCCCCGGCTCACCGCTTCAACGCCGCAGCGGTGGGCCGGAGTTGTGTGTGGTGCTGGTCGTTTCGCGTCGGCAACGCGAGGAAGCCCTCCCCTGCTGGGGAGGGCTTCCTCGTGTGGTACCCCCGACCGGATTCGAACCGGCGCTACCGCCTTGAGAGGGCGGCGTGCTAGGCCGCTACACAACGGGGGCGTGGATCACTCGCGTGAACCCGCTGGCCTACCTGGACTCGAACCAAGACTAACTGAACCAGAATCAGTCGTGCTGCCAATTACACCATAGGCCACTGGTGGTTTAGACCAGTTGGTACCCCCGACCGGATTCGAACCGGCGCTACCGCCTTGAGAGGGCGGCGTGCTAGGCCGCTACACAACGGGGGCCCTAGCGATCCTGCATCGCGATCATCGGGTGCGACCCTGATGATCCCGCGGGAAGGATCTGTACCCCCGACCGGATTCGAACCGGCGCTACTGCCTTGAGAGGGCAGCGTGCTAGGCCGCTACACAACGGGGGCTTTGCAGATGAGCTCTGCGAGCTGGCCTACCTGGACTCGAACCAAGACTAACTGAACCAGAATCAGTCGTGCTGCCAATTACACCATAGGCCACCGGAACGCAACCCCCGAGGGAGATCTTGTTCGGCTCGCGCTCCGGGCTTCCGGCCTTTCGGCCCGCTTCCCTCGGCGCAGGAAGAACATTACCCGAAGGTGTCCGGCGCTCCAAAACGGGTATCGCCGCGGAGCAGCGCGGGGAGCTGGTGGAGGTCCGTGATCCGGGCCAGCTCGGGGCGTCCGCCGAGGCCCGAGCGGTCCAGCCAGACCCCGAGGAGGCCCGCCTCGGCGGCGCCCCGGGCGTCGATGTCGGGCTGGTCCCCCACGTACGCGACCTCGCCGGGGGCCAGGCCGAGCCTGTCGCACGCGGCGTGGAAGGCGGCGGCGTCGGGCTTGGACACGCCGATGTCGGCGGCGCAGAGCACCGCCTCGAACCGATCCCGCACGCCGAGGACGCGGAGCTTGCGGTCCTGGTTGAGGAGGGAGGAGTTCGACAGGACGGCGTGCCGGTACTCGGCGGCGAGGACGTCCAGCACGGGGACGGTGTCCGGGAACAGCTCCCAGGCGGCCTCGTAGTGCGCCAGGTACCGCTCGAACCAGGCGTCCGCCTCGTCGTCGCCCAGCGGGGCGCCGAGGAACGTGCGGACCCGGTCCCGCCGCTGCTCCTCCCAGGACGTCTCTCCGGCGGCGAACCGCGCCCAGTGCAGCACGGTCGCCTCCCGCCACCGCCGCAGGGCCTCCTCGGTGCCGCCGAACACCCCGTCCAACCCCTCGTCCCGCAGGTGCCGGCGCATCCCGGCCCGGTCGGCGGTGGCGTAGTCGAAGATCGTGTCGTCGATGTCCCAGAGGACCGCGCGGATCGCCATACGGCGACGGTACCGCCGGAAGGGGGCCCGGCCGGGGGCCAGGGGTCACCTCCCGGAAGACGCCGTGCCGGCGCCCCCAGGACCGCGCGGATCGCCGCACGGCGGCGGTACCGCCGGAGAGGGGGCCCGGCCGGGGGCGCGTGCCGGGGCCGGGAAAGGCCGTGGGGGCGGCGGCCGTCGTGGCCGCCGCCCCCACGGAGCGTGTCCGATCGCCTACGAGGCGAGCTTCGCCAGGGCCGCGTCGATGCGGGCCAGGGTCTTCTCCCTGCCGAGGACCTCCAGGGACTCGAAGAGGGGCAGGCCGACCGTGCGGCCGGTGACGGCGACGCGGACCGGGGCCTGGGCCTTGCCGAGCTTCAGGCCGTGCTCCTCGCCCGCCTTCAGGACGGCGTCCTTCAGGGACTCGGGGCTCGTCCAGTCCGCGGCCTCCAGCTCGGCGCGGGCCGTGGTGAGCAGGGCCGCCGGGTCGCCCTTCATCGCCTTCTGCCAGGACGCCTCGTCCTCGACCGGCTCCTTCAGGAAGAGGAAGTCGACGTTCTGGGTGATCTCGGAGAGGACCGTCAGGCGCGTCTGGGCGTGCGGGGCGATCCGCTCCCACGCCTCGCGGTCGAAGTCCTCGGGCGCCCAGGGGGCGTGCGGGGCCCGGAGCCAGGGCTCGCAGGCGGCGATGAACGCCTGGACGTCCAGCATGCGGATGTGGTCGGCGTTGATCGCCTCGGCCTTCTTCAGGTCGAAGCGCGCCGGGTTGGCGTTGACGTCCGCGACGTCGAACTTCTCGATCATCTGCGGGATCGTGAAGACGTCCTGGTCCGCGGAGAAGGACCAGCCGAGGAGCGACAGGTAGTTCAGCAGGCCCTCGGGGAGGAAGCCGCGCTCCCGGTACAGGTTCAGGGAGGACTGCGGGTCGCGCTTGGACAGCTTCTTGTTGCCCTCGCCCATGACGTACGGCAGGTGGCCGAACTCCGGGACGGACTTCGCGACGCCCAGGTCGATCAGCGCCTTGTACAGGGCGATCTGGCGCGGGGTGGAGGACAGCAGGTCCTCGCCGCGCAGCACGTGCGTGATCTCCATCAACGCGTCGTCGACCGGGTTGACCAGCGTGTACAGCGGGGCGCCGTTGGCGCGGACGATGCCGTAGTCCGGGACGTTGTCCGGGGTGAAGGTCAGCTCGCCGCGGACCAGGTCGCGGAAGGTGATCGGCTCGTCCGGCATGCGGAAGCGGACGATCGCGGCGCGGCCCTCCGCCTCGTACGCGGAGACCTGCTCGGCGGTGAGGTCGCGGCAGTGGCCGTCGTACCCGGAGGGCTTGCCGGCGGCGCGGGCGGCCTCGCGGCGCTCGTCCAGCTCCTCGGCGGTGCAGTAGCAGCGGTACGCGTAGCCGCCCTCGAGGAGCCGGTCGGCGACGTCCCGGTAGATGTCCGTGCGCTGCGACTGGCGGTACGGCGCGTGGGGGCCGCCGACCTCGGGGCCCTCGTCCCAGTCGAGGCCGAGCCAGCGCATGGCGTCGAGGAGCTGCTGGTAGGACTCCTCCGAGTCGCGGGCCGCGTCGGTGTCCTCGATGCGGAAGACCATGGTGCCGCCGTGGTGCCGGGCGAAGGCCCAGTTGAACAGGGCGGTGCGGACCAGGCCCACGTGGGGGTTGCCGGTCGGCGAGGGACAGAAACGTACGCGGGGGGGTACCCCCTGCTCCAGCGGAGCCGAGAGCTTGGGGGAGTTCGCGTTAGCCACGCTTGATCACCTTGTTGGTGAGAGTGCCGATGCCTTCGATGGTGACGGCGACCTCGTCGCCGACGTTGAGGGGGCCGACCCCGGCGGGGGTGCCGGTGAGGATGACGTCACCGGGGAGCAGCGTCATGGCCTCGGTGATGTGGACGACCAGGTCCTCGATGGAGCGGATCATCTCGCTCGTACGACCGAGCTGGCGCTGCGCGCCGTTGACCGTGCACTGGATGGCCAGGTCGCTCGGGTCGAGGTCGGTCTCCACCCAGGGGCCCAGCGGGCAGGAGGTGTCGAAGCCCTTGGCGCGGGCCCACTGCTTCTCGCGCTTCTGGGCGTCGCGGGCGGTGACGTCGTTGGCGCAGGTGTAGCCGAAGACGACGTCCTTGACGCGCTCGCGCGGGACCTCGCGGCACATGCGGCCGATGACGACGGCGAGCTCGGCCTCGTGGTGCAGTTCGTTCGAGAAGGAGGGGTACTCGATGGCGTCGCCGGAGCCGATCACCGAGGTGGTGGGCTTGAAGAAGGCGACGGGTACCTCCGGGACCTCGTTGCCGAGCTCCGCGGCGTGCTCCGCGTAGTTGCGGCCGATGGCCACGACCTTGTTGGGGAGCACCGGCGGCAGGAGCCTGACCTTGCTCAGCGGGACCTTCGTACCGCTGAGTTCGAAGTCGGTGTACGGAATGCCCTTGATGATGTCGAGGACGAGGTCACCCTCTGCGCCGGGGGCGCTCCCACCCTCGACCGCGCCGAAGGCGACATTGCCGTCGATGGAGAATCTGGCGATGCGCACGGATGCGTGTGCCCCTCACTGAGCTGGCTGGAGTCTGACGCTCCAGGCTAACGCGGGAGGGGCGGGGGACCTGCCGTACGGTGGTGCGCGCTCCCCGCTCGCGGGCCGCGCGCACCGGCGGCGTCAGCGCTCCGCGGGGGCCGGGGCCTCCATCAGGACCGTGCGGCGCGGGTTGGCGGTGACGGAGGGCAGCCCGGTCGCCTGCTCCGGCAGGGCGCCGCGCTCCAGCCCGGCCGCGTCCCCCAGGTGGGCGAGGGTGGTACGGCGGGGGTTGGCGGTGCTGCGGATCGTCATCGTCGTCTTCACGGTGGCTTCAGACCTCGTCGCTCGGCGTTGCTCGGCTCGGGTGGACGCGGGGCGCCCTTGACGGGCGGCCCGTCCTCGGTAACGCGTCAGGCTAAACATCGTGTTCCCCGCCAATACCGCGAAGAGGCCGCCGTTGGCATGTGAGTTTGCTCACCACCGACCATGCAAGTCGGACATTCCGGATGATCGACCGGGGTGACGAAAAGGGACATCACGCCACTGAACGCTTTATTCCGCCGCTGATCATCTCGACTGGGGCACCCTCCACGCGTAAGCGACTCGTTCGAGAAAGTCCGTTTCCTCCCTGATAGCTTTCTACTGCATGTGAGTGAGTCATCACATCTGGTGACCCCGTTCGCGGGGCCGGCCACCGCCCTTGTTGGAGATCCGGCACTGTGCTGGAATTCCACGCACCGCCGCGATGGAGACCGGCGAGCTGGGGCGCAAAGGCAGCGCCGAGCGGCGGTGGGGAAGGGGGATTCCGCGCCGGTCACCGACGACCACCGAGGGGCGCACTCGCGCTCCCACGACGCCGACACCGTCCTGTCCGTTCGCGCGGAGGGACGCCTGGTCCAGAGGTTGCGACGCTAGTGCAGGGACGTTTCAAGAGGGATGGCAGCGCTGCGGCGGAACAGGAGCCGCGCGGCGGGACCGACCGCGGCTCCTCGCCCCAGCACACCCACGACCCGGGACCGGCGGTCGCCGGGAACGGCGGCGGCCGCTCCGGCCGCGCGGCAGGCGCGGCGGCCGGGGCCGAGGCGGCAGGTGCGGCGGGCGGCGGCAAGGGCGGGAAGCCCGGGCGGCGCGACAAGGCGGGCAGGTCGGCCAAGCCGGGGAAGGAACCGAAGGCCGCGGCGCCGGGCGACACCGGCTCGCGAATAGCCCTGCGCAACTGGCGCATCAGCACCCGGCTCGTCTCCCTCCTGGCCCTGCCCGTGGTCGCCGCGACCTCGCTGGGCGGACTCCGCATCCAGGAGTCGATGGAGAACATGGAGCAGCTGGACCACATGCAGCTGCTCACCAAGCTCACCCGCGAGGCGCACCACCTCGCGCAGGCGCTCCAGGAGGAGCGCGACCTGTCGGCGGGCCCGAAGGCCAACGGCTACGCTGACGACAACCTGACGATCAAGACGCCGCGCGACAAGACCGACGCGGCGCAGCGGGCGTTCCTGAACGCCACCGACGAGATCGGCGACACCCAGGAGGACGAGGCGCTGGCGAGCATCCGCGCCAACGTCACCCAGATCGCCAACCAGGTCGTCACGCTCGGCACGATCCGCAAGGACGCCTACGCCAAGAACCAGATGTCCTCCGCGACGGTCGGCAAGTACAACCGGCTCATCGAGTCGCTGCTCACCCTGTCGCAGGACATGGCGCAGGCCACCAGCAACCCCGAGATGATCAAGCGCACCCGCGCGCTGGCGGCGTTCTCGTCCGCCAAGGAGTACGCCTCCATGCAGCGGGCGATCATCGCCGCCGCCCTGCCCAAGACGACGAAGAACAAGGCGAAGCTCAACGAGAACGACCGGCAGTACGCCGAGGACGCCCGCGTCAACGAGAACGCGGCCCTCAAGTCGTTCCGCTCGATCTACGAGTCGGCCGGCGGGGACGCCACCGACCTGCTCGGCCCGCTGAACTCGGGCAACCCCTCGATCCAGGCCGCCGACCAGTACGCGGACCGCGTGCTGCGCGAGCCGAACGGGCTCGAGCGGGCCGAGACCCGTACGTTCCTCGACTGGACCGACGAGGCCGAGACCAAGCTGCGCGCCATGGAGACCATCGAGGCCACGCTGCTGGGCGAGATGGAGAGCAAGGCCCGTGAGCTGCGCCAGGAGGCGCAGCGCGACGCGATCGTCAACGGCGCCCTGATCATCCTGGTCCTCGGCGTCTCGCTGATCGGCGCCTTCGTGGTGGCCCGCTCCATGATCACGTCGCTGCGGCGGCTCCAGGACACCGCCACCAGGGTCGCCCAGGAGCGGCTGCCCCAGCTGGTCAAGCAGCTCTCCGAGGCCGACCCGCAGGACGTCGACACGTCCGTGGAGTCCGTCGGCGTGCACTCGCGCGACGAGATCGGCAAGGTGGCCGCGGCCTTCGACGACGTGCACCGCGAGGCGGTCCGCCTCGCCGCCGAGCAGGCCCTGCTGCGGGGCAACGTCAACGCGATGTTCACCAACCTCTCGCGCCGCTCCCAGGGCCTGATCCAGCGTCAGCTTTCGCTCATCTCCGAACTGGAGTCCCGCGAGGCCGACCCGGACCAGCTCTCCTCGCTGTTCAAGCTCGACCACCTCGCCACCCGCATGCGCCGCAACGGCGAGAACCTCCTCGTCCTCGCCGGCGAGGAGCCCGGCCGCCGGTGGACGCGGCCCGTGCCCCTCGTCGACGTGCTCCGCGCCGCCGCGTCCGAGGTGGAGCAGTACGAGCGCATCGAGCTCGCGTCCGTGCCGGCCACCGAGGTCGCCGGCCGCGTCGTCAACGACCTCGTGCACCTGCTGGCCGAGCTGCTGGAGAACGCCACGTCGTTCTCCTCGCCGCAGACCAAGGTGCGCGTCACCGGCCACGCGCTGCCCGACGGGCGCGTGCTGGTCGAGATCCACGACACCGGCATCGGCCTCTCCCCCGAGGACCTCGCCGCGATCAACGAGCGGCTCGCCTCGCCGCCCACCGTGGACGTCTCCGTCTCCCGCCGCATGGGTCTGTTCGTGGTCGGCCGCCTGTCGCTGCGGCACGGCATCCGGATCCAGCTGCGCCCCTCCGACTCCGGTGGTACGACCGCGCTGGTCATGCTGCCCGTGGACGTCACGCAGGGCGGCAAGAAGCCCGGTGGCCCCGGTGGTCCGGGCGGGCTGCCGCAGGGCGGCTCCGGCCAGGGCGGCCGGACCCCCGGCGGCCAGGGCGGGATGCCCGGCGGCGGACGGCCCGGTCCGGGCGGTCCCGGTCTGGGCGGTCCCGGCCAGGGCGGCGCGCCGCAGAACCGGCTCGCCGCCGGCCTCGCCGGTGCGCGCGGCCAGGTCGGCGCCGCCGGCGGCGCCCGCGCCGCGCTGCCGGGCCGCGACGACCAGGGCGGGCGCCCGGGCGGCGCGCAGGGCGGTGCGCCGCAGGGCGGCGGGCTGTTCGGCGGGCCCCAGGGCGGGCAGCCCGGCCGGGACGGCCGCGGCCAGGGTGCCGGGTTCCCCGGTGCGTACGGGGACCAGGGCGGCCAGGCGCCGCAGGGCGGTCCGGCCCGGGGCGGTCCCGCTCAGGGCGGCGCGCCGCAGGGCGGCCCCGCCGCGCAGGACGGCATCCCGTCCCGCTCCGACGTGTGGCAGGGCGGCCAGGCCGGGCAGGCCCCGCAGGGCGGCCAGGGGCAGCAGCGCCAGCAGCAGCTCCCGCCCTCCGGCGGCCCGCGCGCCGAACTCCCCGGCGGCCCGCAGCGCTCCGCGCGGCCCCAGCCCGGCGGCTGGGCCGGCGACCAGGGTGTCCCGCGCTCCCCGCTGGACGTGCCGCGCGGCCACGAGGAGCACGAGGCGACCGGCCGGTTCGCGCGCCCGGCGGCGGACCACCAGGGCCCGGGCTCCACGGCCGAGTTCCCCCGCCCCGACTTCGACGGGCCGCGCCCGGACCCGGGCGTCCCGCAGGGCGGCCGGGAACCGCAGGACCCGGCGGCCACCGCGGCGATCCCGCGCCCGGACTTCGGCACCCCGCGCCCGGACTTCGACGCCCCGCGCCAGCCGGTCGGCAGCCTGCCGCCCGCCGGCGCCGGCGACGGCCGCACGCCGCTGTACGACACGCTGGAGACCAACTGGTTCCACGGCCAGCAGGAGGGCCGGAACGGCGCCCCGCAGGGCCCGGCGCAGGACCAGGGTCAGGGTCAGGGCGGACGGCACCAGGGCCGCCCGGCCGGCGAGTCCTACCCGGCGCACGACCAGACGATGCCCACTCCGGTCGTACCGCAGCCGCAGCAGCCCGCGTACGGCCGCCCGGCCCCGGCGGTGCCGCAGCGCGCCGGCCAAGCGCCGGGCCAGGGCCAGGGACCGGCCGGCCAGGGCCAGGGCCGCGAGGCCGCGTCGACGGGCTGGCGTGCGACGCCCAACGACGAACTGGTCCGCCAGGCCGAGCGCGTGCGCAAGCCCGCGGCCGGCGGCGTCACGACCTCCGGCCTCCCCCGCCGGGTGCCGCGCGCCAACCTGGTGCCGGGCACGGCGCAGGAGCAGCCGCTCCAGTCCGGTCCGCAGGTCTCCCGGGCGCCCGACGACGTGCGGGGCCGTCTGACGAACCTGCGGCGCGGCATCCAGCAGGGACGTCAGGCCGGGTCCGGCAACACCGGCAGCTTCCATGTCGGCCCCACTCACCAGCAGGAGCGTGAGTTTTGAGCGCGATGAGCCAGGCGGCGCAGAATCTGAACTGGTTGATCACCAGCTTCGTGGACAACACCCCCGGGGTGTCGCACACGGTGGTGGTCTCCGCCGACGGACTCCTGCTGGCGATGTCCGAGGGTTTCCCGCGTGACCGTGCCGACCAGTTGGCCGCCGTCGCCTCCGGCCTGACCTCGCTGACCGCGGGCGCGTCCCGCATCTTCGAGGGCGGGCCGGTCAACCAGACCGTGGTGGAGATGGAGCGCGGCTTCCTCTTCATCATGTCCATCTCGGACGGCTCGTCCCTCGCCGTCCTCGCCCACCCCGAATGCGACATCGGCCTCGTCGGCTACGAGATGGCGCTGCTGGTCGACCGGGCCGGCGGCGTCCTCACCCCGGATCTCCGCGCGGAGCTCCAGGGCAGCCTGCTCCACTAACCCCGGCCAGGCGGGTACGCCCCTCCGTACCCGCCTGTCGCCTTTGTGTCATCTACACCGTCGGCCGCCCCACCCGGCCCCCCACCGGCCCAGTCAGACGGCACGCAGACCACCTGCTGTCACGACCGGAGGATTCATGACCCCGCCCCCCGCCTCTCACGATCCGTACGGCGCGTCGTTCGACGACGCCTCGTACGGGCATGAAGGCGATCAGCCGCTGGTCCGCCCCTATGCGATGACCGGCGGCCGGACGCGACCCCGGTACCAGCTCGCCATAGAGGCGCTGGTGTCCACCACGGCCGATCCGGCGCACCTCGCCGGGCTGCTCCCCGAGCACCAGCGGATCTGCCACCTCTGCCGTGAGGTGAAGTCCGTGGCCGAGGTGTCGGCGCTGCTGTCGATGCCGCTCGGGGTGGCCCGGATCCTCGTCGCCGATCTGGCCGAGGCGGGCATGGTGGCGATCCACCAGCCAGGAAACGGAGAGGCCGGCGGCACGCCGGATGTGACGCTGCTCGAAAGGGTGCTCAGTGGACTTCGGAAGCTCTAGCGGCGGTGCGGCCGCCGGAGGACGGTCGACGACCAGCGCGAAGATCGTGGTGGCGGGCGGCTTCGGCGTGGGCAAGACCACGTTCGTCGGCGCCGTCTCGGAGATCAACCCGCTGCGTACCGAGGC
>NZ_JBWKJG010000022.1:0-114565 GCF_056432325.1 Streptomyces sp. NPDC045287
TGGGGATGGCCGCCACGCTTCTTCTGGTGCCGGGGTGTCATCCCGAGCGGTACTCCTCGGTGCCCGGCGTAACCGGAGTGCGGGCGGCGGAGGTCGCGGGCAGCTGGTACGGGGTGAACGAGACCGAGGTCGTCCTGCGGCCGGATGGCAAGGCCGTGGTGAGCCGCCTCGACGGGCAGGAGTTCGACTTCGACTCCGGCTGGCGCATGTCGGGGACGGGCACATGGAAGTTGACCGGAGCGGACGATGGCTGGAGCGACGGCCAGCACGTGGTGCTGACCCTCACCGCCCGCAGCTCCTGGGAAGAGCGGGTAGAAGCGGACTTCCCTGTTCGCCCTGACCGCAGGAGCGACGCACCGCAGTCGTACCGCTGGGTCTTCGAGATGACGCGCAACGACGAGGGGGTCGATCTCTACTTCTTCTTCGGCGACCCCGACACCCGCAGCGAGTACTTCCTTGAGAAAAGACACTCCCCGGCAAGCGGCACACCCACTCCCAAAGCCGGTTCCCGGTAGTGGACGGAGGCGAGGAAGGCACCTGCCCGGCGTCCCGGCCGCCGCGGGCGCTGCTTTCGAAGCGCGTGGCGCCCTGTGTGCCGACGTACTCGTCGCTGTGTTCAACCAGGTACGGATAAACGGGCTCGGCTCGCTGGAAACGTCTCCATGAGTTTTGACATCTTCGTGTGCCGGTCGTGGGCAGGGAGATTCGGGGAGGGGGCGCTGCCCGGGTCAGGTGGTGTAGTAGCGGTCGAGTACTTGGGGCAGGTAGTCCGCGGTCAAGCCGAGGCGACCGGCAGCGGCCGGCGAGGACACCAAGGAAATCTCGTCGAGCTCCGGCTCGGTACTCGACCCGGTCTGTGCGGTGGACAGGTCCGTGTGCAGGCGGCGTACCAGCGCCCCGGAGATGGGTGGGCACAGGAAGTGGAAGCCGAGGCTGCCGAACCGGTTGCCCCGGGTGAGGGCCCACAGGTGCAGCTCCTCGTCGGCGACGCGCACGCCGGTCTCCTCGACCAGTTCGCGGGCGGCGTGCCGGCGCAGCACTGCCGCGTTCAGGGGCTTGCCGGCCTGGGGTGGTTCGGCTGTGCCGCCCGGCAGGGCCCACCGGCCGGGCGCCGCTGTGGTGGGAGACCCGCGTCCGACCACGAGACCATCCTCGGTGGGCACGAGAACGGTGACGAACGCGGAGCCGGGGACCTGCTCGGGCGGCCGTAGTCGGCGCAGGGCACGGTAGCGGTAGGTCATCGGGGCCCAGCGCACGACCAGGCTTCCGTCTCCGGGCCGGTCGATGCCGAGAGCGGCTACCAGCGGGCCGTCGAATGTGGCGGGGTTGCGGGCTGTCGTCTCCTCCCAGAGCCGGTCCACTTCACGCTCCTCCCGGCAGGAGAGGGCAGGCGCCGCCTGCTCGGCGAACACCAGCCCGCGGGCATCGAGGAACTCGACCGAGGGCCCGGCGGTGCCGGCAACGTCCTTTGACCCGGGCAGGTCAGCGGCGCGGTTCGCAAGGTCCGGGGCCGGGCCGTCGGATCGGGCGGGAGTGGGGAGGGGTTCGTCGGGCGGGCCCGGGAAGGCGGTGGATGAGGTGGGGGTGTCGGTCATGGTTCCTCCGTCTTCTTCGGGCTGCGGCTACCAGTGTGGGGCCGGTGAGTTCGGTGACGGGCCGGCGGGCGGCCTGGGGGAGGCGGACGTAGGCCCGGTGGACGGCGGCGAGCTGGTCGACCGCGGCCGGACCCCAACGGTGACGGCATCCAGCCGCGAAGAGCACTTCCGACATGGTGGGTGGTCGTCCACCAAAGAGGGCCAGCCCCACACTGTGGCGGCCGACGCGTCAGCCCCGATGAGCAGGCCCGCGTCCAGCCTCGCTGCCAGGCCGCGGGGAGCGAGACCGCCGTGCTGCGCCAGGCTCGTGTGGAGAAGGCCGGCCGGTCATGTTGAAGCCTGGGGAGCGGACGGCACGGCCGCTCTGACTGTCGCCTGGTGACCTGCTATGCGTGGGGAGTCATCCCGTCGAAAGGGGCGGCGATGGTCGAGGGGCTGGTGAAGTCGGCGGCCAGGGCGTCCATCATGATCTCGTCGCAGACCTGGCCGAGCCAGTATCCGGCCTGGCGGAGTGTGCCGGCGTGTTGGAAGCCGGCCTTTCCGTAGGCGCGGATCGCGCTGGTGTTCGGTGCGAGGACCTTGAGCCAGACCATCCGCAGGTTGGTGACGTGGAAGGCGTAGTCGAGGGTGAGCCGGGTCGCGGCGGTGCCCAGGCCGCGGCCGCGGGCCTCGGGGCCCAGCAGGATGACGAACTCCGCGGTGCGCACGCTGTGGTCGGGCAGCAGGGTCGAGACCCCCGCCGGTACCGGTTGGTTGCCGGTGAGGTCGTAGATGGTGAAGCGGATGTTCTCGCCGCGCAGTTGGTGGGCCATGCCCTCGGTGCGGGCCTCCAGCGATTCGGGTGCCTGGCGGCCGTAACCGACCAGGAGCCCCGGGTCCTGTTCCCAGCGCCAGTACGTCTCGACGAGGTCGGCGCGGTAGGGGCCCAGCCCGCAGGTGTCGGTGCGAAGCCAGAGGGTGGGGTCAGCAGGGCTGGTGATGGTGGCCTCCGATGGTGAGCACGGGGGTGTAGGCGCGGGTCGAGGCCGGCTCGGCGGCGTCGGCGCCGTCCATAGTCTGCACCCAGGCGTGCAGGCGGAGCGGGTCGGACGCGATGCCGTGGCACCAGTACACACCCAGGCGCCGAGAGGCCAACAGCAGGAAAGCGGCGACGGACTCCTCCAGGCAGGCCGTGCGGCCGGGGCAGTACCAGCCGGCGCGGCGGACCGCGTGCACGGCCGCGGCCGCCTGGCGGGGCGTCGCGGGGTGACGGACGCGGGCGCAGGCGGCGCTCATGAGGGTCAGGGCCCGCCGCATGCCGGCGTCGCCGCGGCGGGTGGCGGCGAAAGCGGCAGTGAGCGCGGCGGTTCCCGCGAGCATCGCCGCGGCGGGAGCGCGAGGCGGCTGACTGGTACCGGCCACGTGCTCGACCGTGCCCCAACTGGCCTGGGCGGTGGTGCCCCGGATCGCGGCCGGCCACGGCACCGGCCTTGGTGTGGGGGTCAGCAGACCCAGGGCGAGCAGGCGACGGGTGAGCACGGCATCCAGGAAGCCCGGGGTTCCGGCGCGGGACGCCGCATCCCACTGCCGCCCAGCCGGCGGCAGGAGGCAGTGGACGCGACCGGTGTGGTAGTCGATGAGGACCATGACGTGGCCGAAGTCGACGGCCCGGACATGCGGGGGACAGGTCGCGAAGACGGGCGGCTCACCCACGGCGACGACCTCCTTGCCGGTGGCAGGTCCAGGGGGACGGGGAGACATCGAGGGCGCGCAACCACGCTTCGGCGGCCAGGGCCTGCTCCAGGGCAGCGAGGGACATGGGGATGCCGGCGGCGGCCTGGACAAGGTGGGCGCGCAGCCGGGCTGGCTCGACCAAGCCGAGTGCGGCAAGACGGCCGTCGGCCAGGTCCTGGAGCGCGGGCAGGTGGGTGCGCAGCCCGGTGTAGTGGTCGGCGTTGAAGCTGCCCTTGGTGGTCCGTGCTGCGAGCCGGCCCGGCAGCACACCGGTCATGGCGCGGACCAAGAGCGGTTTGTAGGCGTGGACGGGCGGCCGGGCCCGCAGCTCGGTGCGCAGCACGGCGTCGACGACACGCGCGTCGAGGAAAGGGTTGTGCAGGTCGATGCCGCAGGCGGCGGCGAGCTGGGCGTCGGCCGCGGCACTCCGGGCGACTTCGCGGATGTCGTCCACGAGGATCCGGATCGCGATGTCCAGGCCGGGCAGAGGGTCGTCGGCGGCTACCTGGCGCAGCGCGGCGACCAGCAAGCCGGTGGCCTCGGCGGTGGCCCAGTCGGGCACGGGCAGGGCCGGGAACCAGCCGATGTCGCCCCGCCCGACGCCGATCACGGGAGCGTTGAGACTGCGGGCCAGGTCGTTCAGCGCCTGGGCGCGGCTGGTGCGGGCCAGGGTGCGGGCGTCGCGCAGCAGCGGGAGCACGGAGGTGTGACGCAGGCGGGCCCAGCCCGCGGCCTCGGCGGCAGCGCGCCGGTAGTGCCGGTGACGCAGGAGATCGGCGAGGTGGGCGGGCGGCAGGAACAAGACGCTGTCGCCGCCGTCACCGGTCAGGTGGGTGCGGCTGCCCAACCGGTCGCGCATCCAGCGCAGCTGTGCTTCCAGCCGGGCCCGGGTCACGGTGGAGGGGGCGGGTTCGTCCGTGGCCGGGACGGCGGTGATGTCGGTGTAGGGCAGGTGCTCGGCGCCCAGGGGAAGCAGGTGGTGGGTCAGGCCCGGGCGGTGGGAGGCGGCCAGGCGCGCGTAGGTCACATCGGCGCCGTCCAGCTGGCCGTCCGGGTGGACGGTGACCGCGTTCAGGGCCGTGCCGACGGGGCGGGCGGCCGCGGTGAGCAGCGCCAGGGTGGAGGAGTCCAGGCCACCGGACAGGTCGCACGACAGCTCCGAATCCGCCGCCGTCCGCACCCGCACGGCCTCCTCCAAAGCGGTGCGCAGCCGCAAGGCGGCCGGGCCCGGGAGGGGGTCTGGCCGCCACACCGCGGTGCACCGCAGATTCTGATTGCGGGCGAGGGTGATCCGGGCGCCGGGCGGAAGCTGCCGGACACCGGCGAAGAACGACCGGCCACCGACCGCCGCCGGCACATGAGGCAGGAACACCGCGACCGCGAGCCGGGTGATGTCCACCGAGGCACCGGTGAGGCAGGCCAACACGCGCGCCGAGTTCGACCATGCCCACCCGCCCCCGTACGGGGCGGCGTACAGCGGCAGCGCGCCGGCCGGATCGGTGTGCACCACCGTACGGTCGCCGAGCTGCTCCACCACCGCGTAAGCGCCGGGCCACCGCCACGCGGCATCGTCCGGAACCCGGCGGTCGGCCAGCGCCCGCAGCTCAACATCGGACGCGCCGCACCAGCCCAGCACCGTCACCACGCCCCCACCGAGCACCTCGAACTGCCGGCCCGCGGGCGCGCCGGCCTGCCACACCAGTGGGCTCCCGGCGAGGTACACGGCCCCGCCCGGACACAACCCGCCCCCGCACCGGGGCGTGAACCCTCCAAAGATCACAACAACCCTCCCTCTTCTCCGGCTCCGGTGACCGGCCGCGCGGTGCGGCACCCCGACCCAGGGAGCACCGCACCGCACGGCGTCGGTGGATCAGGCGCAGTTGTAAGCGCGGCGCTTGTCCTCGCTGCCGCCCTTGCCCTGGCCCTCAGTGAGGGCCACGAGCTCACCGAGCTCCACGATCACCGACTTGGGCTGCTCGGACTCGGAGCTGGTGACACGTTCGATCTGACCGTCCATGACGACTCCTCCATCGAGAAAGGCGGTTGGTTCCCGCCGAACGGTGCGCGGCGGGCGGTGCCGCATCAGAACACCGCCGATCTGGACCCGCTTCGAGACGGCTCCCGCCAGACGCATGCCGTTTGCGCACCACGCACACGACCTCGACGGAACGTGACCGTCCGGCTACCGTGAGCGGGCTGATGTCCGGCGGGTTCCCAAAGGGGGCGGCCATGCGCGACCAGGTACCGGACTGGAACTCCCCACGCGCCCAGAAGCTGATCACGGAAGGTGACGTAGGTGGCCTGATCCGCTGGGCCCGCCGGCAACGTGGCTGGCGCCAGGTCGACCTCGGTAAGGCGACCGGCTACTCCGCCTCGGCCGTCAGCCGACTCGAGACCGCCGAGCGACCCGCAACCGACCTGGACATGCTCAAGCTGTTCGCCGACGCCCTCGTCATCCCTCCGGAGATTCTTGCCGCGGTCCTCGGCGTAACCCGCCCCCGGAGCACTACAGTGGCCAGCACCCCACGCACAGCAGTATCTGAGGAGGACCCGATGAAACGCCGGTCCCTCCTCACCGCCGGCCTCGCCGTACCGCTCGCCGCCCTGGACCACTTCGACGAGGCCCTCGCCCTCCTGCCCCCACCCGCCGCCGCACCCACCCGGGAAAGGCTGACCCTCCAGTACCGGGCGGCACGCACTCTGTTCAACCGCGGCGCCCACACTGACCTCGTACGGGCCCTGCCCGACCTCCTGGCCACCGCTGACGCCTGTGCCACCGACGGCGACGCCGCTGACTATGCCCGCCTCGCCGCCTGCTACGACCTGGCCACCGAAACACTCTCCAAAGTCGGCCGCTATGGCGCCAGCCGGATCACCGCCGACCGGTCCACGACCTACGCCCGCCTCTCCGGCGACCCTGTGGCCGCAGCCTCCTCCGCCCGCGCCCTCAGCATCGTCCTGCGCCACGAGAACCGCGCCACCACCGCGCAACGCGTCACCCTCCATGCCGCCGCCCAAGTCGAAGCCACCGGCCTGACCACCCCCGCACAGGCCGCGACGTTCGCCCAGATGCTCTGCACTACTGCCTATGCCGCCGCCGAAGCCGGCGATCGCGACCGCGCCCTGGAAATGATTCGCGACGCCGAACGTGCCGCCGCACTCCTACCCGAGCAGCCCCACGCCCAGCCCCTCTCCGTCACCCCCGCCTCCGTCGCCCTGTACAAGGTCGGCGTCCTGTGGTCCCTCGGCGACGCCGGCGCCGCCGTCCACACCGGCCAAGCCCTGCACCCCGGCCAGTTCCCTACCGCCGAACGCCGCGGCCGCCTCCACACCGACCTCGCCCGCGCCTGGTGGCTATGGGGCAAACCAGAGCAGACCGCCCGCGCCCTCCTCGCCGCCCACCGCACCGCACCCGCCGAGGTCCGCGACCGCCCCAGCATCCGCGCCATCGTCACCGACCTCGCCCATCGCCACCCCCACGCCAGCGCTGTCCGCGAACTCCTCACCGCCACCCGCCTACGCCCCGCCCCATGACCGAGCACGCCACAGGCCGCGGCGGGCTGCCGGACCAGCAGCAGCACTTCACCTGCCCAGACTTTCAGACCTCAGGTCCTCGGCTGTGTTCGCTTCTCCGGGGCTGTGCGCGGGGAAGCCGGTCGGTCAGTCCCGGGCGGGTGGCGGTTGGTCGACTCGGCCGCCCTTGTGCGGTGAGGCGATGTGGTGAGGGGCGCCATCGGGCAGTGCGGCGAGGCATGTCGGTGAGCAGGCGTTGACCAGGAGGGGCAGCACGTCGGTGGCTACGCGCGGGGAGATCCACACCTGGTGAAGGCCGCCCTGGCTGATCGGGCGGTCGCAGACACTGCAGGCGCGGATGGCGGTAGCGCCCCAGCGTTCGGGGTCCAGGTCTGCGAGGTCCAGGTCTGAGGCGGAGTCCAGGGAGGGTCGGAGCCGCGGGAAGGGCGGCCGCAGCTTGTGGTTGCCGAACAGGGCGCGTGTGCTCACCGTGCTGCGGGCCAGCTTCCGGCACCGGGTGATCTCGTAGGGGAACCAGTGCAGCCGGTAGGAGGTGTAGGGAGTGAACTCCTCCAGGCTGGTCATGGCCCCGATCTCGGGCGGGATGCGGACCAGGTTGCTGCCGTAGAGCACAAGGTGCCTGACCGCCGTCAGCCGGGCGATGCTCGGCGGCAGAGTGACGACCTGGCGCCGCTCCTCAGGGGTGAGCTCGACCAGGGGGCGAAACTCCTCGCGCCCGTCGGCGGCGGCCTCGTCGACCAGCTCCAGCAGGCGCCGCCAGCCCGGGGCGGAGGTGTCCTGCCGCTCGGCGTGGAATCCGACCCTGGCCCGCGGACGGGGCCTGGACTGGTCGAAGCACCGGCAGACTTCCTGGCGGACCCCGCGCCGCTCCGGGGCCGGCTCCGACATGTCGCCCCAGCGGTTCACGTAATGGAGCCCCGTCCCTGCCTCGCCCGTCATAACGCCACGATACAAAGGCCACTGCCAGCCACCCCAGCGATTACGCGGACGGAGACACGCACGCAACGACACCCGCAAACACCGGCGCAGCCGGGCGCCACCGGCCCCAAGCCTCCTGCGGCCCCGGCATGCGCGGAGCAGGGCCTGTTGCCGGGACTGCGCCTCATGGCGGAGCCCCGGCAGCAGGTGGTTCGAAGGTCTGACGCTGGTGAGATCGCGCGGTGTGTGCGATGCCTGCATGGCAGGGGCATCGATGTCAGTGCCCTCTGGCACAGTGCCGTGCATGATCAACGATTTGGACGGCGTCGACTGGTCGTCGATGAGTCACGCCTACGGCCCGGCCGGCGACGTTCCGGTGTGGCTGCGGGCGATGGCCTCGGCCGACCCCGAGGTCCGGCGCAAGGCGCTCGGCGACTTCTACAGCGCGGTCCACCACCAGGGGGATGTGTACCCGTGTACGACGGCGAGTCTGCCGTTCCTGTTCGCCCTCGCCGACGACCCTGCCACCCCCGACCGCGCTGTGATCGTCGAACTGCTGCTCAGCATCGGACGTGAGGCCGTCGTCCGCGGCGACGGCCTCTACTTCGCGCCGGACGGCACCGAATCGACGGCTTACGCGGACAGCGCGGCGGTGATGCGCGCACGTGCCGACGCTTTCGCCTCCTACGCGGCAGACCCGGATCCGCTGATGCGCCGAGCGGCGATCGAAGGCCTGGGCCTCTTCCTCGACGACGCCGAGTGCGCGGTCGAAACGCTGCGCGGCCGACTGCCGGCCGAGAACGGAATCGTGGAGCGGCTGCTGATCGTCCAGACGACGGCCACCCTGGCCCTTCGGCTTCCGGCCGCACGGACCGCCGCCACAGCCTGGCTCGGTACCCTGGCCGACGACACCTCGACGGATCCCGACATCCGGCTCGCCGCTCTCGTCCACCGGGCCCGCTGCGCCCCCCAGGACATCGGCGACGACACCGTGCCCACCGCGATCGGCCTGCTGCGCCGACTTGCGCCCGCGCCGCAGCACGAGGTCGACGAGGAGGCATGCCGAGACGGTTCCGCAAAGTGCGCGTGCACCGCCCCCGAGCCGGCGACAGCCCAGGGCGTGCCGCCGCAGATAGCCGCCGCGTTCGAGGACCTCGAACGGCACAACCGCGACCACACGCCCACCACCCCCCTGCTGCGCACATTCCACGCAGTACTGGACGCCCGCACGGCCGAACGCACAGCCCTGCTCACCGAACAGCTAAGTAGCCCGGACCCGGCCACCCGCTACGACGCGATCGGCATGACCCAGGACCTGATCACCACCTGGAGAGGCGACCACACAGACCTGATCACGCTCCTGGCCCAATGCCTGCTGCCCAAAGACGCGTACACCGCCGCCGCGGCGGCCGAAAGCCTCGGATCCCTGGCGCCGGTATCCGAACCCGCCCGCGAAGCCCTCGCCACCTACATCACCGCGCACGGACCACAGGTGTGGGCGACCCCGAAACCACTGCTGCGCCGCGCGCACCAGGAGGCCGTCATGGCGCTGGCCCGCCTCGGAGACCTACGGGTCCTGCCCGACCTGCTGACGGCCCTGGACAGCGACGTCGATGCCTGGCGCGCCGTACAGGTGGCCGGTCGCCTGCTCCCGGCCGCCGGCGAGCTGGTGCCGCGGCTGGCCCGGCGCCTCGCCGGCACCGACTTCTCCAAGCAGTGGCCCGACATGAGCGCCGCAGCGCTGATCTCCGCCCTGGCAGACCTGGGCGACCCGGCGGCTGTTCCCGCCCTCACGCACGCCGCCACCACTGCGGTCCGCCATGAGCAGTGGCGCACCGCGGCCTTTGCCCTGGAGGCGCTCGCGTCCTTCGGCCCCGTGGCCGCACCCGCCCTGGACGTAGTGCGGCCGCTGGCCGACGCGCAGGACGTGGGCCTCCGGACAGCCGCCACGGCCGCCTGGTGGGCACTTGAACGCGCCCCGGAAAGTGTCGTGCCTCGACTGAACGACCTGCTCGACAGCCACCAACAGCACGAGGCAGCCGACATTCTCGGCCGGATCGGACCGCCGGCCGCACCCGTGCTGCCGCGCCTCCGCAAGATGCTGACCGACCGATACGAGTGGACCCAAGTCCACGCCGCGAGTGCGCTGTGGGACGTCGGTGGCAAGGCCGAGGCTCCCGTCGTCGTGCAGACGCTGCTGACCGCCTGGGAGAAGAACGACGCGACCTCGAACCACGCCGCGGCTTGCCTGGACCGCATGGGCCCGGCCGCAGCACCGGCCCTGTCCCGCATCCGAGCAGAACTGGCACTGACCCGCCGCAGCGGCCGCTTCAGGAGCATTGCCCACGACGAAGAACTACAGCGCACCTGCCACGCCATCCTGGCCCGCCTGCCCTGACTCCACAGCAGATGGCCACCGGCACACCGGCACCCGCACCACCCTGCACCAGCCGCTGAAGGACGCGCGCACCCAGCCGTACGACGAGACCGGAGGCCGGCCGGCAGCCTGAGCGAACCCTCGCCACTCACCTTGCCCACTCGCGGCTTACGGCAGCCGGACCCCGGCCTGCGGACCGCCGGCCGCTCCGCCCCGGCCATGGCCGCCGCCTTTCAGCAGGATGGCACGATCCGCACTGACTGACCCGGCCCCCGACCCAGACGGCCTTGCGGGATGGGTTGGCGTCCGGGAGGCTCCTGGACCTCCGCGCAAGGGGGCCGGGACCTGCGCTTGTCCCGGTAGGAGCGGCCCGCGAACCCAGGCGCCCAGGGAGGAAAGAGCGACGACCCCACCCGGGCACCGGCACTACTGGATCTGCTCGTAACCGTCGTCCACGCCCTACCCGGCATCGCGATCGTCGGTGCTGAGCAGAGGTCGTTCACCTCGTCTTCGGCAAGCTCGCGCACATCGTCCATAGCACTTAGGACGCACCGCTGCCACCTCCCCTGTCGCACACGCCCCAGGCAGTGCCTCCAAGAAAGAAGGCTGGGCGGCGTCGGGACCATAGGGTCTGTTGTGAAAGTGCTGGTCGCAGCCATTCGTTGATGGCTGCGACCAGCACTGTAGCTTCGTAGCGGACGGCGAGTTTGTCGTACCGGGTGGTGACAGCCCGGTGGCGTTTGAGTGGGTTGATCCCGCACTCGACCGTGTGCCGCTGCTTGTAGTCGTCCTTGTCGAACTTCGGGGGTCGCCCGCCGCGCGATCCGCGCTTGAGGCGGTTGCGGACTCGGTCCGCCGGGACCGGGATAGTGGCCTTGATACCGCTTCTACGCAGGTAGGAGCGATTGCCGCGCGAGTCGTACGCCTTGTCGGCCCGGACCCGCTCCGGGCGCTTGCGCGGCCTGCCCAGCCCCAGCCTCGGCACCCGGATGGCTTCCAGGACCGCTTCGAACCGCGGGCAGTCGCCCCGCTGCCCGGCCATGATCACCACCGACAAGGGCTTTTGCCCTTGCTCGACCGCGAGGTGGATTTTGCTGGTCAGCCCGCCGCGGGAGCGTCCAAGGCCGTGGCCGGCCGGCTCGACGAAGGTCCCGCCGGGCGGTTCCTTCTGCAGGTCCCCCTTTTCGCCGCTCCGGCGGCGTGCTGGTGGGCCCGGCAGACGGTGGAGTCGACGTTCACGTCCCAGGTGATCAGGCCCTTGGCGTCCGCCTCGGCTTGGAGCCGGGTGAGGATCCTTGCCTAGGTGCCGTCCCGCTGCCAGCGCCGGAACAGGTCATAGACCCGGTCCCACGGCCCATAACGCTCGGGTACGTCCCGTCAGGGACACCGGTCCGGGTCCGCCACCGTATGCCGTCTATCAGCTGCCGCCGCGTCCACACCTGCGGCCGACCCGGCTTGATACCCCGCGGTAGCAAAGGCTCCAGCCGGGCCCACTGGCCGTTCGACAGATCCCCACGCCCCACAGGGCATGATGATCAACGAACAAGATCCACTTTCGCAACAGGCCCTGGCCGACCTGACCAAGCCGCTGTACCTGATGTCGATGTACCCGTCGGGCAACGCCACCATCGAGGACTTCGAGGACGGACTTGCGGACTGGCCGGCGACCCCCGAGGCGCCGCCCGCCCCCGGCCGGCGGCGCGTCCGGGCCGTCCTCCCGCGCGTGGCCCGGGAGCCGGCACCGCCGCCGGGCCGCCGAGACGAAGCGGGTGGCCGGTGGCGCGCAACACCCCGAAGGGCCCGTCACCGCGCGTCGCGCATCCGCAGGACGTACGCCGCGGTGAGCGCGACACCACGGTCTTCGTCGTGCGACAGGTCCGCGAGGGCACGTGACGCCGTGGCCCCCGGGATGTCCGCGAGCGCCTGGGTCAGCCGCCGCCGCACGGACGGGCCGGCGGCGCCGCGGGCGAGGCGGTCGACGAGCAGGGCGGCGATCCGGTCCGCCGACGCGGGGTCGCCCGCCAGCGCGCTCAGGGCGTCGGCCGCGTCGACGTCGTTCACCTCCTCTACGACCATGTCGACGAGCGTCGGGACCGCGTCGGCCACCCCGCGCGCGCCGAGCGTCAAGGCGGCGTGCCCGCGCACCACGGCGTCGGGGTGCGCGAGGGCGTCCCGCAGCAGCGCGGCCGCCTCGTCGTCCGGCATCTCGGCGAGGCACTGGACGGCGCGTTCCCGGACCTCGGCCACGGGTGAGTCGAGGCCCTCCGCCAGCAGCGCCGACACGCCCCCGCCCGACCGCGCCAGGGCCCATCGCAGGGCCCCGGCGACGTTCGGGTCCTTCTCGCCCAACACGGCCTCGACCAGCGCTTCCACCGGCACCGGGGCCCCCTCGGCCGAGGACAGGGCCGCGCGCTGGCGCTTCCCGGGGCTCTTCGACCCCAGCGCCTTGAGGAGGGCGACGGTCCGCAGGACGTCCTCCCAGCCGGCGGGTTCCGCGGCGCCGATCCGGCGCAGTCGCGTGAGCAGCTCCGTCTCCGCCGCGATGCGTTCCCGCGTCCGGCGGACGAGGTCGTCGACGAGCTCCGAGGGCGCGAAGCCGGGGTCGTCCAGCGCGCGCCCGACGTCACGCAGCGACAGCCCCAGCGACCGCAGGCTCTCGATGTGGAAGATCCGCCGGATGTCCTCGTCGGAGTACTCGCGGTAGCCGGCCTCGGTACGGCCCGTCGGCCGCACCAGGCCGAGCGAGTCGTAGTGCCTGAGCATGCGGGCGCTGACCCCGGAGCGCCGGGCCACGTCACCGATCAGCACGGTCGGTCATCCCTCCCGGCCGGCCCCGCCGAGGAGCACGATGCGCTTCGCCTCCTCGACCGCGAACTCGAATCCGGCGTCCGGGTCGCGCAGCAGCCGTTCCGTGGCGATCGCGTGCCGGCGCACGCGGGGGTCGGGATCCGCCGCCGCGGCGCGCAGGATCGGCAGGATCACCTCGCCGAGCGCGACCAGCGCCTGGCTGAGGCTCAGCTGCGTCTCGCGCCCGCCGCGACCGAGCTGCGTCGCCAGCACTCCGGCCAGCCCGGGCTCCTCGCCCTCGGGCACCAGCGCGACCGCCGCCCGCCAGGCGCTGCGCGCCACCTCGTCATCGGCGTCGGTCAGGAGCGCCCGCGTGACCGCCGGCCACGCCCGCCGGTCCCCGATCTTGGACAGGGTGTGCAACGCCTGGCTCCGCGCCTGCGTCCGCTCCGAGCAGAGTTCGCCGACGAGCCGCGGGACCGTCGCCGCCGCCGCGTGGCGGACGAGCGCCCAGGTGAGCATCTCGCGCACTTGGAACTCGGGCTCGACCGCGCAGCGCTCGACGAGCTTGTCGACGAACCGCGGGTCGGGGGCCGTGCCGACCGCCAGCGCGGCCCGCAGCCGCACCGACGGGCGGCCGTCCTCCAGTCCTTGGAGCGCTCGCACCGTATCCGTGTCCTGTTCCGGCATGGTCATCGGGACCACCTCCTGGGCCCCAGTGAAGACCTTGTCACGGTGTCAAGGTCAAGTGGGGCGCGCCATGGGAGCATCGGCCCCGGGCCCGGCGGCCGGGGCACCCCGCCGCGGCGCGGGCCCCTCCCGGCCGCCGGCGAGCCCTACACCGGGGTGCTCCGTGAGCGGAGCATGCGGCGTGTGACGTCGGTGTGTTCGGTCAGTGTCTTGCGCACGACCGGGGGCGCCGTCCCGGCCGCTTCCAGTACCTGGTCGAGGAAGCCGCCGTCGATCGCGAACCGCGGCAGGAGCCGGCCCGTGTAGACCATGGCGGCGGTAGGCACCCACGGCCAGGACGTGCGGACGGGGCGCGGAACCGGACGGCCCAACCGCGTGCAACACCACGCCACCAGACTCATGGCAGAGGGTCAGCCGGTCAGGACCCGCGGTATCCAGCCATCCGGCCCGCCAGGCGTCGAGATCCTGCCCCGAGGCCCGGCGAGGTCCCCGCCCGGGAGGGCGGCGACCCGTACGCACAGGAGGTCGACGGGTTCGACGCGCCCGCCCTGGGACCGCACTGGTCGACCCTGCGCCGCCCCGCCGCGCCCGAGTCGTGCGACCTCACCGCGCGCCCCTCGCACCTGCGGCTGCACGGCGGCCGCTTCCCGCAGAGCCTGAGCGGGGCCAGCCTGGTCACCCGGTGGGTCACCTCCTGGCACTGCGCGCTGGAGGCCACGATGGGGTACCGGCCCCGCGGCTTCCAGCACCCGGCGGGCATCACCGCCTACTACAACTCCCGCGACTGGTACTTCCTGCACGTCACCGACGACGAAGGGCGCGCGGTGCTGCGGGTGGCGACCAGCGACCGGGGCGCGGTGAGCGTGGACGAAGCCGGGCAGGAACCGTTCGGCGACACGGCACGGCTCCGTCTGGGCCTCGACTTCGAGGGACCCCGGCTGCGCGCTTCCGGTACGACACCGGCGGCTGGCGCCCCGTCGGGCCGCCCCTCGACACGTCCGTGCTGTCCGACGAGCACGCCGAGGAGGTCGTCGACGGGCGGATACGTTCCCTGGGCTTCACCGGCGCGTTCGCCGGTCTGTGTGCCTGGGACCTGGCCGGGGGTGGCTTGCCGGCCGACTTCGACGAGGCGGTCTTCCGGGACGCGGGGGCCGGTGGCGAAGGGCCCGCCGCCCCGGGCGGCGGCGTTGACCGGTGAGGACCGGCACCGGCGGTGAGCGGCCGGGCCCGCGCCCGGGCGGCGCGGCGTCCGGCGGCCCCGCCGGGGCCGCGCGGTCAGCGGCGCCGGCGGTGGGGGGAGCCGTCCGCCGGTGACGGCCGCCGCTCCGGGACGAGGGGGGCGGACGGCACGCGGCGGACGTCGACCGCCGGGGCCAGGAAGACCGCTGCGGCGACGAGGACGAGGACGACGGTCATCGCGGCGCGCAGGCCGTAGTGGTCGCCGAGGAAGCCCAGAGCGGGCGGCCCCACGAGGAACGCGACGTAGCCGATCATCGCCACCGTGCTGACGCGGGCCGCCGAGTCGGGACCGGAGTCACCGGCCGCGGAGAGGGCGAGGGGGAAGCCGAGCGAGGCTCCCAGCCCCCACAGGAGCACCGCCACGCCGGCGAGCACGGGGGAGTCGGCGAAGACGACGACGGCGAGGCCGAGTGCCGCGGAGACCGCGCTGGCGCGGACGACGGGGGCGCGGCCGAGGCGTTCGATGAAGAACCCGCCGCCGAAGCGGCCGACCGCCATGGCGGCGGCGAAGCCCGCGTAGACGGCCGACCCCAGGGCGGGGTCCATGCCGTGGCCGTCGACCATGAGGAGCGGCAGCCAGTCGTTGGCGGCGCCCTCCGCCAGGGCCATGGTCAGGACGATGCCGCCGATCAGCAGCAGGCGCCGGTCCTTCCAGGGCGCTGCCCCGGCCGACCGCGGGCCGGCCCCGGTCCGCTCCGGCCCGCCGCGGGTCCTGCCGACGCCGGAGGGGACGGCCCTCAGGGCGTAGGCGAACATCCCGGCCGTGACGACGGCCACGGCGGCCAGGTGCCGGTGCACCGGGAAACCGACGGTGGTGCACAGGATGCCGAGCACGGCCCCCACGACGGTGCCGAGGCTGAAGAAGCCGTGCAGGGTGGGGAGTACCGCCCGGCCGGTGATCCGCTCGACCTCGGCGCCGTCGACGTTGACCGCGACCTCCCCGCCGCCCATGCCGGCGCCGAAGAGGAACAGCCCGGCCGTGACGGCGGGCGCGGAGGAGAGCAGGGTGCCGCCGCCGACCACCGCCAGGCTGAGCACCACCAGCGAGGTCCCCACACCCATGACCGGCCTGGTGCCGAACCGGGCCACCAGCGCCCCGGAACCGAGGATGCCGAGCATGGAGCCGGCGGACAGGCCGAACAGGACGAGGCCCATCTCCGCGGTCGAGGCGCCCAGTTGGTCCCTGATGTCGGGGGTCCGGGTCACCCAGGAGGAGATCGACAGGCCGGGCATCAGGAAGAAGAGGAACAGTGCCGTGCGGCGACGGCGTGTGGCCGGATCCATCACAACAGGTTCGATCCAAACTCAACGGGGACGGAGTCCCCTTCGGACGAGAATGCACAAACCTACACGCTGGTGGAGGGCCGGAGGAAGGGGAGACCGAGGCGGGGAGCCGGCGGGGCCGAACGGCCGGGACGCCGGAACCGCGTGGTGGAGGCGGCCCCCGACGTGATCACCGGGGGCACGAACGCACGTGGTCGCCGGCCGTCGCGGGCGCACGTCGGTCAGCGGCCGGCCAGCACGTCCAGCAGCCTGGCCACCTCGGCGGCCACCGCGTCGCGCGCCGGGCCCAGGTACCTGCGCGGGTCGGTCACGGCGGGGGACACCTCCAGCCGGTCGCGCACCGTGCGGGTGAAGAGCTGGTTGAGACGGGTGGAGACGTTGACCTTCGTCATCCCCGCCGCGACGGACTTCGCCAGGCCCTCGTCGTCGACGCCCGAGGAACCGTGGAGCACGAGCGGCACGTCGAGAGAGGCCCTGAGCCGCGCGACGAGGTCGAGGTCGAGTACGGCGTCGCGGGTGAGCATGGCGTGCGAACTGCCCACGGCGACGGCCAGGGCGTCCACGCCCGTCGCACGGGTGAACTCGCGGGCCTCGCCGGGGTCCGTGCGCGCGCCGGGGGCGTGGACGCCGTCCTTGCCGCCGATCTCGCCGAGCTCCGCCTCGACCCAGACGCCGGCCCGGTGGCAGTGGTCGGTGACGACGCGGGTGGCGGCGACGTTGGAGGCGTACGGCAGCTTCGAGGCGTCGAACATGACCGACGTGAAGCCGAGTTCCACCGCCTCGTGGACGAGCTGCTGCGACTCGGCGTGGTCGAGGTGGACCGCCACCGGAACGGCGGCGGCACGCGCGATGGCGAGGCCGGCCAGGCCGATCGGGGCGAGGGCGCCGTGGTAGCGGACGGTGTTCTCGCTGATCTGGAGGATGACCGGGAGCGCGGCGCGCTCGGCGCCCGTGACGATCGCCTCGGCGTGCTCGATCTGCACGACGTTGAACGCTCCGACACCGATGCGGGCGGCGCGGGCGGGTCCGACGATGTGGTCGGTGGGGGTCAGCGGCATGGGGTTCTCCACGGAGCGGTGGCGGGGGAACGGCCGGTGAGGCGGGCCGGGCGGTCGCGGCGGCGAGGGCCGCCGGCGCCGGGGCGCGGTCGCCGCGGGCCGGGGGGCCCTGCCCGTGCCGGTCGCACCCGTACGGGCGGGTGTTCAGGCGCCGGCGCCACCGAGGACGACGGAGCGGGTGAGGTTGCGGGGGCGGTCGGGGTCGTGGCCGCGGGCTTCGGCGAGGTGGACGGCGAGGCGCTGGGCCCGGATGAGGTCGGCGAGCGGGTCGAGGGCGTCGGCCCGGTCGCCGGAGGCGGCGGAGCAGAGGCCGCCGGCGCGGGCGACGTCGTCGGTGAGGCCGTGCGGCGCGGGGCCGAGGATCCAGGCGACGCGGTTGGGCCCGGTGATGCTGACGGGGCCGTGCCGGTACTCCATGGCCGGGTACGCCTCGGTCCACGCGCCGGCGGCCTCGCGCATCTTGAGGGCGGCTTCGAGGGCCAGGCCGTAGGTCCAGCCGGTGCCGAGGAAGGTGAACTGCTCGGCGCTGCGGACGGCGGGGTCCAGCGGCTCGGCGACGGCGCGCTCGGCGTCCTCGACGGCCCGTGCCAGTGGGCGCACCCCGGCGGGCAGGGCGTCCTCGGCTTCGAGGTGCGCGCGCAGCAGGGCCAGGGCGGAGGTGGCGAACCTGGTCTGGACGACGGACCCCTCGTCGGCGAAGTCCAGCACGGCGACCTCGTCCGCGGCCGTCACCACAGGGGTCTCGGGGTCGGCCGTGATCGCGACGGTGGCGACGGTGCCCCTGGTTCGGGCGAGGAGGTCGAGGACCTCGGTGGTGGTGCCGGAGCGCGTGAGGGCGATGACGCGGTCGTAGGCCCGACCGTACGGGAACTCGGACGCGGCGAAGGCGTCGGTCTCGCCGTGGCCGCCGCCCTCGCGCAGTCCGGCGTAGGCGAGGGCCATGAACCAGGACGTCCCGCAGCCCACGACCGCCACGCGCTCGCCCCGCCGGGGCAGGGCCCGGGCGAGGGGGGCGACGGACTCGGCCGCGCGCCTCCAGGTGTCCGGTTGGGAGGCGATCTCGACGGAGGTGAGGGAGGGCTCGGATGCGGTCACGCGACTCCTTGGGCTCGGTGGGGGCGGGGAGGCGAGGCGGGACGGGGCCGCGGGCGGGGCGGGGACGGGGCGCCGCACCAGGCGGTGCCCCGTCCGGCACATGCTCGATCATGCCCACTCTTGATGTCAATTGATGCTCGATAAATCGCTGATTCGAGCAGATATGAACAGTAGTAATGGCTGGACTCGTGTGCGGGACGTGCCCCGCGGCCCTGTCCGGGACGATCGGCGGTGCTCGGTGTCGGCCGCGCTACGATCAACTTCGCGCACGCTCCTTCGGCCCGCTGCGGGCCCCACGCGGCCGGCAGGCCCGAGCGCGCGGTCGGACGTCCCAGGGGCCCGGAAAGGTGCGGCACATGTCCAAGCAGGAGCGGTGGAGCAGGCTGCTCGAATTGCTGGCCGTCGAGGGCAGGTTGGACGTGGAGGAGGCGGCCGCGTCCGTGGCGGTGTCGCCCGCCACCATCCGCAGGGACCTCGACGAGCTCGCCGAGCAGCGGCTGCTCGTCCGCACCCGCGGGGGGGCGATCGCGCACGGTGTCTCGTACGAGCTGCCCCTGCGGTACAAGTCCTCCCGCAGGGCCTCCGAGAAGCAGCGGATCGCCGGAGCCGTGGCGGACCTCCTGAGCGTGGGGGACGTGGTCGGCCTCAACGGAGGCACGACGACCACCGAGGTGGCGCGGGCGCTGGCCCTGCGGACGGGTGAGGACCGGTCCGGCCCGTCGTACACCGTCGTCACCAACGCGCTGAACATCGCCGGCGAGCTGGCGGTGCGGCCGCAGTTCAAGATCGTGGTCACGGGTGGTGTGGCGCGCCCGCAGACCTACGAACTGGTGGGCCCGCTGACGGGAGGGGTGCTGAACGAGGTGGTGCTCGACGTCGCCGTCCTCGGGGTCGACGGCGTGGACCCCCGACTGGGCGTCATGACCCACCACGAGGACGAGGCGGGCATCAGCCGGCACTTCGCGGAACGCGCCCGCAGGGTGATCCTGGCGACGGACTCCTCCAAGATGGGCCGGCGCGCCTTCGCGAGGATCTGCGGCCTGGACCGGATCGACGTCGTCGTCACCGACTCCGACCTCCCCCCGGACGCGGCGGCCGGGCTCGCGGACGCGGGCATCGAAGTGATCGCAGTCTGAGGGCCCGCCGGGCGCGCCGCGCCCGGGCCCTGGGTTCCGGGGCCGTTCGGGGACCCGGACCCGGAACCCGGCCCGTGCCGTGGCGCCTGCGGCGGGGCGCCGCCGACGTCGCGCGGGGCAGGGACCGGACGAAGGTGGCGACCGCGCCGGCGAGGTGGCGTCGACGTCGCACGGGAAGGGCCGTACGGCCCGGTCCACCGGCCCCGCTGGCGGGGCGTCAGGCGGCGGGCGGCATGTCGGAGGCCCGGGAGTCGAGTCCGGTCCGCAGGTTGACCCATTCGCCGCGGGTGAAGTCCGGCACGGCCACCGGGCGTCCGCCGGCGGCGAGGGAGGCGACGCTGAGCGGTACGGGAGCGCACCAGGCCGCCGCGTCGTAGACGTCGATGTCGGGGACCGCGCCGGTGCGCATCAGCTGGACGGTGCGCCACTGCAGGACGTAGTCCATGCCGCCGTGGCCGCCGTTGTTCGCCGCGTCGTCGCCGACCTTCTTCCACAGCCAGTGGTCGAACTCCTCGCGGTACGGGGCGAAGTCGCGCCAGGCGTGGCCGGTGTGGTCCGGTTCCAGGTAGATCCGACCACCGCCGGCCGAGGCGACCCCGGCGTAGTCCTCGAAGATGCCGCGGCTTCCGGCGAGGGAGTTGATGCGGCTGTAGGGGCGGGGGGAGCTGACGTCGTGCTCCGCGCGGATGACCCTGCCCTTCGCCGTGTCGATCATGCAGGTGACGAGGTCGCCGTTGACGTAGGTCTCCTTCCACGACGGGTGCGACCGGTCGACGAAGCGGGCGCGGTAGTCGGCCAGGCCCCTGGGCTCGGTGGCGGTGGCGCGCAGGGCGGTCATGCGGTCGCCGCGGTTGACGTCCATGGCTGCGGCGATCGGTGCGAGGCCGTGCATGGGGTAGAGACTGGCAGTGCTGCGGGTGTGCCAGAGCCGGCGCCAGGCGTCGGTGTAGTACGTGTCGGAGAACAGCAGCGCGCGCAGGTCGTGGAGGTAGCCGCCGTGGCCGTTGGTGACGTCGCCGAACAGGCCCTCGTGGGCCATCCTCAGCATGGCCAGTTCGTTGCGGCCGTAGCTGCAGTTCTCCGCCAGCATCAGGTGCCTGCGGGTGCGCTCGGAGGTGTCGACGAGCTCCCACAGCTCGTCCAGCCCAGTGGCGACGGGCAGTTCGACCATGACGTGCTTGCCCGCCAGCAGCGCCGCCCTGCCCTGTGCGAAGTGGAACTCCCACGGCGTGGCGATGTAGACGAGGTCGACGTCGTCGCGCTTCAGCAGCTCCCTGAACGCGGCGGGCGAGCCCCCGGTCTCGGCGGGCCTGGGCCTGCCCTCGGAGACGAGCCGGTCGGCGGTGCGCTTGGCGCGCTCGCGCCGGACGTCGCACACGGCGGTCACGGCGCAGCCGGGCACGGCGGCCCAGCCCAGGGCCATCCCCGAACCGCGGTTGCCGAGGCCGATGACGCCGACGCGCACCGTGCGGTGCACGTCGAAGGGGGTCCTGACCATGCTCTTCTGGCCGGGCCCGCGCCGGGGTGCGACCGGAGCGGCCTCGGCGGCGGCCGGCACCGCCGCCCCGAACCCGGTCAAGGCCGCCCCGGTCGCGACGGCGCCCCCCATGAGCGAACGGCGGGAAACGGAAAAGGAGTCGGACATGGCGCTCCTCGGTGCAGAGACGGGCTCGTGTGCGGCATGACTCTGTCGGGGCGAGGCCATGGTGTCAATGGATGCTTGAAAACTGGCTGTTTCACGTGTTCTCGATCAAACAAACTGCGTGAAGCGCGCAGTTCCGGATCCCGGTGGCCGTCGGCGCGCTGACCGGTGAGGAGGGGCGGGCCGCCCCCGTCGGGCAGCGGGCGCGGGTCCGGGGCGGCGCTTTGCGGGCCGCGAGGGTCCGCGCGCCGGGAGCTGCACGGCTTCGTCCGGGGCCCCGGCGGCCCGCTCGGCCGGGAGGGGCCGGCGGGCCACGGCGGGCGGGCCCCGTCCCGCAGGCGTCCCTCCGCGCGGGACGGCGGGGCGCCCCGGCCCCCCGTCTCCGGCTGCCCGTCCCCGGCCGCCCGCCCCCGGCCGTCCGGGGCGGGCCGCCGGCCGAGCGAGGGGCCGGCAGGCCGCGGCCCGCCGGCCGCCTCGCCCGGTCGGCAGCACCTTCCGGTCAGCAGACCTTCCGGTACGGGACGCCCGGCAGGTACGTCTCCCAGTCGTCCGGCGAGAGCCCGCCGCCCGCGCGCCCGCACACGGACGCCGTCAGGCTCTCGGGGGCCACCGGATGGGACCGGATGCCGCTGTGCTCGCCCGCGCTGTGCACGGTGCGGCCGTCGGGGGAGAAGGCCACCGCGACGATGCCGTCGCCCGGCGTCGGCAGCGGCGACCCCAGCGGCTGGCCCGACGCCACGTCCCAGAGCTGGAGCGTGCCGCCGTCGCCCGCGACGGCCAGGGTCGTCCCGTCGGGTGAGAAGGCCAGCGCCTTGACGGCCTCGACCGTGCCCCGGCGGGCGGCGTTCTGGGCGCCGAGGAGGGCCCCGCGCCGCCGTGTGACGTCGCCGTCCCAGAGGGTCACCCCTCCCGCGCCGTCGCCGACCGCCAGGTGGGCGCCGTCCGGGCTGAAGGCGAGCACGCCGGTGGCGTCCATGTGGAGGCCGCGCGAGGTGACCCGGCCCGTGGGCAGGGCGAAGGTGTGCCGGGGGGTGGCGACCAGCCGGCCGTCGGGGCGCACCAGGGGCGTGCTGGGGCGCGGGGAGAAGTCGAGCACCGTGAAGTGGGACCGGGACTGGTCGGCGGGCCGCGTCCGCTGCCTGCGGGACAGGTCCCAGATGTCGACGGTGTCCATGCCGTAGCGGGTGACGAGCAGGGACCGTCCGTCCGGGGTGAAGGCGAGCCCGGTCATGGGCAGCCGCGCCGAGTAGGGCGGGTGGGGGTCCGCCAGGGGGCGGACGGGCGCGTCGGCCCGCACGTCCCACAGGACCAACTGCCGGTAGTCCTTCCGCTCGTCGTCCCCGAACAGGCTCGTCCTGCCGTGGACCAGGGTCCGGCCGTCGGGGCTGAGCGCGAGCAGGGTGTAGCACTCGTCGTCGCCCAGGGGAGGGCTGCCCTCCGAGCAGGGGACGGCGGGGGTGCGGGCCAGCCGGCGTCCGTTCGGGACGCGGTACGCCTCGAAGTACGACGTGCCGCCCCGGCGGCGGTCGACCGCGAGGGTCAGGCCGTCCCGGCTGAACGCGCCCTTGGAGGCGGGCTCCGGGTTCCAGTCCGCGGCCATCGCGGGGCCGTAGGACACCGTCCGCACGACGGTGTCCGAGCGGTGGCGCTCGGTCACGTAACGGATCACCCCGGCCGCCGTGTCGATCCTGAGCTGGGTGGCGGCCTCGTTGGCCAGCGGGAAGCGGAAGACCGGCTCCCCGGGCGAGGCCAGGCGCCACAGCAGGACCTCGCGGTTGTCCGCCGCCACGGCGAACCGCCCGTCGGGGCTCGCCGTCGCGTCGGTCAGGCCCGGGTGGCGGACCGGGGTGCGCTCCCGCCCGGCGACCGGGTCCCACAGGCGCAGCCCGTCGGGGGACCGCGCCATCAGGGTCCCGCCGCCCCCGGTGAACGCGAAGGACTCCGCGGCGCACGCGCCGGACCACGTCGCGGGCAGCCTGCGGCGCTGGGCGACGTCCCAGACCTCCAGGGCGGTGGCCTCCTTCCCCGCGCTCCCGCCGGCCCCCCGCGCGCACAGGGCCAGCAGGCGGCCGTCGGGGCTCACGGCCCACCTCGGGTCGAGCCCCGTGGGCCGCTCGATCAGGAGCCGGCCGCCCCGCGCGTCCCGCAGCCCGAGGCGGCCCCGGCCGTTCCCGCCGAGCCACGTCTCCACGACGGTGCGGCCGTCGGGCGCGTAGCCGTCGACTGAACCGTTCGTCCGCCGGGGGTCGTCGACCGGTTCGCCCGACGCCAGGTCCCATCGCTGGACGTCGGGGCCCTCGCCCTGCGTCCGGGACAGCAGCGCCGTCCGCCCGTCGGGGCTGATCCCGGTCACCCGCCTGTCGTAGGAGGTCGGGACCGGCGGTCCGACCGCCCTGCGCGTGGTGACGTCCCACGCCCGCACCCCGGACTCGCCGGTGGTGACGACGGTGCGGCCGTCCGCGCTGAGGCGGACCGGTACCGCGTCGGAGGTCATCGTCGGGTTGTCCCCGTCCGGGACGTCGTACGTGTCCGCCTCCGGCTGTGCGAACGCCCCGAGCAGCGCCGAGCGGGTCTCCGTCGTCTGTTTGAGCGTCCACGCGGCCAGGCTCAGGCGCATCGCCAGGACCGGGTCGGAGGCGCGCACGCCCTGGGCCAGCGAGGCCACGCGGCGGGCGGCGGCCTCCTCGCGCTGCTGGCGGCTCTCCTCGCGCTGCTGCCGGCTGTCGCGGCCCTGCTGCCAGGCCGCCGCTCCGGCCACCGTGACGAGGACGACGAGCAGCGCCACCGCGGAGGTCACCGTGCGGCGGGTCCACCGCGCCCGGGTGCGGGCCGCGGTGCTGGCCCGCAGGAACTCCCGCTCCGCCCGGGCCAGCTCCCGCTGGTCCCGGGCGGAGGCGAAGGCGAGTTCGGCCTCGGCCAGCTCACCGCCGCGCAGCAGCGCCCCGCCGTCGCGCTGCCGGGCCAGCCAGTTGTGGGTCGCCTGGGTCAGGCGCCGGTGGCGGCGCAGTCGCTCGCGACCCTCGTCGATCCAGTCGCGCAGCCGCGGCCACGCGGTGATCAGCGCCTCGTGGGCCAGGTCCACGGTGTCCTGGTCCAGCGTGACGAGCCGGGCACGGGCCAGCCGGTCGAGGACCGCGTGCGCGTCCGACTCCGCCCCGGCGGGGACGACCTCGGAGCGGCTGACGGGGCGGCGGGTGTCCGGGGCACCCTCGCCCGGGGTGATCAGGCTCAGCAGGATGCGGCGGGCCGCCTCGGCCTGGGCGGGGGTGAGGTCCGCGTACAGGTCCTCGGCCGTCTGCGCGAGGGCGCCGTGCAGCCCGCTCGCGGCGCGGTACCCCTCCAGGGTCAGGGTGCGGCCGCGGCGGCGGCGCCAGGTCTCCAGCAGGGCGTGGGAGAGCAGGGGGAGGCTGCCGGGCTCGTCGGCGACCTCCTCCACCAGACGCGCGGTCAGGGCCCGTTCGACGATGAGCCCGCAGGCGGCCGCCGGCTTCACGATCGCCCCGCGCAGCTCCGCGGCGGTCAACGGGCCCACGGGCAGCGCGGCCTCCCGGAAGGCGGCGGCCAGCCCGGGATGGGCGAGGCACCGGGGATGGAAGTCGGCGCGCACGCCGAGCACCACCCGCAGCCGGCTGTCGGCCCGGCGGGCGGCCAGCAGGGCGGTGAGGAACGCGTCCCGCTCCCGCGGGTCGGCGCAGAGCGTGAACACCTCCTCGAACTGGTCCACGACCAGCCAGGTCTCGCCCTCCCCGCCGGCCGGGACGAGCAGCCTGCCGTGGGTCCGCATCGGGTGCTCGCCCGGCGTGAGGACCCGCAGGGCGGCCGCCCGGGGCAGCGGGGCCCGAGACCGGCGCAGCCGGGGGATGAGACCGGCGCGCAGGAGGGACGACTTGCCGCTGCCGGACGGTCCGAAGACCACGGAGAAGCGGTGCGCGGCGACCAGGTCCGTCAGCTCGTCGGTGAGCTGCCCCCGCCCGAAGAAGACCGCCTCGTCCTCGGGTTCGAAGCGGGCGAGGCCGCGGTAGGGCGGGTCGCTCCCGTCGTCCGTGCCGGAGGCGAGTTCGGCGAGGTGCTCCGCCTCGGCGGCGCGCCAGCGGCGCTCCCACTCCTCGGGGTCCCCGCCGCAGGCAACCGCGTACGCCAGGGCGACGGGCAGCGTCGGCAGCCTCTTCCCGGCGGCGGCCTGGGAGAGCGCCGTCACCGAGTACCCGGCGCGCCGGGCCATCTCCCGGTACGACAGCCCCCCGGCCTCCCGGCGCAGCTCGCGCAACTCGTGGGCGAAGCGCGGCACCTGCCCCGCCGTCGGATCGAGCTCCTTCTCCGGTCGTCCCACACCGCCCCCGTTCAACTGATCAAGGCCCTTCGCACAGGAGGAACGTATCTCCCCCCATCGGCGCGAACCCCACCGGCCACGTGCGAAAACAGTTGTTCAGCAGCACGGAACGGGGCTGCTGAACAACCCACGGGCCGGTGAACTGCTCTGGCGAACAACGCAGCGACGCGGAAGACGCGTCGAGCCCACCACCCTCCGGCCCGGGCCCCACGGGAGCGGCACCCACGCCCCGCGGGGCCCGGAAGGACCCGGAGGCACGGGCGGGCGATCCGCCCCCTCGACAGGAGCAGAGTTGTACAGATCCCTACGGAGAGCCCGGCGCCGGACAGCGGCCCTGGCCCTCGCCACGGCCGTCGTCACCCTCACCACGGGCCTCGGCACCCCCGCCGGGGCGACGCCCCCGGGCGCCACAGGCCCCGCCGAGGCGGGGAAGGCCACCGCGCCGCTGAAGCACGTCACGCTGATCACCGGTGACCGGGTGAGCGTGGACGCCGAGGGCAGGCCCGTCCGCATCGAGCGCGGCGAGGGCCGCGAGAAGATCCCCGTGTGGGTACGGGTCCAGAACGGGCGCACCCTCGCGGTGCCCGCCGACGCGGAACGCCTGATCGCCACCGGCAAGCTCGACCGGCGACTGTTCGACCTGACCGAACTGACCCGCCCCGAAACCCTCGCCGCGCAGCGCGGCGGCCTCAAGGTGATCGTCCAATACAGCGGTTCCGCCGCGACGGCCCGCTCCGAGGTGCGCGAGGCCGAGGGCAGCGCGGTCCGCAGGACGTTCGGGGCGCTCAACGCGGAAGCCGTCCAGACCCCGGCCGCGGACGCCGGGGCGCTGTGGTCCGCGCTCACCGACACCCGGCGCGCCGCCGTCGCCGCGCCCGCTCCCGGCATCAGCCGGGTCTGGCTCGACGGCGGGCGCCGGGCGAGCCTGGACAAGAGCGTGGCGCAGATCGGCGCGCCGAAGGCGTGGGCCGGCGGGTACGACGGCACGGGCGTCACGATCGCCGTGCTGGACACGGGCGTCGACGCCACGCACCCGGACCTCGCCGGCCGGGTGGTCGCCGAGCGGAACTTCTCGTCGGCGGCCGACGCCGAGGACCGGCAGGGGCACGGCACCCACGTCGCCTCCACCGCCGCCGGGACGGGCGCCAGGTCCGGGGGCGCCCACAAGGGCGTGGCCCCCAGCGCGAAACTGCTCAGCGGCAAGGTGCTCGACGACGACGGCTTCGGCAGCGACTCGCAGATCCTGGCGGGCATCGAATGGGCGGTCGCCCAGGGCGCCGACATCGTCAACCTCAGCCTCGGCAGCACCGACACGCCCGAGCTGGACCCGCTGGAAGCGGCCGTCAACCAGATCTCCGCCGACAAGGGCGTCCTCTTCGCCGTCGCGGCCGGCAACTCGGGGTCCGGCGCCTCCACGGTGGAGTCCCCGGGCAGCGCCGAGGCCGCGCTCACCGTCGGCGCGGTCGACGACTCCGGCGCGCTGGCCGACTTCTCCAGCCGCGGCCCGCGCACCGGCGACGGGGGCGTCAAGCCCGACGTCACCGCACCCGGAGTGGACATCACCGCGGCGGCCGCGCCCGGCAGCGCCCTGGCCGAACGGCACGGCCAGAGCCCCGACGGCTACCTGACGATCTCCGGCACGTCGATGGCGACCCCGCACGTCGCCGGTGCCGCAGCCATCCTCAAGCAGCGGAACCCGCACTGGACGTACGCCGAACTCAAGGGCGCCCTGACCGGTTCCACCGATGAGGGCCCCTACGGCCTCCTCGCCGGGGGAACCGGCCGCGTCCGGGTCGACGCGGCGCTGGAGCAGACCGTGTTCGCCCAGCCGGCGGCCCTGAACTTCGGCGTCGCGCAGTGGCCCCACGCCGACGACCCGGTCCAAACCGAGAAGGTCACCTACCGCAACACCGGTGACGAGCCGGTGACCCTCGCCCTCACGCTCGACGTCCGCGACCCCCGCGGCGAGCCCGGCCCGGACGGGCTGTTCACCCTCGGCGCCGACACGGTGACCGTCCCCGCGGGCGGCACCGCCTCCGTGGACCTGTCCGCGGACACCCGGCTCGGCGGCACGCTCGACGGCCTGTACTCCGTCCAGGTCCTGGCCGTCGGCGACGGGCAGGGCGTCCGTACCCCGGCGGTGGTGGAGCGCGAGGTCGAGTCCTACGACGTGACGTTCGACCACGTCGGCCGCGACGGGCAGGCCGCCGCGAGCTACGGCACCTCCGTCAGGGGCGTCACCGAGGACCTGTTCGGCAAGGAGGTGTACCTCTCGGAGGAATCGGCCACGGACACGGTCCGCCTGCCGAAGGGCACGTACTTCCTGGAATCCCACGTCGACGGCTCCGAGACGGGCACCAACTGGCTGGTCCAGCCGGTGCTCAACGTCACGGGCACGCAGACCGTCACCCTCGACGCGCGCGCGGCGAAGCCGGTGGACATCACCGTGCCGGACCGCGACGCGGCACCGGAGAGCGCCGTCGCGGTCTTCTCCTACCAACAGGGCGACTTCGGTCAGATGACCTTCCTCGCGATGCGGTCGTTCGCGGGCCTGCGCACCGCGCACCTCGGCCCGGCGGTCACCTCCGGGCTCACCCAGCTGTGGTCGGGGGTGTGGACCAACGGCCCGAAGGACTACCGCGTGTCGCTGGGCGGCGGCTCGGACCGGTTCACCACCGGAGTCACCCGGCACCTCGGCACGGGCGACATGGCCGCCGTGCGGGTGGGCCTCGGCGCCTCCGCCCCGGGCAAGAGCGGCTTCCTCTTCCCCACGGCCACCGTCCCCGACGCGCCGCCGAACTTCTTCGCGCCCTCCTCGTCCGCCCGGGAGCTCCCCACCGAGCAGACGCTGTACCTGTCGACGCTCGACGGCGCGCGCTGGGACATGGGCTTCCAGCAGATGGCCCGCAGCGGGGACAGCTGGGCCACGGAGGTGAGCTTCGCGCCGGAGGAACCCAAGGAGTACCGCGGCGGGCAGACCTACCACGAGGTCTTCAACACGGCGGTCATCGGCCCCCTGGTCGACGCGCGGTACGGGCTCTCCCGCGAGGGGGACGAGATCTCCGGTGACGTCCCGCTCTTCTCCGACGGCCGCGGGCACGCGGGCCGCACGCTCCACACGTCGGCGCGGACCACGCTCCACCGCGACGGGGTGAAGATCGCGGAGAGCGACGCCCCGATCGACCGGGCCCCCTTCACCGTGCCCGCCGGCGACGCCCGGTACCGGCTGTCGACGTCGGTCACGCGCGACCCCGCCGTGGCGGCCGCCTCCACGCGCATCGACGCGAGCTGGGAGTTCCGCTCCCGGCAGACGACGACCGCCACCCGGCTGCCCGTCTCCACGGTGCGCTTCGGCGCCGCCGTCGGCCTCGACGGCACCGTCCCGGCCCGGCACCTCCAACTCGTGCCGCTGACGGTGCAGGGCGCCGCGGCGGGCGGGAACCTCAAGTCCCTCGCCGTGTACGCCTCGTACGACGACGGGAAGAGTTGGACGGCGCTCACCGTGGTCGACGGCAGGGCCGTGGTGCGCAACCCGGACCAGGGCAAGGCGATCTCGTTGCGCGCCCTGGTCGTGGACAAGCAGGGCAACCGCTCCTCGCTCGACGTCCACCAGGCGTACCGCGGAAGGTGACGCCCTGACGGAAGGGGGCGGCGCGCCGGAGCTGACGGGCTCCGGCCCGCCGCCCCTCCCGCGCGCCGGGGCACGGGGGCCCTTCGGGGCCTGCCGCAGCGGGCGGGGCAGGCGTACGGGACCTCCGCCGGGCGCCGCCGCCCGCCGGGGCGCCGACGGGCCGACCGGGGGCAGCGCGCCGCCCGACGGCCCCGGCCACCGGTCCGCCTCCTCGGGGGCGCCGACCGCGCCCGGCGGGACGCTTCAGGCCCGGGGCACGGGTACCCGGCTGCCGCTGCGTCGCGCCGCGCGCCCGCCCGTCGCGGCGCTGTCGCGGCCCCGGCTCTTGGCGTCCTCGCTCGCGACTGCGGGGCGGGCGCCGCTCGGCCCGCCCACGGCGCCACCGCGCCGTCCCGCCGCTTCGCGATCCTGCCGCTGTCCCGCCGCCCGCTGCGGCGTTGCTTTTCGCAGATCATGATGGTCCCCCACCCGGGCAGGGCTGGCGCGTCCCCCGGACGGCTCTGTCGTCAGGCTCGGGTCGACCTCACCGACGGACACCTGCCGGATCAGCCACTTCTCCGTCTGCCCGGGACGCGCTGCCTGAGACGGGCCCGAACCCCTTGGCGATCAGCCACCCGGCCAGCCCCAGCTCCCAGGCGAACACCGGGAGTGCGGCGGCTGCCCCCGCCACGGAGAGCTGCGCGTAGGCCCCGAACATCACGGCGACGGCCGAGGCGCAGATCAGTGGTCCACCGACCAGCCCGAGCACGGCGATGAAGCGCGGTACGAGCCGTGCGCGGTACGCCAGGTACGCGAGCAGGACGGTGTTCAGGCCGAGGGCGATGTTGGGCCCGAGCAGGAACGTCCAGTCGTGCACGGCCACCAGCGCGACGTCGGCGCCGTTCACCGTCCCCGTGTCCCGCCGCAGGGTGACGAGCGCCAGGACGGCGACGATCCCGAGGGCGATGACGGTCGCCTCCAGCAACCGCCCGAAGGCGTACCCGAGCGCGAGCCCCTCGCCGTGGCGCCGCAGGACGGGGAACAGCGCCGCCCCGGTACCGGCCACCGCCACCACCAACACCATCTCGCAGAGCGCCCCGAGCAGTGCCTGTGTGTCGGCACCCTGCGCGAGCCGGCCGTCCGTGGCTCCCAGCAAGGGGCGGTACAGGATCGCCCCGGCTATCGCGGCGCCCTCGGTCAACAGGAACAGCGACCCGGCGGCCACCGCGGTTCTCCGGTCCGGACTCATCTTCTCCAGCCCCCCTCGCTCCATGGTGGTGTACGTCGTACACCTGGCAGCGACCATAGGTGTACGGCGTACACTCGTCAAGGAGAAGGCTGTCGAGGAGGGAAGGGGCCGAACGGAAATGACCCCGCAGGAAGCCACGCGCACGCAACGGATCCCCTTGAACAGGGACCGCGTCCTGCGCGCCGCCGTCGCGCTCGCCGACGCCACCGGCATCGACGCGCTCAGCATGCGCAGGCTCGCGCAGGAGCTGGGCGTCGTACCGATGGCCCTCTACAAGCACGTGGCCAACAAGGAGGAGTTGCTCGACGGCATGGTCGACACAGTGGTCGGCGAGATCGACCCGCCGGCCTCGGGCCCCGACTGGCAGCACGTGGTCCGCGGGCGGATCCTCTCGGCCCGGCGGGTCCTGCTGCGCCACCCCTGGGCGGTCCGGGTCATCGAGTCGCGGACCGGCCCCACCCCGGCCGTGCTGGCGTACCTGGACTCGATGGCCGGGAGCTTCCGGGAGGGCGGCCTCTCCGCCGACCTCACGCACCACGTCATGCACGCGATGGGCAGCCGCCTCCTCGGCTTCAGCCAGGAACTGTTCGACACCTCGGGCCCTTCCGGCCCACCGGACCCCGGCCTGGCGGCGCGCTACCCGCACATCGCGGAACTGGCCGCGACGGCCGCGCACGACGGGGGCTCCACGGTCGGTGGCGGCTGCGACGACCAGTTCGAGTTCGAATTCGCCCTCGACCTCCTCCTGGACGGCTTCGAAAGCCTCCGCCGCCAAGGCTGGACGTCCGCACGGAAGGCGTAGCAGGCGCGGAGGGCTGATCCAGCGTCGAAGGGGTAAGGGAAGCCCAGCCGAGCCCAGAACCCGACGGCGATCCCTCGGATGAAGCGGAGCAGGCCCACGCTGACAGCCGCACAACGAGAGGGCTCGCAGCTGTGCGGCGCGGCTGCTACGGCTCGAACTCCAGGTGCCTCACGTCGATGAACTCCACGTCCAGGCCGTGAGCGCGGCGGCCTCCGTCACGGAAGTACATAGGGCCGAGGCCCTCGGCGGCGATGGCGCGCAGCTGCTGCTCGCCGGCCCCGGCGTCCTGGGGACACTGTCACGCCGGCTGAGCGGGTGGAACGATCTTCAGGTTGATCATGGTGGAGGGGGATCGTCCGTGGGGAGCGCGTCGCCGTCGTACAGGGGTACCTGGTCGAGGTGATCTCCCACTGCGTGTGGCTGTACTTCCGGTTCCCGCTCAGCTTCCGTGAGGTCGAGGAGCTGATGCTGGAGCGCGGCGTGATCGTCTCCTACGAGACCATCCGCCGCTGGTGTGTGAAGTTCGGGCAGCAGTACGCCAATGCGCTGCGCCGCCGCCAGCCCCGGCCTGGTGACAAGTGGCACCTGGACGAGGTCTTCGTCACGATCAACCGCGAGCGGAAGTACCTCTGGCGGGTTGTCGACCAGGACGGCATGGTGCTGGACATCCTGGTGCGGAACCGGCGGGACAAGACCGTGGCCAGGCGATTCTTCCGTCGTCTGTTGAAGAGGACCCGTACGGTGCCGCGGGTGGTTGTCACGGACAAGCTCCGCTCCTACGGCGCCGCTCACCGCGAGGTTATGCCCCCGGTCGAGCACCGCTCGCACAAGGGGCTGAACAACCGGGCGGAGAACAGCCACCAGCCGACGAGGCAGCGTGAACGTGCGATGAAGGGCTTCCGCTCCGCTGGAGGGGCGCAGCGGTTCCTGTCCGCGTTCAGCGGTATCTCACCGCACTTCCGGCCCTGCCGCCACCTGATGGCCGCCCCCGACTACCGAGCCGAAATGACCACCCGCTTCGCCATCTGGCAGCAGGTCACAGGCACCGCTGGCCTGTCCACCCTGGACTGAGCCCAGGCCTCACCATGCACCGACACACCGTCAGGTGCCCGCACGCCCAACAACGTGACAGCGCCGATCGAACAGTTGCTTGGGCGGCCGCGCCGTCGAACGCTCCGGTTCGTCGGCCGGCGGCGTCAGCGCAGCACCTTGCACCAGTTGCCGTTGACCTCCACGGCGTCCTCGTAGCCGTAGGAGCCGTAGAGGTCGCCTCCGGCGGGTTCGAGGGCCAGGATCGGCCGGCCCCGTCCGTCCGTCTTGCGGTAGGTCACCACGCAGGAGGCGATCATCGGGTAGTCCTGCAGGAACTGCTTGAGGACCGCCCGGCAGGAGTGGCAGGGGCCCTTATCGGAGTAGAGCGCGATGCTGCCCCCGGTGACCTGCGCCAGGATCTCGGCCAGGTACTGGTCGTCGTTGCAGCCGAGCCGCTCGAAGATCGCGTTGGCTAGGAGGTTGACGGTCTGCCTCTCCGGATCCTTGTCGTGTCGGTACTGGCCCGCGAACTTGCCCTTGGGCTCGGGCTGTCCGTGGTAGTAGGTGCTCCCGACCACGGTGGTGCCCGACATGCGCTCGATCGTTCCTTCGAGGTCGGGGCCCGCGGTGAAGGAGATCCGGTACTTCAGGATCGCCCGGTTTTCGTAAGCGGCTGCCGTGGTCACGCGTACTCCGTCCGCTGGTGGGGCTTGAGGCCGGGAACACCGTCGCATGCACGGGTACACGCGGAATAAATGGGCAGTTGAGGACGCCGTGCCGTGCAGGACCCCCCACGTTTCGAAGCACCCCCCACGTTTCGAAGCGTCGGCACGATGCCGAGGATGCCCAGGCGCATAACGGTCTCCGGATAGTCCCGGCTCGCCCGCCGACACACGAGTCTCTCCGATTGCTGCGCCCGTCGGCATTTCCGCGGCCGGCAGGCCCGTCACCGCCCCTTGGCCCGGTGCCAGGCGGCAGACGGATGTCGCCGGTTGCGCCGCCGTGCCCCGGGAACCTGTCGGCCCGCCTGTCGTTGGCGGTGGCCGGTTCCGGTGCCGCCGATACGGGACCGCTCGGCGCCCCGGTGGCCGTCCGGCCCACGATCGGCACGCCCAGCCGTAACGGCTGGCGCTCGCCGTCAAGTCGACCGCGGGCCATGGCCGGGGCCGCGCCGCTCCGTTCGGCACCCCGGTGGCCCGGTTGAGGCCCTTCTCGGTGTTCTGCGTCGAGACTGGTTGCCGTCCTGGCCGCCGTGCCGCCTGCCGTTCCGGCCTGGTCCGGGTGGTACCGGTCTTGCTTGGCGGAGCCCGTCGAGCGTCCCCTCCGCTTCGTCGTCAACGGTCGTGGTGCCGGGCCGGACGGTCCGCCCTTGCCGGGTGGTGACCGGCATGTCCAACCGTAACGACCTGTCCTTCGTCGCCTGCTCAGCCCGCTGCCGCGCCGCTTCGCTGGCTCTCTCCTCCTGCGCTCCGCCGTTGATGCCTGCGACCGGTCCAGCCGATAGCGACCCAGGCTGTGAAGAGCACCACCGCGGCGATGAGACCCGCGACGGTGTCGGTGGAGACGAGCGTGAGCAGAACCACGCTCAGCGTGATCACCCCGACCGAGGAGGTGGTGAAGGAGTCGGCATGCAGGACGAACCGTAGAAACCCTGAGGGTGATGCATTGGCCGTGGCATCCCATTCTGGGGGCACGGGAAAGGATCAACCACCTGGTCTTCTGAGTCAGGAATTCTGTTCAGATGTGCAGGGCTGCGGGGTGGCGCGTACTGGGCGGCCGAAGGCCGAGTTGGTCCTGTCCGGATGAGGAGCGGGGTGCGCTGGAGGAGTGGGTGCGGCGCCGCTCCACGTCGCAGGCGTGGGCCCTGCGGTGCCGGATCATCCTGACCTGCGCGGCGGGTGCGTCGAACAAGGATGTCGCCGCTCGACTCGGCTCGACACCGCATGCGGGGGACCGGTGGTGGGCGCGGTTCGTCGAGCACCCGATCGCAGGCCTGGGCGACATGCCGCGGTCCGGCGGTCCCGGCCCGCTGCCGCCCTGGGCCGTCGGCGTTCGCCCGTCGACCACCACTGTCGTCGACCCTCGTACGGCGTCCGGCTCCGTGGCTCCGCTGCTTGGTCTCCCCGTCGTCGGCTGCCATCCCGGCGCTTCCGTCACCGCCTCATCCCGGGTGTCGACCCTCGTCTGTACGGCCTCCGCCTTTCGACCGACCGTGACAGGGCCTCGGCCGCGTCGTCGACTGCGGCTCCGACCCGCCGTCGTCAGTCGTCGTACGGTTTTGCCGTCGTTGTACGCGGTGTCCGCCCACCTCGCCCTGTCGCCAGCCGCCGACCCACGCGGCCGAGGGGGGCGGCCAGCCGTCCCGCCCCCTCGCCGCGCCTCAGGTCGCGGCAGGCCAGCACCACGCGGGCACCATGCCTGGCGAGTTCGAGGGCGGTCGAGACCCCAGCCCGCTGTTCGCACCGGTCACCACGGCGGTGCGCCCGCTCTGGTGGGGTGTGCCGCGTGCCGCCCACTGAGACATCCGTCGTTCTCCCTTCACGGCCGCAGGCCGGCCGTCGGCCCGGTGGAACGCCAACCAGCCTCCCAGTCCGAGCAGGGGGGTGGCGGCGGCACGCGGCGTTCTTGCAGCCGGGACGAGGCGGTGGAAGGGTTCGACGGGTGAAGATTCTCGTTGTCGGCGCGAGCGGACTGCTCGGGCAGCACACAGTGACTCAACTCCAGCGGCGGGGCCACGTGACAACCGCCCTGGCACGCACCGACCGGCCCGGAATCGACCACGCCCTCGACGTCTCCGCCGCCTCGGTCGGCGACTGGCGCGAGGTGCTGGCGGGCCATGACGGCGTGGTGTTCGCGGCCGGCCTGGACGATCGCCGTCCGCTGCGCAGGCCCGCCTACCCCACGCTGCGCCGGGCCAACGTCGAGCCGGTCGTCGCGTTGCTGACGGCGGCCCGCCAGGAGGGACTCACCCGGGCGGCCGTTATCGGCTCGTACTTCACCTGCATCCACCGTCACCACCCGACGTGGCACCTCGCGATCCGGCACCCCTACATCCGCAGCCGCGTCGAGCAAGCACAGGAAGGACGGGCAGCAGCCGGGCCGAACCTGCCAGTTGCAGTGCTGGAGGTGCCGTTCGTCTTCGGCGCGGCCATCGGCAGGCGCCCGGACTGGTGCCGCCCGCTGGAGTCATGGGCGCGGTCGCGGTGGCCCCTGTACGCGCCGGACGGCAGCACCGCCGTGACCAGCGCGCGGCACGTCGCCGAGGTGGCGGTCGCGGCGCTGGAGCACGCCTCGGGAGAGGACCTCCCGGTGGTGGAGGACAACCTCTCCTGGCAGGACATGATTGCTCGTGTCGCCTCAGCCGTGCACAGGGCGCGCCCCGTGCGCCGCCTGCCTTCTGCCGTATTAAGGACGGCCCTGCACCTGGCAGGCAGCCTCGAATCCCTCACCGGCCATCAGTCGGGCCTCACGCTCGCTCACCTCCCCGACCTCCTGCTGCACGACCTCCACCTCGACCCCGGCCCCGCAGCCGGACTCGGCCTTCCTGGCCGGCCGAACCTGCTCGACACCGCCATCGCCGAGAGCCTGGGGCGCTGAACTCGCCCCGGACGCCCCGGGCATGTCGGCAGTATCGTGCCACTGCCACGCGCCCTGGTGCGGCGGGCTTCCTGTGGGCAGAAGCGGCATCAGCCCGGCAGGAGATCAGGTGGAAGCGGGAGGATGCTCGCGTCACGTTCTCGGGCTGAGTACTGATGAGTCCGGCAGACGGCAAAGTCAGCCTGCACGACGACATCGTGTCCTACGACCGGGAGGTCGGTGAGGGCACGGTGGACAGGGACTTCGACTACCGTAAGGCCGACCTGAAGGCCTGCTGTTGGCTACCTGCACCGATGTGGAAACCTGGCAGGCCGTTCCGCGCCTCGTGTGCCACGCGATCCAGATGTGCAGCGCGGACGACGTGTACACCGAGGCCGAGAACGCGCGGGTCCGGTGGGCCGCCCGCCTGATGGGCGTCGCCGACGACATCGTGCTGTCCTTCCGCGCCCTGGTGGACATGGAGCGGTCCGTCGTCGTCCGGCCCTATGGTCGGCGTGGACGTCGTGTTGCTGTCCTCGGCCCGGGTTCCGGCCGATCGCCGTGCGGCGCCGTCGTCGCGCGCGGTGTCCGGCCGCCCCGGCCCGCTGTTGCCCGCCCTCTCGCCTTGTTGCTGGCGCCCGCCGTTCCACCGGTCGTCGTACGGCATCGTGTGCTGCGTCCAGGGCCGGGCCTGACTGGTGCGTGCCCTGTGTGAGCGCCTGGACCGCCTCGCCGGCGTTGCGCCGAAGCCCGTCAGGGCCCTTTGAGACCGCCGTGCCCTCGGGCGCGTCCACGGGTCCCCGGGGGGCGGTGCCGTACAGCACCATGGCCGGTCCGCCGGGCCGGCCGCGCGCCACTCGACACCGAGAGGGGCATCATCGTGAGCACGGTCATCCAGTTCGAGGCCGTTGTGTCCCGGGCCCGGAAGGCCGCCACGGCGAAGACCAGCGCGGCGAAGGCCGGCGCGGACCTCCGTGGCGAGGTCCTGCTCGCCCTCGCCCAGCTGTGCCTGGCCAGGAGTCGGGGCGGGCTTGGCCGCCGTCAGGGGGTCTTCACGGCGTTGACCATGATGTATCCCATTTTGTTCCGGCACAGGGTCAGGATGCGCGGGTAGAGGGTGTCGAGCCGCGCCATCGCGTCGGTGCCCACCAGCTCGGTGATCTGGGCGCGCCTTGCGGCGAACAGGCGTGGGATGAGGTCGTAGGTGGGTTTGAACTCTCGAGTCATGTCACGGGTGTGGTGGATGGTGAAGCCGGCTTCGTCGAGCATGCGGGAGTAGTCCTCGGGACCGGCGGGAAGGCGGGAGAGGGCGAACGCGGCCTGGAAGAGTTGGACTTCTTCGGGAGTGAAGGGCTCGGCTTCGTAGCAGTCCGCGAGGACGAAGCGGCCGCCGGGCCGCAGCACCCGCCGAACCTCGCGGATCGCCGCGGGGCGGTCGGAGAAGTGCGCGAACGACTCGATGGCCCACGCGGCGTCGAAGGTCTCGGACTCCTGGGGCAGGGCCATGGCGTCCGCCTGTTCGAAGGCGACGCGGTCGGACAGTCCCGCCTTCGAGGCGCGGTCGCGTCCGGCCCGGACCTGAGCGGTGCTGACCGTCACACCGAGCACGCTCGCGCCCGACTCGGCACCGATCCGTACAGTGGGCCGGCCCGTGCCGCAGCCGACATCCAGCATCCGCTGTCCCGGCAGCAGTCCGACCTCGCTGATGAGGCTGTCGGTCCAGGAGTCCTGGGCCTTGGTGAGCTCCTCCCACATCTCGTCGGCTGTCAGCTCTCCCGTCTGCGCCCGTACGCCGTCGGTCCACATGCCAAGATGCATGCTGTCGCCCATGGTCAGGCCATACAGGCCCCCGAAGCGGTCGTACCATTCGCCGACATCCCGGGCCGATGGATTGCCCATGTCCAACTCCTCGCCTCCGTGGGGCCCGCCGGGCGGGATGGTGCCGCCGGGTCGGCCCGGCCGATCGCTGCCTCCACTACTTCCCCGGAACCGCCGAGCAGTGAAGCCACACGACGGGGCGCACGGAAGCACACAGAACCCATGCGTTGAATCGCCCACATGCGGCAGATCTGCTCCGTAGTCCGTCGGCAGTCCGTCGGCAGACCGTCAGGAAAGAACGAGGCCAAGCGGTGTACGGCCAGCGCCTGACGCTCATGAGCGATCGCCCAGCCTGATTCCTTGCTGACCGAGCCCGCCTCTCCGGCTGCCGCGCCTGCCGGCGTCCCCGCGGCTGGCGAGCCCGTCGCCGCCCCTTGGCCCGGTGCCAGCCCGGTGCCGGCCCGCCGCTGACCGTCGCCCAGGGCAGCGTTCCTGGCCGCGTCCTGTTCCTTGTACTTCGGGCCGTGCTCCTCGTTCTTCGGCGCCGTCCAGGCCGCCAGCGCTCGGCCCTGCCGTCGGCCGCCGTACGGCGCCGCCGTGTCCGGCCGCCGCGCGCGGTGTCCGGCCCCGCGTCGTACCGCCGTCGACGCGGGCGCTCGCCGTCCTGCCGCCGCGCCTTGTTGCCGGTGCTTGTCCGTACGGCCTCCGCCTTCCGACTGGGTGCCGCACGGCCCCGTCATCCTGTCGCCGCGCCGCCTGTCGCCGCGCCGCCTGTCGCCGCGCCGCCCGTCGCCGTCGTCGACCGTCGCTTCGGCGCCGTCCCGCCGCCCCGTCGTCGGCTGTCGCCGGGGGTGTCCGACCGTCCAGGCCACCGGCGCTCGCCCGTCGACCACTACCGCCGTCGACTCCCGTACGGTGTCCCGCTCCGTCGCTCCGTTGCCTGGTCTCCCCGTCGTCGGCCGCCGTCCCGGCGTCCCCGTCACCGCTTCGTCCCGGGCGCCAGCGCTCGTCTGTACGGCCTCCGCCTCCCGGCCGCCTGCGGCAGGGCCCCGGCCGCACCGTCGATCGCGGCTCCGGCCAGTCGTCGACCGTCGTCCGGCCCGTCGCAGGCGCCGCTGTGCCGCTGCGGAGGGCGGTGTCCGGCCGCCGGCGCTCACCCATCGGCCTCCGCCTCCCGGTTGGCCGCTGTACAGTCCCGGTGCTGACGCCGTCGTCGTCCCGCCAGCCGCTCCGTACGGCGCCGCCGTCCCGGCCCACCGTCGCCCTGCCCGTTCCTTGGCCTCCTTCCGGCCGCCGGAGCTCATCCGTACGGGCCCTACCGTCTCGCCGCGTCGCCGTCGTCGGGCGCCGCCCTGTGGTCGCTGGCGACGCCGTCCTGCTGGCCGCTCCGTACGGCGCCGTCCCGGCCTCCGACACCGCGCCGTTCAGCTTCGACGCGCTTGGCCGGGTTCCGGCCGCGCTGCCGTACAGCAGCGCCGCCACGTCCCGCCGCCGGGGGGGGGGCGGTGTCCGGCCGTACACCGTCGATCGCCGTATGACCCTGCCGCCGCGCCGCTTCGCCGTCCTGGCCGCGGGTCGGCCCGGTGTCCGCCCCAGTTATTCGGCGCCCCGACGCCGTCGTGCTGCCCAGTCTGGCCCACGTCACCGACCCGCCGGTCACCGTCCGACCGCGTGACCGCCTGGCGTCGCCGGGCCGTCTTGTCCGGATCGAGTTGGCTGCCTGCGCCGTCCCGGCCGTTCGCCGCTGTGCCGTGTCCCGGTCCCGGTCGGCTTGGCGCCGCCACTCGATCCCCGCTCCCGCCGCTGCGGCCGCGATCGGCCCCGGTCCTGGTGCGTTGCCCGGTCCGGTGGTACTCGTCGGCCCGCCTACCGCGGTCCGGCCGCGGGTCCGCTGCGCCTGCCTCACGGTTCCGTTTGGTGTCCGATGCCTCGACCGTGCCCTGGTCCAGGGCCTGCCTGGCCGGTTGCCTCGGCGCTGCTGGCCGCCGTCCCGCTGGGACGGCTGCTTCGTTCTGCCTGCATGTCCACGGGATGGGGCGGTGTGGTCATCTGTGGGGGTGTGTCGTGAATGCGGTTGGTGGGACGCCCGCGGCGTCGAGGCGTGCCAGGAGCTGTGCTTCTTGTGGTGCTGTGACGGCGATCCACAGGGCTGTGCCTGTGTCGCCGGCGCTGAAGATTACGCGGTTTCGCCGCCATGCCTCGGCGTGAATGGTGAAGGGCGCCAGGGTCTGGAGCACGTCGAACTGCATGTCGTCTCGGACGTCGATGTCGATTCCCATCAGATCGTCCCCCTTTGAGCGGGTGCCCGCGTCCGTCCTGGTTCGGGCCATCGACAGCGCCCGCTCGTAGGCGGGTATCGCCTCCACGGGCCAGGCTGTGTCGCTGTGGGCGTCGAGGTGGGCGGTCTCGATGTCATCTCGTAGGACACCAAGCGCCTCACGGTGGGCGAGCACCACGTCTGCCGCCCGCAGACCGTTTCGAAGGAACAGCTCTCGATATCGTCCGTCGGCCTTCGTGATCATGCCGGTCAGCCTTTCACGCGTTGACGGTGCCGTCACTTCTGCTGTGGAGTGCCCACCCGTAGCCTGCGATGGCGGGACTGGTTCCGGCCGCGCGCCGTGTCCGCCGGCCGTTGACGTCGTGCCGTGCCGCCGTGCCGCCGGGCCTGCGCCCGGGCAAACGCTCCTCGCCTGTGCTTGCCGGGTCCTCGACGCCGGCATCGCGGTACGGCCGGAGTCTTCCTGCTGGGGATCGGGGGGTGACAAGCGGGATCTGAAGGGTACCTGCGGTCGGGTACGACGCACGCGCTACCTACGGGAGGTACCCATGGGCAAGCTGGGAGACATGGCGAACAAGGCCAAGGAGATGGCGAAGGGCCACCCGGGCCAGGCCGACAAGGGCGTGGCCAGCGCCGAACGGGCGGTTGACGAGCGTACGGGTGACAAGTACGACGCCCAGACCGACAAGGGTGCCGACGCGGTGCGCCGTTCCTACGGAAGCGACGGTACGGCGGAGCGCTGACCTCACGCCGACGCCGTCGGTTCCCCGGCAGCAGTGCCGGGGAACCGACGGCGTCCGGATTCACCGTTGCCCCACACCGCCTGCTCCAGCCCAAGGCCGGCGGGCGCGGCGTGCTTCGCCGGCGGGGGACCTGGCAGGTCCCCCGCGGTGTGCCGGCTGGGTGCCGCCGTGCCGCGGCTCGCCCGGTCCATGACCGGCGCGTCGAGCCATAACGGCGGGCACCCGGCGCTCTTGCCCTCCGCGTCGGCCGACCCGCCCTCGATCCGCTCCCGGCTCGCCCGCCGACACACCGGCCTCTCCGATTGCTGCGCCCGTCGACGCTTCCGCGGCCGGGAGGCCGGCCACTGAGCGCACCCGGTGGTGCGCACCGACGGTGTCCGGCATCCACTCCACCGAGTGGAGTCCACCGGCCGGAACGACATCGTGGGGGAGTACGTGGGCACTGTCACATTGGCTGACCGCGAGCGCGTACGTCCGTGGGTCACGGGCGTCTTCCGCAACTTCTGGACCGGCCGCTCGGCGACGTCTCCTGAGCGGTGACGCTGGGGCGTTCGGTAGGGTTTCGGGGTGCTGACTGTCTGGTCGGTGCCTTCCTGGGGGGGATGACGAGACGAGGAACATGCCGGAGCAAGCGAGCCCGCCTGCGATAGCACCGAAGGAACCTCTGGCCGCGTCGGTCGAGGCGGCGCGGATGGCGGCGGTGCGCCGTTACGACATTCTCGACACTCCGCCGGACGGCGCCTACGACCGGGTCGCGGCGCTGGCCGCGCGCCTGTTCGAGGTGCCGGTGGCGACGGTGACGATCGTGGACGAGGACCGGATCTGGTTCAAGGCCACGCACGGCTTGGAGGGTGTCACCGAGATCGGCCGGGATCCGGGGCTGTGCGCCTCGGCGGTCCTGACGGATGACACCACTGTCATCCCCGACACCCTGCTCGATCCGGTCGCCTGCTCCAATCCGCTGGTCGCCGGCCCGATGGGGGTGCGGTTCTACGCCGCCGCTCCGATCATCACCGCCGACGGGTACCGGCTGGGCACGGTCAACGTCCTGGACACCCGCCCCCGCGAGATCAGCGAGGCGGATTCGGCCACGCTCGCGGACCTGGCCGCGGTAGTGCGTGACCAGCTGGAGCTGCGGCTGTCGGCGTTGCGCGTGGTGCGCGCCGAGCAGGAGCGTCGCAAGGTCGAGCAGGACAAGCGCCAGGCGGAGGAAGAGGCCCGGCAGCGCGCGGAGCGGGACAAGGCGGCCATCGCCGCGTTCGCCTCCACCCTGCAGCGGACCCTGGTGCCCCCGGCACTGCCCGCGGTACCGGGGCTGGAGTTGGCCTGCCACTACAAGACGGCCTCCCCGCAGGAAGTGGGCGGTGACTTCTACGACGTCTTCCCCGTCGGCGGGGGCCGGTGGGCGTTCTTCCTGGGCGATGTGTGCGGCAAGGGCGCCGAAGCAGCCTCGGTCACCTCACTGACCCGCTACACGCTGCGGGCCGCAGCCCTCGTCGACGCCGAGCCCACGGCCGCGCTCAAGGCCCTGAACGCCGCGCTGCTGCTGGACGCGGCAGTCGGCACCCGCTTCTGCACCGCCGTCTTCGGCCTGCTCGATCCGGCCCGGGACGGCGGTTTCACGGTCACGCTGGCCACCGGCGGCCACCCGCCCGCCTACCACCTGAGCCCCATCGAGGGCGGCGGCGTGCGGGTGGAGGCGGTCCGTGCCAAGGGCGGCATGCTGGTCGGCGCGTTCGCCGAAGCCGCCTTCGCCTCACGTACCCTGCACCTGGCACCCGGCCAGGGATTGCTGCTGTACACTGACGGGCTGACCGAGGCCCGCACCGCCGATGGCCGCATGCTCGCCGACACGGGCCTGATCGACTTTCTGACCCAGCGGCCGGCGCCGGTCAGTGCCGGCTGCCTGATCGACGACACCGTCGCGCTCCTGGACACCCTCCCCGACACCGAACGCGACGACGTGGCACTGCTGGCCCTGTCCGTCCCCACCCCCGATGCCGCTCCCGCGGGCATCACCACCACCGCCCACAGCGCCGCCGCCCCGACCGCCGACACCTCCGTCGGGCAGGAGAACCAACGCCCATGACCGACGCATTCCACATCGACGTCCCGCACACCGACGGCACCCTGGCCGTGATCGCACTGTCCGGTGAGTTCGACATCGCCACCGCCTCCGCCGTGCGGGCCCGCGCCCTGGAACTCATCGCGAACGGCCACCCCGACCTGGTCGCCGACCTGGCGGGCGTCACCTTCTGCGACTCCTCAGGGCTGGGCGCCCTCGTCGGCATCTGGCGCTGCGCCAAGGACGTCGACGGCTCCCTGACCCTGGCGGCCATCCCCGACCGGCTGGGCCGCCTGCTCAGCGTCACCGGGATGGACACCTTCCTGCCCGTCTACCCCAGCGCCGACGCCGCGCTCGCCGCACGCCAAGGCAACCGCACCACCGCCTGAAACCCCTCGCTCGCCAGTCAACAGCCGGCGGGGGCCGACCCGGTCGGACGGCAGCGTGATCCGGTGGGGGGCGGTGGGCTCGTACGGCCGTCGGGCCCACCGACACGGTCCGCTCGGCGTCGATGGCGACGTCCGCCTCCGCCGGGGATGGCCCCTCCCCCGAGTGCCGTCGACAGCCCACCGGTGCGCCGCCCATAGGAGGTCCGGACGGGCCGGGCCCGTCGCGAAGTCCCCGTCAAGGCGAGTCGGCGCGGCGCCTCCACGCGACGGCCCCCGGGATACGGCAGCGGTCGGCCCACCCCCGGACGCGAGGTGGCGCGGCGCCCGGTGCCCATGGCCGAGCGGGGATGGTCCGGACCGGGTGCGGGGGCAGTCGCAAGCGGAGTTCCGTCGGGTCGGTCGGAACGGGATCGGGTTCGCTCACCGCCCCGGCGGCACCCACCGAGCCGGGCATCGCGCGCCGCCTTCCGCCGTCCGTTCACGGGGCGGTCCCCTCCTGGGGTGCCGTCGGTGACGCGGACGCCCGTGAGGCCGCTCTCGCGCGCTGTCTCGAAATCGCCTCCGGCACCTGTCCGTGGCCCGTGTGCGGAGCAGCCTCCGGAAGCACGGGACCACCGGGAAGCGCTGTTCTCGAAGGGCTGCGGCGGTCGGCGGTCGAGGTACCGGGCCCGTTCGCGGGCCGATGTGGCGGATCGGTGGATTCCGGCCCGTTGCGGCTCAATTGACCACCCCGCCGGCGCACGAGGGGTCTTCACAGGCCCCTCACTCGGTGGCTGTATCCGGAGGTGTCGCGTCCATGGCCGTCGAGGGTGGTGACATGGGGATGAACGCCTTGCCCTGCAAGGCCTGGAGCGGCCAGTTCGGCTTCTCTGGGTGGCTTGAATACGCCTCCGCCGCTTATGAGCCAGGGCATCGAACCGGCCAAATCATCAAGGGGCTTGTGAAGGTTCTTGGAGCGCCCGACAGCGGCCATATAGTCGGACCGCACATGCTTGATCACTTGCGGTTGCGGGCGTCCCTCCTGCAGTTCCCGCCGGAGGGGCGTGCTTTCCGCGGACCGCAGGGCTCCATCCGGCACCGTCCGTTCGGTGCCTTACGGTTCCCACCCTCACAGAAGGAGCTCCGCATGTCCGACAACACCTCCACCCCCGGCTTCGACCTCCAGGACCTGGAGCTGGACCTCAGCGACTTGACCGTCACGTCCATGCGCGACACCGCCGCCCTCCCCGAGGGCGGCGCGTCGTGGGGGTCCTGCTCCTGCCAGGGCTCGTCGTCCTGCGCCCAGCCGCAGCCGGAGACCACCCCGCTCGCCGCGGGCTGACCGACGCGGGCGCACCTCCCCGTCCACCGCCACCGGCAGACCAAGGAGACATCCATGTCCGACACCACCGGTCTCGCGGGCTTCGACCTCGCGGACCTGGACCTGGGCGAACTCACCGTGACCTCGATGCGCGACACCGTCGCGCTCCCCGAGGGCGGCGCCTCCAACGGAGGCAGTTCCTGCTCCTGCGGATCGTCCTCCTGCGCCACCCCGCAGCTGCCGGACCTCTCGCTCTAGGGACGGCACCCGTGCCGTTCCCGGGCCGCGTCCTCTGACCACGGCCCGGCCGTACGGGACCGACCGCCCCGCCGCGGGGGGCCCACCCGGGTGCGCCCCCCGGCGGGCGAGTACCACGAAATGGGGTGGGGATTAGCCATCCCTACGTCCTTTTGGGCGAAGGGGGGGCCGCCGCCGGGCCCGCCCCGCGAACCCCGGACCGGCTCGTGCACTCGGCGCCGTACGCGCTCGTCCGCGCCACCGTGCTCGCCCATCCGCCCCAGACACCGGCCGCAGCGGGGTTCCGCGCGCTGATCGGCCGCCTGACGGAGCTGGACGGGCAACTCGCGGCCCTCTCCCACCCCCTCTGCGACGACCTGTACGCCAGCCGGGACGGCCACCCGGAGGACTTCCACCGGGACGTCGTCCTGCCGCTGCGGCGTACCGTGCACAACGGGCGCACCCCACGGCCCGCCCTCCTGGCCCGGCTCGGCGACCTGCCCGGGCGGCTGCCCCGGCTCACCCGCTGGCTCACCCTGCGGGAGCGCCGCGCCGCCCTGCTCCGCGAGCTGGACCTCGCCGTCCCCCGTGCCCTCGCGGCCGAGCGCTCGGCCCTGGCCGCCCTGTGCCGGGAGCCGGCCCTGGCCCGCGCCGTCGCCCTCACCAGCGCCGACCTGCTCCGCGCCCTCGAACGTGCCGGCAGGGGCACCGACGACCGGAAGGCGCGCAAGGAAGAACCCAACGTGCTGCGCTACGCCCTGAGGGCCAGCACCAAGACCAGCCCTCTGTCCTGGTTCACCGCCGTCGGCTGGGGCCCTCTGCCGCAGTCCCCGGCGCCACGGCCGCACGTGCGGCCCTGGGGACACGAGGCGCTCCTCGACGGCCCGCTGCACGCGACGGTCACGGTCAACCGCACGCTCACGGCCGCCCTCACCGCCGCCCTCCTGGACCGGCCGCACCGCCGTGCCGCACGCCCCCACCGCATCACCAGCACCGCCCGGATCACCGACGGCCGCGCCACGTACGCGCGCAGCCGGACCGCCTTCGCCGGCGGACGGTACCTCGTCACCGACGAGGACGAGGTGGAGGTGGCCTTCGGCGGCCCCCTGCGCCTGCTCACCGACCGTGCCCGGACCCCCGCCCCGCTCCACGAACTGGCCCTGGCGCTCGCCTCAGCCCTGCCCCCCGCGCCCGGTGCGGGGAACGCGAGCCGCGCGGAAGGCGAGGACCGCGGGGAAGGCAACCTCGCCGCCGCCACGGCCTTCCTGGACCGCCTCGCCGAAGCCGGTCTCCTCGTGCCCACCGATCCGGTGCCGCCCCAGGACGCCGACCCCCTGGCGCGCCTCTCCGCGTGGCTGCGCACCCTCGGCACGGCCGACGCCGTGGACGCCGCCCACGGCGAGGACGGCGCCGACGCCGGAGGAAGCACCCGCGCCGAGGACATCGCCCAGGCGGACCGCATCGACGAACTGGCGGCGCTCGTCGCCCGGTTCCCCGCCGCCCCGGTTCACGAGCGCCCCCGCGTGCTCACCGAGCTCGCGCACCGCTGGACCGGGCTGCTCGCGGACAACGGCCGCCCCGTCCCGGCCGGGTCGGCTCCGCTGAACCTCCTGTCCGAGGACGTCGTCGCCCCGGGAGCGCTGCGACTCGACGGCTTCGTCGGCTCCGCCGACCACGAGGCGCTCGGCGAGGTCACCGCCCTCGCCGAACTCTTCGACCTCGGCCACCTCGTGCGGCGCGTCGCCCGGGACCGCTTCGTCGAGCGGTACGGCCGCGGCGGACGCTGCGCCCACCCGTGGGAGTTCGGCGCCGACGTCGCCGCGGCGTGGGAGCGGGCGGGGCGCGTCGCCGCCCTGCGCCGGGAGGACAGCGCCGCGTTCCCCACCGGTGGTGCCGAACTCGCCGCCCTGCGCGAGGACGTCGCCGACGCCGTACGGGAGGCGTCGGCCACCAGGACACCGGCACCCGGGCCGGACGACGACGTCGTCCTGCCGCCCGACCTCGTCCGGGGCCTGGCGGCGCGGTTGCCGCGCTGGACGGTGGAACGGCCCGTCAGTTACGCGTACTTCCTGCAGCGCGACCCGGCCGGGGGATTGCTCTGCGTCAACCACGTCTACGGCGGCTGGGGGCGCTTCACCAGCCGCTTCCTGGACGCCCTCGACCCGCGGGCCGCCGAGGGCGTGGCGCGGCAGATCCGTCGCGGTCTGGGGCACGGGGCCGGGGAGCGTGTCGCCCAGATCCGTCCCGTGAACGGCTTCAACGCCAACCTCCATCCCCTCCTCGTCCCCGACGAGATCGGCCCCGACCGCGGGGCGGCATCGATCGCGGAGGACGAACTGGAGCTCTTCCACGACGAGGCCACCGACCAGGTGCGGTTCGGGATCCGGGACACCGGTGACGTCCTGGACGTCCTGTACCCCGGCTTCCTCGCCCCGATCATGCTCTCGCGCCGCATCGCGGCCCATCTGTCCGACCACCCTCACGGCATGGTCGACTTCCGCTCCCTCGTGCCCCGCCACACGGTGCGGGCCCCGGGCGGATCCGTGGTGCGCACCCCCCGGTTGCGCCACCGGCACGTCGTCCTGCTCCGCCGGCGCTGGGTCCTGCCGTCCGGCGTCGTGCGCGCGCTGCGCGAGGAACTGGCCGCCGCCGGGACCGTCCCGGTAGAGGCCGCCGCCCGGTGGCGGGCCCTGCTCGCCCTGCCCGACCAGGTCTTCCTACACCCCGTCGTCACGGCGCCGACGGGCCGCGCGGCCGACGACTTCCTGACGCAACTGAGCCGCCCGAAGCCGCAGTTCGTCGATCTGGGCAACGCGCTGCACCTGCGCTGCCTGGCCAAGTGGCTCTCCCGCCACCCCGACGGCGTGGTCCTGGAGGAGGCGCTGCCCGCGCCCGGTGGATCGGCCACGCCGACCCGGGCGGTGGAACTCGTCCTGGAGACCTACCGCCCCCGCCGCCCGTCATGACCCGCCGCAACCGGAGAGCCGAGGAGAAGACCGTGCCCGCCGGACCGTCCCGGACGACCACCTCCCTCGACGTCGTCGCCTACTACCACCAGCCCGTCAAGGCGCCGCTGCTGCGCGAGGCGGTGCTCCCGCTCGCCGAAGCCCAGGTGGGTCGGGGCCTCGCCGCACACGTCGAACGGCACTGGCTGCACGGCCCCCACGTGCGGCTGCGCCTCGAAGGCCCCGCGCAGAGCGTCCGCCCGGCCGCGCGGGACGCCGCCCGCGTCCTGCGCGACTGGGTCCGCGACCACCCCTCCCACAGTGACCTCGGAGAGGACGAACTGCTCGCGCAGGCCGCGGAAGCGGGCCGCGTCGAACTCGTCGCCCCGCCCTACGGCCCGATCGTGGTGGACAACACCGTGCGCGTCGAACCGGTCGACCGCACCTCCCTGCACGGTCTGCTCGGCGCCGACGGTGTGGCCCTCCGGGACGACCTGCTGCGCAGCGGGCTGGGCGCGCTGCGCGCCGGCACCGCCTTCCTGGGCACGCACGGGAACAGCGCCCAGGCCCGCGTCCAGCTCGCCGTCGCGGCGCTCGCCGCCCACGCGGCGGCCCACCCCGGGGGACTCGCCGGCGGTCACTACTCGTACGTCTCCCACCTGGAGGACTTCCTGGTCCACGCCGACCCGGACGGGCGGCTGCGGGACGGGTTCGCCCGTCGCTGGGACAGCGCGGGCGAGGTGGTGACCGCGCTCGTCGGCCGGATCGCGGAGGGCGGCGCCCTGGCGTGGGAAAGGGCGTGGGCCGCGTGGTCGGCCGCGGCCTGGGACCTCGCGCAGAGCCGTCACGACGCGGGGGCGGACCTGCACGGCTCCCCGCTCGAGTACCGCGTGCGCGCGGCGGCGACGGGCGACGCCGCCGCGATGGAGCGCTGGAACCAGGACGTCCGCACCCGCTACAGCGAGTTCCACCGGCTCCTGCGCCGCTCGGACCCGCGCGGGACGATGTGGAGCCGCCCCGACTACCTCGTCTACCGGGCCTGCACCAACGCCCTGTACCGGCTCTTCGCGATCTGCGACGTCCGGCCGCTGGAGCGCTACCTCGCCGCGTACCTGGTCATCCGTACGGTCCCGGGCCTGACGGGCTGCGACTGGCGGGAGCGGGTCGGGGCGGTCATCGACGCGGTGGAGGGTCGCTCATGACGGACGGGACGCCCGCCCCGGCCGCCTCCGGCACGGACGCGCACCGGGACGGCTCGCCCCTGCCGTGGCGGCTGCGCCCCGGGGTCGCCGTGACCCCCCTGCACAACGGCCTGCACCTGCGCGGGCGGCGGGGCAGCGTGACCCTGGAGGGCAGCGCCGCGCTGCCCCGGCTGTGGCAGCTTCTGGAAGAGCCGCTGCGCACCGGCCGCCTGACCGGTCCCCTGCGGCAGGCGGAGCCGGGCACCGCCCTGCGCGAGGCCGTGGACACGGTGGTCGGTCAACTCCTGGAACACGACCTGCTCGTGGCGGAGCCCGCCGGACCCGCGGCGGGCTGGCTCGCGGCGTCGGCGAAGCGGCCGCCCACGGCGGCGGCCGTCCTCGCGACGACGCGGGTGGAGGTCGTCTCGGGTGCTCCCGCCGGCCGGCCGCCGTACGACCGCCTCGGGGCGGCCGCGCCCCCACCCGCCCCGGACGACCTGGCCGGCGCCGCCGGGCGGGCGCTGCGCCGTGGCGGGGTGACGGTGGCGTACGCCGTCACCCCCGCCCTGCCCGACGGGCTGGTCCTCCTGCGCATCGCCGGCGGTGACGGCCCGCCGCGCGCGGTGGCCGCGGGCGTGCACGGCGGCCTGGGGTTCGTCACCGCCCCGGGCAGCCCGGAGCAGGCCGCGGCGGACGCACGCGCCCTGTCGGCCCGGCTGGCCGCCGGCACCGGCGCCTCGACGGCCCCCCACCCGCGGGGGGCCGCGGCCCCGCCGCGGTCCGCCACCGCCCCGGCGTCCGGGCCTCTCCCCGCCTCCTTCGTCCCGCTGCTCACCGCGGCGGCGGCCCAGCGGCTCCTGTGCGCGGCGGGCGGACTGCCCGACCCCGCCGACGAAGGTGACGACCACCGGCTGCTGCCCGGGCTGCCCGCCGTGCTGGTGGCCGGCGCGCGACCGCCGCGCGCCGAGTACCGCAACTGGCTCGGGCCCGACCGGATCGATCCGGACCGCCGTACCCCCCTGGAGCCCGCCGGCAGCCTGGCGGAGGCGCTCGAACGGGCGGTCGCGCTCGGCGCGGAGCACATCGGCACGGGCCCCGCGCCCCTCCCCGGAGCGCTGCGGCAACTGCCCGTACCGCTGGCTTCCTGCGACCTTCCGGGCGGCGCGGTACGGACGCCGCGCTCCGAGACGGTCGTCGCCGGGGCGCCGCGCCTGGACCTCGCCCGCCTGGAGGCGTTCTGCCGGGCGGCCGAGCTGGGCCTGGCGGGCGCGGACCCCACCGTCCGGTACGTGGTCGGGGCGAACCCCGACCACGCCTGGGGGCGGGTCCTTCGCCGGGCCGCCGGCCCGGGCGCACCCGGTCCGGTGAGCGGTCCGCTGCCGGAGGCCGTCTGGCTCGGCCATCCGCAGGCCCGCCACTGGTGGGCGACGCTGACGGAACGCCTGGGCGTCCGGGCCCGCATGGAGGTGATCCGCCTGGACCGGGACCGGGAGGCGTACCGGGCCGTGGTGCTCGCGGACACCGGTCGGCCGGATCCGGGGCCGGTGCCGGATCCGGCCGCGGAACCGGGGTCAGGGCTCGGCTGGGCCGTCGAGGCCACTCCGGGCGACGCGGCGGCTTTCGCCGCGCTCACCGCCACCGCCGCCGTCAGCGCCGCCCGCCAGGGTGCCGCCGTCACGGACCCGTGCGCGCCGGGCGGCTCGGCGGCCCCTTCGGCGGTGGCCGGGGCCCGGCCCGCGCCCTGGGAGGACAACCGCTGGACCACCGGCTGGCTGACCGAGGTCGCCGCCCGCGAAGCGGCCCTGCGCGGCACCCTGCGCACGCTGACCGGCCTGCACGACCGGGAGGCCCTCCCCGCGGCCCCCGAAGCGCGGGAGTTCGCCGCGCTGCTGCGCGCGTTCGGCTTCACCGTGCTCGCGGTGGGAGGGGACCAGCGATGACACCGAACCCGCACGAGACCCTGGAGCCGCACGAGGCGCCGGACCCGTACGAGGCGCTGGGCCCGCTGCCCGTGCCGGTCCTCGACCCGGACACCGCGCTGGCCACCACCGCGGGACGGGTCGTCGTCCTGCTGACCCGGTGGACACGGGGACTCGCCGAGGAGCTGAGCCGCCACGCGCTCGCCCATCCGGTGACCATGGTTCCCGTACGCCTCGACGGGGCGCTGTCCGTGGTCGGACCGGTGCTCGGGCCGGCGGCCGCCGCGTGCCTGTGCTGCTCGGAACACCAGCGTCTGGCCACGGCGGGTGGCCGGGTGCCCTGGCAGAGCCCGGCGCTGACGCTCGGCGGGGTGCCGGCGCCCGCCCTGGGCGAGGCGGTCGGGGCCCTCGCCCTCGACCTGCTGGAGGAGGCGCCGCCGACGACACCGGCCGCTCCCGCCGCGACGGCGACCGTCCACGTCGTGCACAACGGGCGCGCCACCTGGTCCACCCACCGGGTCCGCCCGATCGGCGGCTGCGCGGTCTGCCGCCCCCTGCCGGAGGACTCGGCCGACTCGGTCGGCCCCCTCCCGGCCGGCCCGCGGACGGTGGCCGACCCGGCGGTGCTGCGCGGCGCCAACGACCGCACCGGCGCCGAGGACCTGCGCGCGGCGCTGCACGACGAGCGCTTCGGACCGGTGCGCCGGCTGTTCCGCTCCGAGGTCTCGGCGTTCTGCCTGACGACGGCGTTCGTGACCGACGGACGTCCGCTCGACGACGGCGGATACGGCCGCGCCGGCGACTTCGCCGGCAGCGAGCGGGTGGCCCTCTTCGAGAGCGTCGAGCGGTACGTGGGCATGCGCCCCACCGGCCGTCGCACCGTCCTGCGCGCGCCCTTCGCCGCGCTGGGACCCGACAGGGCGGTCGACCCGCGGCGGCTGGGGCTGCCCGACCCCGCCTTCCACGGCCACCCGGCGTCACGGACGGTGCCGTACGACCCCGCGCTGGAACTGGACTGGGTGCACGGCTGGTCGCTCACGCGGGGCCGGCCCGTCGCCGTACCGGAGCACGTCGCGTACTGGGACGTACCGGGCGGCGGCACGCGCGTGGTCTACGAGTCGTCCAACGGTTGCGGGCTCGGCAACAGCCTGGAGGAGGCGACGCTCTACGGCCTGTTCGAGGTCGCCGAGCGGGACGCCTTCCTGATGGCGTGGTACGGGGCCACGCCCCTTCCTCGGGTCGAGCCGCCGGCCGACGACCCCGACACCGCGCTGCTCACCGACCGCGCGGCGCTCCTCGGCTACCGGCTCCTCCTCCTCGATGCCACCAACGACTTCGGGATCCCGGCGGTCGTGGCCGTCTGCCGCTACGAAGGCACCCATCCGCGGGCGCCGCGGATGTTCCTGGCCGCCGGCGCGCACCACGACCCCCGCACGGCCATCCGGTCGGCGGTCGCCGAAGTCGTCACCAACGTCCTGGAGTCCCCGCACCGTGCCACCGCCGACGGGCGGCCCCGCGACCCCGAACGACTGCGGCCCATGCTGGACCGGCCGGACCTCGTCGTCACCCTCGACGACCACGTGGGGGTGAACACCCTTCCCGAGGCGGGGCCGCGCCTGGACTTCCTGTTCCGCGACACGCCCGCCCGGCCGGTCGCCGCCGTCTGGCCCGGCGCGCCGGAGCCGGTCACCGATCTGAGCGCCCTGCTCGCGTCAGCCGTCGCCCGGCTGGCGGACGCGGACCTCGAGGTCATCGCCGTCGACCAGACCGAGCCGGGACTGCGCGACCGCCTGGGCCTGTACGGGGCGAAGGTCATCGTGCCCGGCTCCCTGCCGATGACCTTCGGGCACGTCAACCACCGCACGCGGGGGCTGCCCCGGCTCCTGCACGTCCCCCACCGGCTCGGCCGCGCCTCCCGGCCCCTGCGCCACCGCGACCTGGCGCTCCACCCGCATCCCTTCCCCTGACCGCCCACCCGCCCCGGCACCGCGCCCGGCCCACCGGCCGCTCCCCGGCCGGCCCCCCGCACATCCTCCCGTCCACCTTCCCACCGAACGAGGGCCGCACGTGACGACCGACACCTGGCACAGCCACCACCTGTTCCTGCACTCCGGCACCGAGGACACCGACGCCTTCCTGACCGGGTGGCTGGCCCCCCACCTGGACGGGCTGGTCGCCTCCGGCCAGGCCGCGCAGTGGTTCTTCATCCGGTACGGCGAGGACGGACCGCATCTGCGCGTACGGGTGCGGGGGCTGGGCCCCGGCGCCGCCGCCGAACTGCCGGGAGCCCTGGCGCGGGCCGCCAAGGAGCAGCCCGCGGTGGCGGACGGCCCCTGGCCCTCCCACCACGGGGAGATCCGCGCCGTGGAGTACGTACCGGAGACCGGCCGGTACGGCGGCCCGCGGGCCCTGCCCACGGCCGAGGAGGTGTTCGTCGTCTCCTCCCGCCTGGCAGTCGAGGCGCTGCGAACGCTCCGGGGCGGGCCCGGCGGCGCCGCGCGCCTCACGATCGCGGCCGACCTCGCCCACGCCACGGCGTACGCCCTGGGCATGGACCGGCTCGCGGCGACGAGGTGGCTGCGGCGCCACGCGTCCGGCTGGCGGTGGGTCACCGAGGTGGCGCTGCTCCCCGGCGCGGCGGTGCACTCCCGCGTCCACACCGTGTACGCGGCCCAGCGCACGGCGCTGCGGCGGCGGGCGCGCAGTCTGGGGGAGGCGCTGCGGGACGGCAGTGGAGAACCGTGGCTGTTGGAGTGGGTCCAGTGCGTGCGGGAGGCCGACGAACGGCTGCGGACCGAGCTCGGGGCGGGGGCGGCCGACACCGTGCTGCCGTGGGTGTGGGCGTCGCAGCTGCACATGCTGTTCAACCGCCTCGGCGTCACCCCCGACGAGGAACGCGCGGTGTGCCTGCTCGCCGCCCGGACGCTGCTGGACACCGACGACCCGCAGTCGTTCTTCCCCGAGGGGCACCACTCGGTGGACCTCCAGTACCTGGAACGCAGCAAGTTCCGGATCGGACGCAACGAGGACTCCTCGCTGCGCCCCCTGCCGCCGTCGGCGCTCCCCCTGGGCGCGGCGGGCGCCTCCGGCCCGCCGGAGGTGCCCCTTCCGGCCGGCCCGCTGCCCGAGGTGTCGCTGCGCGCCGCGCTGATCGGCCGGACCTCCCTGCGCGGCGCGCTCCGGGGGCCGCTGGACGCCGAAGGGCTCGGCACGCTGCTGTGGAACGCGCTGGCGCACAGCAGCACTTCGGAGCAGCGCCTCGCCGACGGCACCACGCGCACGCTGGACCACCGCCCCTACCCGAGTGCGGGGGCCCTCTACACGGCCCGGGTGCGGCTGCTCGCCCTCGACGTGGCGGGCCTCCCGGCGGCCACGTACGACTGCGTGCCCGAACGCCGGACCCTGCGGCCCGTGGGCCCGGTACCGCCCGTCGCGGACGTCACTCCGCTGTCGACGTACTTCTCCCGCCCGCCGCAGGACCCCGACCGGATCGGCGTCGAGGAGGCACCGGTCCTGCTGGGGGTCTACGTCGACCTGGGGCTGCTGCGCCGCCGGTACGGACTGCGTGCCCTGCGGCTGGCCCTGCTGGAGGCCGGCCACCTGACCCAGACCCTCCTGCTGACCGCCACCGCCCTGGGCCTGGCGGGCACCCCGCTCGGCGGCTTCCACGACGACCTGGCGCAGGAGCTGTTCGGGCTGGACGACCTGGACCACCCCCTCCAGTACCTCCTGCCGCTCGGCCGTCGCACGGCGGGCTGACGCCCCGGCCTCGGGCCGCAGGTTCCGGACCCGCCCCCGCCCGGCCACCGGCCCGGGGGACGCGGTCCGGCCCGGCAGCGGGGACCGCCGGACCCGCGCCGGTGGGCGGCCGGGCCCCTGACCTGCGGCAGCGGCGGCTCTTGCGCCGCCCACCGCCCGCCCGCCGGGCCCCCGCGCGCCACGATCCGGGTTCATCCCGCCGTCGGGATCCGCTTCCGGCCCACGCCCCGGTGCCGTCGCAGCCGCCATACATGGTCCTCGCGGAAGCCGTCGACGCCTTCGGGGGAGACACCCGGCCTGCGGACCGTCTCCCGGGTCTCGACGGCCCACTCCTCCTCGGGCAGCGAGAGTTCGTCCAGAACGCCGTCCAAGGTGGGGAACACGGCGTCGAAAGGCGGCTCCGTCACCCAGGAGGGCCAGCCCGCGTGCATGACGATCAGCAGGGTGCCCTCGTCCGCGACGGCGTCGGCGGCGCTGCGCAGGATGCCCTGCCGATCGAGCTCCACCGGGGACTGCAGGTACTGGGCGCTCACCAGGTCGAAGGAGCCCTCGGGGAACGACCGGCCCAGTTCATGGTGTTCCCACGAGGTGCGCTCGCCGACCCCGGCCTCGGCGGCGTGCCGGGCGGCGCGCGCCAGCGCGGTGGCCGAGATGTCCACCCCGGTGACCCGCCAGCCCGCCGAGGCCAGCCAGACCGCGTCGCCGCCCTCCCCGCACCCCAGGTCCAGGGCGGTGCCGGGCGCCAGGCCGGTCACCTCCCTGACGAGCAGTTCGTTCGGGCGGCCGCTCCAGACCCGGTCGCTGTCGCGGTAGCGGGCCTCCCAGAACTCGGCGGGCTGATCGGGCGCGGGCGTGTCGGTCATGGCGTGCCTCCGGTGCTGTGCGTGGTCGTCTGCTCGGTCGGGCGCCCTCCGGCGCGGCGCCCATGAGGGGAGGCTGCACCATGCCGCCACCGGACGGGAAACACCCGTGCCGATACGGCAACCGTCCGCCGCGGCATCGTGCGGCGGCCGCGTGACCGGAGCGCACGATCCGGCCGAGGCGCCCTCGGTCTCCTGTGGTCACTCGGGGCTCCCAAGGACTCATCTCGATGGGTGAAGGTGGGCCTTGCCCCTTGATCCTGGACACACGAGACACTGGATCCTGAGGATCTGAGGACGGACATCTCGTGGTCGTGAAGCACTATCCGCCGGAGTTCAAGGCGGACGCGGTCGCGCTTTACCAGTCGCGGCCCGAGGCGACGATCAGGCAGATCGCCGCCGATCTGGGGATCAATCCCGAGACCCTGCGGAACTGGGTCCGGGCGGCCGGGGCGAGTCGGCCTCGGAGGCGCCGGGCGGAAGTGCCGGCCGAGCCACCGACGCCGTTGGAGGCGGAGAACGCCGCTCTACGGAAGAAGGTCCGGGAGCTGGAGGAAGAGCGCGAGGTCCTGCGGAAGGCGGCGAAGTATGTCGCCGGGGAGACGCGCTGGTGAACCGCTTCCAGTGCGTCGCCGACCACCAGCGCCGTTACGGCGTGAAGCGGCTGTGCACCATCCTGGGCATCGCCCGCTCGAGCTTCTGCTACTGGCGCCGCACTGCTGCGGGCCGGGCCGCACGGCAGGCGGCCGACGCCGCTCTCGCTGCACGGATGCGGGCCGTGCACCGCGAGTCGGACGGCACCTACGGTGTCCCGAGGATCACCGCCGAGTTCCGCGAGGCGGGCGAGCGGGTCAATCACAAGCGGGTCGCCCGCGTGATGCGCCAGGCCGGCCTGGCGGGTCTGCGCTTGCGTCGCAGGCACCGCACCACGGTGGCGGACCCGGCCGCGGTGAAGGCCCCGGACCTGATCGGCCGCGTCTTCACCGCGAGTGGACCGAACACGAAGTACGTCGGTGACATCACCTGTCTCCCGTTGGATGGAGGGAAGTTCCTCTACCTGGCCACCGTCATCGACCTCGCCTCGCGCCGCCTCGTCGGCTGGGCGGTCGCGGATCACATGCGAACCGATCTCGTCCTCGATGCCCTGGCAGCCGCCGAACGGACCCGCGGCAGCCTCACCGGGGCGGTCATGCACACCGACCACGGCACCCAGGGCGGATTCAATCGGTCGTCGCAACACCTCATGATCAGCGAGGTGTGGCATGGTTCGTCGTCAGCAGGCAGCCGACCGGGCGATACGGTCAAAATTGAGGTATCCGGGGCATCCGAAGTTTCAGCGTCATATCGAAGCAGCGTCCTGGGATGAAATCGCCAAAGGTCTCCTCGCGGAGGAGGCGGCTGTGGTTATCGGCGTGGCGCCGGCGGTGGCCACGCGCTGGTTTCGGCAGTGTGGCGGCATGCGACCGTTCGATCCGGAGCCGAATCCGGGCAGGTACCTGTCGTTCTCTGAGCGGGAGGAGATCGCGCTCTTCAGCGCCCAGGGCATGGGCGTTCGTGAAATCGCCCGGCAAGTCGGCCGTGATCCGGGGACGATTTCCCGCGAGTTGCGGCGCAACGCGGCTACCAGGGGCGGGAAGCTTGATTACCGGGCCTCGGTCGCGCAATGGAAGTCGGACATGGCCTCCCGCCGCCCGAAGACTTCGAAGCCGGTGGTCAATCCGCGGTTGCACGCATACGTCCAGGAGCGGCTGTCCGGGGGGATCAGCACGCCTGGCGGCAGGGCGGTCGCAGGACCTACGGCAGGCGCGTGGACGGGGCGGGACAAGCCGCACCGCAAGGACCGCGCATGGGTGCAGGCGTGGAGTCCGGAGCAGATCGCGAACCGGATCAAGGTTGATTTCCCGGTTGATGAGTCCATGCGCATCAGCCGCGAGGCGATCTACCAGGCTCTCTACGTTCAGGGCCGCGGGGCGCTGAAGCGAGAGCTGATCCTGTGTCTTCGCACGGGCCGCGCACCGCGTGCTCCGCGCGCTCGCTCGCGCCGTAAGACCTGGGCGCATGTGACGCCCGGAGCGCTGATCAGTGAACGGCCTGCCGAAGCCGAGGACCGTGCCGTTCCCGGCCACTGGGAAGGCGACCTGATCATCGGGCTGGAGCGGTCCGCGATCGGCACTGTCGTCGAGCGGTCGACTCGATTCACGATGCTGGTTCACCTGCCGCGCGAGGAAGGGTACCGGCACAAGCAACCGGTCAAGAACGGTCCTGCGCTGGCCGGTTATGGGGCGATCACGATGAAGACCGCCCTCGCCAATACGATGTCGACGCTGCCCGAACAGCTGGCACGGTCGCTGACCTGGGATCGGGGCAAGGAGATACCGGCCCATGCGCAATTCAGAGTCGAGACGGGCATTCCCGTGTTCTTCGCCGATCCGCACAGTCCGTGGCAGCGCGGCACGAACGAGAACACCAACGGGCTCTTGCGCCAGTACTTCCCGAAAGGCACCGACCTCTCGAGAAGGTCCGCCGAGGAAGTCGAGGCCGTCGCTCGCACTCCCAACAGCAGACCCCGCAAGACGCTCGGTTGGAAGACACCCGCCGAGGCGTTCAATGAGCAGCTGCAGTTGTTTCAACAAGCTGGTGTTGCAACGACCGGTTGAATCCGGTTTGGTTATCAACAGTCGCCGACGCAGCCCCTGCCTCAGACGGTTTGGCTGTGTACTCGCTGGTCACAGGCGCACTCTTCCATGATCGGAGTCACACCGTCCTTCGTACAGTTCCTTCGTCCCCTCCGGCCGCCGGGCTGCCCCCGTTTCCAGGGGCTCCTCATTCATCGCGAAGAGCGTTTTCCCTCATGTAGTCGGGGGTCACCGTTGCGCGAGCATGAGCGCGAGAGGGCCGGCTGGGAGGAGGAAGCGACCGGCCGCAGCAGCGTCGACGGCCTCGTCCAGGGGCCACCAGGACAGCTTGAAGTCGACTTCGCTGGGGGTGAGCTGCTGAGGGCCGAGGACGAGGTCGGTGGCCTCGAAGAGGTGGATGCGCGCCGTGGAGTTCAGGGTGATGGCGTAGGGGCCCAGGGAGCGCCAGGAGGAGGCGGTGATGCCCGCCTCCTCCTTCAGCTCGCGCTCGGCGCACTCCTGCGGGGTCTCGCCTGCTTCCTGTCGGCCGCCCGGCAGGAAGAGGTATTCGCCGCCGTGGCGGGGGAAGTCAGCGCTCAGCAGGGCGACGAGGCCCTGGTCGTCGCGGGCGACGATGATCGAGGCGTCCGGCCCGGCACTGCTGGGTGTAGAGGTGCTCATGGTGCGCGAGCGTAGTCGTCATCCGCGGACCATGGTCGTGAACGGGATGTTCATGACGGCTGGATGGGCGATGCCCCGGCCGTGGAAGCCGTCGTCGCCGTAGGCGTCACCGTGGTCGGCGCACATGATGATCAGCCATCGGCCGCGGCTGGCCAGACTGGTGATCAGGTGCGCCAGGTGTGCGTCGGCGTAGGCGAGCGCGGCCTGCTGGGAGGCCCGGGTGTCGGTGCTGTCGCCCAGGTAGTGGCCGTGGGGGACGTGCGTGGCCGACACGTTGACGAACAGGAACAGCGGCCGGGAGGAGTAGCGGTCGGCGACGGCGAGCGCGCGGTCGACCTGGTGGCGGGTGGAGTCCGAGTCGGGAGAGCAGAACCTCGGCTCCCAGTGGTCCTCGTCGAACATGCTCGGCAGGACCGACCCGAGGGGTGTCTCGCGGGAGAAGTAGGTCACCCCTCCGATGCAGACGCTCCGGTAGCCGTGCTGGGCCAGGCCCTGAAGGAGGGTGGCGGCCTCGAAGACGAACGTGCCGGGGTCGGGCGTCTTGAAGGCCGGCGGGCGGCACTCCCACAGGCGCGGCGGTTGCTGCGGCTGGGGCAGTTTGGGCAGGAAGCCGGAGAAGAACGCCACGTGGGCCGGCAGCGTGAAGGACCCGGGCGTCTGGCGGCGCTCCCACCCGCCCTCGGGCAGCAGGTCGGCGAGGTGCGGGGTGTGGCCGCTGTCGAGGGCGTCGCGCGCCACGTCGTAGCGCAGCGAGTCCAGCGTGACGAAGAGGATGTTGCTACCGGTCCGGATGATGTCGGCGGCGTCGATCATGCCCTTCCTCCCTCTCGGATGATGCTGCCCTTCGCCTGGGTGTTGACGGGGATGGGCACGCGGTCCTCGGCGATACGCCGGCGAACCTCTGCGAGGCCGGACTCATCGGTCAAGGGGACGGCGTTGCGGTCATACAGGGTGATGCGGATCAGGCAGGTCGTGGGGTCGCCTTCGGCGGAGAGGTAGGCGCCGGGGGTCTGGTCGGTTGCCAGCAGGTGCTGGAGCGCTTCCTCGGGCTGGTGGCCGACGTCGCGGACCAGGCAGGCGTAGTGCTCGGCGTTGGTGGCCCCCTGGCAGAAGGACGCGGCGAAGCGGGCGGCGATGGGGTGGTCGTTGTGGGCCACGGCCAGGGTGCGGGTCTTCTGGGTGACGACGTGGCAGGCGCCCAGCCACCATCCGACGCTTGTGTGCAGGTCGTCGGGGAACCGGCCGACGGCGCCGCCGTCGCGGATCACTGCGGCGGTGTCGATGGGGTTCAGCATCCCTCACCTCTCCTTGATGTGGTGGCGGATGGCGTGGGCGAGGTCGTCCGGGCTGCGGTTGTCGGTGTCGAGGATGACCGCGCTGGGGTCCGCGGCGGCGACGCGGTCGAAGTTCGCCACCAGCCTGGCGAGCCGGTCCGGCATGGCCAGCAGGTCGGTGTCGTCCTGCTTCAGGTCCGTCTTCGTGCCCAGGCGCACGCGCAGTGTGGCTTCCGAGCACCGCAGGTAGAACGTGACGTCGGGTGCCACCAGGTAGTGGCGGAAGGGGTCCAGCAGCTCCCGTACCGCTTCGACCGGAACTCCGTGTACGGCGGCGTGGCAGGCGATGACCGAGGAGACGTAGCGGTCGGCGGCGACCGGCCCGATGGCCCGGCATTCGCGGATCCGGTCGGAGGCGTGCAGCGCGCCGGAGAGGTAGAACGCGAACTGCGGGAGCGGGCGCAGTCCGTTGTTCACCGTCTTGGACCAGGTGTCGTGGGGCCGGGGCAGGGTGTGGAGGGAGGAGGCGCCGAGCTGGTTGGTCAGGGCGCGGGCGAGGGTCGACTTGCCGATGCCAGAGACGCCCTCCAGGACGATGAAGGGGTGGCGGGGGCCGTCGTGGTACAAGGGCTGGTACGGGCCGGGTGTCGTGGTCACAGCGTCCCCTGGGTGAAGGCGTCGATGTGGTGGGCGACGGCGTGGGCGAGGGCCGTGGGGTCGTCCAGCAGGTCGTTGATCTTGATGCGGAGGTCGTCGCGGAGAAGGCAGGGCTGCACGCCGCCGGCGTGGTCGACGCGCAGGGCCCAAAACCCCTCCACGCAGGAGGAACGCCGGGGGCAGGTACCGCACTGACCGACGTGGTAGCGGCCGAGGTCCCGGTGGATCACGTCAATCTCGACACCGTCGACCCGGAAGACCCGACGGCCCTGCCCAACCCCGGCGACCTCGGTGTGCTCGTCGGCGGTCAGGGTGCGCAGGTGGCTGATGATGCCGTCTGCGGAGAGCGCGGATCCGGTCATGCCGTTGTTGAAGTCGGTGTCCACCAGCTCGATGAACTGCACAGGCAGCCGGTGTTCCAGCGCGTAGTCCAGGATGCGGCGGACCTCGTGGGCGTTCTCCGTCAGCAGCAGGCAGTTCAGCTCCACCTGGAGCCCCATCTCCCTGGCGGCGTCGACGCCGTCCAGCACCGCGGCGATGCCGACCTTCGTCTGCGCGATCTCGTACAGGGAGGCGTCGGAGAAGTAGTGCAGCGAGACCTTCACCTTGTCCAGGCGCGTGTGCTCCAGCCAGCTCCGGTTCGCCCGGACGCGTGTGCCGTTGGTGATCAGCGTGTACGAGCCGTCGGGCCCGGCGTCCGGCAGTTCGGACAGCACGGGCTTGGCCAGGGGCGAGATGAGCGGTTCACCGCCGGTGAAGTACACGCGCCTCAACCCGGTATCCAGCATCGCGCTGATCATGGTGAGCATTCCGTGCGCGTCGAGCTCCCGCCGTCGAGGCTGCCGGCTTCGGTCGAGGCGCAGGAGAGGTGGAGGCACGTCGCTCTCGTTGTGGCAGAAGCGGCAGCCGATGTTGCACTGCGGGGTGAGCGACACGCGTAACTGGCCCCGCAAGGCCGCGAAGCTCGCGAGGGCGGTCAAGTCGACCGGCGCCTGCGAGGGCGGGTTGAGGAAGGTGGACACGTCGGACCTCCGTCAGGAAGGTGCTGGATGGACGCGTGGGGGAGTCGAGCGGTGTTGGAAGCCGCCCCCCGCCCGAGCCTTTACCGGGACCTTAGCCCTGAGCGTTGGGCGGGGGGCGGGGTCTTGGTCAGTCCGCCGGGGCGGGACTGTGGGTGGTGGTGGTCTGGCAGCGGGGGCAGGTCCAGCCAGAGCCGGTGGGCTCCATGGGGGCGCAGCCGAATGGGCACTGCGGCATGGTGATTCTCCTTACGGTCGGTGGGGCGGTAGCCGCGCAGCACGAGCGCGCGGACGTCGTCCTTGAGTAGAGGGTTCAGGTGGTGGTCTGTCGTCACACGGCCTTGTTGGTGATCACGACGGCGTAGGCGTGTGAGTGCTTCCCGAGGAGGGACTGAACTCCGTCGGGGGCCGGCCATTGGCCGGTCGGGACGATGCCCGGTGGCAGGAGTTCCCACCCGTCGAGCAGGGTGGTGATCTCTTCGAGGGAACGCGGCTGGTAGTGGATGCCGGCGGCGGTGTAGTGGTCGACGAGCTCCTTCATCGCCTCGGGCGCCGAGTCGACGGTGGCGTGGGTGAGGGAGAGGGCGCTGCCCGGCGGTAGCCACGTGCGCAGCGCGGCCATCACCCGGTGAGCCGCGGCGTCGTCCACCCACGGCAGGAGGTCGTGGAGGAGGACGGCGATGGGCGCACCGCGGTCCAGACCCGCGATGTCGGGGTGGTCGAGCAGCGTGTCGATCTCGCGGATGTCACCCAGGACGGCCGCGGTCGTCTCGTGCTCGTCCAGCCACGTGCGGGTGTGCGCGTACACCACCGGGTCGTTGTCGACGTACACGACGCGGGGCCCCTCGCGCACGGCGTGCGCGGCCGTGTACACGGACTCTTCCGGCTCGTAGCACCGCCGGGTCCGTTGGGGCGGCATTCCGCAGCCCAGGTCGATGAACTGGGCGATGCCGAGGTCACGCGCGAGGCGGCGGACGACACGACGACGGTGCCGGACGTTGACCGTCAGCATGTGCGTGAGCCACGGTGCCGAGCGCAGTAGCCTCCAGGCCAGCTCTCGGTCGTTCTGCTGGTTCTCCACGCCGCCCCGGAGGTAGTCATCGATCCGAGCGATGGCTGGACGATTCCAGTACGACTCCGGAATCGAAGTCATCTGCGTCACGACGCCTTCCCCTTCCCCCGGTGGTGATCGTCGGCTGGTGTCGACGCGACGGCCAGGGTCAGGGCCAGGACGATCAGCAGGACCGTGATGAGCGTGGCGCTGGGCAGGAAGGGCAGGGCGAGGTCGGCGGCGATGTGCCCGACGAGGATGGCGGCCAGGTGGCCGGTGCGCCGGTACACCGCGACGCTGACGACGGCGACCAGCACGTACCCGACGGCCGGCCAGCCGACGTACCCGTGTCCTACGACCCGGAGCAGCACGCTGAGCGCGTACATCTCCCAGGCCGGCCGGCCCGCCGTGGCGAGGAGGCACCCCACCGCGGCCACCATGACGACGTCCTCGACTGCCCGCTGTAGAGCACGTTCGCGATCTTCAGCCAGTGGGTGTACCAGCCGAGCAACTCGCCCTGAGACTGTTGGGCCGCGCCCTGAGCCGGGTCCATGGCGCGCAGGTCGCTGACGATCATGCTGGTGACGACGACGGCGAGGGCTACAGCAGCTCCTGCCCAGTCGCCCCGCGCGCGGCCGGTCCGGCGCGTGCCGGTCCACAGCCGCGCCGGGTTCACCCCGTGTCGGTCCGCGACCGCGACCGCCACGAGGGTGAGCAGCACCGCGACCGTGATGTTGCGCAGCACCCACCCGAGGGTGCCGAACTCGCCCGCGTCGAGCGCGCACGCCGTACCGGCGAGCAGCACGGTCGGCACGCGGACGGCGAGGGGCTTCCCGCGCGCCAGCATGCACAGCCACAGGGCCGCGGCCAGGACGCTCGCTCGGCGCGTGTAGTACCCGACCTGTACGGCCAGGTCGACGCCGAGCGGCAGGTCGTAGAGGCGGAGCGCGGTCATGGTGCTGATGGCGAGGGCGGGTCCGATCGCGAGGAAGGCTAGGGTCCGTCTTCAAAGTGATCTTGCCCAGAGCAAGAGCGACGCCAGACTGACCGTTGCCTCGTAGGAGGTGGCGGTCTTGTCGTATCTGGTGGCAATGCCCCGGAAGCCCTTGAGGCGGTTGAAGCACCGTTCGACGGCGTTGCGACGGCGGTAGGTCTCGTGGTCGAAGCCTGGCGGTCGGCCGCCTCGCCGGCCGCGGTTGCGGCGGTGCTTGCGCTGGTCGTCCTTCTCGGGAATCGTGTGCGCGATTCCGCGTTGCCGCAGGTAACCGCGGAATCCACGGGAGCTGTATGCCTTGTCCGCGATCACATGGTCGGGGCGGCAGCGTGGCCGGCCAAGGCATGTGCGAGGAACGCGAATCCGCTCCAGCAGGGTCCGTGCACAGACGCTGTCGTGACGCTGGCCCGGCGTGATGAGTACGGCAAGAGGCCGCCCCTTGCCGTCGCTGGCAAGGTGGACCTTGGTGGTCAGTCCGCCTCGGGATCGGCCGAGGGCGTGATCGTCCGGTTCGTCCTGCCGGTGGATCCCCCTTTTCGGCCGGTGGCGGCGGCGTGCTGGTGGGCGCGGACGATGGTGGAGTCGATCTGGACCAGCCAGTCGATGTCCCCGGCGGCGTCCGCCCGGGCCTGGATCTGCTGCAGGGCCCGGGTGAACACGCCGTCGATCGCGTAGCGGCGGAAGCGGGTGTAGACCGTCTGCCAAGTCCCGTAGCGTTCGGGCAGGTCACGCCACGAGATCCCGGTACGGATCTTGTAGACTATCCCGTTGATGACCTGGCGGTCTGGCACGCGAGGCCGTCCCGTCGCGGCCCGCGGTATCAGCGGAGCGAGCAACTCCCACTCCTGGTCGGTGAGTTCGTGGCGGCGTATCACCCCGCCATGATCCACCACCCGATGATCTTTGAAGACGGACTCTAGTTTTCTTCGTCGGGCGCGTAGAGGGCGATGAACGCGTGAGCCTCCGGGTCGTCCTCGATCTCCGCCCGGCCGAGACCCACGTCGCTGTAGATGTCCCGTAGTTCCTTCGCCCCGAGGCGCTGCAACTGGGCAAGGGTCCACGGCCCGTCCCCTTCGTCGGTCTCGGGGGCAGCTTGGCGGATGGCGGCGAGCCCGCCGTTCTGCTGGGACGGGGGCATTTCCCGTTCCTCTGTTTCGTCGTGCCAGGCGTACATCCACTCGTGCCGAACAGTCATCGTCTGCGCCCACGGGAACTCCCGCGCGCCCAGAGCTTCCATCGCCGCCACGAGCGCCTTCACGGCAGCCATCCGGCGGGTGTTGCGGATGTTCACACGGAGCCCCTTCGGCACCGTGAACTCGAACGTCAGCCGCAGGACGCGCGGCACCTCATTGTCCGGCACAAGATTCCCTCTCGATGAGAAAGCCAACTGTCATGACAGTAAGCCAATCTCGGCGAGATTGTGAAGAGTTGGGAGAGCTGGCTGATGGCGGAGTTAGTTCAGGGGGCGCTCGCGGCAGGCCGCTCAGGCTCGGTGAGGCCAGGCCACCGCATGTCGACGGTGCCTGAGCGCAGCGAAGGCACCGTAACTACTTGATGTTTTTACTAAAGGCGCCTGACCTACCGGGACCCGGACCACCGGAAGCCGGGTTCACCGGCGCCGGATTTTCAGGCCCCGGTCACCGGCGACTGAAAACCTGGCCCCGGTGCTGCTCGGGGCCGGGTCGAGGACTCGGCGGGGTCAGTGGCCGCGGCGCTTGGCTGCCGTGTTCTTCACGTCACGCACGTACTTCGAGGTGACGTTGCCCAGCTTGGCGATGCGGTCCGTGGACCAGTCGTACGGGGGCTCGGTGAGCACGAGGGCGGCGTCCTGCAAGAACGGCATCGCGGCCTTCCTGCGGGCGGTGGCGACCGACACCGTGGCGGCCAGGGACGGCAGCCGGTCCGCGGCCTCGTCGAAGTCCCAGCGGGGTACGCCGGCCTTCTTCGCGGCTTCGATCCGCTCCTCGGCGCTCATGCGGGCCTGGAGGTCACCACCGGGGTTGATCTGCGCCCGCTTGTCACCGCGCAGGGCGATGCGACGCATCTCGGAGTAGGCGTTGGGGAGGATGCCCAGGACCTTGTCCAGGCCGCGGACGCCGTCGTAGAACCACAAGGACAGGGCGGCTGCGTTGCGGTCCTCGACGTGCGCGGCGATCTCCAGGTCAGCCTGCTGCACGATCTCGCAGGCCCTCTTGAACCGGTCGGCGGGCCCGGCGATCTTGCCCAGCTCGGTCGCGACCTTCTGCGCGGCCTCGGCGCGCAGCTCCTTGTGCCTGGGGATCTCGAGCGTGTGGTGCACAGCGGGCATGACTGGCCTCCGTGATCGGGCACCGTGCGGGTGCCGGCGAAGGCTGGGGCAACCCCATTCCTGACGAACGCCGAGATATTACAGCGGAAGGTGATCGCTGTCACAGCGAATGCCGCCTGCCCCTCCTGAGCAGGGCAAACCCGAACCGACCGAACAAGAACAGCGGACCTTCGACATCACCCGACGTACCTGGATCGCGCGAGTTCGGGGTGTCGGTGAGCGCGATCCGACCGACCGCCATGCGCGGGACGGTCCCGCGGCGCAGCACACCGAGCCCGGCCAGCCGCCTCATCGCCGCCCCAGCCAGCCGCGCCCCAGCCGGAGCGCCCGGGACTTCTGGCGCCGGGCCCTGTACTCGGCGCGGGAGCACACGGGGAACACCGTCCAGGTGCGGCGGCCGATCGTGACCACGGGCCCGCAGATGCCGTACGGCCGCTCGTTGCGGCTGTAGGTGTAGCCGACCGCGACCCAGATGCCGGGCTTGGCCGTGGTCCAGGAGCCGGCCGTCCACCGGCCGAAGTCGACGAACCCCGCAGCGCTCCGCTTCACCGGGCCGCTCCCACGACCAGGACGCGGGCGCCCTCCGGGGTGAGCCGGTACACCCGCCCGTCGGCGTAGCGGACCGTGGCCTCGTCGGGGAGCTGCGGGCGCCTGACCTTCCACCCGGCCTCGTACGACGCCTTGGGGTTGTCCTCGAACCAGCCGTTGCACAGCTCGCACGCCAGCAGCAGGTTGTGAGCCTGGTTGACGAAGGACTCGCGGGCGCCGCCCATGCCCCGATTGACCCGGTGGTGGACCGTCAGCCGGTGCAGGGAGCCGCAGCGGACGCAGCGCCCGCCGTCCCGCTGGTAGACAAGATCACGAACTGCGTCCGTGGGGCCGGTACGTCGTCGGGCCACGACTGGACCTCCGTCCTGCCCGGCCGCCGGACCGCAAGGTGCGGCCCGAGGGGAAGCGGCCGGGCGACGGAAGGGTGGAGGACACCTCTGTCTTACGTCGCGGCCTCCGTGGAACCCCGGCCGGACGACTCGCACGCCGCGCACCGCCCAGCGGCGTGGTCGAGGAACGCACGATCACCAGCGGGCATCGCGTAGCTCACCGCGCGGCTGTGGCGCGGCACGCACAGCTCGATCCCGCGGACGGCAGGCCGCATGGCCGGGCAGTACGCCCGGTAGGTCAGCCCCTGGCCAGCGACGACCGCCCGTAGGACCCGCTTCCACAGGCCATGCGGCCGTCCCGCGACGGGCCCGTAGAAGGCAGCGTGGCTCATCAGGACGAACAGGACGTTGAAGCGGACAGGCACGCCGGTGACGAGGATGTCCCAGGACCAGCTCGTGATGCCCTCACACGTCACGATCTGCGAAGAGATGGCAACACCGGGCAGCTTTCGGTAGTTGAAGCGATACATGGCGGCGGACCGCAGGGCAGCCTCCCGCTACTGTCGCCGCGCCTCGGAGCCCTGCTCGTCGAAGGCCCGGCGGAGCGCGTCCAGGACCTCCACGGCGTCCGGGATCGTGGCGCCCCAGATGTTCACCTTCCCCTTCCCCTGGGGGCAAGGGTGAACTCGAACTGCGAGGACGCCACCTCGCACTCGTAGGTGTACGTGCCGGACGGCGCCCCGGAGAGCGGACCGTCGGCACAATCCAGGTACGGGAAACCGACCTCGTCGACGGCCCGCGCGATCACCTCGTTGGGCACCTGGTTGAACTCGATGATCGCCCGGCTCTCGTCGAGACACACCCGCCCGTCGAACCCGTCGTTCCCACCCTCCTTGTACTCCAGGCGCGGGTGGTCGCAGCCGACGAACCGCGGGTGCTCCACAAGGGTAGGGAACGCGGTCTTCAGTGCGAGGAGGGCGGCATCCTGGGTGTCGCTCCAGTGCTGCTCCCAGGAGTCGAGGGCGTCGATGATGTCGGTCTCGATCTCGGTCTGCATGGTTGCTCCGTTCGTGGCCGGGCAGCGGCCAGGAGACCGCCGACCCGGGAAGGGGGGCGGGACGAAGGGGCAGCATGCGGGTGCGGCACGCTTGCGTCGCATCCGCCCGCAGGCGGACCCGGGCGAAGGCACCCCGTCTCCGCGCGGGGTGCCTTCGCGGCGCCCGCTCTTTAAGCCTCTGGAGCACGCCCTTGCGGTAGATGAAGCGGGCGGTGTCGTTGACCGCGTACCACCAGAGCACGAAGCGGAGCTGCTCGCGCGTGAACCGTCACGGTCCGCCGTCTTCCGCTCTCAGAAACTCGGCGCACCAGCCAGCGATCTGCCAGCCGAACGTCTTGCCTGGCAAGATCCAGCGCCCGAAGACGTCCTTCTGCCAGATGAGGCCGATGAAGGACGAGTCCAGGAGGTCGATCTCCTCGGGGGTGAGGGACATTTGAGCCATTCACCACCCCCCGTACCATTGACACAGAGTGTCCGGGCTACTACTTTTGGTCTGCGCACACGGCCCCCAGCCGCGTGGGCCGCCCATCTTCACTACGACCTCCCTTCCAACTCGCCACGCAACGGCGAGACACCTCGAACGCCCCGACGGCGCTTGTGCCTCGGGGGTACCGAGAAGAGGGAGGGCCCCGTAATGGATGGGGGCTGGGTCCTGGCCGCAGTCGGAGCCATTGCAGGCGTTGTCTTGATTCTGCAGCAGGCTTTCGACGCGATTGCAGGACTTGCGCAACGGATGGTGCGGGCCATCCATGCCCTGCGGACAGTGCGGTCCGCGTGGAAGGGCACACAGATTGACGACGACGAGAAGGAGAAGGAGACGTCGTCGTAGTCGGGTGTAGCCCTTACGGCCACTGGCCGTAAGGGCTACAACTCCACTCCGAGCTGCTTCTTGTAGTCGACGATGGCGAGAACGGAAGCCGGAGTGGTCTCCTCCTCGTGGCCGGGCTGCCACTCGGAGACGGGCCGCACCGAGGGGCACACGTCGAGCCGGACGCGCCCCGGGTGATCCAGAGGTGGACCGGTACGGAGTGGGAGGCCGTCGGTCTCGTCGAGAACCTGGCTGCCGCCAAGGCCCTGCTGTTCCCGGTCCCGCCGGTTGAGGAGAAGCCCGCCGAGTGGGACCGCCCGCCAGTCCTGGGCGAGAGGCGCGGCCGGCACCGGAAGCCGTCCCCGGCGGAGCGCCAGGAGCGGTAGGTCCGGGCTGGTGGAGAAGCCGCTGGCACCGTTCCCGCGTGAGGGTTCGCACTGACCCAGGGTGTCGTGTGAGGTGTTGTTCCAGCGGCCCGTCGACCAGCCCGGACCCGGCGTGCGGGGGCGGGCTGGGGAACGGCCGGGCACCGTTTCCGCTTACTGATATTTTCGTTAGTTCTGTGGGTGTGGCGGGCTCGTCGGTGGGACCCTGGGCTCGTGTCTTTCAAGCCTTCGTCTTTCGGTTCCGGGCCTGTCGTTCCCCCTTTGACGCGGCCGCAGTTGGCCGAGGCCCGGCGGGTGCGGGCGGCTGAGTTGTTCGATCAGGGGCGTTCGGGTGCCGAGATCGCTCGGATGCTGGGGGTCAGCGAGGAAAGTGTGCGGCGGTGGAAACGGGTCTGGGAGGAGGGCGGCGCTGACGCCTTGCGTCGGCGTCCGGCCACCGGTCGTCCGCCCAAGCTGGACGATGCCCAGGTTGAGCAGGTGCGGACCGCGCTGGAGCAAGGCGCTCAGGCGCATGGGTTCGAGGCTGATCTGTGGACGCTGGAGCGGGTCGGCCTGGTCATCGAGCGGGCGACCGGAGTAGTCCTGTCGCGGGCGTCGGTGTGGCGGTTGCTGACCGGCCGGCTCGGGTGGAGTCTGCAACGCCCTGAGCGGCGGGCGGTGGAGAGGAAGGAGTCGGAGATCGCCCGCTGGATCGCTCATGAGTGGCCGCGGATCAAAAAGGGGCGGTGAACACACGTGCCTGGATCGTCTTTCTCGACGAATCAGGAGTGTCGCTGCTGCCGCAGGTCCGCCGCACCTATGCACCCCGCGGCCGCACACCTCTCCTGCGGCACCGGCTGAACTGGAAACGCGCTTCGATGGCCGGGGCCCTGGGCTACCACTCCACCGACCCCGATCGAGGTCCTCGGTTGTGCTTCCACCTCAAGCCCGGCAGCTACGGCACCGCCGGCCTCATTGAGGTCCTGGAGCAGATGAAGGTGTTCTACCGCGGCGAGCGGGTGGTGTTGGTGTGGGACGGGCTGTCGGTTCACTGGAGCCGGGACATGCGGGCCTGGGTCGCCGAGCAGGACTGGCTGACCCTGGAGCGACTACCCGCCTACGCACCTGAGTTGAACCCGGTGGAACTGCTGTGGTCCTCGCTGAAGAAACGCGAGCTCGCCAACCTCGCCGGCGATCACCTCGCCGATGTCGCCGATGCCACCGAACAAGGTATCCGTCGCATCAACGACAACCCGCAACTGCCCTGGTCCTTCCTCACCCACACCGGCCTCACCATCCACCCACCAACCCCACCCAACTAACGGAAAGATCAGTAGTGCCGCATCAGGCAACGTTCGCCCTGTCGTGAAGTGTCGCTCGGTTTGCTGCTCCGGGCGGCGTCGGACGGCCACAATGATCTCGTGGCGGAACGTGTGCAGGTTCGGAAGATCGATGATGAACCGTTCCGGGTTCGGTGGAGACATCAGGTTGTGGTTGTGACCTGGGGTTTCGTGGTGGCGAGGTAGTGGTTGGTCTCGTATTCGACGGGTGGGATGTGCCCGATTTCACCGTGGAGTCGGCGGTGGCAGTACCAGTCGATCCACTCGGCGGTGGCGAGTTCGACCTGGGACAGGGTTCGCCAGGGCCGTCGGGGCTTGATCAGCTCGGTCTTGAGCAAGCCGATCGTGGACTCCATGAGGGCGTTGTCGTAGGCGTCGCCGACCGAGCCGATCGAGGCCGCGATGCCGGCGGCGTCCAGGTGCTCGGCGAGCCGGAAACTCGTATATTGCGACCCGGCATCGGAATGATGTATCAACTCGCCCCGCTGATGAGGCTGTTCGTCACGGTCGCGTTGCCACAGGGCCGTGTCCAGCGCATCCAGGACGAGCCGTGTCTCCTTCGTCAGGGCGGCGGACCAGCCGACGATGCGGCGGGAGAAGGTGTCCACGACGAAAGCGACGTAGACCACTCCCGACCACGTGCTGACGTGGGCGAAGTCGGCAACCCAGCAGCGGTTGGGGGCCGGCGCGACGAAGTTGCGGTCCAGGAGGTCCGGTGCCCGCTCCACGGAGCTGTCCGGGATCGTGGTGATGATCTTCTTTCCGCGGACGGCTCCGGTGACGCCCAGCTCGCGCATCAGGCGTTCGACGGTGCAGCGGGCCACGATGTGGCCCTGTCGGCGCAGCTCCCGCCAGACCTTCCTGGCCCCGTAGACCCGGTAGTTGGACTCGAAGATCTGCCGGATGAGCGGCTTCAGCTCGGCGTCGCGGACGGTGCGGGCCGACGGTGCCCGGAGTCGTTTGTGGTGGGCGTAGTAGGTGGAAGGGGCGATCTTGCAATCGTGTGCGGTCAGCACGCGGCAGATCGGCTCGACACCGCCGAAGCGGGCCCGGTGCTCGTCGATGAACGCTACGAGCGTGTGTGTGGCCGGTCGAGCTCGGCCGCGAAGAAACTTGCTGCGGCCTTCAAGATATCGTTCGCCCGCTTCAGCTCGGCGATCTCCTTCTTCATCGCCTTGATCTGCGCGGACTCCTCCGTGGTCGTCCCCGGCCACCGCCCGGAGTCGACCTCGTCCCGCTTCACCCAGTTCCGCAGGGTCTCGGCCGAACCGATCCCGAGCTTCTGGGCGACCGCCCTCAAGGCCGCCGACTCGTTCGGATAGTCACCACGGACCTCGGCGACCATACGGACCGCTCGTTTGCGCAGCTCAGGGGGATAGGAAGAAGGACGTGCCATGACTCAATCCTTTCACGGAATCGAGTCTCTATCGAACACGGGGCGGTTCAGTTCGCCGGATCGCAGAGAGACCACCGCCGCTACGCTCGGGTCTTGTACTCCTCGAGGAGCTCGGCGTAGCGGCGGCGATAGGCGATGCTGAACTTGTCTGCGCCGGTGTGTACTTGGGAGTGGAGGTCGAGAGGGGCCTCCGCCGGAAGTTGGTTCTCGACGATGGGGTGGTCCTCCTCGAAGACCTGGCGCTCGTAGTCGAGGATGTCGGCCAGATCCGCGCCCTGGTCGATGGAGACGCCGTCGACGCCTGCCAGCCAGAACTGCCGAACCCGCTGGCCGTCGCTTGTGACGGGCGTGGCGAGTTGAGCCACCAGCCGTTGGCCGCCCGAAGGAGAGGTCACGCGGATCGAGGCGAACATGGGCAGCGTCACGTGATAATCCAGGCGGTGTCCGGGCTCCGTCGCGAACCGGCTGGGTGTGTTAGCGGAGCGCCAGGAGGAGGACCAGCTCAGTTCCCAGCCGTCCTGGAGGACGCGGTAGGGGGCGACCGTCGTCTCGACGTCTCCCATCGTCCCGGCGTGAACAAAGGGGAAGTGGGCCTTGTCCCTGAAGTTCTCGGTCAGTTGGCGCATTCCGCAACGCAGGGAGTACGGGGAGCCCGGGGCGATCCGCCATGAGTCATCGATGTACCGCGGGAGCCGGGGGAAGGGCAGGAACGGCTCCTCCAGACAGCTCCACACCAGTCCGTAGGCGATTCTGGTGGGGAAGGTGCGCAGTGACGCGTTCGGCTTCCCCGTTCCGTCGGGCAGTGAGGGGATGCGGACGCATCGGCCGGTCCCGCCGGCGAAGAGCCAGCCGTGGTACGGGCACTCCAGGGTGTCGCCCCTGGTCCTGCCGAGCCGCAGGGCGACTCCCCGGTGCGGGCAGTGCCCCTGTGCGACGGTCACGTTCCCGCCGTCGCCATACACCACCAGTTCCTCACCGAGAATATGACCGCTCGCGACACCGTCCTTGAGGTCGTCGAGACGAGCCAGGGGAAACCAGGTGTGCCGGAGCAAGTTGTACTCGATCTGATCCATCGTCACCCTCCGGGGTGTTTCACGGATGTGTCGCGATCGGGATGCCCCCGTGGCGCTCACGCTCGTCGTTCGGCGCGGCGGGGCGGGGCGCTGCACTCGTCTGTGCCGGTGGGGAGGCTTGTCCGGCCGCTGTTGCGGTCGGCCGGGCCTGACGAACGATACAGAACATCCGCTATAGTTGACAATGACCTTCGGGTCCTGCCTACAATGCGGGCGATCACTTCCCTGTGGAGGGCAGGCGATTGGCTGTCTGCCCGGCACCCTGCGCACGAGAGCCGAACGTGCCCTTCGCGACGAGGGTGAGGCTTTTCTGCGGTTGGCGTGCGCTTCCGACCTGGAGGCTCAGCATGATGCACTCTCCGGTCCGTGACCCGATACGCCCGGCACGCTCGGGCCTGAATCCACGATTACCCCGCCCCGTCCACCTGTGGGGAAGGGAGTGATGGCACCGATGCCAGCCGGGCGGTACGCCAGTGCAGGACTCGTGAGAACGGGCGGGGAGGACGTTCTGCGCGTCGTGCTCGCGGAGGAAAAGGACGTGTACCGAAGCGGGATAATGGCCCTTCTGGAGCGCATTCCCGAGGTGGACGTCATTTCGGCTCGTGACCGTGACGAACTCTTCACAGTCGCCGAGAAGACCGAACCACACGTAATGATCATCGGCTCGTCCCTGTTGGCACCCAACGGGTTCGAGCTCCTCCACCTGCTTTCCGGCGAATCCTCTCTGGGGGCCGTGATGGTCGCTGACGACGACACCGACACCTTGCTGCATAGGGCGTTGGAGGCGGGCGTCAAGGCGTACCTCCCGGTGAGCTCCCCGCAGAGCGATTTCGTGGCGGCCATCCGAGCGATGGCGGAGGGAGGAGCGTTCCTGCCGGCGGGCGTGACCCGCCGCCTCTTCGGCGGCTTCCGGCTGGTCCCCAGGGCCCGGGACGTCCCGGCGGAACTGCGTCTGCTGAGCGCACGAGAGCGCGAAGTCCTCCGCCTCATCGCGAAGGGCAGCAACAACCGTGAGATCGGACGCGGGCTCAACCTCAGCGAGGCGACGGTGAAGAGCCACGTCTCGCGCATCCTGGCCAAGCTCCACCTGCGGGATCGGGTCCACGCCGCACTGTTCATCTGGCAGCTCGGTCTCGCCTTCGACGCATCAGAAGACAACCTGTGAGCAAGGGAGTGGAGAGACCGATGGACATCATCGACGAGCACCTTGAGACGGTGGAGCGCCTCCTGCCGGACGAGGACGGGGACGGACTCTTGGCTCACCGGGGACAGTTCCACGACGTCGTGGTCGGTGCGGAACGCGTGATCTGCTTCGCCAGGACGGACGCGGCGGGAGCACGACTGCCGGAGCGGGCGGCCGTGCTCCGCTCTCTCGCCGAGCTCGACCTGGGTTTCCGTACACCGGTTCCCCTGGACGAGGGCAGGGAACCGGAGCCGTACCTCGTTCTCAGCCGGGTACCCGGATCCCCGCTGGACGCCGCGGAGCTGGCCGACCCGCGTGTCCTGCGGGCGGCCGCGGCCCAGTTCGCCCGGCTCTTGCGCGGACTGGCGCGCGCCGGGTCGAGCGGCATCGCGGGAAGGACGCTCCCGCACACCGCGCCGAACCGGTGGCAGGAGTTCGCCGCCGGGGTCCGGGAAGAGCTGTTTCCACTGATGTCCGACGCGGGCCGGGAACGCGCCGGCCGGGAACTGGACGCCCTGGATTCCCTCCCGCACCTCACCTCCGCCGTCGTCCACGGTGACCTCGGCGGCGAGAACGTGCTGTGGGAGACCGTGGACGGACTGCCCCAGCTCAACGGCGTGGTGGACTGGGACGAGGTGGCCATGGGCGACCAAGCGGTGGACCTGGCCGCGATCCAGGCCAGCTACGGCGAGGAGCTGGTACGGAAGATCGTGGAGCACGAGGCGGGTTCCCTCCGGCAGGAGGCCGAGCGTGTCCCGGTCATCCGTGGGACCTTCGCGCTCCAGCAGGCACTCTTCGCCCTCCGGGACGGGGACCGAGCGGAACTCGACGACGGCCTCCTCGGCTACCGCTGAACCGCCAGCGCGCACTGGCTGTCCCCCCGGGCGGTACGCCGTGCCGTCGGCCGTGAACGGGCCGACGGCACGGCGGTCCATTTTCCGCCGGACCGGTCAGGGCACGGCCGGCACGTCGGCACCGGTCTCTCCGCCGCGTCGCACGCTCAGGGGCCGCATGTCGACCCAGACGCGTTCGATGTGGTCCAGGCACTCCTCGCGGGTACCGATGGTGCCCTCGCCCCGCCACCCGTCGGGAACGTGCCTGTCGGTGGGCCAGACCGAGTACTGCTCCTCGTGGTTCACCACGACCTGGTAGGCGACGTCGTCGCGGTCCTGCGCGCCCTCGCTCATCACTCCTCCTCCTTCTGGATCGTCGGGCCGGGCACCGGGAAGCCCGGGGGTGCCGCGCCCGTGGTGTCGGGTACGGCGGATGCTGGTACGGAGGCGGCCACCCATTCGAGGACCGCCATCGCGCCCGCCGCCTTGACGCCCGCCTGTGCCCACGCCAGTGAGGCCTTGCCGTCCAGGACCTCACCGGACACCTCTTCGCCGCGGTGGGCGGGCAGGTCGTGCAGAAACACCGCTCCGGGCCAGCGGTTCATCAGCGCCGTGTCCACGTGGAAGGGACGGAAGACGTCCCGCCAGTGGGCATCGGGCTTGCTGCTGCCGGTCGTCTGCCACCGTGAGGTATAGACGGCGTGCACGTCGGTCGGTAGTTCGCCCATGTCATGGACCTGCGTGATCGAGCCCCCGCCGGCGGCCGCCAGACCGGCGATCCCGGCGCGTACGTATTCCGGCAGTCCGTAGCCGGGTGGGCAGGCGAGGACCAGGTGGCAGCCCGGGTAGTGGGCCAGCGCGCGGGCCAGGGCCGTGGCGGTGTTGTTGCCCTCGCCGACGTACAGAACGCGTACGCCCTCCAGATCGCCGAAATGACCCACCAGGGTGGCCACGTCGGCCAGGCCCTGGGTGGGATGTTCCTCGATGGACATCGCGTTGACCACCGCGAGCGCGCCGTCGGCTGCCAAGGCCCGGTGCTCGGCCACCGGGCCGGCGGTGCGCACCACCAGCAGGTCGAGCATGGTGGCGAACATCCGGCCGGTGTCGGCCATGGACTCACCGGTGTTCGTCTGGAGGTCGGCGGGCCCGAAGGCGACCGCGGTGCCGCCCAGCCGGACGGTTCCGGCGGTGAACGCCGTCCTGGTGCGGGTGGAGGTCTTGGTGAACAGCAGGCCCGCGACGAGGCCGGCCAGCGGTCGGTCATGGGCGGTCGGATCCTCGTACAGTTCGAGCGAGCGCCGTACGAGGCGGTGGACCGTGACGGTGTCGAGATCGGCCAGCGAGTACAGGGCACGCCTCGTCATCGGCCCACCCCGATCAGGTCGAGCCGCTGGCCGAGCCCCTCCTCCTCGGCCCGGGCCGCAACGTCGGACAGGAGCCCCACGTCCAGCACGGCCATGCCGAACGGGTTGCTCACCACGACACCGTCGCCGGGCCGCACCGCGGGCACGGAACCCGTCAGCACCGCGCCGAGGGTCCCGGACAGGGGCCTGCCGTGGCCGGAGCCCCCGGGCGGCAGTACCCGGCCCTCGCACATCAGCCTGCCCAGTACGCGACGAGGATTGTCCCGCACCAGGTCCACGTCGTCGACGTACACCGCCTCGGCCCGGTCGAAGACCTCCGGCAGCAGGTCGTCCAGAGACACATGGGCGACGAGACTGCCGGGGCGGAAGCAGTCGGCGGTCAGATACCCGGCGTCCGTGACGGTGACCGTGACCACCACGGAGCTGGCAAGTGACGCCTTGTCGGGCCGCTCGTGCGCCACCACCGAGAAGGGCAGCTTCCGCTCCACCACCCAGGCGGCGAAGGCCGTGGCGCGCTCCGGCAGGGAGTCGTGCACATGCAGCCGGCTGACGTTCGGGAAGTAGCGGGCCAGCAGCTGGGCATGGGCGCGGGCCTGCGCCCCGCAGCCGATCAGGGTGACGCTGTCGAAGTGCGCCGGCCCCAGGTGGCGCACGCTCGACATGGTGTACGCCGCCGTGCGCAGCGCCGAGAGGTAGGCGGCCTCCGCGAGCACCACGGGGCGCGCGGTCTCGGGGTCGAAGAGGAAGCCGCAACCGCCCGCCCTGTCCAGTCCCCGGGCGGGGTTCGAGACGGCGGCGTTGATCAGCTTCATGCCGTGCACGGCGCCGCGGGGGCCGGTCACGGCGCCCAGCATGGCGATCGACCTGCAGTACGCCCCCTGGGAGTTTTCCCAGGGAAGGTAGCCCTCCGCAGGGAGTTCGGTACGGCCCGCGGCATGGGCGCGCAGCACGGTCTCCACGGCCTCCACCGGATCGATGGCGGCGGCGCACCGCGTGACGGTCGCCCTGTCTAAAAAGAGCAGTTGTTCGGTCGGTGTCATCTCGTCCGTCCTCAGGGTCGGGTGCCGGTGGGAAGGTGGCCGACGAGCAGGTGGAGCAGCGCTTCCTCGGCGCCACCCGCCAGCGAGAAGGCCCGTGCGTCGCGATAGCGGCGCTCGACCGTGCCACCGTCGAGATAGCCCGCCGCCCCGTGCAGTTGGAGCCCCAGGTCGGCGACCTCCCGCAACAGGCGCGCAGCCCGGAGCTTGGCGACACTGCTCTGCCGCAGTGCCGGGGCACCTTCGGCCAGCAGGTCGAAGACATGGCCGACATAGGGGTCCAGCAGGCTCAGTTCGGCGTCGAGTTCCGCCAGACGGAAGCCGGCCGACTGGTGATCGAGCAGCGGCCTGCCCAGAACCACGCGCTCCCGGGCGTGCCCGGCGGCCTCTTCAAGGGCATGCCGCGCACTCGCCACCATGGCTGCCGCGAGGAAGGCGCGTTCCCGGGCGAACACCCCGGTCTGCAGGGCGTATCCCGACCCCGGCGCGCCCAGCAGGAACTCGCGGGGCACCAGGACGTCGGTGAACTCCAGACTGCCGTGGTCGCACGCGTGGTGGCCGAGTTTGACGGTGTGGCGGTGCCGGGCGACACCGGGCAGATCGGTGGGGACGACAAGCAGCGACAGGGTGTCCAGACCCGCCGGGGCCCCGGGCGGCCGGATGTGGCACAGCACGAGGGCGAAACCGGCGACGGAGCCGTTGGTGATGTACGCCTTGCTCCCATTCAGACGCAGGTGGTCCCCGACCGGCTCGGCCGTCGTCCGCAGCGCGCCCAGGTCCGATCCGCCACCGGGTTCGGTGACCGCCAGCGCGCCCACCGACTCACCGCGGACGGCCGACCGCACGAAGGTCCTGCGCACGGCGGTCGACCCCGCCTCCACGAGCACGGGCAGCACGATGTCGGTGTGCGCCGACAGGCTCATGACGGGCGACCCGGACGTGAGCCGCCCCAGTTCCTCCGCCCAGATGCGGGAGTACCCCAGGTCCAGGCCCAGCCCGCCGTCCTCCTCGGGCAGCGTCAGACCCAGCAGCCCTTCCCCGGCCAGCGCGCGGTACAGCTCGCGGACCGGCATCCGGCCCTGCCACTCCCACTCCGTCAGCGTCTGGGAGCCGCACTCGCGCTCCAGCACCACCCGGATCGTCTCGCGGAAGAGTTCATGCTGCCGGGTCAGTCGCACGTCTCCGCCCTCCTCGCGGCGTCGCAGACCCGGCCCAGAGCGACCAGGTACTGCTCGCCCCACGCCTCCACCGTCGAGCGGCGAAAGAGCGAAGGGCGGTAGGTGATGGTCAGGCTGCGTTCGGCTGCTCCGGCCCTGCCACCCCAGAGGCTGAAGGCGAGATCTAGCTTGCTCTGGCGCTCAGGGGGGTCGCTCCACTCCCAGCCGAATCCCAGGCCGGGCGGCGGCGCGGCCGGCTCCGCGAAGTCCTGCACCGCCAGCGAGACCCGGACCAGCGGCATCCTGCCCGCCTCACGGTGCGGCGCGAGACGGCTGACCAGACGATCGAACGGGAACGTCTGGCAGTCCAGCACCTCCTGCACCTCCTCGTGGACCCGCGCCAGCAGCTTCGGCACGTCGCGGGCGCCGGCGAGCCGGACTCGGGCCAGAGCGGTGTTGACGAAGAGCCCCACGGTCGACTCGTCCTCGGGGCGCACGCGCCCGGAGACCGGCACCGCGATCAGCACGTCATCCGTGCCGCTGATCCGGTGCAGGAGGATGCCCAGGGCGGCCAGCGCCGGCGTCAGCCGGGTGTACCCCGTCACCTTGCCGATCCCGGCCAGCGCTGCGGACACCTCCGGCGGGACGGGCAGCTCCACGTCGTCGCCGTCCTCGTGCTCGTCGACGTCCCGCGGGTCGACGGGCAGCGGCAGGTGGTCCGTCCTTCCCTCGAAACGGCGGGCCACCCTCTCGGTCATCCCGGGCCATCGACGGGACTCCACCTCCCGCTCCCATCGCACGTGGTCCGAGAAGCGGTGTGCCGGGGGCGGTGCCTCCGGCTCGCCGTGGACCGTCGCGCGATAGGCGTCGAGGAAGTCGTCGAACAGGACGGCCACGCTCCAGCCGTCGCACACGATGTGGTGCACCACCACTTCCAGCCGGTACGTGTCCGGAGCGGTGCGCAGCAGGAGGACGCGGGCCGGCGGCCCGGTCACCAGGTCGAGGGGGGTACCGCGCTGGAGCCTCACCTGTTCGCTCACCACCTGAGCGGCCACCGCCTCGTCGAGGGCGGTGAGATCCAGGTACCGGAAGTCGGTGAGCGGTTCGGGATCGACGATCTGCACCGTCTCGCCGCCGTCCTCCTCGAACCGGGTGCGCAGTGCCTCGTGCCGCCGGACCACGCTCGTCCAGGCCGTTCGGGCGACGGCGGGGTCGAACGCGCCGGTGATACGGAAGGAGGACGTCACCAGGTGGTCGATCCGCTCCGGGTCCACCGCGTGCAGCAGCCAGACGCGGCGCTGCGCGGCGGTCAGCGGGTTCCTGACGTCCGTGCCGACGGCGGGCCCGTGCGGCGCCACCGCGGGTGCGGCGCGGTCCCCTTCCGTGTCGGGGATGCGTGCGCCGGGTGCGGGGGACAGGGTGTCGGCGAGCGCCCGGGCGGAGGGGTGGTCGAGTACGGCGGTCACCGGTACCCGGCGCTGTACGACCCGGCTGAGCCGCCCGGCGACACGCACGGCGAGGAGCGAATTGCCGCCGAGGGCGAAGAAGTCGTCGTCGGGCAGGACCTCGGGGACGCCCAGTACCTCACGCAGGACCGCGGTCGTCACCTCCCTCAACTCGGCCGGGTCCGAGGGGACGGAGTCCGCGGAGGCGGAACCGGCGGGTACGGGGACGGGGCCACTGGTCATCGGATGCCCCCCTCCGCCACGGTCGTCCGGTGCCCGCGCAGCGCCCGGGCCAGGTGCCGGTCCAGGTCGGTGAGCAGGCGGTCCCGCTGGGTGCGCAGGTAGAAGTGGCCTCCGGGGTAGGAGGTGCGTGCGCATTCCGCCGAGGTGAGTTCCGCCCAGCCGGCGAGTGCGTCGTCCGCGGTCGACGGGTCGTCGTCAGCGCCGAACACGGCGATCGGTGTGGGTAGCCGGTCGGCTGGCCGGTGCCGGTAGGAATCGTGGAGGGCGAGGTCTCCCCCCAGCGGCCGCAGCAGCAGTTCACGCCACTCCTGGTCCTCCAGCAGGCCGTCGAGGTCCTCGTCATTCAGCTTCCTGACGTAGTCGAGGAGTTCCGCGGTGGTCCGGGGCGGACGGGTGGTGCCGGGCATCCGCTGCGGCGGCAGGTGCGCGGAGACCGCCAGCAGGACGGGCGGGACGCCACCGCGTCGCAGGAGCTCGCGGACCAGTTCGTACGCCGTGAGTGCGCCCATGCTGTGTCCGAAGACCGCCATGGGACGGTTCGCCAGGTCGCCCAAGGCGTCGGCGATCGCGGTCACCAAGGTGGGCCAGTCCCTCACCGGTGCCTCCTCGAACCGGTCCTCACGGCCCGGCAGCCGGACGGCCACCGGCTCGTATCCGCCCAGCGGATAGCGTTCCCAGCCGGAGTAGGAGAGCGCTCCGCCCCCCGCGTGCGGCAGGCAGAGCAGTACCGGCCCCCTTCCCGTCCGCCAGTGCCCCGCGCAGGGGCGCACCCACCGGGTGTCCGTGCCGGCCGGGCCGGTGGTCGTTCCCGTCATACCTCGCCGTCCTCTCGGTCGTCCTCGGCTGCTGTCCCGGCCCCGCGCCCGGCGCAGAGGTGCCGCACGGCCTCCAGCCACCGCTCGCCCAGGGCCGCGAGGAACGATTGCTGCAAGTCCCAGCCGATCAGTCGCAGGTGCAGGCCCGAGTCGCGGACGCCCAGGGTGAACTGCACCGCGCCGGAGCCTTGTGGGTCGTAGGCCGTGGGGCTCTTTCGGCCCGCGGGGTCTTCGTGCGCCCCGTTCCCGTCACCGGCTGCCGTGTCCGACTCCACGACCATCAGGAAGGAACCGGCAGGGGCCAGACGCGGCCCCGGCCACCGTGCCGCGAGCTCCGGGCAGTGGGCCAGCAGGGCCGCCGTCCAGTGCTGCGTCCCCTCGGCGCGCAGGGCCCACTCGTCCCGCGCGGACCGCGCCGCCGCTCCGGCACCGCCGTCCGTTCCGATCAGCAGCGGCACGGTGTCCGAGAGGTGCGCCACCGCGTCTGGGGACCCCGATCGGCCGGTCGCGGCGCGCCACTGCCGCGGCACGGACAACGGCACGGTCGGCAAACCCAGGCGGTCGTGCGCGGCCAGCGCGGCGGCCGCCGCCAGCAGGGGCTGCCACTCCCGGGGCACGGTACGGGCCAGAGCCGGTGGAGCCTGGCCCAGGTCCACCTCCGCCACCATGCCCGGGGTGCTCCCAGCGGCGGCTAGGGCGAGCTGCGCGGCCTGTTCGGCCTCGGCGAACGCTGCCAGGTGAGGCGCGGCGGTCACCATGCGGCGGGCCTGGCCCTCCAGTACCTCAAGGTGGTCCGAGAGCGGGACCAGCGGCGGAAGGGGCCCGGCCACGCTGGATGATGTGCCGAGATCCGCCGCGATCTCCGCGGCGACGCGCCGGAGGGCGGTGCCGTCCACCAGCGGGTGCCAGATGCTGAGCAGCAGCCGACGCGCCGGGCCCGAGCACAGGAGTGCGCCCGCCGCCGGGAGCCCCTCACCCGGTGTGGAGCGCGCCGCGAGCAGGGGGCGTACCCAATCCGCCTGGTCGGCCGGTGGCGGACCGCTCTCCACAGCACCACCGCCGTCCGGGGCGCCGACGACGGGCAGCGCCAGCCGTTCGAGCCGCACTTCCCGCAGCAGGGGCCGGGAGCCCCCGGTGTCCAGCCGGGCACGCAGCAGGGGATGCCGCTGGAAGACCTGCTCCACGGCGCGACGCACGTTTTCCGGTGGCGTTCCGGCGGGCAGGTCGAGGTCGAGGAGGGCGTGGCCGCCCGCGTGGGGATCCTTGAGCAGCACGAGTTCGGTGGCCGGTGGCAGGGCGAGCGGGGGGCCGAGGCGTTCCCCCAGCAGGTGGTCGTCGGGCGGCAGCCGTACTGTCGACCGGTCGTCGCCCGGACCTGCCGCGCCGTCCTTCGCGACCGGCCCGTTGTCCGGCCCCGTCCGCGGTGGTGCCCCGGTCCCCGCATCCGCGCTCGTTGCCGGCGCCGCCCCCGTGCCGGAGCCCGGGGGCGCCCCGGAGGTGTCGGCCCGTCGCGCCAGTGCCCGCACGGTGCGGGCCTCCAGTACGTCGGTCGCCCGTACGGTCACGCCCCGCTCCCGCAGCAGCGCGACCGCGCGGAAGGCGAGCAGTGATGAGCCGCCCCGCTCGAAGAAGTCGTCCGTCGCGCGGATGCCGGACACGCCCAGGACCTGCTCCCACACCGCGGCGACGGCGGTCTCCAGCGGGCCTTCCGGCAGCACCGCGTCTCCGGTGTCCGGGCCGGAGCCGGCCTCGGCGACCAGGGCGAGAACGGCGTCCCGATCCGCTTTCCCATTGGGCGTCAGGGGAAGGGCGGCCAGCGGCACGAGCACATGCGGGACCATGTAGCCGGGCAGCCGCTCGACCAGTTCGGCCCGCAGGTCCGCAGGGGGCAGCCCGGGGGCGACGTAGCCGCACACGATCTGCTTGGCCGGCTCGGTGCGCAGCGCCACCGCACAGGCGACGACGCCCGGTACGTTGGCGACCGCGGCCTGGACCTCCTCCAACTCGACACGGTATCCGGAGATCTTGACCTGGTCGTCGGTGCGGCCCTGGAACTCCAGCACCCACTCACCGTCAGCCTCCACCAGGCGTGCCAGATCACCGGTCCGATACAGACGCTCGGTCACCCCGTCGGTGACGGTCCGGTGGTGGAAACTGCGGCGGGTGGCCCCCTCGGAGCAGTAACCGCGGGCGAGACCGACCCCGGCGAGATGCAACTCCCCGGTGATGTACGGAGGACACAGGGCACCGTGCTTGTCCAGCACGTACGCCCGGTAGTTGGGCAACGGGTACCCGATGGGGACCTGTCCGTTGTCGAGCCGCGGGTCGACCAGGAACTCGGTCGCGTTGACCGTGGCCTCCGTCGGGCCGTAGATGGTGTTGAGGCGGGCGGGCGAGTCCACGACGCGGTGCCAGCGGTGGGTCTGGTGATAGAAGTACGTCTCGCCCCCGACAACGATCCACCGCAGTGCGGGCAGGGCCACTTGATCGCGGCGCCCCGCGGTGTCGAGCAGATGCACCCAGTGTGGGGTGACGATGTCCAGGTGCGTGATGTGTTCGTCGCGCAGCCAGTCCAGGAGCAGGTCGCCGTCGCGCAGCACCTGATCGGGTACCGCCACCAGGCACGCCCCCGTCGCCCAGGCGGGAAAGATCTGCTGGACGGAGGGATCGAAGGTCAGCGGCGCGGTCTGGCACAGCCGGTCGTGCGGCAGCACGCCGTGTCGGTCGACATACCAGTCGACGAGGTTGAGCAGTGCCTCCTCACCCGTCACCACGCCTTTGGGGGTGCCCGTGCTGCCGGACGTATAGATGACGTAGCAGTCGCGCTCCTCCGCCCTCTCCGCGGGAGGCGGACCGGCCGGCCGGGCGCCGTCCGGGAGCGGACCGGAGGGCGCCGCGTCGGCCGGTGACGGCGCCGCGTCGGCCGCTGTCCAGCCGGGTGGCCGGGTGGGACCGTCACCGAGGCTGATCCGTACGGCCAGATGGGGGCCGACGTCCGCGAGGCCGGGTACGGCCTCCGCTGCGGCCAGGAGCGCCACCGCGCCCGCGTCCTGGAGCGTGAAGGACAGCCGGCTCGCGGGGCTGTCGGGGGCCAGCGGCAGGTAGCGGCAGCCCGCCTTGAGCGCGGCCAGCAGGGCCACGTAGTCCGCTCGCCGCCGAGTGGCCGCGACGGCGACGGTCTGCCCGGGACGGATGCCCCGCGCGGCCAGGAGTCGCGCCGTGCGTTCGGCCGCGGAGTGCAATTCACGGTAGGTGTACGTGCCGTCAACGGCTTGCACGGCCGGTCGGTCCGGCAGCCGGGCGGCTGTCCGCTCCAGCCGGTCCAGCAGGGACGTTCCGTCCGGCCGGACGGTGGCGCTGTCGTTGAAGGACCGCCATGCCTGGCGTTCGTCGGCGTCGAGCGAGGCGTCTGCCGGGAACTGGGACTCGGCGGGTGCCGGCGCGGTGGTGGTCACCGGGTGCACCGTCCTTCCTGCGGGTGTCATGACAGACCTCGGTCCGTCAGGTGGAGTTGGATTCGTCGGATCTCGCGTGCGAGGAGCTGTGCGGTGTTCCGGGACACCGCCCCGGGGTCGTGCTCGAGACGGCAGCGCAGACCGCCGTCGGGCCCTTCGTGGCAGACCAGGGCGATCGGCTCCGCCCCGGTCTCCCGCCAGACGACCGGCACCGGGGCGCGGCGCAGGGGAGCCGTGCCGGGAGCGGAACTACCGGGTGCGTCGGGGTAGTTCTGGAAGACGAACGTGGCGACGGGACTCCGTACCGGCGCGGGCAGCCCGCCCAGCACCTCGTCCGGATCGGCGGCGTCCTGCTCGACCACCGCCGCCAGCCCGTGGTGCAGCAGCCCGAGTCGCTCCGTCGGAGCACCATCCAGCCGCACCGGTACCGGCATCGACCGAGCCAGGCAGGCTACGGCACCGTCGATGCCCGGCAGGTCGACGTTGCGCCCCGAGGACACCACGGCCACGGGGAAGTCGCTCTGCCGGCAGACACGGCCCAGCGCCTCGGCGAACACCAGCAGGTGCACGGCGCTGAGTGTGCACCCCTCCGCCACGGCGATGTGGCGCAGCGCCCGGTCGGCCCTCGCTGGTAGCTCCCATTCGTCGTACTGTCGCGCCGCCTGCGGCTCCAGTGGTCCGGGCGGCAACGCCAGCGGTTCCACCGCGTGCAGCGCTGCCAGCCACTCCGGCGAGGGCTGCGGTGGCCGGAGGCGCTGCAGCCTGCCGATCAAGTCCCTCAGAGACAGCGGGACGGGCGGAAGGGGCCGGAAGCGGTTCGCGCGCAACGCCGCGTACACGGCTTCGAACTCCCGCTGGACCAGCTCCCAGGACCAGCCGTCGGAGACGACGTGGTGCAGGGTCCAGGTGAGGGCGAACCCGTGCGCGCCCAGGTCGAATGAGCACACCCGCAGCAACGGTGGCCCGGCGAGGTCGAAGCCGGCGCGCAGTTCGGCGTCACCGACGGCGCGGACGGCCTCCTGCTGCTGATCGCGGGCGGACCGGCCGAGATCGTGGTGGGCCAGGTGGATCACCGCGTCGGCGCCAGGAACCTGCTGCAGGCCGTCCGCCAGGTCGAGCACCCCCATCCGCAGGAGTTCGTGCCGTTCGGTGAGCAGGTCCAGGGCGCCTCGCAGGGCTTCAAGGTCGAGCACCTCGTCGTAGAAGTGGGTCTCCTGGACGAGTCCGGGCTGCTGCTCCTTGCCGGACAGCAGCGCCGTCAGGGCGAGGCTGCGCTGGGCCGGCAGCAGGGGAAGCGGCATGCTGGCGTCGTACCCGGGTGCCTCGGCCGGGTGCCGGGGCGGGGCGGTGAGTGCCCGAGTGCGGTCCAGGTGGTAGGCGAGCCTGCGCACGGTGGGGTGGGCGAACACGTCCATCGCCTGGATCGGCAGTCCCGCCTCGGCGCACCGTTGCCGCAGCCGGATGGTGGCGATGGAGTCGCCGCCGCTGCGGAAGAAGTCGTCGTCGGGGCCGAGTCCGGCGTGACCGAGGACCTGGCGCCACAGGTCGAGCAGACGGCGCGCGGTGCCGGTGACCACCTGGGTGTCCGTGTCGCCCTCGACGTCCGGCGGCAAGTCTCCCATCAGGTCGGCACAGGCGTGCCGGTCCGTCTTGCCGCTGGCGGTCCGGGGGAGGGAATCCACCACGAGCAGCCGGGACGGGACCATCGCGGCCGGCAGCACGTCGAACAGCGAGGTGCGCAGAGCCGCCGTACTGACCGGGACCGCCGTCACCACGCACGCGGCGAGGGTGGTCCGGCCGCCATCCGCGGGGGCCGCGAAGGCGATCGCGTCGGTGACTTCGGGGAAGGAGCGCAGCGCGGTCTCCACTTCGACCGGCTCCACGCGGACGCCGTTCACCTTCAGCTGGTCGTCACGGCGCCCGGTGAAGAGCAGTTCGCCGTCCCCGGTGCGGCGCACGAGGTCACCGGTGCGGTACCAGCGGGTTCCGTCCCGGGTGACGAAACGCTGCCCGGTCAGCTCGGGGTCGGCGAGGTACCCGCGGGCCAGCCCGACGCCGGACAGGTGCAGCTCGCCGTCGGCGTGGACGGGGCAGGGATGGCCCTGTGCGTCGAGCACCGCAGCGGTGATGCCCGGGAGCGGCCGGCCGATCGGCGGCGCGACGCCCTCCACCGGGGCGGTCACCTCGTGCGCGGTGGCGTCGACGGTCACCTCGGTGGGACCGTAGACGTTGAACAGGCGGTGGCCCTGCTCCCAGGGCCGCCACTGGTTGACCAGGTCGCCGGGGAGCGTCTCCCCGGCGAGTATCAGCGCCCGCAGCGCGGGCAGCACCCGCTCGCCCGCGGCGATCCGCCGTGCGCACAGCTCCACCACGGGTCGCCACAGGGAGGGCACGGAATCCCAGTGGGTCACGCCCTCCTGGACGAGCCAAGCGTGCAGGCGCGCTCCGTCCACCCGGACCGCCTCGGGCACCGGCAGCAGGGTCGCGCCGCACGACCAGGCCGAGAAGATCTGCTGGACCGAGGCGTCGAAGTGGAGCGAGGCGTTCTGGGTGACGCGGCTGCCGGGCCCCATGCCGGTAGTGTGTTGGACCCAGCGGACGAGGTTGACCGCGCTGCGGTGCTCGATCTGCACCCCCTTGGGGGTGCCTGTGGAGCCCGAAGTGAAGATCACGTAGGCCAGGTCGTGCGGTCGTGGGCCGCTCCCGCGCGCCACCGGGCTGCCGGACCCGCCGGACTCGTTAGGGTCGGTGGCCTCCGGCAGCTCGCCGTACTCCACCAGGTCCCCCCGGAGTAACCGGGCGCGTTGGAAGGGGAGTACCTCATCGGTGATCAGGGCCCGTGTCCCGGGCAGCGCGAGCCGCGCCCATCCCTCAGCGTCGGTCACCACCGCCGCCACACCGGCCCTTTCCGCCACGGCGCGCTGCCGCGAGGGAGGGCTGTCCGGATCGAGGGGCACATACGCGCCGCCGGCCAGGAGAACGCCCAGGAGCACCGGGTACACCGGCAGGCCGCGGTGCCCCACCACGCCGACCAGGGGGCGTTCGGCTGGCAGAGCCGCGACCCAGGAGGCCACCGCGCCCGCCCGGCCGATCAGCTCCGCGTAGGTAAGCTGCTGTTCGCTCAGCCGTACGGCGACGGCCGCTGGGGTCCGGGCCGCCTGGTCGAGCACCAGGGCGGCCAGCGTGGTCTCGTAGTCCCAGTCCGGTTCGGGTCCCGTGAGGACGGCGGAGGCGGACCGTACCTCCCGCTCGGTGCGCAGATCCCATGTGGTGAAGTCCAGGTCCGTCATGGCTTACCCCCAGGGCCGCCCAGTGGCTGCCCGTCGAAGTGGACGTTCTCAACCGTGGCCCGCAACCCCCGGGCCACCGTGGCGTACCCGGCCAGCGCGAGCAGGACGGCATCGAGGAACAACACCGTGCCCCGGGCACCGAACAGGTCCAGCAGCAGGCCGGTGAGGGCGTAGCCCAAGGGCACGCTGCCCTGCGACAGCAGAGTCATCAGGCCCTGGGCCCTGCCTAGGTGGTCGCCCGGCACCTGCGCCATCAAGTACTTCATCTGCATCACGTTGAGGACGGCGACCTGGAAGGCAATGAGCCCCCAGACCGTCGCGATGCCCCAGCTCGGTACGTCCAGCAGCAGGGCCGGGAAGAACGCGGCGGTCAGCCAGTGCTTGCCGATGACCGCGGCGCGCAGTCCCAGGGTCAGTTCGACGCGGCGTGCCAGCGCAGAGCCGGCCAGACTGCCGACCCCGGCCGCAGTGAAGACCGCGCCCACCTCGAGCCCTGACGCGCCGCTCTCCCGGGCCAGCACGATCAGCAGCAGGCCGATGCCGGCGAAGACGAAGTCGCCGATGGTGGCCAGCACCGTCAGGCAGCGCACCACGGGCAGCCGCAGGATGACGCGGGCGCCCTCGGTCAGCTCGCGGCGCCAGCGCAGCGGCGCGGAGTCCGCGTCCGGACCGAGCGGGGAGCGGATCGCCAGGAGGGCGACGGCCAGGACGGTGAACGACAGCGCGTCGACCAGGAACGGTGCGGCGGGACTGACCGTCTCGAACAGCAGGCCGGCCAGCGGCGGGGCGAGCAGGGCGGAGACACCCCAGATCGTCTCGTTCTGACCGGCCGCCTCACCGAGCCGGTGGGGGCCGGTGATGTGCGGCAGTGCTGCGGTGTTGGCGATGCGGTACGCGGTGGCGGTGGCACTGTTGCACAGGGCCACCAGGTACAGCTGGGGGAGGGTCAGCGCGTCCATGAGGAACGCGACCGGCACGGTGGCGATGGACACGGTGCTGACGAACGCGGCCGTGGTCATCACCGATCGGCGTGAGACCCGGTCCACCAGCACGCCCAGGGGCAGCCCCAGCACCAGCGGCGGGATCGCCTGGACGCTACCGACCAGTCCCGCGTGGAGCGGCGATCCGGTCACCAGCAGCACCAGCAGGGGCAGGGCGACCCGCGTGGCCTCGTCGCCGACGGAGCTGAGCAGGGTGCCGCCCCACCAGAGGCGGAAGTCGCGGTTGTCCCGCAGCCGTTGTGGCCGCCCCTCGGCGGCCGTGGCCGTCATGGAGCCGCCCCCTGTGGTGACGCGGTGCGCACCGCCACCGACGCCACCACGTCCAGGGCGCGGTTCAGGTCCGCCGCGGGCAGAGAGAACCCGACGCGCATACGGTCCGGATGGCCGAAGCAATCGCCGGGTACGGTCAGCACCCCGTGGTCGGTCAGCAGGGTCTCGCACAGCGCGGCGGTGTCCGGGTGTCCGGGGAACCGGGGGAAGGCGGTCACTCCACCGCGCGGTACCACACAGTCCACCACGTCGGGACGGGCGGCGGCCCACTGCCTCAACCGCTTCCGGTTCTCCCTCGCCTCGATGAGCCGGGGCGTGATCAGAGCCTCGGCGTTCTCCACGGCGACCGCCGCCAGCAGTTCGATCAGCGGCGACAGGCTCAGCGTCAGGTAGTCCCGGTACCGCAGGAACTCCGGGACCAGCCGTGTCGGCAGCACGCACCAGCCGACCCTCAGACCCGGTAGGCCGTACGCCTTGGACAGGGTGCCGAAGGACAGGGAGCGCTCCAGGTCCCGTGTGGGGTCGGGCAGCGGGGGATGGTCGAGGGTGAGGTCCGCGAAGGCACCGTCCCATAGCAGCGTGGCACCGCTGCGCTCGACCAGGTCGAGGAAGGGCGCGCGATCCGCGGGGTCCAGACAGGCCCCGGTCGGGTTGTGCGGGAAGTTGACCACCACCAGACGGGTTCGGGGGCTGAGGACCTCCCGCAGGTCGTCGAGATCGGGCTGGAAGCCGTTCTCCGGCCGCAGTGGCCAGACGCGCAGGACGGCGCCCAGAGAGGCGGGCAGCGCCGCCAGCGAGTGGTACGCCGGTGCCGGCACCACGACTTCGTCCCCCGGGGCCAGCAGCGCGTGAAAGGCCAGGAACAGCGCTTCGCTCGACCCGTGCGTCGTCATCACCGTGTGGTCGGGCCCCGGGCGTACCCGTGCCGCGATCGCGGTCCTCAGCCGTTCGGTCCCCGTCGGCGGGCCGTCCCGGAACACCAGGCGGTCGAGCTCGTCCTCGCGCAGGTCCGCGTCCAGCTCCCGCAGGGCGCCCAGCGGGTAATTGTGCACTCCGCTGCTGCTGATGTCGGTCGTGGCGCGGAAGTAGCGTTCGCGTAGCCAGTCCTCCAGAGCGGCCCGCCGCAGGCCGCCCGGCCCCCTCACGCGTGCCCCAGGACGCGTGAGCCGGCATCGGCTCGGACCCGGCGGGAGCGGCTCAGGTCCCGGGTGACGTTGATGCGCTTGAGCCAGCGGTCCCGGCCGTCGTAGCGCGGCTCGAAGGCCCTCCTACCGTGAACGGCGTGACGGTTGTTGATGAAGGCCACGTCGCCCTGGTCCAAGACCACGTCGTACAGCGCCGTGCCGATGCCCTCACGCAGTTCGGCCAGGGCCCGCGCCGCTTCGTCGTCTCCCTCGACCGGGGCGCTGAAGTCACCGTCGATGCACAGGTGCGGGGCGGCGCGGTGACCGGTCAGGATCGGCACGGGGGAGGGGTGGTCGCAGGCATTGGTGATGTCCGCGAAGTGCCGGTCGTCCGCGCTCGTGGACACGTTGTTCACGGGTTGGTGGGAGTCGTCGGGCCTGATGAGGAAGCGTGCCTGGAACAGCAGGTCCACGGTGTCGCGGTCCAGCCGTTCCAGCGGGACGCCGGCCAGGGTCGTGGCCACCTGGTCCGGATTGCGCAGCGAGAACAGCCCGACGTAGTCGGCGCGGTAGGCGGAGAACGCGTCCTCGGTGTGCCAGCCGAGCTCCAGCCGGCTGCTGGAGCTGACCAGGCTGCGTTCGCCGCCCCGGATGGGCAGCACATCGGTGACCACCCGGCCGTCTTGCTGGGTCGACCAGGCGAAGACGTCCCCGAGCAGCGCCGCGTAGAGCGTGAGCAGGAAGGAGTACGGCCGGGACTCGGAGGTGCGCGCCTCGCGCCAGTGCTCCGGGGTGGGGCCCAGCCGGTCGTCGTCGACGTGGTTGCCGCGCAGCAGCAGGGCGTGTGCGCTCTCCCCGAGCCGGGCCCGTTCGATGTGTCGGCGCACCCGGGCGGGCATGTCGTGGGCGATCGTCCCGGCCTCGACGAGGAAGTCGGGCGCGTCCGCGTCCGCGTACCACCGGGCGCAGTCGAGCGCCAGGTCCTGGGCGGCGGTGGCCTCCTCCTTGCTGAGCCGGAGTTCGGCGAGCGCTGGCGTCGCGGGGGACGGGCCTCCCATGGCGCCGGGCAGTGCGTGCTGGGGCGGGGTGCCGGGCACGGTCATCGTGGTGAGTCCTCCTTCGGTGTGTGGGGGCTGTCAGCGGCGTCGCCGAAGCGGAAACCCGCGCAGGCCGCTCCCATGCGGTGCCGCAGGCGGCTCGCCTCACCGGGCAATCCGATGCGGTCGAGCCAGCTCGGGTGGTAGACGGTCGGGACGTAGTGGTCGCCCAGGTCCGGACAGAGACACACCACGTTGCGGATCTCGGGGTGCCGGTAGAGGTAGTCCAGGCAGCCGGCGATCACCGCTCCGCTCGAACCGCCCAGGGATATCCCGGTGTCCTCCCGCAGGGTGTGGCAGCACGCGACGGCCCGCCGTTCCTCCACGGCCAGGACCTCGTCACAGTGGGACGCGTGGACGAACGAGGACCGCCGGCTGGCGCCGATCCCCGTCAGGACTCGGGGCCCGGGGGTACCGCCGAAGACGGTCGATCCCTCCACGTCCACGGCGACCACCCGAACTCCGGGCCTGGCGCGCCGGAAGTAGCGGGACAGCCCGGCCAGCGTCCCGCCGGTGGAGACCGCCGCGAACAGCGCCTGCATTCTCTCCCCGGCCTGTGCGTCGATCTCGGGGGCGGTCCACGTCTCGTGGATCCGCCAGTTCGCGTCGTTCTCGTACTGGTTGGGCCATACGGCATGGGGCAAGTCGCGCACCAAGGAGCGGACCCGGGCGATCCGGTCCTGCAGATGCGTCGTGGCGTCCGCAGAGGTGGCGACCCATTCCAGCTTCCCGCCATTGGCCTCGATGGCATGCTGGATGACGGGGGACTGCCGGTGGTCGACGACGGCGACGAACGGCAGGCCCAGGTCGTGGCAGATAGCGGAGAGCGCCAGACCGAGATTGCCCGAGGTCGACTCGACGACGGTGGTGTCCGGTGAGGTGATCTCCCCGGCCACGGACCTGATGAGGCTGAGCGCGGTGCGGCCCTTGATGGACCGCCAGGGTGAGTGTCCTTCCAGTTTGAGGGTGATCGACCTGGTCGTTCCGGCTATCTCCGTCTCCACGGTCCGCACGGGCACCAGCGGGTAGCCGGCGATCGAACGCTTCACGTACTCCAGGACGCGGTGTTCCGGTGTCACCGGGGGTTCCAGCGGTGGTGTCGTCATCGGAGCCTCCTTTCAGCTCAGCGCTTCCAGTGAGGCGTCCGTGCCGGTGAGGAGCGCGAACAGCGCGGCCTCCCACCGCCGCACGACGCGGTTCATCCGGCCGCGGTCGATCCGGTGGGGCCGATGTTCGAAGACACCGACGATTCCATCAGGGGTGTCGAAGACCTCGAGCAGGAGCCCGAACTTGGTGGTGCCGTTGAACCGCGGCGCCATCCGCTCCACGTGCAGGCCGTCGATCCGCAGTGTGGCGCGCTGGTCCAGGTAGGAGAAGGCCACCTCGGAGCCCGGGGGCTGGCCTCCCCGCTCGCGGTGTCCCACGTGGTCCACGATTGTGTCGAAGGGGACGTGGGCGTGGCCGAGAACCCGCTGCCACGAGGTGTTCACCGCGTTCAGGGCTTCGCGCACCGAGGTGCCGCGCAGGCCGCGGAGCCGCAGCGGCACATGGTTGATGAACAGTCCCACCAGTTCGGCGGTCCGGGCGTCGGTCCGGTTGGCGGTCTCCACGCCGATCACCGGTTCACCGGGCAGCTCCGCCGCCAGGGCCGCTCCGAAGGCGGTGAGCGTCAGCAGGAACGGGGTGGCTCCGAGCTCCGCGGCGACGGTCCGCAGCTGCTCCGACAGCCCGGTCCCGAGCGCGACGGTCCTGCTGAGGCCTACCGTGTCTGCTTCGGCGGGAAGCGGCGGCAGGGGGAGTGCCGTACCCGGTACGCCGGTCAGTTCCCGGGACCAGAAGGCGAGGTGGGGTTCCAGGGCACTCCCGGCGGCCTGCTCCCGCTCCCACCACGTGTAGTCGGTGAAGGTGAGACGCGGCATTTCCGGAGGCGGTACGGCTCCCTCCCGGTGCCGGCGGTACAACCGCTCCAGATCCTTCCACAGCACGTCCAGCGACCAGCCGTCCACCACGAGGTGGTGGGCGGTGAACAGAAACAGCCGTACGTCGTCAGCGAGCCGAGCGAGGGTGCCCGACACCAGGGGCCCGTCGAGGGGGAACACCCGTCGGACCTCGCGCTCCAGCAGCTCCCGTTCGCCCGGTGCGCCCGCGACCCGCAGATCGATCCGGCGCAGCGACGGCCCATCCCGGGACACCGTCAGCTCTGGCCGTTCGTGCCCGGTCACGTGGCTGCGCAGCGCGTCGTGCCGCCGTACCAGGTCGCCCCAGGCGGCTTCGAACGCCGTTTCGTCCAGGGGTCCGTGCAGCCGGAAGCCCTCGGGCACCGTGTAGGTCGGGGTACCTGGCCGTATCTGTTCCTCGACCCACACCCGGCGCTGTGCGGCCGACAGCGGAGCCCGGTCGCGGGCCTCGGGGCGCGGCCGCAGCCCGGCGCCCGTGTCGTCATCCTCCGTGGGCAGGGCAGCGGCCAGGTCCCGCAGCACGGGGTTGCCCAGCAACAGCGGCAGGGGAACCCGCACGCCGAGCTCCGTGCGGATCCGGGCGGCGAGCGTAGCGAGCAGCAGCGAGTGCCCGCCCAGGCTGAAGAAGTTGTCGTCCGGCCCGACCTCCGGCACCTCCAGGAGCTCGCGCCATATCCTGGCGATCACCCGCGCGGTGCGGCCGCCCGGTGCGCGTGTCCGGGGGTCGGGCCCGGTGTGCACCTCGCCGCCGACGTGCGGTGCGGGAAGCGCGGCGCGGTCCAGCTTGCCATTGACTGTCAGCGGCAGCCCGTCCAGCGTGACCACGGCCGTCGGCAGCATGTAGGAGGGCAACCGCGCGGCCAGCGCCGCACGCAGCCGCGCCCCGGCTCCCGGTGCCCTGGGCGAGTCGGTGACAGCGTAGGCAACCAGGTGAGCCGCCTCAGGGACGTCGGCGCGTCGTACGACCGCGACGGCCGTCCTGACGCCCGGCTGCCGGCACAGCAGGCTCTCGATCTCGCCCAGCTCGATGCGGTGGCCGCGCAACTGCACTTGGAAGTCGTTGCGACCGTGGAAGTCCAGCAGGCCGTCGGCGGTCAGCCGGCCCAGGTCGCCGGTGCGGTACATGCGGGAACCGGCAGGGCCATAGGGGTCCGGCAGGAACCGCTCCGCGGTCAGGGCGGGGCGACCCAGGTAGCCCCGGGCCACGGGGGCACCCCCCACGTACAGCTCTCCCACGGTGCCCACCGGCACGGGACGCAGCAGTTCGTCGAGCACGTACACCCGGGTGTGCGGGAAGGGCCGGCCGATGGGCAGGCGCTCGGCCTCGGTCCACCCTCGAACATCCCAGTCCGTCATCTCCACCGTGGTCTCGGTGGGCCCGTACATGTTGCGCAGTTCACCGGGCAGGAGCTCCAGGCAGCGCCGCGCGGTCTGCACCGGCAGTGTCTCACCACTGGTCATCACCTGGCGCAGCGTTGGGCACCGGCCGGGCCCGTCGAGCGTCTCCAGCAGCACGTGCAGCATGCTGGGCACGAAGTGGGCGACAGTGACCCGCTCCCGCTCGATCAGTTCCACGAGATAGTCGGGGTCCGCGTGCCGCCGGGGCTCGGCCACAACCAGGCACGCGCCGGTGCACAGGGCCCAGAAGACCTCGCGTACCGAGACGTCGAAGGACAGCGGCGACTTCAGGAGCAGCCGGTCGTGCGGCGTAAGCCCGAACCTGTCCTGCAGGGCGGTCAGGTAGTTGACCACGCTGCGGTGCTCGACCATGACGCCCTTGGGGTGCCCGGTGGAGCCGGAGGTGTAGATCACGTACGCCAGGTCGGCCGGCCGGGCGACCGGAGCCGGGGAGTCGGCCGGGAATCCGGCCGTCGTCGCGGGATCGTCCACGAGCAGCACGGTCGGCACGGTGGGACCGAGCAGGTGCGCCCATCGCCGCTGTGTGACCGCGAACCGGACCGCACTGTCGGCCAGCAGGGCGTCCACCCGCTCAGGAGGGGTGTCCGGTTCGATCGGCACGTAGCCCCCGCCGGCCTTCAGCACGCCGAGCACCGCGATCAGCGTGTCCGCGCCACGCGTCACGCACAGCGCCACCGGGGTGCCCGGCACCACACCGCGCGCTCGCAGCGCGTGCGCCAGTCGGGAGCTGCGCTCGTCGAGCTCGCGGTAGTCGAGCGTACGGTCCGCGGTGACGACGGCGGTACGGTCCGGGGTGCTCGCGGCCTGCCGGGAGAACAGGTCCGCGACCGTGGCGTCCGGTAACGGCCCGGTGCCGCCCCGCCCCGCCTCCAGTACGGCACGAACCTGGTCGGGCGGCATCAACGGCAGGTCGCGTACGGGGCTGTGCGGGGAGCGGGCCGCTGCCGTCAGCAACGTCTCCAGCTGGCCCGCCCACCGCCGCACCGAGTCCGGCCGGTAGACGTCGGTGCAGTACTCGACCTTCAGGGACAGTCCGCCGTCGCGCGCCGGTGAGAAGGTGAACACCGCGTCGCACTGGGCGGACCCGTCGTCCGTCTCCATCACCCGGGCCGTCACGCCAGGAAGGTCCAGCACGTCGGTGTACTCGTCGTACAGTGCGACGATCTGGAACACGGGGGTGCGCCGGGCGTCACGGACGGCCCCGAGCCTCTCCACCACCTGGGCGAAGGGAGCCGCGGAGTGCTCCATGGCGCTGAGCAGTCCCGCTCCGGCCCGTTTGACCAGCGTGGTGAAGGGCGTGCCGGGTTCCACGGGCCAGCGCAGCGCCACACTGTTCAGGCACAGGCCGACCACGTCCTCCAGGCCCGCGTCGAACCGGCCGGCGACGGCGCTGCCGAGCACCACGTCCCGGTGGCCCCCGGTCCTGTGCAACAGGGCGCTCAGCCCCGCGAGCAGCACCGAGAACGGTGTCGTGCGGTGATCGGCGGCAAGTTCCCGGACCGCCGCGCAAGTGTCGGCGCCGAACTCCAGGTGGAGGGCCGCGCCCCGCCCCGTGCGCTGGGGCGGACGGGGCTGGTCGAGCGGGAAGGTGACTTCGTCCGGCGCGTCGCCCAACACGTCCGTGAAGTACTCCAGGTCACGGTCGACCGTGCCATCCTGTCGCCGGCGACGCTCGGCGTCCAGGTACCGCTCGTAGCCGGCGGCCGGCTCACGAGGGCCCGTGCCCGCCGAGACCCGGGCCCGGTAGCAGGCCGCCAAGTCCTTGAGGAGGACGTCGGTGGACCAGCCGTCGCCAATGATGTGGTGCAGCACGATGACCAACAGGTGGTCGTCCTCCGCCAGCGGCACCAGAGCGGGACGGAACAGGGGTCCGTGTGCGAGGTCCAGCGCGGCGACCTGTTCTGCCAGGACCCTGCGTAGCGTCTCGTCCGGGGACTCTCCCCGTTTTGGCGGCACCACCTGGAGGGCGAGCGACCGGGTGGCCGCCTCGCGGCGTACCGGCACGCCGTCCCGCTCGGGGAAGCAGGAGCGCAGCGCGCCGTGCCTCTGTGTCACGGCGTCCATGGCTCTGGCGAGCGCGTCCACGTCGAGCCGTCCGGTCAGCCGGTGGGCGACCGTGATGGTGTACTCCGCAGGGGTGTGCGACAGCTGCGACAACAGCCACATCCGGTGCTGCGCGGAGGACAGTCCGGTCCCGTGTGCGGGTGCGGCGGGCGGGGAACCGTCGTCTTCGGCGGTGTTCAGCGCCTCGGCCAGCCGTGCCGGTGTCGAGTGGTCGTAGACGGTACGGACCCCGACAGCAGAACCGGTCACGGCCCGCAGCTGGGCCACAAGTCGGGTGGCGTGCAGCGAGTTGCCGCCGTGGGCGAAGAAGTCGTCGTCCGCGGCGAGTGACACGCCACCGAGCGCTTGCGACATCGCCTCCCGGACGAGGGGCTCCCAGCCTCCGGCTGGGTGCGCGCCGGGCCGGGGCGAGCCCTGCGGGGGCGCGTCCTGCGGAGGGGCGCCGTCCGCTTCCTCGTGCGGACAGGACGCCAGTAAGGCCAGCGCGGCACGGTCCGTCTTGCCGTTGGGGGACAGCGGGAGGGAGTCCAGCCGCACCAGGGCGGCAGGCACCAGGGCCCCGGGGAGACGCTCCAGCAGAAAGGAACGCAGCTCCGCGGGGTCGGCCAGGGTGCCGGTGAAGAAGCCCACCAGCCGGGCCTGCTCCCGATCCCCCTCGGCCACGACCGCCGCGCCCGTCACCGAGGGGTGGGCGACCATCGTCGCCTCGATCTCACCGGGCTCGATGCGCCGGCCGTGCAGCTTCACCTGGTGGTCGATCCGCCCCAGCAGTTCCAGCTCGCCGCCCGGGGTGAGCCGTCCGAGGTCCCCGGTGCGGTACAGCCGGGCGCCGGGCGCGCCGAACGGGTCCGGGACGAAGCGCTGGGCGGTCAGCGCCGCCCGGCGGTGGTAGCCCCGGGTGACGCTGGCCCCGCCGAGGAAGACCTCACCCACCACCCCGGCGGGCACCGCCCGCATCCCGCCGTCCAGGACGTACGCGGTGGCATTGGCCATCGGGCGCCCGACGAGCACCGGTGACGTCCGCCCGTCCCGCGGGGGGATCCACCACGTGGAGTCGACAGAGACCTCGGTGGCTCCGTAGAGGTTCACCACGTCTGCCGCCTCCAGGCGATCGTGCAGCGCGGCCACCAGCGTCCCGTCCAGCGGCTCGCCGCTGACGAAGACACGGCGCAGGCCGCGGCACCGTTCCGGGTCGAGCTGCGGCACCACCAGCCGCAGCAGGGAAGGGACCATGTGCAGGCCGGTGACACCCTGCTCGGCGATCAGTTCGCCGAGGTACCGGGCGTCGGTGTGGCTGCCCGATCGGGGCAGGACCACGGCGCCGCCGGTGAGCAGGGGCAGGAAGATCTCGTAGACGGACACGTCGAAGGAAAGCGACGTGGCCTGCAGCATCCGGTCCCGCGGGCCCATGGGGAAGTGGTGCAGCATCCCCAGCAGATAGCTGACGATGCCCCGGTGCTCGACCAGGACGCCCTTGGGCCTGCCGGTCGAGCCGGAGGTGTAGACGACGTAGGCCAGGTCGGCGGGAGACAGGGGGACGTCGGGCGCGGTGGCGGGCCGGTGTGCGTATTCCGCGCCGTCGCCCGGGCCGATGGGGAGGACGGTCCTCAGCTTCCCGCCGGCGGGGGGCAGCCGCTGGTACGACCCGCGACTCGTCAGGACCACCGCGGCCCCGGAGTCGTCGAGCATGTGGGCGATGTGCGCCGTCGGATAGGCCGGGTCCACCGGAACGAAGGCGCCACCCGCCTTCATGACCGCCAGCAGCGCGACCACCGCCTCGGGGCCGCGGTCCGGGAGCACGGCTACGCGGGCGCCCGGGCCGACGCCGGTGGCGCACAGTTCGTGCGCCAGCCGGTTGCTGCGTTCGCACAGTTCGGCGTAGGACAGCCGGGTTCCTTCGTGCACCACCGCGACCGCCTCGGGAGTGCGCCGTGCCTGCGCGTCGACCAGGCCGCACAGGGTCAGGTCGGCGTGACATGCGGCGGGTGGCGCGACGATGGTGGCGTTGGGCTCCGCGACGACGGCCCGGTACTCGGCCGGAGACATGACCGGCAGGGAGCCCGGAGCGGCGAGGGGGTCCCGGGCGGCCGCCGTCAGCAGCGCCGCCAGGCGGGTGGCCCACAGGCGGGCGCCGGTTTCGTCCAGCAGGCCCGGGGCGTGGGCCACTCCGGCGAACAGCTTGCCGTGGGCGTCCACCAGCCTGAGGACCAGAGGATGGGCGGACGGGGCATCATCAGCCGTCCACCAGCGGGCCGGAAGGGTCACCGGCTCCAGACCAGTGACCGCCAGCACAGAGTCGTGGCGCTCCAGGTACGCGAATCCGACGGGCCCGGCCAGGCCGAGGGAGTCGAGGGGGCCGGCCGGGTCCGCACCGGTGTCCGCGGGCCTCTCGCCGGTCGTCCGTGCGGAGCGCAGCAGGTCCTCCACTGCGTGTGCGGCGGTGACGAACGACGTGACACCGGAGAGGTCGACCAGGAGAGGAGCGCAGGCGCGTGAGCGGCCGGGGGATCCGGCACGGCCTGGTCCGTCACTGAAGACACCGAGTTCGAAGCGGGGTTGTCCGGCGAGTCGTGTAAGCAGTACGGACCAGGCGGCGGCGCAGACCGCCTCCGGGCTGGTGCCACACGCGGTCACCAGACGGGACAGACCGTGAGCGGCCGTTTCGCCGAGCATGACGGTAGTCAGGGAGCGACGGGCCACGCGCCGGGATGCGACGGCCGGGCCGTTGGCCGGCTGGGACGGCACGGCTGCGAGGGGGCGCCCCGGAGTCGGCGGGCGGTGGGGCGCGGTGATCCGGTCCTCGTACGCCGAGAACAGCTCCTCGGTCAGCAGCCGCAGGGCCTCCGAGTCGACCACCAGCGGGTGCCCTGTGACGACGAGTCTCCAGCGACCTTCTCCCTCGCGGACCAGATCCCCGCGCACGAGGGGGCCGTGCCGCATGTCGACGGGCGCGGCCCCGCGTAAAGCCCCGATCTCCTCTCCTGCCTCACCCGCGTCGAACACGCACAGCCTCGACGGGCCCGAAGCCGTTTTGTGGCGGCTGTCCAGCGTGTCGTGCCACGCCATTGCTAGCTCTTTCTCGTCCAATGCTCCGCGCAGCGACAATTCCCATTGCAGCCATGGCAGAGCGTGGAGTTCTGTGGTGCTGACTTCTTGGTGCTCCGCTTCCGATTCCGGGCCGGCCAAGAGGCTCTCCTCGATGTCATCGACACTCCCCGGCAGGGAAAATTAGGGGTGAACGGGGAGTGAGGGTCGTCGGCGTCGCGACGTGACCATGATGGCAAGGTTGCGCTGTATTCCTCAATTGTTCTCGAGTAGTGAGGGAGCTGGCCATTTCGTCAGAGGGACACCGCTACCGGAGTAGGGGGCGCGGGGCCTCTCAGGGAGGTGAGGGGGTGCGCCGTTCGTCGGGCCGGCCGGGCGAGCCGGTGCTCCCGCCCCCGGCCGGCGTCTTGTGCACCCTGCCGGACGGCTGTATTGGTTTGAGGAGGTAGTCTGTTCGCCCCGGCGGACAGGCCGGAAGCGTTGGGTCCCTCTCGTCACGTGAAGGCGGCACATGGGCAGCGACAGGTCAGCACCTCGGGGAGTCGAGCGGCCACTGCCCCGCAAGCTCGCCCAGCGGCTCAACGAACTCATCGGGGCCTTCTATCCGGACGAGCGCAGGCGCCCGGGCTACGCCAAGCTCGCCAAGGAGATCAGCGAGACGACCGGCGGTAAGATCTCCGGCACCTATCTGTGGGAACTGGCGACGGGCAAGAAGTCCAATGTGACCCTTGAGCAGCTCGACGTTCTCGCCGAGTTCTTCGGCGTTCCACCCGAGTTCTTCTTCAACGACGAGGTGTCGGAACGAGTGAGTGCCCAGCTGGCACTCGCCGTGGCGTTGCGGGACACCAAGGTCCGCAATCTGGCGTTGCGAGCCGAGGGGCTCTCCCCGGCCACCCTGGACGCGCTGCTCGCCATGGTCAACGAGGCCCGCAGAGTGCAGAACCTTCCCAGCGCGGACGAGAACGGCGGCGCATCACCGGAAAGATCCCCGGAGTCCGGCCCCTGACCGGCCGCCGACGCCGGGAGACGGAACACGCCCGGAAATTCCTGTCCTTCTCCTGACAACCACTGCGTGAAGAAGGGTCCAGAGGACGTGCGTACGCATTACCGGCATGCCGACATACGTCGAGAGTGCGAAGCGATACTACGCCGGATCACGGTACCGAACCCTTTCTCGATCGAGGCGTTCTGTGAGCGGCTGGCCGAGCAGCGGCAGCGTCCGCTCCACCTCCACCCCCTGCCGCCGCAGGCCGCCGTCTCCGGGATGTGCGGCCTGTTACTGGCCACCGACACCGACGACCACATCTTCTTCGAGCGGTACACCGTGCTTCCGCACCAGGAGCACATCGTGCTCCACGAGATCGGGCACCTGCTGTTCGACCACCACGTGCTGCTCGACGACGACACCATTGGCCGGCTGGTCCCGGGCGGGCTCCTGCCCGACCTTCATCCCGACCTGATCCGTCGGCTCCTCGGGCGCTCCCGCTACACCACCCGTCAGGAACTGCAGGCCGAGACGTTCGCTGACCTCCTGCGGACGGGGCACGGGCGAGTGGGCGGGCGCAGCGAGTCGGCCAGCGTGTTGGACAGACTCCAGGCGGCCATGGGTCTCGCCCCTGACACCCGGGCCGGCCGCCGCCCCGTCAGTCCGACGGGTAGGCCGCGAAACGAAGGTACAGCGTGACGTCGGGGGTTCGTCGGCCGCACCTGACACTGACCAGCTCCTGCAGCCCGGTGGTCTGCGACAGCGGTCCGGGCGCCAGGGACTCGATCATCGAGCGGTACGGAGCGGGGTCGATCCCCTGGACCTCCATCAGACCGCTGACCCGGCCGCACGCCTCCTCGTCGGAACCGACCAGGCCAGGGAGGCGGAGGTAGGTCGTGGCCTCAACCGGGATGTCGTGGTCCTGGAGGAAGGCCAGGCACGTCAGGGGTTCGTTGGGGATGGGAAGGGACTGCCGCACCATAGCGTCGCCCAGGATCCGGCGGTACGCCGCCATCGCGCGCTCGCTGTCGTGGCGACCGGACAGGCCCGCCACCCGGTTGAGCACCGCCGCCGTCGGGGCGTGGTGCCGGTAGTAGACCTTGACCCGGGAGCGCGGGGTGTCACTGAGGTCGAGCGCCAGGAACTCCAGCTCGTGCTCCTGGTCCTCGGACGGTCCGAGAACGCCCCGGACATGACTCCACGCGGTGCTCAGCCCCAGCCTCCCCATGGCCTCTTCCACCAGGTGGTGGCTGTGCGCACGCCCTTGGGCCTGCGCGCTGAAGTAGACCTTGTAGCGGGGGGAGCGGCCCGGGGTCCAGGCCAGCGAGTGCCATATCAGTCCGGGACCGGGCTCCGGCGGTGAGGGGAGGACCAAGTCCTCGATCTTCAGGTACCGGTCCAGGGACACACCCGGCCGTGCGGCGAGCCTGCCGTTCAGCGCGACCCCGGCCCGCCGGCAGGACAGCGGTGTCATAGGACCGCCCAGCGATTCGAACAGGATGCGCATCTGTGGCGGTCCATCGCTCCAGTTGACGGACAGCTCGGCGGGAAAGCCGTCGTGGGACACGGCGGACGGGTAGCGGCTGCGAGTGCCGATCGGCTGCCGGCCCCAGGGGTCGAGCAACGAGCGGACCTCCCGCAGGACCGGCCGGGACAGTCCCCGCACGATGCCGAGGGCGTCGCACGCGCGTGCCATCCGGTCGGTGAGGAAATCCGTGTACGACTGCTGTGCGAGGGCGGGGCCGGTGCGGTGTGTCGTGGTGCTGTCCACGGGAGCGCCTCCTTGACCAGACGACGGATGGGGCCCGTTCACCGACGCCCGGAGGGCGGAGGCGGAGCGGGAAGGAAACCGGAGGCCACGAAGTGGCCGATGTAGGTGTCCAGCAGGTTCGCGTCGACGCCCGGGCAGCGCACCGGTGATCCGGCGAGCCCGGCGAGAACGTTGCGGCGATCGAAGCGGAAGGCACCTGTGTGGGGCAGGTCCTGGAGCGTTCCGGCCAGCAGCCGGGCGGGAGCCAGCTCGGCCGGCCCGTCGTCGAGCAGCGCGCGCCACTGCGCGTAGGGCACCCTGTCGAGCCGGTAGCCGCTGCGGACGAGACGTCGCACCACGGTGCCGAAGGCGACCGGCCGGCCACCTGTGAGGTGGTACGTCTCACCGTGCGCGGACCGGCTGGTGGACAGGTGCACGATCGCCCTAGCCACGTAGTCGACGGGTACGAGGCCCACGTCCGCCCCCGCATCCGTGAACCCGTGGGCTCCGAGAAGTTCGGGGACGGCGCCGAGCGTCACCATGGCCCGGACCAGGTTCCAGAACGCGTCGTCCCTCCCGCACACGCCGGTCCGCGAATCGCCGCTGACCCGTCCGGGACGGTGGATGGTGGTGGGTACGCCGCGGGCTCCGGCGGTGCGCACCAGCTCTTCCGCGACCCACTTGCTCGCGATGTAACCGCCCGGCGGAAGCAGGGCCGGATCGGCGCGGCGCTCTGGCAGGGGACGGGAAGGGGGCGTGCCGGCGCCGAGGGCGACGGCCGAGGTCGACACGTAGTGCACCGGTTTGGTCCGGGAGCGGGTGGCTAGCCGGAGGATCTCCTGTGTCCCCAGGACGTTGGCCGCCTTCAACCGGTGATAGGGGGCGGCGCCGTTGACGGCGGCACCGTTGTGGTGGATCGCGTCCACGGTGTCGGCCAGGAAGGCGAAGCGCTCGGCACCCAGCCCCAGCAACGGCAGCTCCAAGTCCCCGGAAACCGCGACGATGCGCTGGTGCCGGGCTCCGTCCCAGAGGCCGTACCCCTCCAGGTTGCGGCGGATCCGCTCGTATGCCTCCTGCTCTCCCGGGGCGCGTACCAGGCACCACACCTCGGCGTCGGTGCTGTCGAGCAGTTCGCGGAGCAGGAAGGCTCCCAGGAAGCCGGTGGCGCCGGTTAGCAGGATCCGCCGTGCGGCGGCCGGGGGCGTGGCACCGGCCGGTGTCCGTCCGTGCGGGACTGCGGTGATCTCCGGGTCGAGCACCGCTTCCGCCACGAGGTCCACCCGGTGTACCGGGTGGGCCCCCGGCAGCTTCGCCCGGTCGACGGCGGCGGCCAGTGCGGCCACCGTCTCACACGAGAACACCGTCTCCACGGGCAGCTTCACCGACAGCCGCTCGTGCACGCGGGCGATCACCTGGGGAATGAGCAGGGAGTGACCGCCGAGCTCGAAGAAGCTGTCCTCCACGCCCACCTGCTCCACACCGAGAACCCGTCCCCAGATCTCGGCCACGGCTTCCTCAGCGGGTGTGCGCGGGGCTTGTCGCGACTTGGAGGCGGAGAACACCGGGGCGGGCAACGCCGCCCGGTCCACCTTGCCGCTGGGTGTCAGCGGCAGGCTGCCCAGGCGGACGAAGGCGGACGGCACCATGTGCCTCGGCAGCCGATCGGACACATGGCGGCGCAGCTCCGCCGGGGACGGGTCTGCTCCAAGAGCAGCCGCGGGCTGCGAAGTCCAGTACGCGACGAGGACGGCAGGGCTGTCCGCTGGCTGGTGTGCGGTGACGAGTGCGGTGTGGATGTGGGGGTGTTGGGTGAGGGTGGTCTCGATTTCGGTGGGTTCGATGCGGAAGCCGCGGATCTTGAGTTGGTGGTCGGTGCGGCCGAGGAATTCGAGGTGGCCGTCGGGGTGGCGGCGGGCGAGGTCGCCGGTGCGGTAGAGGCGGGTGCCGGGGGGGCCGTAGGGGTCGGGGATGAAGCGGTCGGCGGTGTGGCGGGGTTGGTTGAGGTAGCCACGGGCCAGTCCGTCGCCGGCGATGTGGATCTCGCCGGGTACGCCGAGGGGGACGGGCTCCAGGGCGGAGTCCAGGAGGTACACCTGGGTGTTGGCGATCGGCGACCCGAGCGAAGGGCGTTCCCCGGCCCGGAGCGGACCGCTCGTCGTCGAGCACACGGTGGCCTCCGTCGGCCCGTAGGCGTTGACCATCCGGAGGCCCGGGGCCCACCGGTTGACCAGACCGGGCGGGCACACCTCGCCCGCCACCACCATCGTGACCCCTTCGGGAAAGGTCTTCTCGTCCACCATCCCCAACGCGCTGGGGGGCAGTGACAGCACGGTCACACCCGTCTCCGCCACCAGGGTGGACAGCGCGGGCCCGGGGAGCAGGCGCGCGGCGTCGGCGACCACCAGCGCCGCTCCGCTGAGCAGCGCTAGGCACACTTCTCCCCAGGAGGCGTCGAAACCCGGCGAGGCGAAGCGCAGCACCCGGCTGTCCCCGGTCACTCCCAGCCGCCGAGCCAGCGAGGCACGCAGCGGCTCCAGGCCGCGGTGGGTGACGGCCACTCCCTTCGGCGCGCCCGTCGACCCCGAGGTGTAGATCACGTACGCGGGCGAGTCCACGGACAGCGGCGTCCCGCGCTCGGCATCGGTCAGGTCCCCGTCGGGGCAGGCGCCGATCCGCGCGGTGGTGCCGGGCTCGTCCAGTACGATCCGGGCGCACGCCGTGGTTCCGGGCACCGACGCGGCAGTGCCGGAGTCGGTCAGCAGACAGACGGGCCGCGCGTCCTCCAGTACGAGCGAGACCCGCTGGGCGGGAAGTTGCGGATCCAATGGCAAGTGCGCCCCGCCGGCCTTGACGACTGCCAGCTGCGCCACCACCGCCGTCACCGACCGGGGCAGCATCACCGCCACTGGCGTCTCGGGGCCGACCCCGTGAGCGGCCAGCAGCCGCGCCAACTGGTTGGCCCGTGCGTTCAGCTCCGCGTAGGACACGTGTCGACGACCGCACAGCACGGCCGTGGCGTGCGGCGTGCGGCGTACCTGCGCCTCGAACAGCTCGTGGAAGCACCGGCCGTCCGACAGACCGGTCACGGGGGCGTTCCAGGCGTGCAGGACCGACTCGCGCTCCTCGTCGGTGAGGATGCCGATCTTTCCGATGGGCCGTTCGGGGTCGTCCGCCACACCGGCCAGCAGGCGCTGGAAGTGCCCGGCGAACCGCTCGACGGTCCCGCGGTCGAACAGGTCCGTGCTGTAGACGATGCGCCCGGACAGCCGCCCGTCCTCCTCGGTGAGGTGGCACTCCAGATCCGTACGGATCGTGGTGTCCGGTGCGTCGAAGGGTTCGCCGCGCACCCCGGTGAGCTCAAGGGCGGAGCGGGGGACGTTGAGCAGTTGGAAGACGACCTGCGCCAGCGGCGTACGCCCCCGGTCACGGACGGGCGCGAGTTGCTCCACCACCCGCTCGAACGGCAGGTCCTGGTGGGCATAGGCGCCCAGGGCTGTCTCCCTCACCCGGTGCAGGATGTCGGTGAAGGAGGGGTTCCCCGAGCAGTCGGTCCGCATGACCAGCGTGTTCACGAAGAACCCGATGAGCCCTTCCACGTCCGGATGCCGCCGTCCGGCGGCCGGAGAGGCCACGGTCACATCGGTGGTGCCCGTCCAGCGGGACAACAGGACCTGGAACGCGCCGAGCAGCGTCATGTACAGCGTCACGCCCCGGTTGCGGCTCAGCGCGCGTAGCCGCTCGGCGACATCAGGCGGGATATCGACGTCCACCGTCGCGCCGCGGCCGGTGGGCACGGCCGGGCGGGGGTGGTCGATGGGAAGTTCCAGCGCCGCCGGCGCCCCGGCCAGCCGGTCTTGCCAGTACTCCGACTGGGGCCGGAGGGCGCCCTCGGTCAGCCATTCCTGCTGCCAGACGGCGAAGTCCCCGTACTGCACGGGCAGGTCCGGCAGCGCAGAGGGCACGCCCTCGTCGAACGCCCGGTAGAGGACGCTCAGTTCACGTAGGAGGACACCGAGGGACCACCCGTCGGAGATGAGGTGGTGCAGTACCACGCACAGCACGTGGTCGTCGGCCCCCGTCCGTACCAGCAGGATCCGCCATGGCGGGGCCGCGCCGCCCAGGTCGAAGGGCCGGGACAGCTCGTCGGCCACCCGCTCACGGGCTTGGGCCTGCGGATCGGCCGCCCTGGAGACGTCCTCGACCCGTAGGCGCACGGGTCCGGGCTCGTGGACCGTCTGCCGGGGTACCCCACCCTCCTGCGAGAAGGTGGTGCGCAGCGACTCATGCCGCCGGACCACCTCGGCCAGGGCGTGCCGCAGCGCCTCCGCGTCCAGGGGGCCGCGCAGTCGTACGGCGCACGGCACGTGGTAGCGGGCGGTCCCGGGATCCAGCTGTTCCAAGAACCAGAGCCGTCGCTGCGCGAAGGACAACGGCAGGGCCCCTTCCGCGCGCGCCGCCGGCAGTCGCCCCGGCAGCTCGACAACAGTACGGCTGCCGCCCCCGGCCACCCGTGCCGCCAGCCGGGCGACCGTCCGGTGCGTGAACACCTCGCTCAGGGGCAGCTCCACTCCCAGGCGGCTCCGGACACGGGAAACGAGGCGGGTCGCGGACAGCGAGTGTCCACCCAGTTCGAAGAAGTCGTCGTGGACGCCCACGTCCTCCACTCCGAGGACATCACCGAACAGTCCAGCGAGGATCTCCTCCCAGGCGTCGCGCGGTGCGGTGGACTCACCCAGCCAGTCGGGCCGGTCGCCGTCGGGTTCGGGCAGCGCCCGGCGGTCCACCTTGCCGTTCTCCGTCAGTGGCAGGCGGTCCAGCAGGACGAACGCCGACGGGATCATGTGGCTGGGCAGTTTGTCGGCCAGGAAGGTGAGTACGGCCGGGACGAGGTCGCGCCGGGCCTCCCTCAGGAAGCGGGCGCGCAGTGGATCGTTGGTCGTGTCGCCCGACGGCCCAGCGGTGTCGGGGAACACGACCCTCAGGGGCTCCGTGACCGCGCCGGCGGGTATGAAGGCCACGTCGACCGAACCGTCCGTTCGTCCGGACGCCCAGCTGACGGCCGCGTGACAATCGTGCTCCTCCGCCCACTCCCACAGGTCCTCCGGGTCGATCGCGTCGCTGTCGGGAACCGCCTGCGCGCCCTGGCCGGCGGCCAGGGCCACGTCGGTGCGGACCCTTGCGTTGGGCACCCCGAGGATGCCGAAGGATCCGCCCCCGGCCAACCGTTCGCGCAACCACCCAGCGGTGATTCCGTCGGCATCCCAGGAGTACCACGTCGCCACCATCGCGGGCGCGTCGGCCGAAGTGCCTTCCCGGGGCCGTCCGGCCTTGCGGAGCAGCACGTCGTACCGGAACTTCGTCAGCTCGTTGTGCGCGCGGCCCCGCTTGGGCAGCACCTCCAGGCTCGTGAACTCCCGGTCCGGACCGCAGAAGGCGGTGAAGTGGCGCGGACTGACCAGGAGCTCCCTCTCCCGAGTGGTCTGCCGGGCCACCTGCCGCGCCAGCCGCGCGCCTCGCGCTCCCCTGGACCACTCCACGGAACAGTGGTGTGCGGTCAGCAGCGCCAGGTTCCGTATGTCACCCACGAACAGGGTGCCGCCGGGTGCCAGAAGGTGAGCGGCACCACGTAGGACGCGATCGAGGTATGCCTTGTCCGGGAAGTACTGGACCACCGAGTTGACCACCACCGTGTCGAACTCGCCCGGTGTGAAACCCGTGAAGTCGTCCGCCTCGCGGTGCACGAGCCGAACCTTGTGGTCTAGCCCGCCGGTCCGCAGGGCCTGTCCTAGGGAGTCGAGAGTGGAGGCGGAGAAGTCGGTCCCCACGTACTGTTCCGCGTGCGGGGCGAGCCGCCACAGCAGCAACCCGGTACCACAGCCGATCTCCAGAACGCGGCGGGCGCGGGTGCCCCGGATGCGGGACACCGTCGATTCCACCCAGATGCGCATCTCGTCCTCGGGGATCGGCTCCCCGGTGTAACTGGACGTCCAGCCCGCCAGGTCGAAGAAGGGGCTGTCCGGCCGGCCGGGACCCTGCGACTGGTCGAAGACGTGCCGCCACTCGTCCGTGTGCTCCGTGACCGTTTGCGCGGGCGCCTGATCTGGCGCGCCGACGAGGTATGCCACCAGGCGCGGGCTCCCGACGCCACCGGCCCGGTGTGCGGTGACGAGTGCGGTGTGGATGTGGGGGTGTTGGGTGAGGGTGGTCTCGATTTCGGTGGGTTCGATGCGGAAGCCGCGGATCTTGAGTTGGTGGTCGGTGCGGCCGAGGAATTCGAGGTGGCCGTCGGGGTGGCGGCGGGCGAGGTCGCCGGTGCGGTAGAGGCGGGTGCCGGGGGGGCCGTAGGGGTCGGGGATGAAGCGGTCGGCGGTGTGGCGGGGTTGGTTGAGGTAGCCACGGGCCAGTCCGTCGCCGGCGATGTGGATCTCGCCGGGTACGCCGAGGGGGACGGGCTCCAGGGCGGAGTCCAGGAGGTACACCTGGGTGTTGGCGATCGGCGACCCGAGGGGGATCGGCTCGCCGTCCGCACCGTCCTCCTCGGTGATGCGGTGGCAGGTGGCGAAGACCATGCTCTCTACCGGCCCGTAGCCGTGCACCATCCGCAGGCGGGGAAAGCGGCGGCGGATCCGCCGCACGTGGGAGACCGAGGGCGTCTCCCCGCCGGTCATGACCTGCCGGAGCCGGGCGAAGACCTGGGGGTGCTCGTCGGCGACCACGGCGAACAACCCGGCCGACAGCCAGAGGGTGGTGACCCCGTGTTCGGCCACCAGAGTGGCGAGTATCGCCGGGTCGGGGCTCTGGCCCGGGGCGAGCACGCACCGCCCGCCGTGCAGCAGTACCGACCACAGCTCCAGTGCCAGGACGTCCCAGGAGACCGGAGAACACTGCAGGGACACCTGGTCGGGGCCGAAATCGATGTAATCCTGCCCGAAGAATGTGCGCAGGATGGCCCGGTGCGTGGACACGACCCCCTTGGGTCCACCGGTCGACCCGGAGGTGAACATGACGCAGGCGACGTCGTCCGGGGCGACGGCCACCGCGGGGGCGCTCGCCGGCAGCCGGTCGATCAGCGGCCGCTCCTCGTCGAGGAGCACTGTGCGGTCCGGATCCAGGGAGAGGCGGCGGGCCGTGGCCGTCCGTGTGATGATCCGGACTGGGTCGGCGCTGCGGATGAGGGAGGCGATCCGCTCGGCCGGGTGTGACGGGTCCAGGGGGACGTAGCCGCCGCCGGCCTTGAGCACGCCCAGCAACGCCACCACGAAGTCGGGTCCGCGTTCGACGCACACGGCCACCAGGGAGCCGCGTTTCACGCCTTGGTGCCGCAGGTGGTGGGCCAGCCGGTTGGCCCGGGCGTCGAGCACCTCGTACGTCATGGTCGCGTCGCCCCACGCCAGCGCCCGCGCTTCGGGGTGTTCCCCCGCCCGCGCCGCGAACAATTCATGGACGCACATGCTGTCCGGATAAGGCGCGACGGTTGCGTTCCCGTCGTGGAGATCGGTCCGGTCTTCCGGAACCCGTCGGCCTGCGGTGAAACCCACGCGTCGCACTGAAAGGTACCTCCGTGTGAATCCGCCGAAGCGGCGAGGAGGAAATTATTTCGGGTGTCGGTGTGGTGGGCAATTATCCTTTCGTGCACTCCTCCTCCGGGTCTGGAGGGGGAGTGCACGATCGACCGCGGGATGAAAGAGAACGATCCGGAAGTGTGACCGGGGCCGCCCCTTCGGCAGGGTGCGGCACCGTGCCGCGGCCGAGGGCTGGACGCCGCCGGTGGACGAGTGCGCGGCGCCCGGTCTGTCCGGCGGCGCGGTTCGGTCCAGGTCGTGATGGGTCGGCGCGCGTCCTGCGGGCGGGGACCAGTGAGATGTCCGCCCCGGCAGGAGTGCGTCGGGGGCTGTGCCGGGCGCGGTACTGGGCTGTGCCCCCGCGGGCGGCACACGACGCCCGTCCGCGTCAGGGGCGCGGCGCGCGGAACGGGAAGCGCTTCATGAATTCAGGCATGTTTGTCGCAGTGAATCGGCCAGATCCGCTTGCTGCCGCTTCCGTGTCCCTGCCTTCCGCTGATTGCATGGAGGGGACGATATGGAACCGCGTGCTCCGGCGTGCTTTTTCATGTGAGGCGATTCGGCCTGCACCAGGGACAGGAGGCGATGTGCTCACCATCGGGCCGAGTTCCCGCGAGGGCTGCGGCGCAGGGTCTTCTCGTGGCCCGCGGGGTGTCCCCGAGGTGATCGGGGAGTGAGTGCCGCGCATGGACACTGAGCCGAGGGACCTTGGCAACCTCGCCCTGGCGATCGGCGCCTGCGCCCTGTGGGCCGCCGTCCTGTTGCGTTCCCGCTCCGCGGTCCACTCCCTCGAACAGCGCGGGCTGTGGCTGGCGGGCGCCACCGCCGCGGCGGCCATGACGCTGAGCCTGCCACCTCTGACCGAGGCCGTGACGCGCGCTGACGGCCCGCCCCACCTGGTCACTTTGGTGCGGAACCTCATCGGCGTCTGCTCGGCCGGCGCCATCCTGCACTTCGTGGCGTCGATCACCGGAAGACGGCGGCTGAAGGGTGTGCTGCTCGCGGGGGTCGGCACGGTGACGACGGCCCTGCTGATCCTCGCGGTGACGACTCAGGCGCACCATTCGTCCGGGGGATGCGGGTCCGGCGGCTCCGTGGACGAGAGGGTCTACTGGCTGATCGCCACCGGCACGCACCTGGTGGGGAACACCGCCTGCGTGTGGCTGTTCTGGCGGTACGGGCGCCGGATTGCCTGCCGCTCGTTGCGCGTGGGCCTATGGCTGTTCGGCTGGGGGACGGCGCTTGCCGGGCTGTTCTGGACCGTCCACCTGGTCCATCTCTTCTTCCCGGTGGACGCGCTGATGCCCCTCCTGCCCTTCATTATGTCCCTGCACGCGCTGCTGAGGGCGGCGGCCATCCTCATCCCCACGGTTTCCGCAGCCTGTGAGGCCGCAGGCCACATCGCCACGGCCTGGAGGCTGTGGCCCATGTGGCGGGATCTGACGGAGGCGGTACCCCACGTGGTGCTGACCGAGCTCCGGCCCCGCGTGATGGAGTTCCTCCGTCCCCGGGCCTCCTGGAACCTCGTCACCTACCGCAAGATGATCGAGGTGCGGGACGCCATCCTCGTACTGCACCAGTACGTCGGGCGGGACGTGCCGGAGCGGATCCGCTGTGCCGTGGTGCGGGCCGGGGTCCCACGGACGGACACCGACGCCGTCGTACTGGCGTGCGTGCTGCGCAGCGCCCGGCGGGCCAAGCTCTCGGGCCTCCCGGCGGCAAGTGTCCCGGCGGTTCCCGTGGGGCTCCACGACGGGGGCTTGGCGGACGAGACCGCGTTCCTGCTGCGCGTGGCCGAGGCGTACAGGTCCGCCCTGCCCCCGGGGCCTCCGTGCGAGAGCGCGTCCGGCGGCCTCCGTTCCGGACGGAAAGGACTTTTCACTTGGCCGCAACACTGATCGCAGGTGCCGCTCGGGGGACAGCCGACGGCCGGGCTTCGCCCGCCGGGCGGGCGGCTCCGCGCGAAGGCCACCGGCGGAACCGGGCTCGACACCCGGGCGCTGTGCCACCCGTCCGTCATGCGGAGAAGGCGGCACGCGTCCGCTCAGGTTCGGAACCCGGCGCGGGCCCGTCTGTGGCGTATCGGGCCGTCCGGTCCGGACGCGCGGCGGGGTTCTCGGCCGGATTGGCGGATATGGCGACTTCAGGACCCGATGCTGAGCCATGATGGGGCGTCACTTTCCCGATACAGGAGGTTGCCGTGGGTGGTCACCGTAAGCCGGAACCGGACCCCGGGCAGGGCACGCCGCCACCGGGGAACGCCGACGGGCAGGTGCCCACCCCGCCGCCGGGTGGCGGCAAGCACAAGAAGGACTGAGCCGGTGCGCCTCGACGAGCGGTGCGCCCAGCTGACCGAGGCCATGGCAAAGCGCGGTCTGTGGCCCGAGCGCTCCCCATGGATCCGCCAGGCCGTCGAGGCCCTGCCCCGGCACGAATTCGCTCCCGACCGGCTCTGGCACTGGGACGGTACTGCTGGTGTCTACGTGCCGGTGGATCGGGCGGCCGATCCTAGGCGATGGGTGGCCGAGGTCTACGCCGGGCCGGATGCCCCTGCCGTCACTCAAGTCACCGACGGGCTGGCTTCTTCGAGCCTGTCGTGTCCGGCGGTCGTGGTGGACATGCTCGACTCGCTGTTGCTGGAGCCCGGCCATCAGGTGCTGGAGCTGGGGACGGGTACGGGCTGGAACGCCGCACTGCTCGCCCATCGTGCCGGTGCGGGACGGGTGGTCAGTGTCGAGGTCGACCGGGAGCTGGCGGTTGCGGCCCGCGAGCGGCTGGCCGTTCGCGATGTCCGGGTGGAGGTGGAAATCGGGGACGGTACAGCCGGGTGGCCGCAGGGCTGCCCGTATGACCGGCTGGTCGCCACCTACGCCGTCGAGGAGGTGCCGTGGGCATGGGTGGAACAGGTCCTGCCCGGCGGGCGGATCGTCACTCCCTGGGGGCGCCTTGGTCATGTCGCGCTCACGGTCGGCGCTGATGGGCGGTCGGCGTCGGGGTGGGTGCAGGGGCTGGCCCAGTTCATGCCCGCCCGCGGCGCCGGTCCGGGCGCGCCGTTCGGCCACCTCCGCGACCGGCAGCCCCAGGAAGCCGAAGGGCCCTTTCCCCGCGCCCTGGGGCCGCTGGTCGGGCCGGAGCGGGGGCATCTGCTGTTCGCCCTGCGCGTGCTGCTGCCCGGCATCCACGTTCATGTCACCGCCGAGGCCGGGCAGGCGGGGGTGGTGTGGCTGCACGACGGCTATGCCTCCTGGGCCACCCTCACCCCCCGTGTGGGAGCCGACGCCAATCTGGGTGCGTCAGAGGGCGCGGTGGCCCTCCAAGGCGGGCCGCGGCGTCTGGCCGAGGAGGTGGCGCGCGCCTGGCAGGTGTGGGAGGAACGCGGTGCGCCGGTGCTGTACGACTTCGGTCTCACCCGCACCGAGCACGAGCAGTGGGTCTGGAGTGGCGGCCCGGACGGTCCCCGCTGGCAACCACTGACGTCCGCGGTGGTGCGCTGACACCACGGGCGGGCGGCGGTCGAGTGCTTCTGCCCTGACGGGCCCGGGCAGGGCTTGGGCGGATCCGTGACTGGGCGGCTTTCCATGCCACCCGTCCACAGTTGGCGCCTTGCGACAGCGGTCCCACTTCTGCTTTGAGCCTGTTTCACCGCGTATGCGGGTGGACAGTTGCCCTTGGGGTGTCAGTGGCGGCGAGGGCAGTATGAAGGACTGCGGCTGAGCCGCCTCCTGGGCGCTTTTGCGGCCCGGGGGTTTGTGAGGAAGTGTGCTGCCCGGGGCGGGGGGCTCGGTTTCGATTTCATGGGGGAGATGCATGCGGTTCATCGTGCTGGGGGATGGCGAGCGGGTGCAGGACGGTCCGCGCGCCTGTCTCCTGGTGCCGAGGCGGGAGGCCGGGGACGACGGTTACATGACGCTGTATCGCCTGTGGTTCCGGGACGGTGGCGGGGTGGTCGCCGAGCTGGGGCCGGTCAAGATCGGTTATGCCGATCTGCTGAGAGAGGAATGGCCGCTGGAGGCCGGGGAGTTTGCCCGTATGGAGGGGCTGGGGCGGCGGCTGTATTGGTTCTCGGTGGGCCAGAACGATCTCTACTACGAGAACATCCGGCGGCTCGGCCCCCGGGTGGGCAGGGAGATCTTGGATAGCCTGTGCGACATTGCGTTGAGCCCGGGGCGCTTCGGGCAGGCGGTGCAGTGGGATGTGACTCAGACGTCGTTGCTGCGCAGCGTCGAGCCACAGACGGTGGAGGTGCAGTTCCGGCGGATCGCCCAGGGCGGTACCCGGCTTACTGCGTACCGCTTCGACTACGTCACCTCCTTCGCCGACACCGTGCAGGAAGACGACGAGGGGTGTGGGCGTTGGCGGTTGTCGTTCTTTGTCACCCCTCATGCACAGCCCCCCACCAACGTGCATGTACTGATCGGCCGCAATGGGGTAGGCAAGACCACCCTGCTCGGTGATATCGCTGCGGCGGTGGTCGGCCGGCAGGGGCAGCGGCAGGGGGCCGGGGAGATCGTCTGGCCGGGCGGGGCGGCCGGGGCGTTCACCAATCTGGTCTTTGTGACGTTCAGTGCTTTCGACCCAACCCGCGAGCAGAACGAGGACGAGGCCGGGTTGCCCGGCTGGGACGCGAACAAGGACGTGAGCGGCGGCCAGGAGATGCCGCCGGCCGAGGCCGGTTCTGTACCGGTGTCCTCTACTTACGAGTTGGTGCGTGATAGCGGGTGAGGTGTCATGCCTGGCAGGTGGCATGATCCGGGTGTGGTGATCATGGTCAATCGGGCGGTGCTGGCACAT
>NZ_JBWKJG010000023.1:0-15030 GCF_056432325.1 Streptomyces sp. NPDC045287
CCGCTCCCGCTCCGCGTGAGCGGAGGCGGTTCGCGGCGCTCACCGCCAGGCGGCCAGCGCGCCGCGCGCCCCGCCAAGGGCAGGGCAGCCGGGCCGCGTTGCGGCCCGGGGCCGGCCTCCGGCCGACCGGTGGCTTCCGCTGCGCTCCAGCCATCCGCCACCCCACCGCCTGATCCCACGTCACCCGCCGTACCACGGGGCGCGCCACGCTCCGCGCGGCCCACCCATGGGCCTCACGGCCCCAGCAGCAGGAGGAAGAGGGAGGGGTGACGGGTAGTCGGGAGAGTGCCGGCCACCCGGACGACTGGACCGGATTGATGGGGCGTCAAGGTCCCGAATTGGCTCGCGGTAAGGCAAGACTAGCAGCTTTCATCCACGTTAGAGGGAATCTCTCGATTCCGCGTGCTTCATTTTCGGACCCGAGCTAAACTCTGGACTCAGAGCACACCGCCCCGGACCGCTCCGGAGGGTTACCGAGATCCACCCGGCCGCCTTTTCGGTGCTCCGGCGGGGCGGATCAACCAGCCGATCACATCAATCCACCGTAGCCCGTGTGGCTCCTCTACGTGCAGGTTTTCCGGTTCCCGCCGCTCGAACCGAGCAGACGGCACCGCAGGAGAAGGCAGGCGATATGTCGAGTACAGACCGCGCTGATCAGCGCGAGGCGGCGCAGCGAGAAGCCATCGACGCGGTCGTGCGCGCCCTCGAATTGCCTGCAAGATCACGTGTGCCCGAACGGGGGCTTCGAACGCAGGTGATCATGGCGACCGGGTCCGGGAAGACCCGGGTGGCGGTCCGCAGCGCGGAGGAGCTCCACGCGGGCCGTGTGCTGGTGCTCGTGCCTTCGCTGGACCTGCTCGCCCAGACCGAGGCCGCGTGGCGCGAGGCAGGCCGCCGGGGGCCGATGATCGGGGTGTCCTCGCTGCGGGGTGAGGAGGTGTCCTTCCCCAACACCACGGACGTGGACGAGCTGGTGGAGTGGACGCGGGGCCTGGAGAAGGTGACCGTGTACGCCACGTACGCCAGCCTCGGGCTGGGCACGCTGGAGCGTGCGCACGCCGCGGGCCTCGCGGCCTGGGACCTGATCGTGGTGGACGAGGCCCACCGCGTTTCGGGCCGGATCGGCAAGCCGTGGGCGGTCGTCCACGACAACCAGAAGATCCCGTCCTTGCGCCGCCTCTACATGACGGCCACGCCCCGGTTGTGGCAGCTCGGGGACGAGGACGAGGCCGGCGCACCCGGCGAGCTGGTCGCGAGCATGGAAGACGACCCCGAGAGCCCCTTCGGCAGCCGCTGCTTCACCCTGACCCTCTCGGAGGCCATCGACAGGGGAATTTGTGCCCCCTACCAGGTCGTATGCGTGGACGTCACCGACACCGCGCTCCAGGCCGCGCAGCTCCTGGGCGCCGAAAGCCGCTCGGCAGAGGTCCGCGGGGCCCGGCTCGCTGCCCTGCAGACCGCCCTGGTGAAGGCGTCCGCGGAGGAGAACTTCCGGCGCACGCTCGTCTTCCACCACCAGATCCGGGAGGCCGAAGCATTCGCGGCCGGCCTCCCGGACGTCGCCGCGCAGCTGCACGCATCCGACCCGGAGCTGTACCCGGCCACGATCTGGGCTAACTGGCTGTGCGGGGACCACAAGCCGCTCCACCGCCGCCGGCTCCTCGGAGAGTTCGCGGCCGGGATCGCCACGGACGGCACCGTCGTGGAGAAGGGCTTCCTGTCCTCGGTGAAGGTCCTGGGCGAGGGCGTCGACACCAAAAACTGCGACTCCGTGTACTGGGCCGACGTACGCGGCTCGATGCCCGACCTCGTCCAGGCCGTCGGCCGCGCGCTGCGGATGCAGCCCGGCGAGGGGAAGATGGCCAGCTTGGTCGTGCCGGTCCTGCTCGGGCCCGGCGAGACGGCGGACAACATGCTCACGAGCCGGGCGTACGGCGGGCTGGCCAAGCTGCTGGAGGCACTGCGGGCGCACGACGCCAGGATCGTGGAGAGCCTCGCGGAGCAGCAGGCCCCGAGCCGCTACAAGCCCGTAGCCAAGGACGACAGCGGGAAGAGCACGGACGGGAGCGGGGAGGGCTCCGGGGGCGTCAGCGCCCCCGCCAGGGCCCTGTTGAAGTTCTCCACGCCCCGCGACCCGGCAGCCCTCGCCGCGTTCATCAACCTGCGCGTCCTCAACCCGGAACACGAGCACTGGCGGCGCGGTGTGGAGGCCGCCGTGATCTACGCCCGCGAGCACGGTGACCTTCGCGTGCCGTTCACGTTCCGCGTGCCTGCCGTCGACGACCAGGAGGCGGAAGGCGCAGGGTGGCCGGCCTCGCTCGCCGGGTTCCCCCTGGGGCAGTGGATCGCCGACGCCCGCCGGTTCTACGCCCGCGGTGACATGGACGAGGACCGCGTCGCGCAGCTGGAGAAGCTCGGCATGATCTGGTCGCACTTCGACGTCGCGTGGGAGGAGGGCCTGGCCGCGGCGCGCGGGTGGGCCGCCGAACACGGGCACCTCCTGGCCCCGCTGGACGCCACCTACCAGGGCTACCGGGTGGGCATCTGGCTGAAGAACGCGCGGGCCGCCGCCCGGCGCGCTCTGGAGCTCGAGCAGCGGCGTGCCGAGGGCCTGCCGGTGGAATCGGCGGCCGGGGCGCTATCGGAGATGCGACGCGAGCAGCTGGAGGACATCGACCCGTCGTGGTGCCCGGCCTGGCCGGTGGAGTGGCAGCGCTCCTTCCACCTCACCCGCATGCACCTGGACGCCGGCGGCAAGCTGCCGACCGAGCCCGGCGACGTCGTGCACCAGGGCGAAGACCTCGGGAGGTGGGTGCGGTCGGTCCGGTACGGCTGGGACCAGCTCACAGGCGTGCAGCAGTGGATGTGCGAGCACATCCTCGGGATCGAACCCGCGGCCGAGGACGAGAAACCGGCGCCGCGTCGTACGCAAGCCGACAAATGGGCGATGAACTACCAGGCCGCCCGGCAGTACTACGAGCGCGAGGGGCACCTTCAGGTCCCGAGGAAGCACGTCGAGCGGATCGTCGGCGGCGACGGCCAGGAGGAGCGGGAGCACAAGCTGGGTGCCTGGATCGGGAACCAGCGGAGCAGGGCGGCGACGCTGACACCGGAGCGGATGGAACTGCTGTCCGCCATCGGCATGCGCTGGTCCTGATGGTGGGCGTCGACGCCACCGCGGCCGCCGCGCTCACGGCCGGCTATCTGCTCGGGCGGCTGCACCCGTGGCAGCACCCGGGCGACTGGACGGCCGATCAGGCCCGCCACACCGGGGCGTGGGTCCGGGGCGGCGCGGGGCGTCAGGCCGTCGTCGTCCTGGCCCACGCCGTCACCGCGCCGCGCACCATCTGGCGCATCATGCGCGCCCCGGCCACCGAGACCCGAGCGCCGATGCCCGTACGGGATCCGGACTGGGTCGCCCACCGCACCCGCAGCACCCGCAGCGATCAGGGAGATTCCGCGTGACCACTGACGGCACCGACGAGAGGACCAACATGATGGCAGTCCGCAGCGACGCCGAGACCCGGGTAGGAGTCCGCCGGGAGGTCGTCGGCCTGACGCGGGAGCAGCTGGGCGGCCTGATCGCCGCTGACGAGGGCGGGGCGGATCCTGCGGGTCCTGCGGACAGGCACTGGGCGGCGGTGCGGATGACGGAGCTGAAGCGGATCCGGAATCTGGTGTCACAGCAGGTCTTCGACGGCTACACGCCTGCCGGCGATCCGGAGGAGCGTGGACAGGGGCACCCTGCGACGGGCGGGGTACGGCCGCCCGAGCAGCGAGGGCTCTACCAGGTCCTCGCCCGGTGCACCGAGCCGGAGCACCCCGGCTTCACGGAGGTGACCAACTTCGCCACCGCCGGCTCGGTCGAGGAAGCCGCGGTGAAGGTGCGCCGCGCGAAGGAGGGCAACCTCTACGGACCTGCGGGCCTGTACCGGATCGTGGAGGTCTTCGAGGACACCCCCTCGAACTTCGCACGGCACATGCTGGACGCGCTCTCGCAGACCGGCGCCGAGATCGGGCGCGCCGCGGACGCCGTGGTCGGCGCGTACGAGCCCGGGTCCGAGGCGAGCGACCTGTTCGAGGTGCTCGCCGATTTCTTCCACCGCACGGTCGTATACCCCTGGCACCTCGCCTACCCCGGCGATCGAGGCGACGGCAGCACTCCCCAGCAGCCGCCGGGCAGCGATCACGGCCGCGCCCTGGCCCGCTTGCTCCTGGCTCACCTGGAAGCCCTGGGCACGCCGCTGGAGCATGTCGCCGGGCGCAGTGCGAGCGCGTCGCCGCGGTACGACGCAGACGCCCACGGGCAGGAACTGGCCCGTATCCGTACCCACGTGGACAGCGGCGCGACCGCGCGGGCAGCCGTGTTCCAGGCCCTGGCCGCCTCCGGGCACACCCTGCGGGAAGCCGACGAGATTGTCTCCCGGCTGGAGGCCGGGGCCATCGCCTCCGCCCACAGCGGCATCTCCGAGAGCAGCGCCCCCGACGGATCCACCCCGGGCTTCGACGCCGGCTGGGACGCGGGGGTCAAGGCGGTCTCCAGCGAGCTGCTGACCATCGCGGACGCGACCGCCACCCAGCACGGGCGTGCCGCCTCCAGCGCCCAACTGACCGCCTACCTCCAGCAGCCGGCCTCCCCCGCCCTGGAGGAGACGACGGCGGACGAACCTGCCCCGGCCCCGGCCTCGGTGCCGCCGCTGGAGGCGGCGGACGTCCTGGCGGCGGCGGAACGCTTCCCGTGGGCCGTGGCCGCGCCGGGGACGCGCCACTGGCCGGACGGGTCGGACTTCCTGGACGTCGCGCTGAGCGCGGTGGGCGACGAGGAACGCGCGGGGTACATCGAGCGCCTGGAAGCGTTCGTGGAAGAGCACCGCGACCGCCTGGAGGAACTGCTGCGCGCGTACGGGCCGGGCAGCAGGCCCGCCTCGCGCGGCCGGTACGCGCTGGTCGGGCAGCCCGAGACCCTGGTCATCCTGGAGCGCATGGAGACCGCGCCGTTCCTCCTGCGCAGCCGGTGGGAGGAGGAGCTGGAGACCGTCTTCCTGGACGACCTCGAGTTCGCGTGGGGACCACGCATCCGACTCAGCCGATGAACAGCCGGGAACCAGCAGCGGGGCTGGACAGGGTGAACCTGTCCGGCCCCGCTGCCGTCGGGTCAGCCGAAGTCGAGCGTGTCCTGAGCCAAGCCGGTCGGGGCCGGGGTGGGCGGAGGCGCCAGCAGCACGACGGCCGGCGCAGCAGCGCGCCGGCGCAGCAGTGGGCGGCGGGACGCCGGGCGCGACGGAGGCCCCGCAGCGGTACGGCGAGGGCGGGAACTGCACCTGCTGGTCAATCAAGCGGTTCGGGCCGCCCTCCGATCGGGAGAGCTACTGGGACAACCTCTGACCGCCGCCGCGAGACCCCGGGCCCACCGCCAGGGCCCGGGTCGAGGCGGTGGCTCAGGGGCGGGTGATGATCAGGTCGTGTCCTGCCGCGAGGGCCTCGGCCGCCCGGCCCGGCCCGTCGCTGGTGACCGCCAGTCCGGCGTCGCGCAGCAGCTCGATGAGGGTGACGCCGAAGTTGTGGACGCGGGCGTACGCGTCCTCGCCGCTGGCGGGGCCGCGCAGCACGACCTTCCCCGCGAGCAGCACGAGGCTGTAGCCGTCCATCCGCCACCACGCGGGGGCCAGAGCGCGCTCGGCGTCGGCCAAGACGTCGGCGGCGCCGAGGGTCTTGAAAACGGTCGCCCGGGAGGCGCCCGTCTCGGCTGCGCGTACGAGGGCCTCGCGGTAGCCGCGGGGCAGGGCGCCGTCCTCGTCGCGGGCGGCCCGGTCCGCCGCCACCAGCGCCGCGGACAGGTCCGCGCCGACCTGGTCGACGGCGCGGCGCAGGGCGCGCAGCTCGCGCGCGACGGCGTCGACTTGGCCGGTGCCGGGGGTGGCCGGCCGCTGCGCGCGGGCCCGCTCCAGGCCGCGGTGCAGGTAGTGCGCCAGGACGTCGGCGGCCGGTCCGAGCGCGGCCGGGGCGGCGTCCTCGGGCAAGGGCCAGCCGGCCCGCGTGCACAGGGCCGTCAGACTCAGCCGCCCGGCGTCCCACTCCCGCGCGTACGGGAAGACCTGCGCCACCGCGTCCTCGCTGACGGATAGGCCGACGGCGGCCAGGCGCTGGTGGATGCCGCGCACGATCACGTAGTCGCTCTCGGACAAGTACGACATGAGGCGGGCCCTTTCTCGGAGGGATCGGTGAACCACTCCCCCAACCGTATAGTGCTATACGGTATAGGACTATACGAACATGCGCGCGAAGGATGACAGGGCACCACAGGAGTGCTGTGGAAGGGCCGTTCCGCCTCGGGGCCATTGCAGAACAGGTCGACGGCGCGGCGCGGCATAGCCGGACGGGACGGGCGCCAGCGGCACGGCGGCCGGCGTGGGACAGGCGCCCGCAGCGGCACGGCGAGACGCCAGCGCCGCGACGGAATGGGCGGGCCTGCGGCGGCGAAACGGCCGAGGCCCGGGCAGCCGAGGCCGGGGCGGCGGGCCCGTAGCGGCGACGCCCCTGCGACCCGGCGGCGGCCCGGGCGCCGCAGCAGGACGCGGGGACAGCGGAACGGCACGACGGCACGACGGCGCGACGACGGCACGACAGCGGGACGCCGGGCGCGGCGGCCGAGGCGGCCGCGCTGCGGGACGGGCGGCGCGGCGGTCCGGCAGCCGCGGGCACGGGCGCCAAGAACCAGACCCACGACAGCGACACGGCGGCAGGCGAACGGCCAGCGGACGGACAGGCGGCGTGGGGCCGCGGGCGGCGCCGCGACGCGACGGCAGCAGGGGCGGCGAGGGGGGATGGCGCGGCGAGGCGGCGGGCCCGCAGCAGCAACACGACGGACGAGTCGAGCGGAACAGCGGCCGGCGTGGGGCCGCGACGGTGGCGGCGCGGCGGGCGGACGGCACAGCAGCGGGGGCGACCGAGGCCCGGGCGGCCGCGACGGCATCGCGGCGGCACGGCGGCGCCGCGAGGCACAGCGGCGGGACGTCGCAGCAGGACCGTGAAGCGGTGGGACGACGCCGTGCCCGGGGCCGCGGCACAGCGGCACGGCGAGACACAGCGGCGGGGGCGCCGCAGCAGGACGCAGAGACAGCGGGACGGCGGGGGCCCGGGCGGGCCGAGCAGCGGCGGACGGCGCAGCGCCGCGACGGGACCGCAGCAGCAGGACCGCGAAGCGGCAGGATGCCGGCGCCGCGGGGCGAGCGCGGCACGCAGGACGCCGAGGCGGCACAGCGGCCGGCCGGGTGGCGGGGCCTCGTACGGGCGAGCACCAACGACGGTCGACGACCAGCAGCGGGGCAGGTGCGCCGGGATACCAACGCGGCGACGGGGCAGGAGCGGGACGGCCGGCCGCCCCCCCTTCGGCGGCAGCCGGCGACAGCGGGCCGGAGCCGCGGTCGACGACACGGCCGAGGCCCTATCCACGGTCGACCGGGAGACGGAGGGCCGTACAGACGAGCGCCAGTGGCCGGGACGGGGCGGTAACGGGGACGACGGGGAGACGACGGCGGCCGACGACGGGGTGACCGGGCAACGGAGCGCCGGAGCGGGACACCGTACGAGGGTCGACAGCGGTGGTGGTCGACGGGCGAGCACCGGCGGCCGGGACGGTCGGACACCCCTGGCGGCAGCCGACGACGAAGCAGCGGAGCGATGCGGCGCCAGGACGACAGCGCGGCGGTCGACGACGGCGACGAGCGGCGCGGCGCCAGGACGACGGCGCGGCGCCCGGCCGGAAGGCGGCGGTCATACGGGCGAGCGCCGGCAACGGGGCGACGACGAAACCGGTGGCCACCCAGTGGCACAACAGCAACGCCGCGCCGGGATGCCGGCGGGGCGAAGCCGGCGAGACAGCAACGGCGGCGCGAAGGCGGTCGACGACCGCGACGGGCGGCCGGACACCGCGTACGGCACCGACGCAGGGACAACGGGCGACGAGGCAGCAGCGACAGGCACGAACGCTGGCACGACGGCAAGCACCGCGGCGGCGGCGCGACGAGGCCGGGACGGCGCCGGACGGAGCGCGACGGAACAACGGCCGACGACCACGGGGCGGCGGTGCCCAAGCGAGACGCGGAACCGACGGCCAGAGCCCGGAGCCCGGGGACGCCGTCCGCACCGATGACGGACCAGTGCGGCAGGACGACAGGCCGTTGCCTTCGGCGGCCCGGGGCGGCAACCGACGGGGAGACCAGGCAGCGGAGCGACGGAGCGGGACACCGTACGAGGGTCGACGCCGGGATGCCGGCGCCGTACGGCGACCGATGGCGGCGGCGCCGTAGGCGGTCGACAGCAGCAGCAGGACGGCGCAGCGAGACGGCGATCAACGACGACCGGTCGACGACGATGGCGAGCCGGAGCGGCGGGAGCAGGTCGACGCCCGGGCCGGTAAGCAGCCGGGAACGAGCAGCGGGGCCGGGCAGGTGATTCAGTCCTCAGCAGGTGGTTTGCCCCTATATGTAACCAATACAGTTGAGAAACTTCTCAGCAAGTTATGAGAAGTAGCGCATTAGTCAGTACGCTGGGGTGGCCGTCATAAGAGTGGCCCTGACGGATAATTATTGTCCGCAGGCATTAGATTGCCGATCATGCCCGCCAATACGCGGCCCCAAAAAGAATGGGGCCCGCCAAATGGCGAGCCCCTGAGCCTGATTGGCCGGACCTGTCTCATCCAGGCCCGGCCAATCAGCCCTTCACCAGCAGCACGATCTCCACTGCGAGGGCGGCTACCACCACGATCGGCTCCACGGCAGCGGCACCACGACGCACAGCGTCGAAGAGGCGCTTCCACCAGGGACGTTCGGGCGGTTCCGGCTCCTGGGCGGAACTCATCATGTGAGCCCTCTCCCGTTCGCGGGCTGCGCCTGGTGCGCACCCCTCGGAGGAAGATCCGGGGCATGCCCGGAACTCCCCCCAAGGGGCGGCGTGACAGGTATCAGCCGCTGAGCGAGATGGAGGCAACTCTATCGGCACCATCTAGCGGGAGTTGACGATTCCCGAAACCAAAGCCGATCTTTTTCCCGGCACCTACGCCTGCTTGCAGGTGCAGCGCGCGCATCGTCTTCCACTTCCCGCCATTGCATTCGTACGGGGAACGCTTATCCGACTCGGTGGGCGGGTCACCGGGCAGGAGGCGGAAGAGAGCAGCGCGGTCGGGCATGGCGTTCCTGCTCGGCCCCATGGTCATCGGGTCAGCCGAACACGGCGCCAAGGCGATACGGGACGGCGGCAGAACGACGGCGGGGCGAGGCGGCGCGGCAGCGGGACAGAGCAGCAGGGCTTCGCCCTCCGTGGTCGAAGTAACGGAACCGATGACCGGGGCCCAGGGATGTCGTCCGCGCCGACGGCGGCGCCGTACGGCGGCCGGTGAAGCGACGGCGCCAGCAGCAAGGCGAGGGGGCGGGCGACGGCGGGCCACAGCGACGGTCGACGGCGCTGGTGGAGTCCTGTCACGGTCGGCCGGGAAGCGGAGGCCGTACGGGCGAGCGCCGGCACCCGGAGCAGTGACGAGGGGCGTCGGGACAGCGGTCAACGACGGGGCGACGAGGCGACGGAGCGGGACACCGTACGGGGGTCGACGACGGTGACGGTGGTAGTGGTCGACAGGCGAGCACCGGTGGCCGGGACGATCGGACACCACCCCCGGCGACAGTCGACGACTGACCGGAGTGGCGGTCGACGGCACGGTAGCCGGACGGCGACGGAAAGCGTAGCGACGGCACTGTACGGCGATCGATGCCGGAACGGCGCCCGCGCCGGCAAAGGCGCGGCGGCACGACGGCGCAGCGGCAGGACACGGCGGCGGCGCCGTACGGCGGCCGACGACGACGGGGCGGCGGGGCGACGGGGCAGGACGACAGGACACCACCCTCCGCGGTTGAAGCAACGGAACCGACGGCCAAAGCCGGCGACGTCCTGCCGCACCGACGACGAACCGGTACGGCGGGACGGAACGCCGTACGAGGGCCGACAGTGGTGGTCGACGGGCGAGCACCGGTGGCAGGAACGGCCGAACACCCCCGGCAGCAGCCGACAACGGGGCGACGGCGCGACGCCGAAGCAGCGGTCGACGTCGGCGACGAGCGGCACGGCGCCAGGACGATGACGCGGCGGCAGGACGGCGGAGCCGTACGGCGCCCGCCCGGAAGGCGGAAGTCCGTACGAGTGAGCAGCAGCGGCGGGAAGGGCTGCTCTAACGACGGCGCCGTACAGCGGTCGACGGCGGCAGGGCGGCGGGATCAGCGGTGGGGCCGTACTGCAGTCGGTCGGGAGGCCGAGGCTGTATGGGCGAACACCGGTGGCCAGGACGGTCGAACACCGCCCCCGGCGGCAGCCGACGACGGAGCGGCGCGGCGACGGCCGAAGCGAAGGTCGACGACGATGAGGCGACGGCAGCGGCGCGGGGTGGGCACCAGCGACACGGCAGCGGACCGCGACGACGCGGCGCCAGCGGCACGGCAGCGGGCCCGCGGCGGCGCGGTAGAACCGCGAAGCGGCGCCGCGGACGGCGGGCGGGCCGAGCCGGACAACGGCCAGAGCGACCACGTCACGGATGCTCATGCCCTCGCCACCTCGGCCGACCTCGGCACGCAGAACGTCGAGGCGGTGGGGGTGCCCCGGCGGCGGCACGGGCGAGCGAGACCCGCGCCCGCCCCGCAGTCACGAACGCCAGCGCCAAGAGCCGGGTCCGCAACAGCGCCGCGACGGCAGATGGGGCGGCACGGCCCGGCGACGGGACGGCGATGGGACGGGCGGACGGTACAGCCGAGGCCGGGGCGGCGGGGTGTCGACGCGGCCCGGCAGGGGCAGGACAGCAGCGGCGCGGCGCCGCAGCGGGGGTACCGCAGCAGGATGCGGAGACAGCGGGACGGCGCGACGGGGACGGGGCACGACGGACGGCGGCGCCGCGGGCGGCACACTGGGGGGGGCCGGACGGCAGCGGCACAGCGGCGAGCGCCCGCAGCGGCCCGGCGGTGCCGCAGGCTCCAGCGGCACCGCGGCGGCGGCCCGGGCGAGCCGAGCGGCGGCAGCCCGGCGGCGGACGGCGCGGCGCCGCGGCGGGATCGCGGCAGCAGGACCGCGAAGCGGCAGGATGCCGGCGCCGCGGGGCGAGCGCGGCACGCAGGACGTCGAGGCGGCAGGGTGCCGACACGGTAGCAGGGGCGCCCCGGCGGCGCCGCGAGGCACAGCGGCGGCACCGCGGGCGGCTGCGGCACGGCGGGCGGACAGCACAGCGGGGACGCGAGGCAGGCCGAGCAGCAGCGCCGCAGGACCACGACCAGAACTCACCAAACTGAGACAGCGACACCTCCAATGCGATACCGCCCCGGGACAGCAATACCCCACGGATCTCTCACCTCCAAAACAGCGACCCCACACCCCGAAACCACCACCAACCAGCATCAACACACCCCAGCCCCACCGTCTCCCACCCACTGTCACGAAACCGAAAGATTGCAGTTGGGGAAATAGAACACTTCGCCCGTGGGGCGGGAGGTCTTCGCATAGGCTCGGCGCCACGTCGACGTTTAGGGGAGCGGACGGTGACCGGACGCACGGTGCGGCTGGGGGTTGTGGAGCAGGTGAACGTCCGGGTGGGTCATCACCCCGAAGTCACTCTCTTCTCTCTGGTGAAGCACGTATTCGGAGGCCACGGCCTCGGGGCCCCTGCGCTGTGGCGCGCCACCGTACGGTATGCGCTCCCTCTAGACGCGGCGACTGCCGTGGGGCGGTCTTTGACTCCGGCCCATGCTGGATCTCTGACTTTCTCGCGCTGGTCGACGACTTTAGTGCCTCGGACATGGGCACTGTGATGGAAGGGCTGACGGCGGCCGACCCCGCGCTGCTGGCCGTCGAAGTGGCGGCCCTGCGCGCCACCGGCCTGCCCCCGCCGGCATGGCGGCCTCTGCTAGACAAACCCACCGTGTTCCTCGACGCCTACCGGCGCGTGGTCCGTGCGGCGTGGGCTTTCTTCGCCCCCCTGTGGCGCCGGGCGGACGCGCTCATGGGCCGGGAGGCGGAGCGGATCGGCTTGGCCGTGGTGACCGGCGGGCACAACGTCCTACTCGCTGGCTTCGGCTCCCATGCACACTACGAGGCCGACACGGTGAGCCTGCCGCACCCATGCTCCACCCACCTAGCTGATCTCGGCCGCCGACCCCTCGTCCCCCTGGCCTCGGGGTGCACGGCCAGCATGTACGGAGCCGACCATGACGACGCATTGTGGACCGTCTACCCCGTGGCCGGCCTCGGCCGCATTGCAAGGCGCCGTGACAGGCAGGGCGACACCGCCGTACCCGACGGACTTTCGCTGTTTCTCGGCCCGGTACGCGCGCAGATTCTACGCAATGTGCTTCGCAGACCGACAGTCGGTGGGCTCACCCACGGCCTCCACCTCGGTCTCAGCGCCGAGATGTACCGCTGCCGCCATCTGAGGGCTGTCGGCTTCCTCCACTGTGAACACCAGGGCAGGCAGGTACGACTCCACCCCGCGGAGCACAGCACGGCCTTGACTCGCCTCCTGGGTGACCCGGCCCCAGGAGGCGTCTCAAGCCGAAGCACCCTTCGAAGTTTCTCGCAATGATGGCGGCGCGGGCCGGGGCCCGGGCACGCTCTCCGCCGCCGCGTCAACGCGGCCCGCCCTCGTCAGGCAGCCGTTGCCGCAGCAAAATCTCCGCTCGAGTCCAAGGAAGAAGCATGAGAAGACTAAGATCGCTGCTCCTCGTGGCAGCCCTCCTCGTCGCAAGCCAGGTGGCTTCGGCGATTAGTCCGCCGGAGGCCCAGGCCAACGGCTGGGTAGTAAGCCCCGGCTATCCTTGCGGCGCCCCGGAACCCTCGGATGCAACAGTGCGTGTGCTCTCCGCTGGTGTCGGCATCGAGTCCGTGGGTGAGAAGGTGCATTTCAGCAACGGCACCTCGTCCCCTATGGCCTTCCCCTATACCAGGCTGACCGAAGAATCTGTCGCCGTAGAGACCAGCGTCAACACCACGCTGGAGATCAGCAAGATCGTCGGCGTGGCCCGCAGCTCCGGTATCGTCCAGACCGTCATCAACAAGAGCGCAACAACGATCGGGGTCACGCCCGTAGTGCCGCCAGGCAAGACGACCTACGCACAGGCATATGTGCAGTTCACCCGGGTCGCCTACCTCAACATTCAGCACACCGAGCGGTTCAACATCCTCGGCACCTGGTGGTGTGTCTCCGGCACCATGCCCAGCGTCCGGTCGGCGAAGATACCCACCGATTCGATAATCTGCGTCTGGGAGAGCCCACAGACCAAGTGCACACGGTCGATGCTCAAGGGCGGCGGCGGTGGTTACGGACAGCCGCCCGGCGGCGGAACGGTGCCCCCCACAGGGCCGCAACCGGTGACTGACGTGCGCGGCCTGCCTGACGGAACCCTGCTGCACGCCACCGACACCGGCCGGATCTACAAGATGGTCGGCGGCGCGGCCGTATGGCAGGCCACCTGTGAGAGCGGCATTTGTTCCACCACGCCCAGTCCGACGACCCAGGCGGTCATCGACGCCGGGCCCGCCACGCCGCGCAACGGATCCTCTGCCGTGGACCAGCGCGGCCGGGTGTACGTGTTCGTGGGCGGGGCGCCCATCTGGCAGGACACATGCGACGCACCGGTGTCCTGCGGCAGTCCGGTCAAGGTGTCCGACTGGTCGATCGACGCCCGCGACCACATGAACCAGGCACCGGCCGACGGCCAGCTGGTCCAGGCGAAGGACGGAGACACCGACCTTCCGGTCGCGATGACGCTCGGTGGTGCGTTGGTGCCGTTCGCCAGCTCCCAGGAGGTCATCGACGTCGGGCAGGGATCCAGTTGGACGAGCCGGGTGGTGGCGATCAGCGCGGGCAGCTACAACCGCCTCGGCTTCATCCCTGGCGACGGCACCCTGATCCAGGGCACGGGCGGTGGAGCCTCCACCCCGGTCGCCGCGATCGTAGGTGGAGCGGTCATCCCCTTCGCCACCCCCCAGGAACTGATCGATGCCGGCTACGGCACCAACTGGGCGGACAAGGTCCGCGCCATCCCCAGCCGTCATTTCCACGCCCTGCCCACCGTGCCCGCAGACGGCACGCTCCTGCAGGGCACCAACGGGTCGACTCCGGTAGCGGCGATCATGGGGACGGCCAGAGTGAACTTCGCCAGCCCACAGGAGATCATCGACTCGGGATTCGGCAACGACTGGGCATCCAAGGTTCGGACGATCCCGGCCCGGGCGTTCAGCGCCCTGCCGACACAGATCGCGGACGGCACTCGTATTGCGAAGAGCGGCACGACCGGTGAGGCGGCCGTGGTGGGGGGCGCGCGGGTGGACTTCCACTCCGAGACCGAGCGCGACGAGGCCGGCTACGGCACCAGGCCCCGGCACGTCGTCCCTGCCCGTGTGTGGGATGGCATGACCACCCGAATCGCGGACGGCACACGCATCGTGAAGAGCGGCACGACCGGTGAAGCCGCAGTCATCGGCGGCGCAAGGGTGGACTTCCACTCCGAAGCCGAGCGGAACGACACCGGATACGGCGACGAGCCCCTGCAGACTATTCCCGCCCGTGTGTGGGACGCCATGACCACCCGAATCGCGGACGGCACACGTATCACGAAGAGCGGCACGACCGGTGAAGCCGCAGTCATCGGCGGCGCAAGGGTGGACTTCCACTCCGAAGCCGAGCGGAACGACACCGGATACGGCGACAAGCTGCTGCAGATGGTGCCTGCCCGTGTGTGGGACGCCATGACCACCCAGATCGCGGACGGCACACGCATCGTAAAGAGCGGCACGAGCGGCGAGGCCGCAGTCATCGGCGGCGCCAGGGTGAACTTCCACAGCATGGAAGAACTCCAGACCGCCGGCTACGGCACCAAACCACGGCAAGTCATCCCAACCCGCGTGTGGGACGCCATGACCACCCAGATCGCGGACGGCACACGCATCGTAAAGAGCGGCACGAGCGGCGAGGCCGCAGTCATCGGCGGCGCCAGGGTGAAC
>NZ_JBWKJG010000023.1:15124-103970 GCF_056432325.1 Streptomyces sp. NPDC045287
ACGAAGAACTCCAGACCGCCGGCTACGGCACCAAACCACGGCAAGTCATCCCAACCCGCGTGTGGGACGCCATGACCACCCAGATCGCGGACGGCACGCTCATCAAGGCACCCGGCGCGGCGGACGTGTGGCTAGTGTCCGGCAATCACAGGCAGCTGATGACGGAGACGGGTACAACCGTCTGGACCGTGCCACAGCGTGTGATCGACGCGATTCCCCTGGGGTGAGGTAGCCGCGGGGTCGACAGCCGGGGTGGTGGGCGCTCGATGCCACCACCCCGGCCGCACGCCACCTCTGACGCCTCGTATCTCTGCACTTAAGCTCCCTCCACCGCAGCGAGGTGGGGGAATGGGGAGTTGACTGCTTGGATGGTGAGGCTCGGGCCCATGAACCAGGTGACCGTCCACGTGCGCCGTCACCCCGGGCAACGCTGTTCTCCGTGCTCAAGGATGTCTTCGCAGGGCACGGTCACGGGATACCGCCCCCCTTGGCGGAAGACCGTTCGCCGCGCGACCCTTGCCCGCGCGGCCGCGATCGCCAGTCTCATGCTCGTCTCACGCAGCCACTGGATACCCGACCACGTCGCGCTGGTGGAAAATCTCGGCGCCTCGGACAGTGTCCCGAGAGTGAGCCGCTTGCCGGTCCGTTCGCGCAGGGCGGTCCGAGTGAGGCGGTACCAGTCGGCCTGCTCCTTGGCCAACTCGTCCGGGACCATCGCCGAGGGCAGGTCCAAGTACCACTGGGCGATCCAGACCAGGTCGCCCTGGGTGGGCAGCTGAGCCACCGCCTGCCCGTCGAATACGTCCAGGGCCAGGCCGCCCAGCGGCTGAAGGCGTCGGTGGCGGCGTTCCGGTGGGCCCGGCACACCGGCCTCATCCCCGAGCCGGACGCGTCGTCCTACCAGTGGTCCCGGGCCGCCGTGGAGGCGCTGGATGCCGACGCCATCGGCGCCGCGATGCCCAAAGCGGCGATCTCCGGCAGTGCGGCGGTCGACCGGATCGCCGCCGCGCTCGGCACCCCGAACGTGATCGGCGAGAAGGCGAACGTGACGGCGTTCGTGGTTCACCGGTTCGTCGACCGGGGCCTCCTGGTCGACCTGAGCGCCACCCCCGACGGGACACTGCACCACCCCGGCCAGGTCGAGCAGGTCTGCCGCCGCGAGGCCCTGGCCGAGCTCGTCGCCGACACCCCGCTCGGACCGGAGCAGGCCGCCGCCCACCTTCGGGTCCGCCGTGCCGACTTCAACCACATGGTCCGGCTCGGCTGGATCCGCTCCCCGCAGTCGATCGAGGTCCGCTTCGGCACCAGCCGGGCCGGAGCCGTCGACATCGCCCTCTACACCACCACCTCCGTCGACGCCCTCGTCCCCGCCCACCCCGAAGCCGACTGGGAGCAGCTGCGCACGATGGGGAAGGGCCGGCGCTCCCCTCTCGCCGCGCTGGCCAAGCAGGCCGCCGCGGCCTGACCCGGGCCGCTGCTCGTCGACGCCGCCTCTCCTCGTGTCCGGCGGGGAGGGCCGGCGTCGCCGTGTGGGGTCAACCGCAGCAGCGGAACAGCCCGCGGCGGGGCTTGCCCGGCCCCTGGTCGTGATCCGGCTCCGGTTCCGGGGGCGTGGTGGCCTGGAGGCGGGCGGCTTCGGCGGCAGCGCCACGACGTCGCCGTGGAACGCCGGCACAGCCTCACCGCCCGCTGCCCCGCTATGCCGGCAGGAACAACCAGTCGGGACGGCGACACTACCGCCGCGCGGTGCCGGCACCGCGCGGCGGACGGCAGGACGACAGCGCCACGGAACGGCAGCACCACAGCAGCACGGCGGCACGGCGAAGCACAGCGGCGGGGACGCCGCAGCGGCACGGCGGGACCGCGAAGTGGCGGGACGACGACCGCGGGCGGCGGCGAGCGGGTGGCAGGGCACGGAGACAGCGGGACGGCGCGGCGGCACCACGGGCGGGCCGAGCGGCGCCCGCCCCGCAGTTACAAGCGAGGACACCAAAAGCCGGGGCCGCGACAGCGCCGCCCCTGGCGGCGGGCCCGCGGCGAGAGGGCAGCCAGAGCGACCGCGCCGCAGATGCTCAGGCCCTCACCACCCGGCCGAACGCGGCACGCAGAACACCAAGGCAACAGGGTGTCGACGCGGCAGCAGCAGGGGCGCCCCTACGACGGCCCGGGCGGGCTGAGCGGCGGCGGGACGGGACGGCCAAGGCCGGAGCGGCGTGCCCGCAGCGGCGGCCCGGCGCACCGCAGCAGGACCGCGGAGCGGCGGGACGGCGGCACCGCGGGCGGCACACCGGAGGGCCGGACAGGGGGTGGTCCTGTCCGGCCCCACTGGTTTGTCCGTACGTCATGCTGAGACCTCTTCAACCGTAGACACGATGAGGTCCGGGAGGACGTCGATGGCGCGCTTCAACAAGCCTTCGATCGGGACGGCGTGGCTGTTGCTGTCCACACTGATGAGTCCGACCCATCCGGCCGGCTCGTAGCGGGCCAGCATGGATAGCGTGTAGACGACCGACCACCAGGCCATCAGCAGGTGCGGTTCCCTGCCTGTCGATGAAATCGCCGGCAGGAACCAGCGTGAGTGGCCGTGGCTCCGGGTGAGGCCGTGAAGGTGGGCACGGCGCTCTTCGACGGAGGCGTGTCCTTGGGACATGAGCCAGCTCACCCCGAGTTCGCCACCGCCGTGGTCATAGCGGGTGAAGTCGGGTGGCCCGTCGGGGCGGGGTGTCCGTCGGACGTACTCGTGATGCTGGGCGAGGCCCGGGTACTTCGCGAAGAATGCGTTCACCGTCTCCCTGCTGCCGTCATCGATGACCCAGTCGGGGATGTCACAGACGGGGACGTGCAGCAGAGGATGGGGGTCGCCGTGGATGCTGCGATCGTCCGTGTACAGGGCGGGGTGCCGGTCCCGGCCGGTGAGCGGGTAGTCGAGGTTGACCGGCAGCATGTCCCAGACGTCTTCGAGGCGTACCGGGTCCTTGCCCCAGACCGGGGAGTCGAGGAGCTGGCTCAGTCGCACGAAGCTGCCCCGTGATGTCGCGGGGTCGGTGCGGATCTCGATGTCGGCGAAGGGCTTGTCGAAGCCGCTGGCCTTGATGCCGTGCCCATCGAGTCGCCAGTCTTCGCCCTTGAGGTCGACCGCCGCAGCGGCGATGGCGCGGCCCGCCTGGCTGAGGCCGTAGAAGACCTGCAGGGGGCGAGTGGCCGGTCCCACCACGGAGGCCGCGCGGAACATCTGCTCCGCCTGTTCTAGCGCCGCCGCGTAGGTCTTCCGGCGTGCTCCGTTGCCGGCCTTGCCGGGCGGGTTCGCCCGGCTCGCGCGCAGCTTCTCCCACACCTCGTCAGGATCCGCCTTCATGTACATGCACAGACGCTACCTGACCCAAACGGCTCCCGAAGCCTCTACCGCAGGGTCTAGGGTCCGCCCATGAGTGAGTTCTGGGACGCGGCCAGCGCGGTCGCAACAACAGCGGCAACGGGCGTTGCCCTCTGGTTGGCCGTGCACGAGGTACAGATGAGGCGGAAGGACGAGACTGACAGGCAAGCCGCCCAGGCTCGCTTGGTGGTGTCGGCCATCGAGGGAACGCGGGGCGAGGTGGTCAATCACAGTTCTGAGCCCTTGCTTGAGCTGAGGATCATCAGGGCCGACGCCGACGTGGACGGGGGGCCGGTCGCAATGCGTTGGGACGAGGATACTCAACGTATATTTCGCAACGTGTCGGCCGGTGAGGAGCGACACCTTGAGCTGCTGGTACAGGGCTGGGGGCCGCTGTTCCACCCGGAACTCAGCTACGAGGTGGGCACTGATGAAGGCGTCGCTCCCTTCAACGCCACCAATCACCGGCTGACCATCCAGTTCCTCGATGCGGCCGGTCTGTGGTGGCAGCGTGTTGGGCTTGAGCCGCCCACCAGAGTTCTCGGAGAGCCTGCGCAGCCTGCGGCAAACCCGGAATAGGCCAGGCACCGGTTAAAGGCTCACATCTACCTGGTTAACACGACCGCTGGCAGCAACCGGACGACGGCAACCAGGCTCGAAAGGCCCTCCTCCGTCGACCCTTCCCTGGGGGTACTTCATGGCTGTGTCCAAGCGCCTGCGATACGAAATTTTTCGGAGGGAAAGGAGGGCGGCGACGAGTCGTACGTGCGGCCCCTCTCGCCCTACCTGGGGTCAGGGGTGTCTCCAGACCAGTCCCAGCAGTTCTGCTCGCCGGGCCGCGGGTCGTACAGGGCCCTGCCGCCGGCGCCGAACTGCCCGAGCTCGGTTGTCAGCGCGACGCCGGTCTGGATCTCGTCCGCGCTCCAGCCGGTGCTGTCGAACAGCAACCCGTCGAGCGGGCCGCCGACCAGTTCGGTGTAGGCCCGGTCGGGCCGCGGGCCGGGGTGGTCGTGGTCGGCGCCGTAGACCCGGCCGCGCAGCAGCTGCTCGTCATCACGGTCCATCCGCTCAGCCTGGCAGCCACCACTGACAGCCGTGCTCAGTCTCGTCAGCGATAGCTTTCAATGACTTGCTGGATCACTGTTCCCAGGGGGCTTTGTGGCCTTCGGGGTCTAGTGCTGCGGCAGCACGGAGATCCCGTTCATTTCCTTTGGCCAGCTCGCGATCCCAGTAGGCAGTCTGTGCGGGATCAGTATAAAGCGGCCGTCCGAGCATCTGATACATCTCGCTCCGTGCGCGAGCATGTTCATCGCTGGCTCGTACCTCGACCGCAGCTCGGAGCTGGCGAGCAGCTTCGACCTCTCCGATGCGGTGCATATGACCAAATGCCTGCCCGACAAAGGCCGCACAGTCTTCCCAGCCCTTGCGTTCCGTCATTTGGTAGGTGGCAATAACCGCGTAAAGCAGTAGTTCCTGAATTCCGCCCTGATCGCCCCATACCTTCGGAGCGATTGCTTGCATGACGTAAGAGGCCCCGTAGTTCGCCCTCTCTCGCGGGTTGGGATCACGCCGGGCTTCGACCAACAGGCCGTAAGCGTGTCCGTTTGGATCCTCAAGACCAGCGAGCCACTCCTCTACGTACGCGCGGAGGTCTCGACCGGCAACAACATACTCGCGATCGTCTGTCATGGGCACTTCCTGTTCGTCTCTGACCCGGTCTAACTGTGCAAGCCGCACCAGCCATTGTGGCGCTCACCGCTGACCACACGGTCGTCTAGGACCACCGCGATGCGCCAGCATCCGGATCATGTACGGAAGCGGGAGAACCAGGTGCAGCAAGCTGGCGACCACCTGCTCACTCGACCGGTGCTCGTACCGCTCGAAGCCATGGACGACCTGCCCCACTGGCTTCCGAGAAAGGCCTAGTCGCTTTGCTGAGGACTCTGGCTCCGTCAGTGATCCGCCGGACAAAACCTAACCGGCGGGGCCGGGCAGGGGAAGCTCTGTCCGGCCCCGCCGTCCTGCGCTCAACAGGCCCGGCCGCGCGGACGCGACCCCGCCTCTTCGCTTACTTCCGCGATGCGCGCGACGAGAGCGGTGGCGTTGTCCGCGTACGGGTCCGGTAGCGCGTGGGCGTGCCGGACGGCGTCGTCGACGAGGCGTCCGGCGGCGTCGTGTGAGTCGCCGGTCAGGTAGGTGCGCAGGTCGTGGTCGGCGTCCTCGTGGGGTTCGTAGGCGCCGTCGGATGCCAGCAGCAGCCACCCCGGCCGGGCCGGAGCGCGCAGGTACTCGATGGCCGGGTGGCCCCAGAGCTGTTCGGTCTCCTGGTCACTGCGTCCCAGCCCGAGGCAGGCGGTAATCAGGTTGCGGTCCCCGTAGCCGTCGCAGGCGCGGCGAGCGTTGTGGTCCTCGGTCAGCAGCCACAGTGGGCCGTCGAGCCCGTCGAAGAGGAGGTAGGCGCGGGCGTCATCGGACCAGGCGGGTGAGAACTGGCCGCCGGAGGCGTGGATGGCGACGACGGCCGCGGGCAGGCCCTGCTTGAGGCGGCGGGCGGGGTTGGCGGCGTAGCGGTCGTACTCGGCCCGCAGAGCGGCCTCCGCGTCACCGCGCACGGCGGCGGCACGGGCCAGACGGCGCGCGGCGGTACGCGTCCAGGAACGCACCGGCCGGGTGTCGCCGACGCCGTCGAGGAGAGCGTAGGCCCAGGTGCCGTATGGCATCGTGCACACCGCGGTCGCGTGGCACTGGAAGACCCGGTCACCGAGCCGCTGGGCGGGGGCGTACGGCTTCACGGCCAAGTCGACGTCGACGGCCTCCCGCATGCGGCAAGCCTCCCAGAACACGAGCCCGGACAGGGCGCTTCGCAGGGAATCCCCGGGCGGAGCGGGTGCCCGCCGCAGCTTGTCGCGAGGCGGCGGGACGGATTCGCGTGCCCGGCGCGCGGGTCCGGCCCTCACGGCACGTCGCCCTCCCAGCCGCTGGCGGGCTTCTCACCCAGCGGTATGGGTGGGGGCCGTTACGGTTGGGTGTGCTGATCGTCGCCCGGTACCGCGGCGCGGCGCCGGCGGCGGGGAGCGGCCCGGTGGTACTGCCCCCAGAGCGCTGGGCACCGGGCCTGACCCGCACACTCCCTACCGGCACGGACTGCCCGCGATCCTAGCCCGGCAGCACACCCGGGATGCCGGGACCGGCCGGGCCGGCGCCCAACGGTCGGCGCCCCGCGCGCGGAGGCGGCGTCGGGCGGGGCGGAACCGGTTCGACGAACTCGGCGCCGGCCGCGCGCTCGGCGGCGGAACGGGCCCGCGGGTCACACACCGGCGCCTCGGAAGGGACCTCGGGGCCGGGGCCGGGCCCGAGCTCCCGGCGACGTACAGCGCTGCTCACGACGGCGCACTCCCCCGCCGCCGGCCCGCACGTCCGGTCACGGCACGTCGCCCTCCCAGTGCCACACCAGCAGCTCGGTAGGGTCGGCCGGCCCGTACAGGGCTCGCCCTCCCGGCCCGTAGGCGCCCGCTTCCGTGATCAGCGCCGCCCCCTCCGCCAACTCCTTCGGTGGGCAGCCGGTCACGTTCACCAAGAGCCCGTCCAAGGGGCCGCCGTGCAGGGCGGCGTAGGTGCGGCCAGGCTTCGGCCAAGGATGCGGGTCATCATGATCAACCCCGTAAACCCGGGGCCGCAGGCTCTCCGTCATACCCGCCAGCATCCCGCACAACAGCCCCCCGGCAGAGGAGATTTGACAGCCCAGCCCAAGGCCACTCGAACGGCCGCCGGAACACCCCGTACGGCCAGACCGGAACGGGAGAAGCCGGCGCCGAGGGCGAGGAGACCTGGCGCCGGCCGTTACGCCCGGGCGTGCCGCTCGTCGCGCGACCGGACGACGACCCGGGACGGGCCAACCGGGCCGGGCCAACCGGGCCGGGGCGGGCCGGGGCGGGCCGGGCCGGGGCGGGCCGGGGCGGGCCGGGCCGGGGCGGAGCGGCGGGCGGTGGCGGCCGGGGCGGGGTGGGCCGGGGCGGTGGCGGCGCCCGAGTGGGTGATTTTCCCTTCGCGTACGCGGGCGCAGTCCTAGCAGTGCGCGTCCAACTTGCCTATTTCTAGGGGAGCTTGACAGTTTTTCATGCGTTCTGTCATGTTCTGTCCGCCGCTTCCGGCGAACGAGCGAGAGGTGATCTCATGCGACGAACCGAGTACGACGCGAGCCAGGCCGCCAAGCGCCTGAAGGTGTCCGCAGCCGCCTTCCGGTGGGCCCGGCATACCGGCCTCATCCCCGCCCCCGACGTGTCGACGTCCCTGTGGTCCCGGGCCGCCGTGGAGACACTGGACGCCGACGCCATCCGGGCCGCGATGCCCTCCCCGCCGATCTCCGGCGGCGCGGCGGCCGACCGGATCGCCGACGCGCTCGGCACCCCGAACGTGATCGGCGAGAAGGCGAAGGTGACGGCGTTCGTAGTACGCCGGTTCGTCGACCGGGGCCTCCTGGTCGACCTGAGCGCCACCCCGGACGGAACGCTGCACCACCCCGGCCAGGTCGACGAGGTCTGCCGCCGCGAGGACCTGGCCGAGCTCGTCGCCGCCGACACCCCGCTCGGACCGGAGCAGGCCGCCGCCCGCCTCCGGGTGCGCCGTGCCGACTTCGACCACATGGTGCGGCTCGGCTGGATCCGCTCCCCGCAGTCGATCGAGGTCCGCTTCGGCACCAGCCGGGCCGGAGCCGTCGACGTCGCCCTCTACACCACCGCCTCCGTCGACGCGATCGTCCCCGCCCACCCCGAGGTCGACTGGGAGCAGCTGCGCACGATGGGGAAGGGCCGGCGCTCCCCTCTCGCCGTGCTGCGGCCCGCCGCGGCCTGACCACTCGCCCCGGCCAAGAGCTTCGGGAGCTCCGAGTGCCGCCCGGTCCTCCCGGCCGGGGCGGGCGCAGCAAAACGCCCCGCCGTCCCTTCACGGGGACGGCGGGGCGGGGCATCGGCCCGTCTTTTCGTCGCGGTGTCGGACCTGGTGGGTGGGGGCCCCGGCCTGTGGGCTCAGCGGGGGTACGGGATCAGGGCGACGACGGCAGGTACCGGTCGATGGTGGAGCGCGTCAGCCCCGATCATGCATCTTCGTCTTGGAGACGCCCGCCGCCTGTGCGGCCACCCATGAGGAACAGGGCCGATGCCGGGTTGGCGAGGCTCTTGCCCAGTTGCTCGCTGTCGGCCGCGACCGTTCGGAGTTCCGCGGCGGTCGTGGCCACCTCGGTCTTCACCTCGCCCCGCTCGACCGTGACCTTGTCGCTCTTGGCCAGGAGCTCCAGGACGTCGGCGGTCTGCTCGAATGCCTGCGGGAGGCGGTCGACCAGCGACTTCAGCGCCTGGGTGGCTTCCGAGAGAGCAGGCGCCGGCAGGGCGTTCGCGTCGTCCAGGAGTACACGGTTGTACCCCTCGATCAGGTCCCGGGCCTGCCGAGCCAGCTTCGCCGGATCCGCCTTCGCCGCCATGTCCTCGCTCCTCACCGCTGGGTGGCCCTCAGTGTTCCAGAGCCGGTGCCGGCGGCAGATCCGTTCATGAGGGGTTCCGGAGTTCAGGGGGTGGCGCGGTTCAGTACCTCCGTCATGTCGTCGATGGCCGTGGACAGTGACTCCGCGCCGGAGTCCTGGAACACTCGAGTCATGCCGCTCATCCGTGACATCGCCCCAGCCGACTACCCGGTGGTGGAGGGGCTGCTGTACTCGAACCATCTGGGAGACGGCAGCTTCTACGACCCCGAGGGCCTGGACGTCGTCGTGGCCGAGCTCCACGGGCGTCTCGTCGGTGTCGCCGAGTTCCAGCTCCACTGCGACTTCGGGCATGACGAAGGCCGGGAGGCGTATCCCGGCGAGCAGACGTTCATCTTGACGATGGCCGTTGCCCCTACCGATCGTCGTGGCGGGGTCGGCCGGGCGCTTCTCACCGAGATCGCCCGCCGGGCCCAGGAAGCCGGCCACACGTTCTTGGCCCTGGTGCCGCAGGACGGCGCCGACGCGACCGGCCGACAGGCGTTCTTCCAGGCGTGCGGGTTCACGCTCTACGGCCCGGCCGGACCGGGCGCGGCATGGGGCTGCCCGGTCTCGGAGATCCTCGCCGTGAAGAACACGGCCGACGCCGCAGGTGGGTAACCCGCACCGTGCTGTGGCCGGAGCGGAACCGTGTCCGCCTTGCTGGTCGGGGGGTTGACCGGGCATGGAGAACATCACCGCCGCGGCCGGGACCACGGTGCCGGGTGCCGCGATCGAGCAGTTGCTGTTCACCGCCGGCTGGCTCACGGGCGTGCGCGCCACCGCGAACGCCGCCCTGACCGAGCAGGCGGACTACGCGTACAGGCTGGCGTACGCTCTGTCGGGCGGGGGCGAGCTCCATCCCGACGCGCACAGCGCCGCTCTCGCCAACCTCCTGCACAGCGTGACGCCGGGCATCGTCGCGTTCGCCCTGCACCACCTACGCCCGCTCCTGCCCGACCTCACCGACGAGCAGTGGACGCGTATCGACGCGGCCGCCGTCGCTTTGGACCTGCGGGTGTGCGAGGACCTCAGCGGCGCCGGCATCGTCGAGGAGACCGCAGGGCCCGCGCTGGCACACGCTCCGTGTACGACCGGCCGGGTCGACTGCGGCCCGGCCCCGGAGCGGTCCTGATCCGGCAGCAGACCGGGAAGGCCCCTGGCGTTGTGCGAAGCCCGGGGCCCCGAGGTGTTCCAGAGGGTTGCGCCGGTGCTGTTTGTGGCCGGTGTGTGCGTTCCCCCGGGTGCGAAGGGAATCATCAGGCCGCCGGCGGAACCAGCCGCGGCCCCGGCCCGGCCCGGGCTCGTCCTCCGGATCCGGCACCAGCGGCGCCGCAAGCGGCGGGCGGCACGGCCGAGGCCCGGGCAGCGGCAGGGTGTCGACGCGGCGGCGGGACGGCAGCGCGGCAGGAACACGAAGCGGCGGAACAGCCCGCAGCGGGGCTTGCCCGGCTCCTGGTCGTGATCCGGCTCCGGTTCCGGGGGCGTGGTGGCCTGGAGGCGGGCGGCTTCGGCGGCAGCGCCACGATGTCGCCGTGGAACGCCGGCACAGCCTCACCGCCCGCTGCCCCATTACGCCGGCAGGAACAACCAGTCGGGACGGCGACACCACCGCCGCGCGGTGCCGGCACCGCGCGGCGGACGGCAGGACGACAGCGCCACGGAACGGCGGCGCCACAGCGGCACGGCGGCACGGCGGCACGGCGGCACGGCGGCACGGCGAGGCACAGCGGCGGGGACGCCGCAGCGGCACGGTAGGACCGCGAAGTGGCGGGACGACGACGGCGGGCGGCGCCGGGCGGGCGGCAGGGCACGGAGACAGCGGGACGGCGCGGCGGCACCACGGGCGGACCGAGCGGCGCCCGCCCCGCAGTTACAAGCGAGGACACCAAAAGCCGGGGCCGCGACAGCGCCGCCCTGGCGACAGGCCTGCGGCGGGACGGGCGGACGGCCCCTCCGTCAGGAGCGGAACCGCGCGAACCATCCGCCCTCCTCCCTCTGCTTGGGCACGGCCTGGTCGTGCTCTTGGTGCTCGGGCCCGGCCTGCTCGGCTTGGCGTTCGACGGTGATGGCGCGCTGCTTGCAGTCGTCGCACAGGTGCGGGTGGGTCTCGCGCGGGGCGTCCCACCCGGCGGGCTCGATGGCCTTCCACCGTTCGTCGGTGAAACGGGTGCCGCAGTCGGCGCACACGGGACGGCGGGCCTCCTTCTCGGCTCTGTGCTGTGCGGCGGTGCGGCGCAGCTCCTCCTGGTGCTCCCGCTGGCGGGCGGCGTACTCGGCCTGCTTCCGGGCGTCGTAGGCTTCGCGGCGCGGGTTGCCGATCGCCTCGATGAGGGTCTGGTTGTGCGGCCGGCCGAAGCGCCGGAAGACCGCTCCGGCCGGGCCGTGTTCCTTCAGCTGCTTCATGCCGGTGACCACGATGGGCAGCTTGCCGTCGTACACGTGGAAGCCGCCCTCGTACGCCCTGCCCTTCCAGTGCCGTTCGGTGAGCTCGGCCAGCTGCGCGATGACGGTGTTGGGGTTGCGCGGGCCGATCCGGTTGAAGACGAGCAGCAGCGGCGGGTGCGGCTGGTCGCCGCGGCGGCCGTCGGGCACCCACCAGCGGGTGCGCCACATCGGCCGCTCCTTGCCGTCGACGTCCTTCACCTTCCGCTGGCAGAACCGCATGTACTTGTCGACCTTCGCGGCGAGGACCTGCGCGGACTCGAAGCAGTTGTCGATCTCCACGAACAGCAGCGGCACCCCGTCCTCGGGCGCGGCGATCACGATGTCCGCCTGGGCGCCGCCCTTGCCCGGGTTGGCCCAGGTGCCGGTCGCGGGCAGCGCCACCTCGGTCGCGTAGGAGGCGATGGTGCCCACCCCGGCGGGCGCGTCGGCAGCGGCCTGCGCGGCGGCGAGGACGTCGGCCGGCTCGCTGGCGAGCTGGGCGAGGTCCGGCTTCGGGCGCAGCAGGGCGAGCACGGCTTCGTTGACCGTCATCGGATGGGAGGCGCCGGTGCGGCCCGCGCCGCGGGCCGGGTTGCCCATCTCCCCCACCGGCCGCCCCAGCTCGCGCGCGGCGGCCTTCAGGCCCATGGGCGTCAAGTTGCGCAGCGTGTCCCCGCCCGGGAGCTGCCCGCCGTTCTCCGCCAGGCCGTGCTTGCGCAGATCGGACAGCGCCCCGGTGTGAGAGGCGGTGCGGGCCTGCTTCCGCTTCGACGGCGTCGGCTTGCCGGTGTGGCGATAGCTCAGGTGCGGGGCTGAGATCTGCTGGACCTGTTCGACCGTGGCGACCTTCAGGACTCCGAGCACGCGCAGCACGTCACCGCGCAGGTTGTTCGACGACCCCGCCGGGTTCTCCTCACGCTTCCCCGCCATCAGCTGCGCTCCTTCCCCGTCGTCTGGCGCGCGCGGCCACCTGCCGAGCACCGGCCGCGCCCGACCGCGGAGGGCGCCCGGCCCCCGAACCCGATGATCTCCTCCTCTACGGACATCACTTCAAAGTTCAGGAGTAGACAAGAGGGTTGTGACAACGCGGCGCGCGGCCGTATCTGCGTGGTGACCTGGGCTTTCTCCGTCCAGTTCGGTGCCGGGCACCAAAGTGGGTTCCACAGTGGCCTCCCAAGCGCGCACCACAGGAGGCCGGACCGGCTTGCCCGCTGCTGGTCAGGCCCGTGGTCGCGCCGGGCGCCTGCCGGGGGTCGGTGCGTGGTCATCGCAGTAGCTCCTTCGCTTCGGGCCGCCCCTGGTGGGCGGGGACTCGAGGGAGCAGCGTGCAACCGACCCCCTTGTCCGCGGTCTAACCGTGGCCAGGTCAAGGAGAAACACGGCGATGAGCGGGGCGGTAGCAGAGGTGGACAAGGGGTCAGGGTCGGGTTCGTGGTCGGGCCGACCACCCTGGACAAGGGGACCGCTTTGACTCTTGCAGCCCCGATTCGCCCCCTTTCTCTTGAAGTAGGGAGAAATCTTTGGCCTCTGTCCACAGGCCCGCACGCCAACCATGCGATGAGCACGCCGCGAGCCGCGCGGCGGCCATCGTGAGGAGAGCTTCATGCCGTACCTGATCCCGCCCCGTACGCCGCTGACGCCCGAGCAGGTGGAGCAGGGCTTCGACTACCTCCTGGCGCTCCAGATGGGCGGCGGGAACTACGTCTCCGGCCGCACGCCGGCTACTCCAGAACTGGCCTTCCTGCTGCTGCGCCTCGCCGAGAACATCGTCTTCCCCGTCACGGGGGTCCTGGGCGACGGGGAGCCGCACCCGGACTCCTTCGCCCTGGACGAGGTCGGATGCATCTTGCTGTCCGCCCTGCGGGACTGGACACGCGACTCCCCCACTACGGCCGTGCTGGGCATCGCCCGCAGCATCATCCGCTTCGTCGAGAACGTCATCCCCGACCCCGACGACCACGGAGACACCCGCGCCACCCTGGAGACCATGCGCGACGAACACCTGGAGTGGGCCCGCACCGTGCAGTCCATGACCGCGCGCCCATAGCCACGCCGACGCGCACCGGTGCGGTGGAGCGCACCGATCCGGTGCGGTGGGCGCGCAGGTGGTGCGCACCGATCCGGTGCGGTGGTGCGCCCGGGTCTATCCGGTGCGCTCCACCCGGTGCGGTGGTGCGCGCACCGGTGCGGTGGGCGCACGGAAGTGGTGCGCACCAGGTGGATGCGGTGCGGTGGAGTGGAGTGGGCCCGGGTGGAGACGGTGCGTTTCTCCTTGACCTGAGCCGAGGTCAAGGAGAAACGCACCGGGTGGAGCGCGGCGCCACTCCCGTCGATGTCGTCCACTTCCACCCGGTGGGCTCCACCCAGTGGGTCCACTCGGTGGGCTCCACTCGGTGGGCTCCACTCGGTGGAGTGGAGCCGGGCGTCGTCGGTGCGCACCACCGCACCGGGTGCGCACCATCGGGTCCACTCAGTGGCCGGCCTCCCGGCCGCGGTGCGGTCCGGGTTGCTGTGGGCGGTGCGCCTGCTGGTCGTCCGGGCGCACCGCGTCGGCGTCGGCCTGTGCGGTGTGGCGGTGCGCGCGGGCGTGGGAGTCGTTGACCATCTTGGTGGCCGCCTCCTGGATGCGGCGCAGCCGGTCGGCGGTGAGATCGAGGGCTTCCACGTCCGTGCGGGATCGTCGCAAGGCCCGCAGCGCCGTCATGTCGATCGCCTCCCCGCGACCGGCCTCCTGCTCCTGGGCGTCGTGCTCGGGGTCGGCCGGCTCGGGTGCGAGCAGCTGCTCGGGCATCGCCGCCTGCTGGTGGGCGACGACGTCGTACGCCCGGCCCCGCACCGCGGGGGCGGTGGTGGTGCGCAGCTTCTCCCGCACCACCGCTCCGGCGAGGACGGCACGGTCGTACGGGAGCGGGATGCGGGGTACCTCCCACTCCCCCGCGTCCTGGCCCGGCGGCCGGAGCGCAGCCGGCTCGCCCAGGTCGGCCGGGGGCTGCCGGTCCGGGTCGGGCGCGGGAGCGGGTGGGCGGGGCCGGGCGGGGAGGTCGGCCAGGTCCCACCGGGCGGTGTAGAGGCGGTAGTCCGCCAGCAGGCCGATGGTGGTCTTCGGCTCGGTGATGTCCAGGCAGTGGGTGGAGATGGCGGCGGCCACCACCTGGTCGTCCAGGCCGGGGTCGCGGCGGCGGCCGCGCAGGACCAGGGCGAGGTGGCGGCGGGCTTCGGCGAGCAGGTGCCGGCGGTGGAAGCGCCCGCCCTCGTTCATCACGAACACCGTCGCGGTGACGTCGACGGCCGCCAGGGCGACGTCGACCACGGCGGCGACGCGGGCCCGGATCGCGGCGGCTGCGGCGCGGGCGTGCTCGAGGAGGGAGGTGATGACGTCGGCGGTGACCTTGGAGGTGAGGATCGCGCTCACCTTCCACCAGGCGCGCAGCTGCGCGAGCGGCTGGGTCTTCCGCTTGGGCGGGCGGGTCTTGCGGGCGGCGATCTGGTTCATCTTGGCGCGGGCCCGCTCGGAGACCACGGGCAGGAACTTCGGCTCGCCGTCGTCGTCGACGGCGGTGACGTACTCGTGCTCCAGCACGGAGCGGCAGGCGGCGATCTGGTCGCTGCGCCGGGCGGTCCAGCGGATCAGCTCGTGCGGCACCCCGGCGATCTCCATCACCGGCCGGCGCCCCGGGGTGACGGTGCGCGGCTCGGTCGCCAGCCCGAGTTCCTCGCAGACCTCAGCGGCCACGATCTCGTTGTAGAGCGCGGAGGCCGCGACCGTGTTCTCGTACAGGGCCGTGGTGTGAATCGACCCCCACTTCCCGTCCAGGCGCTGCCCCTTCACGCTCAGCAGCAGATGGTCATGGAGCAACGGCCGCCCGGAGCGCGCCTCGTAGTGGCGGAAGCGGGCGGCGACCAGACCGCCGGTCGGCCGCACCCGGTAGATCCCGTCCTTGCCATAGCGGATCACCGCGACCTCGTCCTCGATCCACTCCAGCACCCGCCCGATCGCCCGCTCGTGCGCGGCCTCAATCACCAGACGGGTCTCCTCATCCCCCAGCGCCCACAACAGGTAGATCGTCGGCTGCGGCCGGAACACGAAGTCCACGCCCGTGACCGTCACCCGGCGTCCGAGGGCGCCGGCCTTGAACGCCTTCTTCGGGGAGTCGCCCGCGGCGAGCCGGTCGGCCTCGATCCGGTCCGCGTACGGGTGGCGGCCCCCCTCACCGAACAGGTTCCGCAGCTGCGCCTCGGTGACCTCCTCACCCGGCGCGAGTCCGAGCGCCGCAAGGCCGCGGCCCATCCAGCGCCCGACCGGGACACCGGCCCGCTCCTGAGCCTCGCGCAGCGGCGTGCGCGCCGGGCGGCGGCCGTCGCCGACCACGGTCTCACGCAGGTAGTAGCGGTACATCCGACCGGCCCGGATGACCCTGATATCCACTGTCATGCAGACCACGCCACACCGCTCTGACCTGCAAGAAAAGGCCGATCAGCGCGGCGTCCCGTCAGGCGGGAGGAGAGGCCGAACTTTCTTTTCAGGTGCCCGCCGGGCGGGAAGCGGCACTGGGCCGGACGCGAATGTCATCGCTCTCCGGCAGCCCACGCACCCCGACCCGAACGACACCATCCAGCACCACTGAGCATCACCACGCGCCAAGGAACGAGCACCGCCTACAGCAGCCCCCGGCAACCGCCGGGGGCTTCGTCGTGCTGCCCGGAGGAGACCACCGTGCCCACCTTCGAGACCTGCCCCCGCTTCACCGCCGACCTCCAGCACCTCACCCCCGCCCAACGCCGGCGCTTCCGCCGCGTCGTCCTGGACGCCTTCGTCCCCGACCTGCGCACCGGCCGCGGACGCTTCCGCGCCGGCCTCCGTATCAAGGGCGTCCGCCGCGCGCCCGGGGTCTACGAACTCACCTGGGCACCGGACGGGCGCGCCACGTGGTCCTACGGCCCGGCCCGGTCAGCCGGCGAGCAGCACATCGTCTGGCGCCGTATCGGCGGCCACGACATCCTCACCGGCCCGTAACGGCCGACTCCCGCGCGTCGGGAGGGAAGCCGCCGGGGCGCGATGACCGTCATCATGTGATCCCGGCGCGTACGACCAGGATGCGTGGAAGGACGTGGGCGGAACATGGAGCTGACCGGCGAAGGGCGGCCCGGCGGGCTGGAGGCGCTGGCTGAGGAGATGGTCGTCGCGGCGTGCGCGCTGGCGGACGCCGCGAGCCTGGGCGGGTGGAGCGCGGGCGCGGTGGAGGACGCGGCCACCGCGTTGGAGGTCCTGGCCGGTGCGCTCGCCCGGCTCGATCCGCAGTGCGCCGAGATCCTGGCCGCCGTGCCGGTCGCGGCGGCCGCCGTCGCCGAACGCGCCGAACAAGCCCGCGCCGGCACCGCTCCGCACGGCGACGCCGCTGGCGCGAGTGCCGCCGTCAGCGTGGAGTTGCGCCAGGCGCTGGCGGGGCACGGCATCACGCGGCACCGCGTCCACCAGCTCGGCGCCGTACTCCTCACCCTCACGCTGGAGCCCGCCGACGCTCAGGCCCTGGCCGGACTCCTCACGCGACCAGGCGGGGTTCCACGGCAGGCTTCGTCGGCCGAGCCCGGATGGGGCGAAGGGCCGGCCCGGACCGCGGCCGCCGCGCTCGCCGAAGCCCTCACCCCGCACGGGGCGGGCGCCTACGCGCAGGTCCTCGACTCCGGCCACGTCAGCGCGGGTCTTCCGCCCCAGGCCGCGCGCGGCGTCATCACCGCCCTCACCACCCCGACCCTTCCCCCACCACGCGGGCGGCGCCGCGGCCTCGGGCACGGCTACCAGGGCATCGGCGGACGGTAACCACGTCGGGCGCGGTGCCGGAACGCCTGGAGGCGACGCAAGCGCGTCAGTTTGCTACGGCGTGCGCACCGGTGGGCTTCTTCGCCGCCTCCGCTGTCCAGAGGTATCCCTCCCGCTCTAGGGGGTGAAGGAAGAGCCGTCCTTTGCCCGCGACGTAAGCACCCCGGGTGGTCCATGGTCCGACTCTCTTGATCGAAAGGAGAAAGCCATGGCTTCCACGAGCAGGGAATCCGCTGAGTAGCTGGATCAACGCGCGAAGATCATGATCAGGATGCCGGTCGCGATCGCGCTGATGAGTAGCGATCCCAGACAGCCGATCCGGTTACTGAAGAAGAACATGACACCCGCCTACCCCGAAAACACCTGGGTAGCCGCAGAACCGGTCGCAGGCAGGAGCGGTAGCAGCTTCTGGTTTTCAAGGTGACGCGCGGGCGTCCCGGCAGGAGAGCGCGGTACGGGTCCGCAGCTCACACCCGGCAGTCGACTGGGAGCAAATGCGCGCGGTGGGAAGAGCTAGCGCTCTCCGCTCGCCGCACTGTGCCCGAAGGCGAAGGCGGCGTCAACATCGGCGTAGGGGTCGGGCAGGCCAAGGGGCGGCCGCCCGGGGTCCCCCGGTGGCCCCCGTGTTGTAGCGGGCGGGTCAGGCAGGGGTGGAGGCGGTCAGGACGGGGTGGCGATGTGGTGGTGCTCGATCCCGACACCGTACCGGCCGCCCACGCCACCAGGCCTAACCGACTGGTTTGGCAGGTTTTTACCACATTATGACTGCCTCGGCTGCACTGCCAGAGCACGGTTCGTTTCCAGTGGTTTACCCACCCACTACGGCGTAGACCAGGCCCAAGACCACCAGGACCGTCCCGATGATACGGAAGGCAAACGCATTCGACGTCTCGAAGCGACCACTAGACCGTCGTCCACTGAGCGTGTTCGCCACATGCGGACCTACGGTGGCTGCAGCCAGCCCGAACAGGACGATGAGAATACCCACGACGATGGCCATGCCGGCATCTCCTGGTTATCGGGTGTAGGGGACCTCTCCAGAGAAGAGGTCCCCTACACATGTCCTCACGCAAATTCAGCGACGCCGCTTGGCATACATGACGCCGATGAAGACCATCGCCATGACGAACAGGCCGATGGCCAGGTAAGGAGACCACGACGGCCCGTCAGGTCGGTCATTGGCGATTTGAAGAAAAGCAAGCATGCGTGATCTCCTAAGGAGTTAGAAGGTGTACTTGGCGCTACCTGAACACTTTCCGGTGCTACCTCCCGTGCCCACGCTTTCACTGCCATCGGTAGCTGCGGATGCTTCGACTGGCCCGAATCCGCAGGACACCTCGCCGGTCCACCCTTGGTCAGCTGATCCGGACGCAAGACTTGCGTCGACACTGCCACCAGGTGTCCCGACGCCAAAGCTGACGTAGGGGTGGAGACTGCCGTCCTCATTGACGCTTATGCCGGCACCACCACAGACCCAGAGGCAAGCCTCTCCTCCGATGTCCATCGAAAGCAGTCCGGTGGGGTCGGTGTGGTTGATGGGGTCGCCGGCGGCGTAGAGGTAGGGGTTGGTTTCCTGTCCGGAGGGGTCGGGCTGGGTGAAGCGGCCGAGGTAGGGGTCGTAGTAACGGGCGCCCATTTTGTACAGGCCGGTGGGATCCAGGTAGGCGCCGGCGTAACGGTAGGGCTGGGAGAAGGACTCGACGGGGTCGCTGTAGTTGGTGCCGTAGGGGGTGTAGGCGTAGCTGTGGGTGCGCTGGCCCGCCTCGTCGACCAGTCCGAGCACGTTGCCGGTGGCGTCGGTGAGGTAGTAGTAGGACTTGCCCGCGCTGCGCACGGAGTTGAGTGTGCCCGCCGGTTCGCGGATGAATCCGGTGTCGACTCCGGCGGTGGTGGTGCCGGTCAGTCCGAGTGCGGTGTGGTGGAAGGCCGTGTCGGCCAGCTTGGTGCGCTCGGTGTTGTCGGTGCCCGCGTGCGTCAGGCCCCGGGTGGTGCCGGCGGTGGTGATGGACTTCAGCTGACTGTGGTCGGTCCAGGTCTCGCCGGTGCGGGCGGTGCCGTCAATGGGAGCGGCGGCGGTCTCGTTGCCGGCCTTGTCGTAGGACCAGCCGGTGGTCGTACCGCTCTTGGTGACAAGTTGGGAAGCGTCGTTGTAGCCATAGCTGGTCGTGCAGGTGGGGCGGGGGGCGCCGAGGAGGTTGCCCACTTTGTCGTAGCAGTACCGGGTGAAGGTCGTGGGGTGGTTGGGGTTGCGGGGTTCGACCACGGAGAGGCGGCCCTGGCTGTCGTAGATGTAGGTGTCGGTGGTCTGGGTGGTGTTGTTCTTGCGGGTGCGGATTTTGGTGCCGTCGGTGGCGTTGTTGGTGCCGTACTTGTAGGTGTAGGCGAGGTCGACCAGGGTGGTGGTGCCGGAGACCGTCTTGATGGCGGTGGGGCGGTTGGAGGCGTCCAGGGTGATGTTCTGGGTGGTGCCGCCGGGGTAGGTGGTCTTGGTGCGCTTGTCGTTGTTGTTGTACTCGTAGGTGGTCTTCTTGCCCGCCGGATCCAGCAACTCCGTCAGGCGGCCGGCGGCGTCCCAGGTGTAGTCGGTCTTGCCGTTGGGATCCTTGTACCAGTCCACCTCACCGCCGCCGGGGGTATAGGCCAGGGTGGTGAAGGAGCCGTCCTGCAGGGTGCGGATCGTCTCGCGGTTCAGGGCGTCGAAGATCCAGGTGGTGGTGCCGGTGTCGTCGGTCCGGGAGGTGAGGTTGCCGTCGGCGTCGTAGGTGTAGGTGACGGTGGTGTAGCCGGAGGTGTCGACCTTGGTGACCCGGTCGCGGGCGTCGTAGGTGTAGAGGGTCCTGACGCCGCGTCCGTCGGTGGAGGTGGCCGTACGGCCCAGCGTGTCGTAGGTATAGGTGGTGACGCCGAGGGGCGCGGGTGGGGTGACCTTGGCGAGGTTGCCCTTGGCGTCGTAGGTGAAGGACGTGGTCTTGCCGTTGGCGTCCTTGGCCGTGCAACGCTGGCCCTGGAACCCGCCGCAGCTGGGGGTGGCGGGGTTGTAGGTGTAGGTGCGCTGTCCGCCCTCGGTGCCGCTGGTGGTCACCGACAGCGTGTTGCCCGCGGCGTCGTAGGCGTAGGTGTCCTTGCGCCCGTCGGCGTCGGTCGTGCTGGTGGGCAGATCGGCGCCGGCGACCGTCTGGTACTGGGCTGCTGTGTTCGCGCCGGTGGGCAGTTTGGCCGAGACGGGGTTGTTGCGGGTGTCCCAGCCGTAGGTGGTGACGTTGCCGCCCGTGCCCCCGGTGCCAGTGCCCATCGCGTCGGTCGCAGTCTGCACCAGGTGGTTCTGGTAAGTGGTGGAGCGGTTGTGGCCCAGTGGGTCGGTGACCTTGGTGATCTCTCCGTCCGCGTTGTGGGTGTGGACCGTGCGGTCGCCGTCCGGGTCGATCGCGGTCGTTGTGCCCGCCTGCCAGGGGTACTCGGTGTTGTAGGCGTAGGTCCAGGTCGGGCCCGAACCTCCGTCCAGCCGTTGGACGGAGACGACGCGGTTCTGGGAGTCGTAGTTGAACAGGGTCTCGTTGCCCCGCGGGGTGGTGATCTTCGCGACCCGGTTCGAGGAGTCGTAGGTGTAGAGGGTGGACTTGCCGTCGGTGTCTGTGGTCTTGACGAGGTTGCCGCCAACCTCTCCATCGGCGCTGGGTGTGGAGAGCTCGTAGGAGATGGTGCGGCCGGTGTTGTCCGTGGCCTGCCAGTGCGTCGCATCGCTTCTGACCAGGTCGATCCAGCGGCCCGAGCGGGTCTCGGTCAGTTTGAAGCCGGTGTGCTCACCGTCCTGCTCGTGCCGGGTAACGGCGAGGGCACCGTTGTTCTTGTCGGTGACCTTCGTCAGGTCGCCGCCAGCGCTGTAGGTGTCCTTCGAGCCGGTCTTCCGATCGGTCAGCGTGTAGGTGCCGTCCGCGTTCTTCTTCAGATCCTTGCTGTAGCCGGACGGCGTGGCGAGTGTGCCGTCGGCATTCTTGGTGAAGCGCACCGTCGCGCCGGTGGCGTCGTAGTGGACCACCTCGTTGGTGAACATCAGGTCCAGACGGCGCTCGAAGCCCTGCCACCAGTTCTCCACCTGGCCGTACGGGCCGGTGAAGGAGTTGTACGTCCGGGTCAGCTGCAGCTTCTGGCCCACTCCGACGATGTCGAAGTCGGTCGCGGCCAGCATCAGGTTGCCGTTGGACAGGTTCACCCGCGCCACCAGAGCGTCGGTCAGGCGTGTGTCGGAGTAGCGGTGCCAGGGCACCTCCCCCTGCCCCTCGGGCACGAACGTCAGCGCCCCCAACGTCGAGCGCGCCGACTTCTGCGGCTCCCTCCCGTCACGGCGCTGCTTCTGAGCCACACGCCAGGCGGCCTCCTCCTCCGACGGCTCGGCCGACGGCTCGCTGGGCACCGGCTTGTTGACACCCACCGGCACCTCCGGCGCGGTGGGTCTGGGACTGTCCTTGCCCCAGGCGGACGAGGCAGGCGTCTTCTCCTGCGCGGCCGCGCCCACGGCCGGCAGCGAGGACAGGGCCAGCGCGCCGGAAGTGATCACGGCCAGCGCGGCCAGGCGAGCGGTCTTCTTGCGGACACGCCACGAAGGCATGCCCGAGACACGCGAGTTCACAAGGATCCCCCCACGGGATACAGGAACCAGCGACCCCCCTGGCCGCTGGGCGCACACAACCTGACACGCCACAGCCACGGATCCGCCGCCGTGCCCCCGATCTTCCTTCACACACGGGCAAGAACCGGACCCTCCGGATGACACCTACTCACGCCGTCTGGACGTGTATTTCGGATTTCACCGATACTCACAGATGATGAAAGACACGAACCGGGCATCCATCACGACCGAAAGTGAACAGATGTCCGCCACCATCGTCAGTTGCGTTCCGGTCATCGCCACCCCGCCATTCCAGCCACCGAAGCACTCTCAGCGACATCACTCGTGACCCGCTGGTCCGCCACCTGCGGCCTGTCCGGCAACCCAGAAGGCACACTCCACCGCCCCCGGCCAGGTCACCGGGGTCTACGTGCGAGAGGACCTGGCCGAGCTCGTCACCGCAGTCACCCCACTCGGCCCCGGCCAAGCCGCCACCCGCTTTCGGGTAAGGCGAGTGGACTTCGACTGGATGGTCAAGCTCGGGTGGCTCCGGGCGGTGGAGCGGGTCGAGGTCCGGTGCGGTACATCGCGGGCCGGGGCGGTCGACGTGCCGCTCTACCGCACCGTCGACGTCGACACGGTCATCCCCGCCCACCCCGAGGTCGACTGGGAGCAACTGCACACCGTGGAGAAAGACCGACGCTCGCCGCTCGCCTCACTGCGCCCGGAACCGGCACCCGGGTAAGCCTGCTGCGGGTGTAGCCCTCCGCACCCAGGCCCGTGGTCGCGCCGGGTGCGGAGCGTGGTCACACGGGCTGGGTGCGCGCGATCTCCAGACGGTCCAGGCATTCGTAGAGGGCGCGCACGAGACGGGCGCGGTTCTGGACGCAGCGCACGGTGCCCTCGATCGTCACGGATAGCCGGCCTCCACCTCGCACAGGACGGCATCGGGGGTGCGCACCACCGCCGGTGGATCGACCGCCGCCGCGCGCGTGGATCGCATAAGGTCCGCCTGTAGGGAAGGGGGATTCGTGGGGCGGATGCGGGTTCTACTGCTGGATGCGGCTCCTGGGGAACTGCTCGACCGTGAGCTGGAGCGCCTGCTCGGGCACGGGGCAGCCGTCACGCTGAACCTCTAGCGGGTAACCGACCAGGCCAGTGCGCGGGCTGCGTGGACGGGCCGGGTGGACTTTGTCGACTTCGACGCTTTCGACGAGTCGGCGCTGACAGCTGAGATCCTGCGTGACGGGCTCGGCTACCACGCGGTGAAGTCCCGGGCCGGTGTCCCGTTGGGCGCCGCGTTCCTGGCGGCGGCGACCGATCCGATACTGGCCAACCGGCTCCGGGTGATCGGCCGGGCCGGGGCGGGCACCGACCACGTCGACTTGGCCGCCGCCGCCCGCCGCGGCGTCGCCGTCACCCACACCCCGGGCTCCAACGCGACCGCGGTCGCGGAGTTCGCCCTGGCCCAGCTGCTTGCCCTGACCCGGAACCTGTCAGAGCACAACGAAGCTGCCCACCACGGCCGCTGGAGCGGACCGGTCGCCCCCGCATCCGAGCTGTCGGAGCTGACTCTGGGTGTCCTTGGGCTCGGTCGAATCGGTCGAGCACTGGCCGAGCGTGCGGCTGCCCTCGGCATGACGGTCCAGGGCTTCTCCCGCCGCCCGGCGGGGGCGGCGGTACCCCGAGTCGAGTCCCTCACCGCCCTCCTGGCCGGCAGCGACGTGGTCTCCCTGCACCTCCCGCTCACCCCGCAGACCCGGGGAATGATCGACCGGGCGGAACTGGCGCTGATGCGACCCGGCTCGATCCTGCTGAACACCTCCCGGGGCGGAATCGTCGACGAACAAGCCCTGGCCGACGCACTACGCGACCCGGCACACCCCCTGGCGGCCGCCGCGATCGACACCTTCGCCCACGAGCACGCCGCCTTCACCTCCCCGCTGTTCGGCCTGCCCAACGCCCTGCTCACCCCGCACATCGCCGGAATGACCAGCCGCGCCATGGCCGAGGCCGCCCTGCGCTGCGTCGACTACATCGCCGCCCTGCTCGCCGGCCGCCCGGACGGCATCCCCGTGGTGACGCCGTAACGTCAGCGGCCCGTGGGCGACGCCCGAACCGCCGCCCATGGCAGCCAGCCGTAAACACGCCGGGGCGAACCTGGCCACGGAGATGACGACACGAGCCTGCCGAATCGAGTCAAGGGGTGGTCGGGCAGCGTATGCACCGATGAGGTGCGGGACATCGGAAGCGTGCAGGAGTGCCGGTCATCGCCGGGCGGACTCCACCCGGCGGATCCACCGAGTGAGGTCCACTCGATGAAGCGGAACGGGAGGGGCGGCCACTCCCCCACTCGATGACTTCCACCCGATGGGCTCCACCAAGTGGCTCCACTCAGTGGAGCCGCGCACCGGCCGGGCCACACAGTGGTGTCCGTTTTGCCCATTGACTGCCCCTTGACCAGGTGGTTCGTCCCCCACCCCGCGCCGGTGCACCCCACGGTGGCCGCCACCCCCACCCGGTGACGCAGCAGCATGCGGTCTTCGCTTCCGCCGGCGCGCCGGTCCGCTTCGAGCGCCCACGCGAGGCCCGGCGAGGGGAGCTTCCCGGGTGCCGGGGCGCCGCCGTGCTCAGCGTCGACGGTATCGGCGCGGGCGTAGGTCCCGCGGCGGGTTCGGCCGGCCCCCGGAGTCCTGCCCCCCGGCGGCCCCGGACCAGCAAAGACGCGGCAGGCGCCGCGTACAGCGCCACCCGCAGCCGGGAGGCGTCGACGAGTTACGCCAGGCGCTCCGGGGTGAGATCCGGGAACGGCTGGACCATGAAGAGGACCTCCGTACGTTGGGTACCGGCCCCTGCACCCTCACCCCTGCTCCGGCACCTCCCGGCCGCGCTCGCCGGTCGATGCCCCAGCGACTTCGTGCGGCATCCCACCGGAACCGGCCCACCTCTCGACCGTGGCCGTCACCGTCCGGGCATCGCTCCCCCGCCCTGACCGGATCCAGGGCCGGGTCCGGGGTGCTGGTGCTGCCGCTGGCCGCGGGAGCGGGAGTGTCCGTGTCGGACTGCGGGTCGGGCCGCGTCCGCTCGAGGTCCCGACGACGGGTCTCGGCTTCCAGGGTGAGCCTGGCGAGCCGGGCGAGGTTCTCCGGGGTCCGCAGCCACGTCGCCGGATCGGTCGTGCGGCCCTCCAGGTAGTACTCGGGCATCGCGGCCTGCTGGTGGGCGTGGACGGCATCAGTACGTTGCTTGGGAGTGAGGGCGTCCTCCCGGCCGAGGTGGTCGACGGCGCGCGGCGGCGCCTGGTCGCGCCGCTCGGTGAGCGCCGCGGTTCCGGTCGCGGGCGAGTCCGGGCGCAGGCCCAGATTGCCGGGGACCGTCCCCCACGAACCGGGCCCCCGTTGAAGGCTTCTCCCGGTGGCTGTCCCATGGGGTGCTCCGCTGGAGTGAACGCTTGCGTAAACGTCCCCACTCACGGGCGGTGGCCGGTATCCGTAGTACGTGATCAGGAACCTGATGCATGCTGCGGCCGTCGCCGCCCTCGCCCTCACACCACTCGTCCTTCCAGCCTCCGCCTCCAGCGAGCCCCGTGCGACACGGGCCGCGATCGACTGCCCGTCCGGCTACGTCTGCATCTACCCCGAGATCAACTTCGGCGGGCAGCCCTGGGTACGCCGGGCTTCGGATGGCAGCGTGAAGGACCTGCCCTCCGCGATCCGGGACCGCGGCAGCTCGGTCCGCAACAACTCCGACCGCACCGCCCGCGTCTACGAGAAGCGCAACCACGCCGGCCGCTGGGTGTGCGTCACCCGCAGCGGTGGATCCATCCACGATCTGCGCGGCTACAACCTCAACGACCAGACCCGCTCCCTGAAAATCAACCGGAACGACTGCGGCTGAACTTCACACCGCCGCATGCCGGAACCGGCGCGCCCGGCCGGTCCCGGCATGCGGGCGGGCCTGCTCGTACGGCGAGGCGGACCGTTTGCGGGTCAACGGGCGCAGCACAGCCTGGTCCTCAGTGTCGCGGGGGTACAGGGCGCGCAGGTCGGCGGTCATCATCCGCCGGCTCGCCGAGCGGGTGTAGTCGTCGACGATGCTCTGCACGATCCGTTCGTCCAAGCCCTGCTCGTGGGGCCGGCCGCGCAGAACGTAGGAGAGGTGGCGGCGGGCTTCGGCGAGCAGGCGGTGGCGCGCGAAGGCGCCGCGCATCACGTACACCACGGCGACGACGTCGTCGGCCGCCAGCACGGTGTCGACCACCGGCCGCACCCGCACCCACACCCCTGCGGTCGCCGCCCGCATCCGCTCGCGGACGAAGACGCTCCCCTTCCGCATCGGCCGGTCGCAGATCAGCACCATCGACCTGAAGACCGAGAAGAGGACGATCACCCGGGACGGGGCGAAGACCGCCACCTACTCCGTCACCGGCGGAGACGGCGAGCACACCACTTGGTCCGGGATCATGGTAATCAGTGAGCGGCTGAAGGAGCCCCGGATGCGCTCCTCGGCGGTCGGCCTCGGCAACGAGCACGACATCGCGGACGTGCCGCACGCCCAGCGGCTTACCACCTCCGGCACCTTCATCCACGGCACCTACTGGACCGCCAACTCCATCTTCGATCACCGCAACAGCACCCACGGTTGCATCGGCCTGCGCGACACCAAGGGCGGGAAGGATGAGGAGACGGCTGGGTACGCGTTCTACGGCGGTTCGCTCCTTAGGGACGTGGTGATCGTGAAGAACTCGGGTGACAAGACCGTCGACTCGGCCAACGGGCTCACCGGCTGGAACCTCTCCTGGAAGAAGTAGAAGGCGGGCAGCACGCTCGCCTAACCGCCGCGTCCCGCGCCGGACGGGGTTCTCCCCAGCGGCCGCGCACTGTCCGTGGGCTGTGCCAAGATGTCGTCACAGCCCGCTCCGGGCTCGTCACAGACGTTCGGGCTGGCGCCTGGAGGGGATGCACGATGACAGAGCACGACCGCACCGTGGGAGAGACCGTGGTGGTCCCGGTGACCCAGGACGGGGTGCGCATACAGGTGTTCGCGCGCTCCGTGGAGGCCGCGGTGGGCGGCGAGGAGACCGAGATCGGTGCCCGTCGCCCTGGCCTCGACCAGGTCATGTCCGGATTGAACGCGGTGGCGCGGGCCGTGGGCGAGCAGGCCCGGCAGAGCACGGCGAGCAAGGTGACGCTGGAGTTCGGCTGCGATATCGCCCTGGAGTCGGGCTCCCTGGTGGCCGCCATCGGCAAGGCGAGCGCCAAGTCGGCGTTCAAGGTCACGCTCGAATGGGACAGCACCTCGGCGTGACGAGCCTTTCCCCGGGGAGGCAGCAGTCGGCGCTGCTGGACTCTGTCGTCGCGCTGGAAGTGCCCTCGCCCGACGGCGAACCGCTCGCCGTGGGCACCGGCTTCTTCGTGGCACCCGGTGTGGTGGCCACATGCGCCCACGTGGTGGCCGCCTCGGCGGCGGAGCTGCCGCGCAGGATCGTGGGCCGCATCGCCTCGCGCTCGCTGATCCTGGAACTCCAGGCGCGTCCAGAGCGGTACTTCCTGTCCCCGGGGGACGGGCTCGACCTGGCGTTCCTTCAGGTCACCGACGCCGACCGGCGGGAGAGCCCCGCCGCCCTGCCGCTGTCGGATCGGCTGACCGTCGGGGACGCACTGTGGACCCATGGGCACCCGTCCGGCATGTTCCGCGCCGGGCAGTCCGCGACCTTCACCTACGAAGGCACGTCCGCCCGTGCCTTCGACCGGCCGAACAGCCTGCATCGGTTGCGCGGCGCGGTGGTGACCGCCGGGTTCAGCGGTAGTCCCGTCCTCAACCACCGGACGGGGTGCGTGGCCGGCATGCTCACCACTGCCGACCGAACCGGCAGTTCGCACATGGTCGGGGCGCGCGAGCTGACCGCCCGGCTCGATCCTGGTTGGTGCGACAGCCGGTGGAGCGCCGACTGCCGGACCTGGCTGGGCACGCTGTCGGACGCGCAGATCGAGGCTGGCGGCTGGCCCTTCCTCGGACCGCGACTGCGCGAGTTCCTGGACATCTCCGTGCGGGCCGCCCGGGAGCACCCGTATCCGGGCGTGGTCCCCGGCACAGTGCCGCCGCCGCTGTCCACCGTCTATGTCCACCAGCACGCAACGGCGTACCGGGGCCTCGACCCAGTGCCGGACGACGAGACGCGGGCCCCCGCCGATGCGCTCCTGGACCACCCCGACGACGTGATTGTCTTCGGCGGACCGGGTTTCGGGAAGTCCAGTCTGCTGCGGTCCTGGATCACCACCGTCGCCCGCAGGTGGACCGAGGAGCACTTCTACCACTCGGTCCCCGTCCTGGTCAGGGCCGCAGACCTGGTCGGCGACCGGCCCTTCGCGAGTCTCCTACACGACGCCGTCTCCCGAGAGCTGAGCGGCGCCGGGCTGGTCAGGCCGATCCGCGAGGACCTCTTCGCCGCTCCCCCGGCGCCAGGCGTGCGCTGGCTGCTGCTGGTGGACGGCTTGGACGAGGTGATGAGCCCGGAGGGGCGGCAGCGCGTCCTGGGCAAGCTCGCCTCGATCCGGGAACAGGACTCGTACGCGCACCAGTTCCGGTTCGTCCTGGCGACCAGGCCCACCCTCGACATCCGGGACGTGCCGGCACCCCGGTTCCGCTGCTACTCCCTGCTGCCCTTCGATCTCCAACAGCTGCCCGGGTTCGCCCGCGCCTGGTTCACCGCCCTGGGCCTGCCGGAGCCAGAGGCGAGGACCACCGCCTTCCTGGAGCACGTCAGGATCCCCAGCGTGCGACACCTGGCAACGGTGCCGCTGATGGCGACCATGCTCTGCCAATTACACGCCGAATCCGACCAGGAGCCGCTGCCTCGGGGCCGCTGGGCACTGTACACGCGGTTCATGGACCTGCTCCGCGCCAAGCAGTACGGCGAGCGGGCCAACGTGCTGGAGCAGGCGCACGCCGTGCTGGACCGCCACGGCGCCGAGGGGGCCCGCGCGGCGGAAGGACTCGGTGCCCTGACGGATCACGTCCTGCGGGAGCTGGCACTGGCCAAGTACCACGGGGACACCACTCCCGAGCAGCAGTTGATCGAACGGTGGACGGGCCACCTGCGGCCCGCTTCGCTCCGTCCCGAGCGGTGGAGCGCGCTGTGCGAGGAGGTACTGCTGCGCGGCGGGCTGGTCGTCCGGCGGGGCGGCGGCCTGGAGTTCGTCCACCAGACGCTGCTCGAACACCTCGCGGCGCAGGCCACGGTGGGGGACCCCGAGCGGAACCGGGCCGCCTACCGCTCGATCGTCGGCGGCTGGCCGCGCAGACGCCGGGCGGCCCCGCTGGCCGCCGTCGAGAGTCCCTATGTCGACTTCCTCGTCTCCTCCTGGTCCGGCCGTCCAGGATTCGCGCGGTTGCTCGCGTACTGGACCAAGGAGCTGTACAGCGCCCAGTACGTCGCCCGGCTGAGCGGCGAGGGCATCATCCTTCCCCGGCGGGTGCTGCGGGCGGCCACGCGGGAACTGTTCGCGGTGGCCCGCGACGAGCGGCGCGACCCGTTCGACCGGCTGCGGGCCGCGCGGGCGCTGGTGGACCTCGGGGACGCCCGGGGCACCACGGAGATCTCCTCGTTCGCGGCGCTCCCCGAGCACGATCTGGGATCCCGGCTGCACGCTGCGGAGATGCTCGCGGACCTCGGCGCCGCAGACGCCCATGAGCTGCCGGTTTCCGTCGCCGGCGATCAGGAGGCGGACGCGGGGCGCAGGATCAGAGCCGCCGAGATCCTGGGCCGACTCGGTGACGAGCGCGGCGCGCGGGCGCTGGCAGACCTCGCCCGGTCCTCCGAGATCTGGTGGGTGGACCGGCTGCGCGCCGCAGAGTCCCTGAACCGGACCGCGCCGGGCAGCGCCGTCGCCATCCTGCTCGGCATCGCCGTCGACGGCCGGACCCCCACCCATGTCCGGTCCGCCGCGGTGGAGGCGCTCTCCCGGCTCCACCCGTACTCCGCCTTCCGGTACCTGCGCAAGGCCGCCGGGGACCGGGAGCGCCCGGTGTCCTCCCGGAGCCGGGTGCTGGAGGCCCTGGAATGGCTGGGCGGGAAGGACTCCGTCGAGTGCCTGGCCCGGATCGCCCGGGACCCCTCAGAGGACCGCCTCCTGCGGTTGTCGGCCGCCGACGGACTCTCCCGCCTCCGAGACCCCTGCGTCGTGGACACCCTGGCTCACCTGCTGACCGGGCCGTCCGACGAGCCAGCGCTGATCCTTCGGGCGGCCGAGGCGCTGGCCCGGCACGGCGACCCCAGGGCGGCTGACGCTCTGGCTGCGATCGCGGCGACGGAGCAGCTGTCCAGACCGGAGCGGCTCCAGGCGGGCCGGGCGCTGCTCTCCCTGTCCGACCCGCGCGGCCAGGACGTCCTGTACGCCCTGGCCGGCGACCCCGCGGCCGGGGCCGAGTTGCGCCTGCAGGCCGCCGAGGCGCTGGACGGCGTACGGGACCCGCGAGCGCTGTACCCGCTCACCATCATCGCGCTGCACCCTTCGGTGCCCCGGGCATCGCAGATCTTGGCCGCCGAGCGCCTCGACCAGTTCCGCACCCGCAAGGCCGCCGACGCCCTGCTGTCCGTGCTGGACAACCCGGAGCTGCTGGAGGTGATGCGGGTACAGGCCGGCACGCTCCTGGCGGACCTCGGCGACGTCCGGGCACGCCGTTGCCTGGAGCGGCTCGCCCGATCGGCGTTCGGTCCGGTGCTGCGGATCCGCGCCGCCGGCGCGCTGGGCAAGATCGCCCCGGAGGACGGGTGTCGGGCACTGGAGGAGCTGTTGACGGACGCGTCGGTCGACGCGCCCTCGCGCATCAGGGCACTGGAGGCGCTGTGCCGGGCGCACCCGGAGCGGGCCAGGCAGGTGCTGCCCGACGTGGCGGCCGATGCCCGCCAGGAGACGGCAGTCCGGATCTGCGCACTGGCACTGACCCGGGGCCGACTGCTGCCGGAGACGAGCGCCGCCCACCAGGCGATCGCCGCCGCCCAACACGTGCCACCGATGGTCCGCGTCGGCGCGATCCAGGTGTTGCGGCACTTAGGTGGCGCGGACGTGTTAGACCTGCTCGGACGGCTGGCCAGAGAGCCCAACCGCTACCTCCAGGTCAGGGTGCTGATCACCCTGACCCAACTGCAGCACGCACCAGCGGCGGCCGCGGCCCGAGACTTCATGGCCGACCCCAAGGTGCCGATGCGGAACAAGTTCGAGGTACTCCAGGTGCTGGCTGGCTCCCCGGTCGAGAAGCTGCGCCAGGTCGCCCGGGACGTCTCGCTCGGCACGGTCCCCTCCGGTCTGCTGCGGGACCACTGCCGCGCGCTGCTCGCAGAGACACACAGACCCGACACCCGCATGGCCGGCACCGACTGACCGCGCGACGGCTCCCGTCCCACGCCCTGGTCCTCACCCGGCACCCTACTCCGCACGCCGTTGCTCCTACTGAGGTTGCAGGCGTGGTGTCGTGAGTGCGAGGCCGGTCGCGGCGAGGCATCCGTCGATGATGTCGCTGCGGTACTGGATCTGGCGGAGGCCGTGTCGGAGCCGGCGGACGAGATGGTCTGGGTTGGTGAAGGCGGTGTTGGCCTGGGTGGTGCGGCGGAGGATCGACCAGATGCCTTCGACGGGGTTGAGGTCGGGTGCGTAGGACGGCAGGTGGTAAGTGGTGAGCCAGTTCTGCGCGTCGATAAAGGCCCGCATGCGGCGGTCCTTGTGGACGTTCAAGTTGTCCCAGACCAGGACGATCGGGCCGCCGAGCTGTTGGTGGGCGGCGATGAGGAGGTCGCGGTACTCGCTCCAGGCAAAGCTCTTGCGGCCGCCGCTCTTGTGGTCGGTGTGTCGTTTGGGCCGATAGATCAGGCGGGAGCGTTCGCCGGGCTGGTAGCAGCACAGGGCTGCGATGGAGAAGCGGCGCTGGGAGCGGCCGCGGACCCGGATGACCGGTGTGTTTCCGCGTCGGCTCCAGGTGCGGGAGGTCGGCGGCGTCATCGAGAATCCGGCTTCGTCCTCGAAGACGATCCAGGCCCCGAGCGCCGCCGCGCTGGTTCCAGGTGCGGCCACACCTCCTTCCCCCAGCCGGCCACGGCTGCCTCGTCCCGCTCGACGGCTCGGCGGGCTGGAACCTGGTGGCTCCAGCCGTGCCTCCGCAGCATCTGCGAGATGCCCGACAACGTCATGCTTTTGTGGAATCGCCGGCCGATCAGCGTTTTGATCCGGGCCAGTGTCCACCGCTGATCCGGCCATCCGTGCGCGACCGGTCCCTTGGCCAACTCTTCCTCGAGCACGGCGAACAGCGCTTCGCTCAGCTTCGGCCGGGAGACCGGGCCGCGGGATCGGACCCCGTCCCGGCCGGCCGCCTCCCATGCCTGATGCCAACGCTGGACCGACCGGACGCTGACCCGTAACTCTCTGGCGATCTCCGTGCTGCCCCGCCCAGCGGTGAACATCCCGACCGCTTCCATCCGGACCCGCTCACGGAACGCTTGCCTCTCCGCGGTCAGACCCCCACCCTGCGGATACCTCATACACCCGGCATACCGCGACAACCGCCAACCGTCAGCCCCTACGACAAGACGACTTCAAAGTCAGTAGATGGCGTGCAGCACATCATCTGGCGCCTCATCGGCAGCCACGGCATCCTCACCGGCCCGTGACCATCGGGAGCGGCAGGGGGAAGGGCGGGTAACCCGCTGGCAGGATCGGCGCCCGCATCGAAAGGCGAGATGTCCGTGGTCGTGACGTCCAGTAGGAGCCGGGCGAAACGCACCGGGTGTCACCACGATCCGTGCCCCAGTGCTGTGTCCACCACATGATCTCGGCGACTGGCTATGGTTCGACCAGCACGACGTCGAGCCGCGCGCGAGGCCCAGGATGTCGTGAACCGTACGCCTCCCCATGGGCCCTGCTGGCGCCAGTCGCTCGGCTCGGCAGGCCGAGTTGGCCGGATCGGCGGTCCAGCCCCGGCTCGGAAGGTCCGAGCGCGGTCGGTCCGGCAATCTAGCCGAGCCGGCCGCTCTCCGGGGCCCGGCCCAGGGCGGCCACCAGCAGGGCGGCGAGTACCAGGCCGCCGCCCAGCCACATCACGGCTTCGATCCCGGCACCGTCCGCGGTGAGTCCGCCGACCAGGGCGCCCAGTGCGATCGCCCCGTTGAAGACTCCCACGAAGAGCGAGGACGCTGCCTCGCGGTCCTGTGGCGTGGCGGCTAGTAGCCAGGTCTGGGTGCTCACCGACACGCCGCCGTACGAGATGCCCCACACCGCGAGCAGCACACCGGCTGTCAGCACCGAGCCGCCGAGCAGCGGCAGCAGCCCCACCGTGGCCGCCAGGACGAGGGCGATCACCAGGAGCGTGCCGCGCGGGGAGCGGCCCGCCCCGGCGCCGGCCGCGAAGTTCCCCAGGACGCCGGCGACGCCGTAGACGAGGAGCAGGGTGCCGATCATCGTGGGGCTGACCCCGGAGATCTCCTCCAACGCGGGCCGTACGTACGTGTAGGCGGCGAAGTGCCCGGTGACCAGGAATGCCACCACGGCGAGCCCGGTCGCCACCCGTGGGTTGCCGATCAGCTTCAGCACGCCGCCGAGCCGGATGTCCTGCTCGGCCGGGAGCGGTGGCAGCAGGGCCGCGAGTGCGATCAGGACCACCACGGCGAGGGCGGCGATGACGGCGAACGCCGTTCTCCAGTCGGCCAGTTCCCCGATGTACGTACCGGCCGGGACGCCCAGCACCGAGGCCACCGCGATCCCACTGAAGATGAGTGAGGTGGCCGGTCCGATGGCAGTGCCGGACACGAGCCGTACGGCGAGACCGGCGGCGACCGCCCAGACCACGCCCATGCCGATGCCGACGAGGATGCGGGCGACCACCATCACCCCGAAGTTAGGGGCCCACGCCGCGAGCAGGTTGCCCAGCACGAGCAGCGCCATCATGGAGCACAGCAGCACCCGGCGGTCCAGCCGGCCGAGCAGCGGCGTCAGCAGCGGCGCGGAGACCGCGCCGACCAGACCCGTGAGGGTGAGGGTGAGCCCGGCGGTCCCCTCGCTCACATGGAGCGCGTCGCCGATGGGGGTGAGCAGCCCCACCGGCAGCATCTCGGAGGTGACTACCGTGAACGTCGCCCCGGCGACGGCGGCGACCGCGGGCCAGCCCCCGCGTCGTGCGGACTGCCCCTCTCCGGGCGCCTTGCCTGCGATTTCCTCTGTCTGTGCCATACGACCAGCCAACCCGTAGGGTCATTCGGGAACAACGGCCAATCCCTCATCCTTCTATGAGTGGGATTACTCGATCGGGTGGAGGGGGCCGGGATTCCGTGGGCGGTATCGAGATCCGCGAGTTGGAGGCGTTCCTCGTCCTCGCCGAGGAATTGCACTTCGGCCGAGCGGGCGAGCGACTGTACGTCTCCCAGAGCAGGGTAAGCCAGCTGCTGCGTGCTCTGGAGGGACGGATCGGTGCCCCGCTGGTCGAGCGCACCAGCCGCCAGGTGCGGCTGACTCCGCTCGGGGAGTCTTTCATCGGCAGCCTGCGGCCCGCGTACGACGGGCTGCGCGCCACCCTGGATGAGGCGCGGGCCGCCGCCCGAGCGGAGGTGGGCAGAGTGCTGCGAATCGGCTTCCAGGGCACCGTCGACGACTACCTCGCCCAGGCGATAGCCCTGTTCGAGGAGGAGTGCCCGGGGTGCGTCCTGGAGCTGACGGAAATCCCGCTGTCGGACCCGTTCGGGCCGGTACGCCGCCAGGAGGTGGACTGCGCGGTGGTGCTCCTGCCAGTACAGGAGGAGGACCTGGTGCTCGGGCCGGTCTTCTCCCGGCAGCCGCAGACCCTCGCCGTCTCCGTCCGGCACCCGTTTGCGGCCCGGGAGTCGGTGTCGGCGGAGGAGCTGTCCGACTGCCGGCTCATCGGCGTGGGCGCGGGTGGGACGCCCGGTCCCGCGCCTGCGTACTGGCGCCTGGCTCAGACCCCGGACCACACCCCGGAGCTGCGGCCGATCCCGGCGGGCCCGCTGGTCAACACCCTCCAGGAGGGGCTGAGTCTGGCGGCGGCGGACCGGGGCGCGATGCTGCTGTGCCGGTCCACGGCCGACTACCACGGGCGGCGCAGCTCCATCACCTTCATCCCGGTCGACGGGCTGCCCTCCTCCGAGCTGGGGCTGATCTGGCACCGCTCCTATGTCCCCCCGACCGCCCTCGCCTTCGCGCGGGCAGTGAAGGGCGTCACGCCGGGGCCGTAACCGTGACCTTCTGGTGGAGACCTCACAGAAGGGCGATCCCGCCCCGCAGGGTGACTCCGAAGGGCCGACCTTCATCTCTCGCACAGCACCATTTCCAGAAGCTGTCCTACTACCAACTCCCTTTCATGTTCAGGACACAAGACCACGAAGATCCCCCTCGCAGCCGACGACCGCTGCCGACCACCGGCCCCCTACCTGACCATCGGCCAAGCAGGCAAGCTCCGGCCTTCACTGAGGTGATGACACGCCTGTACGTCCGGACGGCCCCGTACCGAGCCCAATATGGTCCTGGCCGACGAGGCGCTCTCCTCCCGCGAGATCCGAAACCACCTGCATAGACGCGGCGTCTGCGCGGTGATCCCAAAACGAGCCGACCAGCAGGCCAACCGGCAGCGGCGTGGGCAGGCCGACGGCCTTCGACCGGGAGGCGTACAGGCAGCGCAACACCGTCGAGCCGTGCGTCAACCACTTCAAGCAGGGGCGCGGCATCGCCACCCGCTACGAGAAGACCGCCACCATCTACCTGGCAGGGCTCCACATCGCAGGCATCTTCCTCTGGCCCGCCCGATAATCCAGACGAAACCGCCTGGTCCACATCGGAGTGAGGGGTCGGCCTCGAGCAGCTATAGTGGCGAGCAGAACCTCATAACTCAGGCACAGGGGCTCCGCCGTGGCGGAGCCCCTGTTTTTTAAGCGACCTTCAGGCTTGGCCTGCCTTCGGCAGGAGGAACGGCCGTATAGGCCGGCAGGTTCAGATTGGGCAGCTCACGGGCTTTGATCTGCTGGATTGCGTGCCGGAAGGCGGCTTCCAGGTCCTCTGGCGTCTCGTACTTCGCCGCGAAGGGGTGGAGACGATAGCTGTTGCCCTGGCGCGCTTCGTTCTGGGGACGCAGCACGATGTTCAGCTTGCCGAGTGCGGCGATGTGGTTGCTGACAGCTTGCGGTGTGATGCGCAGTTCCTCGGCCATGTCCTTCTGCCGGACGGGCAGCTCGCCTCCGAAGTCGGACCGGTGGATGAGGTACTGGAGGAACTTGACGGCTGCTCCAGAGATGGGCAGCGCCCAGATGCGCTCGCTGACGATCGGTGACATGACCTGGGCCATCAGATCATCCCTCTTTCTCGCGAAGTAAGCACGTCAACCCTTTCGTGCACTATCACCCGATTCGCTTCTTTCTACCGTAGGGCTGCTCTCCGAAGTCGAACTCCTCCTGCAACGGCTTCTCCGGCCCGACACCGTAGGGGAAGGCTTCCATGTTGTGGTCATGGGCGGCGGAGATCTGCTCGAGCACCTCGCGCTGGGCGTCGCTGTTGCCGGAGAACCACAGCCGGGCATTCACCCGGATCTTCCCGTTGCCCGCCCGCTCCAACCAGTGGTATTCGCACAGGGCCTTGATCGCCCGGTTCACCGTGGAGCGGGTGATCAGCTTGCCACCCTTCTCGCGTGCGACGGCGTTGAGGCCGTCGGTGATCTCCTGCTGGGTGTACTGGGTGACGCCCGTGCCCCGGATCTGTCCACCGACGACGTAGAGGAAGACACACAGCTGCGACTTCGTGACGGAGTTGGCGATGACCAGCTGGGCCAGGAACTGGGTGAACCAGTTGCTTGCCAGGCTGTAGCCGCGGTTGCCGGCCATGTCGTGAACGGCGCGGCCGTCCGACTCGAACTCGAGCTCCACCTTCTTCAGCCGGCGGCGCCCTCGAGGGTCCGCTACAGCGGCTACTTCACCGAGCTGCTCCCCCAGGACACCGAGGATGTCGTTGAACGGGTCTTCGTCTGGAGCACCAGCCAGCGGGCGCGGCTTCGGTGCGCGGCCGGGCGGGTCTGATGTCACTTGACCTCCTCAATCACTCAGGCGATCAGGACACTACCGCAAAACTCAAGCGCCACTTGTGTTTTGTCGCGTAGGCGCGCCCGTCGGTACAGCTTCGATCACCCCACCGCTCCAGGCGCGCAGAAAATCCATTCTGCATGGAGTTTTAGAGGGTCGCAGGCATCAGAACTCCACTGGCTATTGAGTTTCCGTGTCGCGATGACAGCACATCTCCGCCCTCGGCGCGGGCGTCGACCCGCCAGTGCAGCGCCCCCTTTCACCGCTGCCACCTGCTAAGACATCGAGCCTATCGAGCTACGCGGGAAGTCAACACCTGCTGGAGTTTCATAGGGGAACGTGACGGCTACAGCGACAAATTCGAACCTAAAATGTGCGCTCAAGAGCACTGTGCTACAGAAAGTTCCCTGGTCAGGCATGGTGTCCTCGGCGGCGCTTCTTACCAAAGAGCAACCACGCCCCCAGTGCCCTCACCATGCAGGTCTCGGTCAGGCAACCGACCACGGCTCCCCCACCAACGGCTCCCCCACCAGCAGGCGGCCTCACCCTCAATCTCCCCCAGCCACCCACCGACCTCTGCCACAGGACACCAAACCCCCTTGTCGAAGCAGGTAACTCCTACCTCCACCACCGGTGCGAGGCGCCCGGCGACTTCTTCAGCAAGTCCACATCCCCGTTGCTCCCCGGCGCGCACCACATCCACCACAGCGATACGGATTCGCGCCGGGGAGCAACGGGGGCAGCGGGGTCCAGGGGCCGGCGAAGGCCCCTGGTACCCGCGGGCTCAGCCCTCAATGAGCACGGACACGGACAAGAGCGACGAAAGCTGCACGAAAAATGGCAGGCTGCGACCACTGCTCTACGAAAGCCCAGGGAAGGGGCGCCGGGCAGTTTGCTCCTGGAAGCCGAGTGCTGCCGGAGCCCTGCTCAGCCCTCCTGGACACGGATTACGGGTGTGTGGGTGATGGGGAAGTTCACCGAGCGGGCGATGAAGCACACCGCAGGTACGTCGCCGTGCAGCGAGCGCGCCTTCTCCACCATCGACACGTCGGCGACTGTCACCTCAGGGCTCAAGACGACTTCGGTGATCTGGCCTCCCCCACCGTTCTCATCCATGGTCATGACTCCATGGGCGTGGTCCTCGTAGTCGGTGACGGTGACCCCGCTGTCGGCGCAGAGGTGGAGGTACCAGAGCATGTGGCACTGGGCGACGGAAGCCACGAGCAACTCCTCGGGATTCCATCGCCCTGCATCACCCCGGAATGCGGGATCCGAGGAGGCTGCGATCCCGACCTTGCCGTCCGCCAGCACCTCGTGGTCCCGGCTGAAGGATCGGTAGCTGTCCGTTCCCGATCCGAGGTTGCCCGTCCATTCGACCGTGACATCGTAGGTATGCGTTGTCGTCATGAGCCAGAGCTTAGAAGGCGCCAGGGGCGGTATGGCGCTGCATTTTCACCACGCCGATGCCGCTGCACGGAAGTGCACGCAACGGTGTCAATCCGTCGGGCGGTCCGCCCAGGTGGAGGTCTCCTACTCAGGCGGCACAGTGGGAAGGTCTGTTCGCCGGCCGGTTCGCTTCGTGCACCGTACGGACTGCATCGGCTCGTCCCGGTCTGTGTAACAGTCCATGGCGGCGCGGGCATGGTCGACCGCCGCAGGGAAAGCGCCCCTGAGGTAGCACAGTCACTCGACTGAGATCGAGAACCTCCATGCCCACGCGGTACTTCCCCAAGGCCCACAGCGCCGTCAGATCGATCGCCTCCCGAGGCGCGGCTTCCGGCTCCCAGTCGCCGTGCTTGAGTACCGCCTTCGATGGTGCAAGCATCTGCTCGGGTATCGCGGCCTGCTGGTGTGCGTCGGCGTCGTACGCCCGGCCGCGTACGGCAGTGACGGCTCGCGGCTTCTCGCGTACCACCGTGCCGGATAGGACAGCACGGTTGTGGCGCAGCGGGACACGGAGGACACCCCAGTCCCCCAGATTTCGCTCTGGGAGCCGGGGCGCAGCCAGGGCCTCGGGACTGCTGCCGGGAGATGCCTTCCCCTCAGCCAGCTGGCGCCGGGAAGGTACGAGGACGAACCTGCGAAGCCTGCGCCTCACAGCGTGAAGAGCACCGAGTTCCAGGACTGACCAGGTCCTGAGCACTCTGGTCTTCGCTCGACATCCGCGAACAGGGCTGCGGTCCCACCAGCAGAGGCGGGACCGCAGCCATATCCAGCGAGAACGCCCAGGCTGGGTGAGTCGACCAGCGGGACAGCCTGGCGTTCTCCGTGCTTGTAGAGCAGATCCGGCGTCTTGTTGAACTCGTCGGCCGGCATCTTGCGAATCGGGGAGCGCGTCGCGTCGATGCCGTCCTTGCAGGGGAGGACCAGGGGCTGCCGACTCCCTCCCCCAGTCATAGCCTTGATCGGGTCGGCCTGACCGGGAACGCCTGGCGCGGCATGCAGCGCATCGTCTGGTGACGCATCGGCAGCCACCGCGTCCTCAACGTGCCCTGCCGGACACCGCGGGAGGCCGGTGTCCGGCAGGGCACGGGGTGGTTCAGGTGGCAGAGGCCGTGGCCGGGGGCGGTTCCGTGAGGCAGTCGAGTCGCTCGTACAGGGCGCGGACGATCTGGGCGCGCTCCTGGGCGCAGCGGACGGTGCCCTCGCGTGGGGTGGCGAGAGGCTGGTCGGCGTCGTCCAGGACGTATTCGGCGAGGGCGCGGGCGGCACTGCGGGCTGGAACACGGCTACCTGGGCATCGGCGGACGGTAGCCACGTCGGGCGCGGTGCCGGAACGCCTGGAGGCGACGCAAGCGCGTCAGTTTGCTATGGCGTGCACACCGGTGGACTTCCTCGCCGCCTCCGCTGTCCAGAGGTATCCCTCCCGCTCTAGGGGGTGAAGGAAGAACCGTCCTTTGCCCGCGACGTAAGCACCCCGGGTGGTCCATGGTCCGACTCCCTTGACCGAAAGGAGAAAGCCATGGCTTCCACAAGCAGGGAATCAACCGCCCCGACATGTAGGGCCTCGAGGTCGGACGGGCGACCGCCTGCTCCGACGCGGTCGCTGCTGGCGGTGATGCCCACCTGAAGCGTCGGGCCGCGTTCGCCATCGCCCTCACCTCCAACGAGGTACACGCCTTCCGAACCGATCCCGAATGAGATGACGCCGATGTTGTGCGGGCCGTCGAGGACCTGGAGGAGGCCGAGCTTCGATGCGCCCTGGTCCGGGGTGTCTAGGGGGTGGGGGAGCAGCGGGCGGCGAGCATCGTGCGGAAGGCGTCGACGGCGGTTTGGTCCTCGGGGGTGAGGGTGCCAGGGCCGGTGCCGTAGCGGCGGAAGGGGCGATGGCTCATCGGGCGGCCTCCTGGGCGGCGTCGTAGGCGTCCAGTGTGGAAGACGAGACGTCGGGAGGTGGGCCGCGGACACCGGGCGTCCCTCGCCGGTGTCCGCGGCCCACCTCCGCGGGTGCCTAGAGGGCAGCCAGGATTTTCTTCGTCCAGACCGGCACGGTGGCCTTCACCTCAGGGGTGATGAAACCGAGCAGGGTGTCGTCCGGCACTCCGGCCGAGCCGATGACCACGCCGGTGCGTCCGTCGAGTGCGGTGTCGGTGGCGGCGACGAGCGGGGCGCGCACGGCGACGGCCACCGGCGTCGAGACATCCTGGCGGATCTGCTCCCAGTGCGGGCGCGCGGCAGGCGGAAGGATGTCGATGGTCATCTGCGCCGCGTTATCGGTGGCGGCGGGCCCGGGGTCGGCAGCGAACACGGAGATCATGCTGTCCTTGAGGAGCTCGGCCAGCTCCATGGTGTGAGTGAGGTGTGCCAGCTTGGCACGCCCGGTGGCGGCCATGCCGTAGTACGGTCCGGGCGCCTCGACATCGTCGAAGACCGGCTGGGCCGCCACTATCGCGCCGGAGGTGATGTTCACGATTCGGCTGGGCGCACCGGTGGAGAGGGCGTCCAAGAGGGCCTCGGTGAAGACGTAGGGCGAGAGGTGGTTCAGAGCAACGCTCCCCTCGATGCCCTCGGGGCTCTCCCAGCGCTCGGTCCACATACCGCCTACGTTGTTGACCAGTAGGTTGACGGGGCCCTCGGTGGCCAATCGCTGGCCGAGCGCCCGGGTCACGGACACGTTCGACAGGTCCGCGCTGACGAAGCGTCCCGCGCTGCGGCCGGCTGCGGCGTCGATGCGTGCCACGGCCGTCTCGCCTCGCGATCGGTCCCGGCCGATGACGGTGACGTGCCAGCCCTGCGCTGCCAGTCCCACCGCCGTTTGCAGGCCGATCCCCGCGGTGCCGCCGGTCACCACCGCTGTACGGGCATGCGCTGTCATGGGTCGTTCTCCTTATTCCTGGCTGCGACGGGATGGGGCCCCGTCCTTTCCTCCAGGCAACCGCCAGCTGGCCGATCATGGAAGTTCCGATCGGGCATGGGGCTGTGCCGACCCGGCATACGCGCTCGTGAGACCCTGTGTGGATGGGAGAGGTCGAGATTCGGCAGGTCGCTTATTTCGTTGCGGTGGCCGAGGAGTTGAACTTCACCCGGGCGGCACAGCGACTCAACATGACACAGCCCGCCCTGTCCCGCGCCGTGAAGGCGATGGAGAAAAGCGCGGGAGGTCCGCTGCTGGTGCGCACCCCCCAGGGCCTGTCCCTCACCCCGGCGGGCGAGGTTCTGCTCGCCGAGGGCAGAGAACTGCTGGCCCGGTCCGAGCGTCTCCTGGCCCGGGTTCGGCGGGCGATGCGTCCGCATGCCCCGCTCACGGTCACCAGTCCTGGATGCGACGCCTCCCTACTCGATCTGCTCGTCAGGTCCTACAACAACACCAGTCCGGATCACCCCGCCCAGGCATCCGTGGGGACGCTGCACGATCAGTTCCAGCGCCTCCTGGACGGCCGGGCCGACATCGCACTGTGGCGAGGCGTCCCGCCCGTCGAGGACCTGCACGGGCTCGTGGTCCGCTACGAGCACGTCTGCGTCCTGGCCGGCGCCGGGCACCGGCTCGCCCGACAGCACACCGTGACGGTCGCCGACCTGGTTGACGAGCGGATCGTCCAGTGGGTCAGAGCAGGTCCTGCCGACCCGCTGAGCGATCCGCGGCTGTGGCCCGACGGTCTGCCCGGTGCACCGGGTCCCCGCATCAGCGACGGGCTTCAGATGCTGGCCGTCGTCCGGCTCGGCCACGCTCTTGCCCTCACCGTCGCTCCCGAGAACGGCACCGTGGCTCCCGAGGGCACGGTGAGCATTCCGCTGCGCGACGGTCCTCGCCTGCCACTGCGCCTGCTCTGGTCACGGAGCGGCGACACTCCAGACGTCCGCCGCTTCGCACGGAACGCAGCGAGTGTCTTGCAGGGGCGGGAAGAGGACCATGCCCAAGTGGCATGAAGGCAGATGACGTGGCCTGTGCCGAGCTGCCAGCTGTGGGTACCGAACGCAGCCGCGAGCCAGTGGCGGGCTTCAGATCGCAGCCCGTCAGGCCGGGCCCCGGCACCAGGCTGTACAGCGGGGCGTCCGTGTAGTGCTCGGCCGTGGCCAGGGAATCCTCGCCGCTTGCGAGGATCGCCTTCTCCAGGCCGTAGACCAGCTTGAGGGTGTCCTGGTCGTCCGCCGCCGGCATTGTCCGGCCGGGGCCAGTGGCTTTCTCCAGGATCTTGTCGACGGCCCGGGCCACCAGGACCACGGCCGCGTCGGCGTGGCGGGCCAGGAGTCGGTGGGCGCGGGTGGTGTGGGCGTCGCGCGGCAGGAGTCCGGTGGGCGGATCCCTCTGGCTGGCGGCGAGGCGGCGGTGGAGCGCGGCGATGGTCACCAGGAGGGCGCACTGCCCGGTCCGGGCCCGAACACGCGGGGTGGAGGACATACTGAGGGGGTCCCTCTCGTCTCGTACGGGATGGAGTGGGCCTGGGCCAGCCGACGACGCCGGCAAGCATGGGCGGTTATCCCGGGCGGTTCAGCGGCCGGCCCGCTGGCGGGCGTCGGCCAGGATCCGGGCGGCATCGGGATGGGCGCGGACGGCCTCGCTCAGCGCGTCCCACCAGATCGCGGCAGCGCTCGCGCTCCCGCAGCTCCTTCAGCTTCTGCTCGATGCGACGGCTGCCGGTGCGAGCAGCTACTTGGGCGTCTCGGTCTGCTGGTGTGTTTCGGTCTTCCTTTCGCGGATCTGGCCCTCTGGGGGTATGAGCAGGCTCTCGGCGCTGAGCAGCCAGGGGCTGTCGGGTTCGCGAGCTCCGGTGTTGTGCCGACACGGGCAGCGGGGGCGGCACCTGGGTCTGCGCGGAATGCTTGTAGGGGGAGAGCTGACCAGGGAGAGCTGCCGCAGGGATGGAGGCGCTCTTTGCCTGTTCTACCCCGGTAGTCGCAGGTCGGGGTGAAGCACAGGCCGATCTGGCTCATCATCGGCCGGCAGGAGCTTGAGGCTCCGGTATCAGACTGCGGGCCCTGCTGAGCTACGCGCGAGATGCGCGAGTTCAGCAGGGCCCGCAGCGGCAGGGACAGAGTGTGGCATCGGGAGGCCGGGCATGACCCTGCCTGGTTAAGCGGACGCGTCGGGGTTTATGTCTCATTCGCCAGCAGGTCAGCGACTTGCCTCAGCACTGCTGCGAGTTCCGCTCGGTCCGCAGGGAGAAGCCCGTACCCCAGGTGGGTGGCCACTTCTTCCACGCCGCTGGTGATCTGGAAGTAGCGCTGGATGAACGAGCTTCGCTGCGCCGGGTCGAGCTGGGTGTACGCCAGGTCCATGGCCGCGGAGCCGTTGTCCCACTGCCCCGCCGGCGGGGTGTCGGAGGGGGGCGGCTCGGTGCGCTGTTCCGGGAGGATCTCGTGAGGCTGGTCGCCGGGATCGGCTTGGGCTGACCTATTACGCCGTGATAGGTCAGCCGCCTCTGTGGTCGTGATGGCTTCGCCGTCGGGGTTCGGCTGCTGCGGTTCGGCCTTATCACGGCGTGATAGGTCTGGCGGCGGTGATGTCTTCTTCTTGGCGGTTGCGGCGCGTTCGTCTGCCTTGCGCCGCTGTTCCTCGGCTGACAGCTTGGAGAGGTTGCGGACCTGCTCGATCGTGCGTCGGCCGGCGATGAGGTCGGCTTGGAGTTCGGGGGTGAGCTCGAGGATGGAGAGCTTCGACGAGATGGTCGACTGCCCGATACCGAGCCGCTTGGCAGCCTTGTTCTGCGACCCGTAGAACTTCACCAGCCGCTGCAGCGCGTGGGCTTGCTCGAGGAGGTTCATGTCGTCGCGGTGGACGTTGGCGACGAAGGCCGCTTCGAGGAGTGACTCGTCTGTGGAGACCAGGGCGTTGTCGACGCTGACGCGGATTGTCGCGGCGCCGGCGAGGCGTGCGGCTGCGAGTCGACGGTGGCCGTCGACGACGATGTAGCGTGCGCCTTCGTCGAGGTCGTCGGCCCGGTTGGGGCGTTCGGCGAGGTAAGCGTCGCGGGTGGCGACGGTGATGGCGTTGACGAGCCCGATCTCGCGGATGCTGTCGGCCAGTCCTTCGAGGTCCCGAAGTTCGTTGCGGGGGTTGTCGGGGTTCTGGCTGATCGCGTCGAGGGGGAGCTCGGTGGGATCGGGAACGCCTGCCGTGGGGGCTACGGTCACGGCCCCGATCGCGGCGCGGCGGGCGCTGATGGGGCGTGCTTGGGCGAACGACGCTCCGGCTCCGAGGTTTTTGGCCTTGCTCACTTACTGATCTCCCGGGCGAGGGCGCGGAGGGCGACGGACTGCTCGCAACGCGGCGCGTAGGCGAGGAGGGGCAGCTTGGCGCGCACGGCCTCTTTCTGTTCCTTGAGGTCTCCGATGACGCCGACGACCCGCGGATCCTTTATGTCCATCCAGGACTGGAGGGAGGAGGTGGCGATGAAACCACGGCGGGCGTCGTAGTGGTTGACGACGAGGCCGAGGTAGTCGATGTCCAGGGCGAGGTCGTTGCGCATGTCCTCGATCTGGGAGGTGAGGAGTCCGTAGGCGTCGGCGCTGCTGTCTTCGGCTTGGACGACGATGAGGGCGCCGGAGTTTCCGGGGACTTCGCCGGGGCGGCGGCGTCCGTAGTAGGAGGCGGCGTCCATGCTGAGGCCGAGGCTGGGCGGGCAGTCGATGAGGATGACGTCGTAGTCGCTCTCCACGGCGGAGAGCGCTCGTTCGAGGGCAGCTTCGCGGGCGCGGACGGATGCGAGGCGGACGTCTAGGAGGAAGGCGTCGGTGCAGGCGGGCAACAGGTGCAGGCGCCCGCCGAAGCGGTCGTCGTCGATAGGGACGATGAGCTGCCGGAGGTCGCCCTTGGCGTCGCCGGCCATGTGGTTGGTGAGGGAGTCTCCGCCCATCGGGAGGGGCTCTTGACCAAGTTGCTTGGTGAGGTGCCCCTGGGGGTCGAAGTCGACGAGCAGGACTCGCTGTCCGAGGCCGGGCAGGTCTTCCAGGGTGAGGGGGTCGGTGCCGCTGTCGGGTTGCTCCTGCAGCAGGGCGGCGAAGTGCTTGGAGACCCGGACCGGCACGAGGACGCTGGGGTCCTCGGCGAGCGCTTCACCGGTGCCGGCGGTGATGGCCGTTTTGCCGACGCCGCCCTTCTGGTTGCAGACGATGATGCGGCGCACGATCGCCGGGCGCTTCACTGCGGGTGCGGGGTGAGTGTCCAGCCAGACCTGTACGGACTGGGCGAGGCCCTGGATCAGGGACACCCCGCGGTTCTTGCAGTCGGCGCGGAAGCCTGCCCATACCTCCTCGGGAAGGAAGGTAGCGAAAGACTCGGCACCGGAGGTGTCGATGGGGGAGAGGTTGGCACCCAGACCCCGCCATGCCGTGATACCGGCTTCGACAGCGTCCTGCATGTCGATGTGGTGCTGGACGGCACGGATCTTGAGTTCTTGGCGGAGCCAGGACGGCAGCTTGGAGACGACCTTCTCCCGGTCGCCTCTCGTGTCAGGAGACGTCATAGCCCGTCACTCTACTAACGTTAGATGCTGATTGCAGCAGCGACACGTTAGCTTGCTTGCTCTCCAAGGGGTTGCGTATCACGGCGTGATAGCCCAGTGCTCCTCCCGGGCCTAACGACGGGACCATCCCGAGGACATCCGTACCTATCACGGCGTGATAGGTCGATGCTCGCCCTCCCGGGCTTGAGAACGCTCGCCCGTACGATGCGTCCGACAGCTATCACGGCGTGATAAGTCGATACCCGCTCCCCGGTCCCGAGTGAGGATGGCCTCTCTCAAGAGCGAGAGGGCTGACAGTTCCTACCGGGGCGTGCGTCGCCAAGTCCAGGGGAGGCGGGGAGGGGTTCTGGAGATGTTCACTGATGGAACCACCCGGCTGTTGATCAGAAAACAGCGGTGACGTGCCCTTGGCGTTGGCCATGGAGCCGCGGGCAGACACCTGCCCGATCCTGCCGGAGCAGACCTGCGTCGTTGTTACTCACCCGCCCGCAAAAGACGGCCCTTGGTCCGGGACGTTGCGTGGGGACGAGCCGTTCCAGGTCGGCCATCAGCCGGGTTCGGTCACGGTGTGGGCCAACGGTGGTTGCTTCCCTCTCAGTCACCTGGCGGGTAAGACGATCGATCGGGTCGACTGGCAGCGCCCTGCCCGGGACTCGGATTCCTGAACGCGGCTCCGAGCCGCAACCGATCACGTGCCAACCGATTTCACGACGCGCGGCGAGGGCTCGGAGCACTTCAATCCGGTAGCTGCCGTGACACCCCTCAACCTGACAGTCACCTGAGAATCGGATCCCTTTCAACAGGCCGGTCGCTCATGACGCCAGTCAGACCGCGCCGTCGTGTGCTGGCCACCCCCTGTCGTCGGCGGCCGGCCATAGCTCTTTCGCTGCGAGGGGAGTTGCCCCGGTGAACGCAGGGACGTCGTGGTAGCGGTAGGACTGGTCGGCATACCCTCCGTCCACTGCCAGCCGTGCGGAGGCGTACCTGCGGACCAGGCGGTGGCCGGCGTGATCGAAGCGGGCCATCCCGTCGTGCACGTCACCGCCCCGGCGGCCCGGCAGTTACGGGCGGCCCGACTCACGGCACGGGGACGCCGTAGCGGATGCCGTAGCGCTCCTCCAGCTGCCGCAGACGTTCCGGGAGGACCGCGCGGAGCCGCTCTACCTCCGCGGAGTGGGCGTCCAGGAAGGCGGTGCGGCGCTGCTCGCGCAGTTCCTCGCGGACCGCCTCCACCGGCGCCATGCACTGGGCGTACACCGCGCCGAGCCGCCGGTCCTCGTGCGCAGCGGCGGACGGATCGCCGTCCAGGGCGTGCAGTCGGGAGTCCACGAGGCCGAAGAAGGCGTCCTCGTCCGTGGCGGCCACCCCGTGGGCGGGAAGACACGTACGCAGTCCTTCGAGGGCGCGGCGCACCGCGGGGTCCCGGTCCAGTGCGTCCACGGTGTTCCACCACCGCGCCTGCAGCGGGACGAACAGCTTCTTGACCGCCAGGATCTCGGCGCGTGCCGTGTCCGCGTCGCACGGTGCGGCGGTCGCCCTCGGTGTCACGGGCGGGCGGGGCACGGGTGTACTGCTGAAGCCGTGGGCCCGTACGTGGACCAGATCGGGAAGGGCCATCCGCCGTACGAACATCGGCGGCGGTCCGTCCGCCGCGTCCTCCCCTCGACCGCAGGCCCGAGCCTGGACGTCCTGGGCCAGTTCGAGAAAGCCGTCGAGGCCCTGGGTGAGACGGGTTTCGGCGCCGGTGCTCGGGAAGACCATCGGGACGATGTCGCGCGGTTTGGTGTAGCTCACTTTCGGGGGCGCGGTGGTGTCGGGAGACCGGCCCTCCGCGGGACTCGGGACGGAACGGGGGCCAGAGCCGGAGGGGGAGGGGGAGCAGGCAGCGGTGCTCGCGGCACACAGGACGGCGGTCACGGCGAGCAGCACGCGCCTCATCCTCGGCAGCTTCCTCGGCAACCGGGCGGTGTGGCGATGAACGGGCACACGGTTCTCCGGTGGGGTGTACGCGGTGGGTGCCGTACCGTCCGCCGCGGCGCTGCGGAAGCGCGGGGCGAACGGCACGGCCTGAACGGGTCCTTGGGGGAACCGGGTTAGTGGGCGACCGTCACCGAGTCCCCGCCGTCGTAGTAGCTGCCGACACCCATCGGGGTGCCGGCGGCCACGTCCGACAGCAGGACCTTCCACGGGCTGTGGCTGCCGTCGCTGGCCCAGATGTAGCCGCGGCTGCCGCCCTTCCAGCCGCTGGAGGTCTTGTAGAACCCCCGGTAGCTGTCACCGTAGGACGACTGCGCGTCGTTCGACCAGGTGAGGTTCAGGTCGTTGCAGCTGCTGCTGCCGGACTTGTTCACCGTGGTGCTCACCTTCTGGTACCCGGTGGTGAGGCTCTTGGTGGCGCACGCCAGCGCCCCGACGGAGCCGGTGCCCTCGGTGGGAGCGGCGGCGGTGGCCGTCGGCACCATGACGGCGCCGCCCAGGACGAGGGCCATCACCGTGGCGGCGACATTGCGGCGAATCGACATGTCAGCTCCATTTCCAGCCGGGCCGGGATCCCCCCGTTGGGGTACCTACGAATCGGCCCGCGCTGTCGGATACGGGAACGACCTTGCCCGCGCGACCCCGCATGGGTCATGAGGACGAGACGCACTGTTATTGGCCGAGAGCGCACTTTTGCGACACACGCGTACCGGGACAAGGTGGTAGGAGGTCGATCAGCACACGGGGGCGTGGATGCTGTTGACGGTGTTCGACACGTCCGGATTGCCGGAAGAGGACCGGGCCGACGCGTGGTGGGAGGTCACGGCGCTGGCGCTGGTGACGACGCGCTTCCGCCTCGTCGAGCCGGAGAGCTTCGGAGCCCGCATCGAGGCGATGTCGCTGGGGGCGGCACAGCTGTCGACGCTGTCGTACAGCGCGCTGTTCTCGCAACGTACGCCGCGGCTCATCCGCCAGTCCGACCCGGAGCAGTACCAGCTGGCCCTGGCCACCCTCGGGAGACAGGGCATCGAACAAGCGCGGAACAACGTGCTGCTCCACCCCGGAGACATGGTGCTGTACGACAGCTCCCGGCCCTTCGACGCCTTCGCCGGGACCACGCGGGGCAGGGCCGAGTCGCTGGTGTTCCAGTTCCCGAAGAAGCTGCTGCCGCTACCGGCACACCGCGTGGAGCGCCTGCTCGCGACGCCGCTGTCCGCGGGCGGGGGAACCGGGCGACTGCTCGCACGGTTCCTGACCGGGCTGGCGCAGGAGCACGCCACGATCCGGCCCTACGACATGGTGCGGCTCGGGAGCATCGGCGTCGACCTGGTGGCGGCGCTCGCCGGGCACCTCGACGACGACGGGGACTGGACCGGCGCGGCCCGTCCGCAGGTGCTGTTCCTGCGGATCAGCGCCTTCATCCAGGAATACCTCGGACATCCGCTCACCCCGGCCGCCATCGCGTCGGCACACCAGATCTCGCTGCGGTACCTGCAACGCATCTTCCAGGAACAGGGAACCACCGTGAGCGACTTCATCAAGCAGCAGCGCATCGACCGTTGCCGCCGGGACCTGGCGGACCCCGCCCTGCGGGACGTCCCGGTACACGCCATCGGTGCCCGCTGGGGATTCCCGCGTCCCGCCGACTTCGGCCACGCCTTCCGCAGGGCGGTCGGCATGCCACCCGGCCGGTACCGTGCGACCCACTGCCCGCCGCCGGCCGCGATCCCGCACCACGACCCACCACAAGATCAATTATCGGACAGGCTTTAGGGCGACGCTCGACGGCGCACCGTATCTGCAACCGTGGGGTTGCAGCCATGCCCCCGATGTGCAAGCCTTGGGTTGCAGATTGATGTGCGGGAACGTCCGCGGGAGGAAGCCATGAACGACACCACCTACACCGACGCCGAACTCGCCGAGCTCGACCGGATCACCCGGCAGATCGACATCGACGCCCCAGCCGAGCGAGTCTGGGAGCTGATCGTGCGCCCCGGCTGGTATGTCAACGACGGTGCCGTCGAGACCGACCCTGACCTCCGCTACGAGGACGATGTGGCCGTGGTGCGCTATCCGACGCTGGGCGAGTTCCGGTTCCGGACGGTGGAACTGGACAAGCCGCGTTACGCAGCGTTCCGCTGGATCGCCACCCCGTTCCGGGACGAGTCGGCGCCCTCGACCCTGGTCGAGTTCTGGATCGACGAGCGAAACGGCGGCGGGGTGACTCTGCGCGTCGTCGAGAGCGGGTTCTCCTACCTCGCCGACGACTCGGCCGCGTGGCTGAAGGAGCGCGAGGGCAACGACAAGGGGTGGCTCGTCGAGCTGGAAGCCGCGAAGGTGTTCATCGAGAAGTCCGCACCGGTCGCGACGGTGCGACCGTGACCGTCCCTCTCCCCGTCGTGTGCGCCGCGCTCGGCGACCCGACGCGCTGGGAGATCCTCACCCGGCTCGGTGAGGGCCCGATGTCGGCGTCCGCGCTGGCCAGGGTGCTGCCGGTGAGCCGCCAGGCGATCGGCAAGCACCTGGAGGTGCTGCGCGAGGTCGGGTTGGTCGAGTCCAAGCAGCGCGGGCGCGAGGTCGTCTACCTCGCCGTCGGCGCTCGGCTCGGCGCGCTGGCCCGAGAACTCGACCGAATCGGCCGCTCCTGGGAGACCCGCCTGCTGCGGATCAAGGAACTGGCAGAGCGCCCCGGCCCGGCAGCCTCCCAAGCCCCGGAAGCCGACTGATGACTTACGACGATGGGACACGATCGTGACCGAGTACGACAGCAGGACGACAAACCCTAACCGCGCGCCAGCGCTGCCGCCGGTGGCAGACCGGGCCATCTTTCAGGCCGAACTGGACAAGTTGCGGGTCCGCGAGAAAGCGCACACCCGGGAAGGCGACGCGATCGCCGCGGCCCGGCGCCGGCTGCCCATGGTCGAGGTGACAGCCGACCTCGAACTGACCGGGCCCGACGGGCCAATCACCCTGCTCGACGCGTTCAAAGGGCGCCAGCAGCTCATCGCTTACTACTTCATGTGGCATGACGGCCACGATGCGGCCGGGCAGTGCGAGGGCTGCACATGGGTCACCACCCAGGTTCAGGAGCTGTCCTACCTGCACTCCCGCGACATCACCTACGCGGTCTTCTGCCAGGGCCCGTACGAGGAAAGCCGCCGCTACCGAGACTTCATGGGCTGGGAGGTGCCGTGGTACTCGGCCCTCCCGTCGCAGGACGAGCTCCTGGTCGGCCGCCACGTCGGCATGATGCACTTGGTCTGCTACCTGCGCGACGGCGACCGCGTCTACGAGACGTACTGGACGACGCTGCGCGGCGTGGAGGCGATGGACTACAGCTACGCGCTCATGGACCTCACCGTGTACGGGCGCCAGGAACTCTGGGAGAACTCGCCCCCCGGCTGGCCGCGTGCCCAGGGCACACCCGCCGACCACGTCCGTCTGCGGAGCAACGGACGTCCCATCCCCCAGTGGTCCCGCATCGAGGCCGGGCGATTCGACGACCTCACGCCGCGGCCGTGACAGCCCAGCGGCTTGTTCACCGGGCACCGCCAAGAGCCGACTTGGTCCAGAAAAGACCGACGGAGTACCGGCTCCGCGGGATTTCGCGAACTCACCGCTCCCTGCCAGCACCATCCACGCCTTACCGGCCGTCTCAGAAGCCATGGGTGATCGCCGAGAACGCAAACCTCGCCGCGGCCCCGGTCCAGTCGATCGGAAGGTCCAGCAGGACCGCGGTCACCGCGAGCGTCACGGCCATGACCAGGTGGTAGACCGCCACGTGAGCGATCAGCGGCCGCCGGAAGTCCTTGACCTCGCCGTATCAGCGCCCGGCTCCGGGCGTCCCTTGGCCGCATCAGGGTGAGCAACTCGTGGGCGAGGTACGGGTCGGCGGTGTGGCAGGCCCAGGTGGTCTCGTCGGGGGGCGAGGAGATTACCCGGAAGCGGACGGTCAGGCCGTCGTCACCGGGGACGGGCAGCTCGTCGAGGATCAGGGGGATCGCGGTCACGTCAGCCTGCCTTCCGGGCCGGGGCGACCGTGTGGGCGGCGGCGTAGGCGTCCAGGACGATCTTGCTCGGCAGGCCCCGGTCGGCGACCTGATAGCCGTGGACGCGTGCCCAGGTCCGGATCCCGGCGAGCTCGTCCCGGCTGTAGGTTCCGCTCGTACCGGTGCGGATCAGGGCGGGCGTAACGGCAGCCGTGGTGGTGCGGGTGCCGGCCTTCACGGCGCGCAACTCCTGCTCGGCCTGCTCCAGTGCCGCCCGGGCCTTGGCCACGCGGACCTCCGCCTCGCGCTGCGCAGCCTCGCTCTCGCGGCGCTCGGACAGCTCGGCGAGGTCGGCGATGATACGAGCGGCGCGCTTGCGGACCGAGACGGTCGGGTGCGCGGACGCCCAGTCGAGTAGCTCTTGGAGCGAGTCGGAGCCCGGGATCGGAATGACGGGTACGTCGATCACCGGGGCGACCGAGGCGGTATCCGTGCGGGGGATGTCGAGGACCTGGTCGGTGATGAGGTCGCTCAGCTCCCTCTCGCTCAGGCCGGTGGCTTCGCGGATGGCCTGCTCGCTGGCGCCGTCTGTGTGCATCGACAGCGCGACGGCCTCGTGCACCGGCCGGACCGGACCGGTGGCGGCGGTGCTGGTGACGGGATTCGTCGTCATGGTGGGCGCGTCTCCGGTTTCCGGTAGGAGTGGGAAGAGGTCGGTGAGGGTGTCGGGGCCGGCGGGCGTCCAAGGGCGCCCAGCGGGTAGATGAGGTCGTCCTTTCACGGGCGCGGCGGGCGACGGTCCGGGCTGCGGCGGCCTGGTCGGCGCCGCTGGTGGTACTCAGGGGCAGCGCCCCGGCGCGGGCGCTCTCGTCGACGTCGGTGAACACGTCCGGCCTCCTACGCGGCGTCGACGGTGTTGTTGGTGGTCTGGCGAGGGCGCTTCTGCGCAAGCAGGAGAAGCACTCGGTTGCGGTGCTGCTCGGGCGTGAGCGGCCGGGCCCGGGGGCTGTGACGGTGCCACAGCGGCTAGGCCGGTGGTTCGGGGTAGGCGAGGATGTGCTCGACATCGTGCTGAGTGCTCATGGGTGCCTCCAGATGGAGGGGAGAGTCAGACGTGGTCGACGCGGCCGGGCCGCCGGGGCGGACCGGAGACGAATCGGGTCTCGCCGGGGTGCTCGCGTTCCAGTTCTCCGCGCACGCCTTGTGCACGGGTTCGCCGGCGTGGGACCTCAGCGGAGTGGTCTTCGGGCACAGCACGCACCGCGAGGGCCAGGCGAAGTGGGCCCCGTCGTGCCAGCCCAGGAGCCGGACCGGCACGATGGGTTGCTCGGGCGGGGTGGGCGGCGGGTGCTCAGGGCCGGAAGACCGGGAGTCGGTCGAAAACGCGCTCCACGAGCTCTGGCGCCGGCTTTCCAGGGACCGAGCTGTCCGGTCGCGGGGATCGGCAGGGCGAGCTCCTGGACATCCATGAGCTCGAGATGCCACAACCCCGGAAGCACCCACGGCATGCAGGGGGCCACACCCTTGGGGTTTGGCAGCAGGCGGTGATGCGGGCGATGCCGAGGACGGCGCCGGTCACCAGCTCGCAGCCGCGCACCGTGCGGGCGACGAGCGGGTCGCGCCGCGCGCGCCGGTCGACGCTCTGGCCCGCGTGGAGGAGGTACCAGCCCAGCCGCCAGGGGCGGGGCCGGTTCTCGATCGTCTTGTGCCCAGTCAGGATCGCGGCCGCCAGGATTGCTTGATGGTGATGCCCCGGATCCAGTCGCCCTCGGGCACACCAGTGGACACGTCGATGGAGTGGTTCATGCGGCTCGCCCCCACGTGTTCGTGCCCGGACGGCTGGCACGGCGGCCGTTGACGGACGGCACGCGGACGTGCACGGGGGTGGCGAGGACCGCGCGGCCGGTGTGCTTGCCCTCGTACAGGGTCCGGCACGCTGCAGTGCGGAGAGGTCTCGGGCGCCGAGCGTGTCGGGGGTGGCTACGTCGACCGTACGGCCGTCGTCGAGGACGACCGGCGCGTGGAGCATCCGCACCAGCTGCTCCAGGCGCTGCTCGCGACGAGCGCGGGGCAGGCGCAGGACGACGGCGAACTCGTCGCCGCCGAGGCGGCCGACGGCGACGCCGCGGCCGGCCCAGGCGGTGAGGCGGGCGGCGGCCCCGCGAGAACGGAGCTCCCGGCCTCGTGCCGGCCGGACAAGCTGTAGAGGAACGATGTAAAGCGAGGCGGTTCTGCTCAGCGATCAGACGGGGCCGCCGGCCCGGTTCAGGATGGCGGCCATCTCGTCCTCGGTAAGCGCTGGGTTAGTACTCCAGCTGTAGATCGTGATCTTCATGTCTGGGATGCGGCTTGCAGCCGGTAATGGCTGGTGCGTGATCGCTTCTGATGGCGGCGTCGCCAGTGGGACCAGCCGAGTCGGTGGGCCACGTCGTGGAGAGGCTGGACGACGACCGTGATGAACAGGCGCTGGATCTCGTTGCAGGATAGCGGGACCAGGACAGTCGGCCCGGGATGGCGGGGGTGTTCGTCGGCTCTGGCGACGGCAAGGAAGGCATGGGCGAGCATCACCAGGGTGACCCAGCGGGTCCAGGAGGGGTAACGGCGGACCTGGTGCTCATCGAGTCCCGCCAGCCCCTTCCCGGCTTGGAAGGTCTCCTCCACACGCCACCTGGAGCCGGCGACCTTGACCAGGGTAGCTAGTGGCACTGACTCGGTAGAATGGCAGCGGTAGTAGGCGAGTTCGCCGGTGGCTCGGTTGCGGCGGATCAGTAGCTGCGTCTGCCCGGCGCTGACTCGGCAAGGTCGATGACCGCCCAGTCATAGAACCGCTCTCCCTTCGCGCCGCGTCCGGCCGAGAACTTCTGCCAGGCCCGCTTCGGCACCCTGTGGGCCAGGGCATCGGCGCGGAACGTGCCCGCACCGGTGGTCACTCCGGCCGAACCGGCCACCGCGAGGACATAGCCCATGCGGCGTTCCTCCAGAGCAGCCCGCAGTTTCGGGTTGCCGCCATAGACCTCGTCACCCGTGACCCAGCCCACGCGGTGTCTGGTGTCCAGGAACCGTTCGATCATCGCGCGGGCCAGTTCCGGCTTGGTCGCGAAGACGACGTCCTCGTTGAGTCCGGCTGCGCGGCAGCGATCGGGGTCGGAGGTCCAGGAGCACGGGATGTACAGCTCCCGGTCCACCGCTGCGTGCCCGCGTGCGGCGGCGTAGACGAGATAGACGGCGACCTGGGAGTTCTCGATCCGCCCGGCGGTACCGGTGTACTGGCGCTGGACGCCAACAGTGTGGATGCCCTTCTTCACGTCGCCGGTCTCGTCGACGACCAGCACCGCTGCATCGTCGCGGAGGTGCTCGACGACGTATTCGCGGACATCGTCGCGAACGGCATCCGCGTTCCAGGACGCCCGGCACAGCAGGTGCTGCATGCCATGCGGGGTTGCCTCGCCGGCCCACTCCGCGATCGTCCAGCAGTTCTTGCGCGGCAGGTCCGACAGTAGACCCAGCACCAACCGTCTAGCCCGCAGCCGTGGTTCGTACCGGGCGAACCGGCCCGCGATCCGGCCCATGGCCGCCTCGAACGCTTCCCGCCATCGGGCGGGATCTATGCTGTGACCTGCGGCCACCATCTCATCGTCAGTCCACACAACTCACGATGATCAACGGTGGCCACACCCGTCTCCGCACCCGCCCCACCGGCAAGATCACGGTTCTACTAGTGGCCAATACGGCAGGGGCGAGTCCGCGCTCCTGACCTCATCAGGGTGATGGGCCCCCGGGCGCACCACCCTCCCCCGCACAAGAACTGACGGAAAGGCACGACATGCTCCCGATGGGCCAGATCCGGGCGCTCCTGCTGGAGCACGACGACCCCCGTCACCTGGAACGCCCCGCGGATTTCGACCTGGGCACTTCGCGGGAATGTTTCGCCCGGCTGGTGAGCGCCCTGAAGGAACGCTTCGGGCCGTCCTGCTCAAGGGGCCTGGCTCAGGACGCCAGTTTCTACGGTGTCATCAATGTCCCAGCGGACGCGACGGGCCTTGGCCGGCCTCTGCGTATCGCGATGAGCAACTTCGGCGGCTACTTCGTCACTGCGGAATCGGTGGTCGGTGAGGATGTCCCCAGCGGCGAGGCGGGTCTTCCCCAGGCGCTCGTGACGTGGCTCGACGGCGTCTGTACAGCGGCGGGGTGCATCTTCGTCCCGGCCGATCTGCTCCGTGAGCCGTACGACGGGCCGTCGGTACTGGAGGCGCACCGAGACGAGGAACTGGTCGCGGCGCTCGTAGCCGCGGGCGAAATGGACGAAGACGAGGACGATGAGGAGGAGGTGGGAAAGGCGTACTGGCACGACCGGTACTTCGAGTACATGTGAGACATCTGCGGCTCCGACAGTCACCGGCGATGCTGCCTGTGGCAGCGTTCGCGCTCGCTTCGTCTACGTCCTGACGGGCAGGGAGGACGGCTTCGCGTACAGCCCCGTAGAGAGCGCCCTGAAGTCGAACCCGGTCCCCGCGCCGCTGGCGGGCCACGATCGAGCGGACCTAGACCTGCTGGTTCGGCACGGCTCTTTGGCCCCGCGAACCGGCCCGCAATCTGTCCTATCAGCCCATGGCCACACCCGTCTCCGCATCAGCCCCACTTGCAAGATCACGATCTACAGCTGGAGTATTAGCGCCCACGCTGGCGGCCAATTCGGGGACATGAAGCGCCTCACGGGGCGGGAGGCGCGGGTCGGCGGCCACCGCCTGATGTGTCCAGACCGCGGGGTCAAGGCCCCTGCTCCTGGTCCAGAAACAGCTTTGGCCCCGCCGGGAAGGCGGGGCCAAAGCGCGTGACGAGGAGCGGTGCGAGGACGATGCTGTTACTTCATCCGCCTCCAAGTAGAAAAGAGCCAGTGGCCCGTGTGTCCTAGCGCCGCCAGAGTAAAGAGCACGAAAAGGGCAAGCTGCACAAGCTCAAGGAATCCCTGATCATGCGGGTTGCTGAGTGCTATGACGCCGATCAGCACCCATACGCTCCAGGTCTTCCACACAGGCCACTTCTCGTCTGCTCTCATCTAGAAGCGTCCTCTCCAGTGCCTGTAGGTGTATCGCGGCCAGTACCTCGGGGTGAAGGAGTTGTAGGCGTAGGCCAGTCCGTTCCAGGCGAAGCGCTTTGTGTGCCGATACACATTGCGTCCGTACCAAGCGGTGTCACTGACCAGGGACGGCCTGCGCTGGACATGGCGCTGGGCCACACGACGTCGCTAGAGTTCTGCGTTCACGGGGGCCGAGTTCCAACCCGGCCCCCGGTACACCGCCACCCACGAAGGAATCATGAAGTTCGCCACTTCCACGGACGCGGACATGGAAATCTTCCTGTCCGTTGTTGGCAAGCATCTAGGCGCAATAGGCGCCGAAGGAATGATCGATCTCTACACAGATGAGCCGATCGAGGATCCCGAGCCTCAACGAGTCTTCCTCGAGATGAGGCAGGAGGTTCAGACGCAGCATCAAGGCAAGGGCGACCACCTCATGGGAGTGCCGCTTGACTTCTCCTTCCAGACTGACGTGCGCCGCTTCACTCTGCTTGGGCACCGCACCATCGGCTGTGAGGCGTACATCGACGAGAAGCTGGTCTTCACCTCCATCGAGAACGAGCGCATCGTCTGGCTCGACATCTCAGCCACAGAGGCGTCAGCGCTGGAAGAAGCTGCACATGCGGCAGGTGCTCGCAGCCTACGCCGCCTGCCCTGACTGCTCCTTCCCCCTTCACCAGTCACTCCTGCACTGGCAGTAAGGGGCCCGTAAGAAGGAGTTAGCACTCCACTCAGCTCCTCCAAGCGGGCAGTTCAACGGTAAGCGGTCTTAATGGCGCGGCGGCCCTTTCTGGGACACCGCGCCGAGTGGCGGAGGCGGTCATCGGCTCCTCCACAGCGAAACAGTGCAGCCCTGGAACCAGACTGAACTGGTACCAGGGCTGCGCTATATACCTCGCGCCCAGACAAGGGGCGGTTACGGCCCTACTATTTGGCGATAATAGCGAAAGGAGCGTCCCGTTCGTTTCGATCGACGGTGAGGGGCACGCCGCCGATGGTTTCCTTGCGGTTCACGGAGTACTGGTGTGCCCGGCGAGCGAGGAGAAGCTCGCGGTTGCGGCGCTGCCGTTCGGGCATGAGCGACCGGGCCCGGGGGCTGCCGCAGTGCCACAGCGGGGAGGCCGGCGGCTCGGTTCACACCGAGGTAACGCTCCGCGATCGCTCCCCAAGGTCTGTGCCAGAACCGATTTTGGGAGTCACTCACGGCCCGGCGGGTGGTTTGTGCGACATCCCGTGAGTAGTTGCAGGAAATCCTGGCAAGTTTGATCTTAGTCGGAACGACTGGCCGAGGAGACGCGGCCAGGCGTTCCGGACGAGCGACTACGACTCTGCGGTCAGAGCTCGCCGCGGCGCGCGAGCTGCTTCACCGCGTTCTCACGGATGATCTCGTTCTCGGCGTCGCGCAAACTCTTGAGGGCTTCTCGGGCCTCCGGTCCGGGAATGCCGCCGAGCGCCCAGATCGCCTTCACCGCGAGCGCCCGGGCTTCGTCGAATTCCAAGTACTCGGGAACCCAGCGAGTCGCTTCGACCAGTGTCGGCACCGTCTTGGGCGAGCGGAGCTTGCCCAGCATGGACACGATGTCCTCGTGCTCCCTGTGCCAGTCGGTAGGGAACAGCTCGATCAACGGCTCCAGGAACTCCTCGACCGAGGCGTCGGCGGCGCCATGGACAATCAACGCCATCTCGACGTCGTCGGCGTCCCTGCGCTCCATTGCGTCTCGGAGCAGCCGGAGCGCCAGGGCCCCACCGTCGGACTCGCCGAAGTGGGTGAGCACCTCGTCGAGCGTGCGCGTCGGGGGCGAACACGGTGCGACAACCAGGCCCATGATCAGATCCTGCTCCTCAGGGGTCATCGTCTCCACCTCCCATGCGTTGAACGCCCCAGGTCTTGGGTGGACCCTAGCAAGATCATTCTCAGCGAGTGCCTCCCGAAGTCGGGTTCTGTCTCATCTTCTGTGATCCGGTGCGGCCGGCTCGTCACATAACGGCGGTCGGCAAGAAAACCAGCAGGTCAGTCGTGCTCGTACGGAGGTCAGCCGACGACTTACACGAGCAGACACCACAGAAGTTGAGCCAGAACCCGTTTTCGCGAACAGAGCCACCTCGTGGATATCGTCGCAAACCTCCCAGTGGATCCGCAGGCGACGGAAGTGGTGTAGCAGCACGAACGCCCTCTCGACCCCCCACCGCTGTGTGTCCAGGCGGGAGCCGTGTTCGGTGTTGTGGCGCGCAATCAGGGGCCGGACTCCCATGCCGTGGATCAGCCGCCGGTATTTATCGTGGTCGTAGCCGCGGTCGGCAAGGACCACGTTGGGGTGGCGGCGAGGGCGCTTCGTGGTCAGGTGCCTAGGTCGATGCCGGGTGGGAGGTCACGTCCGGCGAGGGCGTGGGTGAGGAGTCGGTGGGGCTGAATCCAAGCGTCGTGGAATCGTGTCCTGGCGCAGTGGAGTGGAGTGTGCTGGTGAGGATGGTCTCGGTGTCGGGGTGGATGAGGACCAGGGCGACGGGGTCGGCGTCCGGCGGTTGGCCTTCGGCGGGGCGTCCGCGTTCCAGGGTGCGGGCGTCGCAGGTGATGCGTACGGCGACGTCGCCGTGACCAGTCCATGAAGCCGGCCTTTGCCTGGCGGTGAGCATCGCGGTGAACTCTACTGGTGAAGAGGGTCGATGCCGTGGCCGCAGCGGCGGAAGCGGGCGCTCACGTGGCGGGGTTGTCAGTGATGACGAGGAAGCCGTCCAGGGTTATCAGGTCGGTGCACGGGTCAGCCGGCCTTCCAGTCTGGCGCCTGATGGGCGGCATCGTACGCCTCCAGGATCCGCTTGGGCACCCTGCCCGCGTCGGCGACCTGGTGGCCATTGACGCGCGCTCACGTCCTGATGGCGGCGAGCCCCTCCCGGGTGCGTCCGCTGCTCAGGCCGGTACGCAACGGGGTGGGGGCGGCTGTTCCGGCGGCGCGTGAGTACGAGTTCCTCAGCGGGTCGATGGGCAGCGCTGGGTCCCGTCGACGGTGTGGTCGGCGGGCGCGGGCGGCGGCCATAGGCTCTGGCGGTGCATGTGCGGCCTCCTTACCGATCCGCTACGGATTCTCTTCCACCGGGGGAGTGGGGGACTGTGCTTGCTGGTCGCGCTGCTGTTCGGTGTGTGGGCTGGTCTACCGCGGCGAGCCGGCCCACACACCGAGCTGGATCTACCGGCCCCCTCCAGGCGGTTCTTGCGCGGCGGGCTCACCGCGTCCCACGGTCATGGACCAGTGCACGGAAGACGGTGCCTGCACTGACACCGCCCCACCACGTTCCACGCCGGATACGCCGACCTGGTTGTAGGTGGTGTTGACCTTGCCGGCGGCGCACTCGAGCGGGAAGGAGACGTTGACGGTGTTGACCGTCACCCGCATGGTGCCCTTGCCCTCGCAGCGAACCCCGACGATCAGCGCCTTGCCCTTGGCTCCACTGCTGTATTCGAAGCTGGCATTGCCGTGAGTGGCCTGCTGTCGTCCAGCGAGGGTCTCGCTGCTGTCCAGTTCAGGAGGTTGCTGCACGGAGGGCGATGCCGGGGCGCTGGAAGGTGGTGCCGCCGGCGGTACCGCCGGTTCTGTCGTGGCTGAGGGGGGAGCCGAAGCTTGCGGTTTGTCTCCGCTCTCGGTACACGCGCTGGTGGAGAGCAGTATCGCCGCAGCGGCGATGCTCAGTCCTACGGGCTTGCGTCGTGTCACGTCAGCTCTCCCAGATTGCCCAGCCGATACGACGGGGCGTGTAGATGGTGACGCTCTTCTTGGCACTCTTGGTGCAATTGGGGTAGATGTACTGACTGAAGCCCAGGCTCCTCAGCCGGTAGACACCGTAGCGGGCGTGCGTCGTCTTGCGGGGTGGTGTGTCCACGGCGATGCTGTTGCCCACCTTGGCGGTGAGCTTGGTAGATACGTCGACGTTGAACGCGCCCTCGATCTCTATTACAGCGACGTTGGCACTCACCTTGAGTTCGCCATTGACGGCGATCCCGACCTCACCGGTCACCTCGGAGGTGAACGTCGAACGCGCGGTCTGTGACGTGCCGTTGCGGTTGGCCTGCTCGCTTCCGACGCCCTTGTGGTAGTCCTTGTCCTTCCTCGTGGGGTTGTAGAACCATCTGGGCTCACAGGCCTGGCCATCCGGCTGGTCAACCGGCGGCTTCGTCGGTACCTGGACGTCGCCATCCTCGGTAGCGGGCGGCGGTGCATGCGTCTCCGCGACGCCCTCCGTCAGTGCCTCTTCGGGCTCAGCGGGGGGAGCCGTCGCGACAGGGGTGCCTGTCTCGCCCGGGATCGGGTCGGTGGCGAAGGCGGGTCCAGCCGTACCTAACGCCAGTAGGAACGCGGTGGCGGTAACCGCCAGATTCGTCATGTGCTTCATTGTCATTCCCCCTTGGTCAGAGGCCTCCTGGTCGTGAAGGCCTGCCCGAAGAATCAATCACGTGTGCGGCAGCGTGCGCCGAGTATCGGCGTTCTTCTGAGCAAGATCTGAGCATGGGTGCCTCAACCGCATCTTCTGTCACATCAGCACCAACTTGATTACGGAACGTGATGTAGTCAGTGAGAAGGTCGCGACGCGTGTGAAGTACCAGAATCGACCATGGTCATGATCGTCAGGTCGTGGCCGTCACCAGAGCGGGGATAAACACGCTCTCAAGGCCATCTCCAATGGTGATGTCCTGGCCACTGCCCAGGGTCCAGGGCTCGGGGTTTTTGAAGGCGGTGAGCGGGGCGCAGAATTCGGTGATGTTGGCCTGGTCCACTGAGGGGGAGAGGGAAGAGACCGGTGCCGTGGCCGCAGCGGCGGAAGCGCGCGGTCACGCGGTGGGACGGGCCATGGCCGCCTTGTGGTTGTTGCGGTGGGCGGTCTGGGTGGACTCCGCGAGCGTGCGCAGGCCGTGGGGTTCGCCGACGGCTCCGTGCTCGCTGCACATCACCTGGTAGCGGGCGCGGCCGGTGCAGCCGGCCTTGGGGTCGCGGGGCTTTCCGGAGGGGGCGATGGCGTGCTGGCAGACGGTGCCGTCGCGGTGCTGGGGGTCGATCCAGATACGGATGCGGGCCACGGTCGGTCCTTCCCATTCAGTGGGTGAGCAGGGGAAGGGCCGGGCCTTGGTCGGGCCCGGCCGGGTGGGTGGTCAGTCCTGGGCGGGGTGGTCGGCGATGACGAGGGGGCTGTCGGTGCCGCAGGTCCATGAGGACCCGGGCGGGCTGCCCTTGGGCCTGCTGGCGGGCGGCGTACGCGTCTGCGGGCCAGGAGCCGCGGGGCCACCGGCGGAGAAGCGCTCCAGGACAGTGCGCTGGTGCTGGTCGCCGGGCGTCAACTCGTGCAGGACCTGGTGCGCTATCTCCCGGTCGGCGACGCGCCATGTCACGACGATCACGTCGATGCCCGTGATCAGCTGGCCTTCGCGGCCGGGGTCTGGTGGGCGGCGTCGTACGCCTCGAGCACAACCTTGCGGATCATGCCCGCGTCGGCGACCTGGTGGCCGTTGGCGCGCGCCCACGTCCTGATGGCGGCGAGCTCCTCCCGGGTGCGTCCGCTGCCCAGGCCCGTGCGGATCGGGGTGGGCGCGGTGGTGGCCGCCGTGGTGGTGCGGGTGCCGGCCTTCCCGGCGCGCACGGTGCGCAGCTCCTCCTTCGCCTTCTCCAGCTCGGCCGTGAGCTTGGCGACGCGCTCTTCGGCCTCGTGCTGCGCGTCGTCGGCGGCGCGGCGGGCGGTCAGCTCGGACAGATCACCGCGGACCCGGGCGGCCTTGGTGCGGATGCCTGCGGTGGGGTGGGCCTCGGCCCACGTGAGCAGCTGCTCTACCGAGTCGTCGACGGCCGGGTCCTCCAGGGCGGTGTCGTCGGTAGCGGCCGCGACGGCCTTGCGCTGCTGGGCGTCCACCGCGTTGGGGGCCGGGATCGTCGGGGTCTGCTGCATGTCGAGGGCTCCTTCGGGACTGGTCAGGAGGGGGAGCAAGGTGATGAGGGTGTCGTCGTCGCCGGGCAGGCCGACCGCGTCCAGGAGGAGGACCAGGTCCTCCTTGCTGGTCGCGTGGCGGGCGACGGTGCGGGCCGCGGCGGCCCCTTCGGCGCCGCTGGTGGCACTCAGGGGCAGCGCCCCGGCGCGAGCGCTCTCGTTGAAGTCGTCGAACACGTCCGGCCTCCTACGCGGCGTCGTCGATGGGGTGGGTCCAGGGGAGGGCCAGGCCGTCGCCTGGGCGGCGGGGCACGAGGTGGCCGTGGAGGTGGAAGACGGTCTGGGTGGCGTCGGGGCCGCAGGAGGTGAGGTAGTTCCACTGGCCGCCGAGTTGCTGGGCGAGTTCGGCGGCGCGCATCTGGACGGTGGCGGAGACGACGGGGTCGGTCGTGAAGTCGGCGACGTGGCCGCGGGGGAGGACCAGGAGGTGGCCGTCGGTGCAGCCGCGGCGGCCGTGTGCGTCGGCGCGGGGCAGGATCGCGAGGGCGTCGGTCCACTCGTGGACGATCGTGGCGGGGGCGCCGTCGTGGACGATCCGGCAGAACGGGCAGTCGGGTCGCGGGTGCTTGCGGGGTACCGGGGGCCGGTCGATGTGGTGGTGGGTGACCGCGACCCGGGCCCCGGCCTCCCGCATCCGGTGGCCGATGGCGTCGGCGATGGCGGGGGCGCGGTGGCGGCCGTACCAGCAGTTCACCAGGAGCTGGACCGGGCGGCCGTTCGCGGCGTCGCGCAGGGCGGTGAGTTCGTGTACGGCGTCGTCGACGATGCGGGCCGCACCGGGAGTGGTGAGCACATAGTCGCGTACGCCCGGGTCCTGTCCGGTCTGGCGGGCGACGATATCGGCCAGGGCCGGGTCGTCGGGTGGGTTGAGCAGGGTGTTGGTGAGGTTGATGGCGAGGACGGCGGCGCGGTAGCGCGGGGGCGGCGGGTCCTGCCAGCGGGCGCCGAAGGAGTCGATGAACACGTCGTACATAGGGGCCTCCAGGTAGAAGGGCGCGGCGGACGCACCGGGTGCGGCCGCCGGTAGTTCAGGCGGCGGTGGTGCGGGGTTTGTGCTGGGCGAGGAGCAGCAGCTCGCGGTTGCGTTGCCGCTGGGCCGGGGTGAGCGGGCGGAACTCCTTCGCGCTGTGGCGGTGCCAGAGCGGGGAGGCGGGCGGCTCGGGGTAGGCGAGGGTGTGGTCGACGTCGTGCTGGGTGCTGCTCATGGGGGCCTCCGGCTGGAGGTGCTGGGTTCAGGCGTGGTCGGTCGTCTGGCCGCCCTTGAGCGGGTCGGAGACGAACCGCATCTCGCCGGGGTTTCGTGAATTCCAGAGCTCCGCGCAGACCTTGTGAGCGGGCTCTTGGGCGTGAGACCTCAGCGGGGTGGTGGTGCCGCACAGCACGCACGGGGCAGGCGGCCCGAAGTGCCGGCCGTCGCGCCAGTTCAGGAGGTGGACCGGCGCGACGGGCTGCTCTGGCTGTGCGGGCACCGCGCGCAGGTGGCGGCGCCGGGCGGTCACGGCCGCAGGTGCGGGAGCTGCTGGAGGACCTGGGCGACGAGTTCGAGTGCCGGTCTCCACGCGGGGAGCGCGCCGATGGCGGGCACCGGGAGGGGCAGCTCGCGGACGTCGTCGAGGACCAGGTGGTGCGCGTCGCGCTGCGCCCAGGGGCTGGTGCAGTGCTCGGGCCCCTGGTCGAGGTGGCAGTCGGTGAGCCGGGCAACGCCGATGACCGCGCCTCGGTGAAGCTCCCGGTCGCGGATCGCGGTGGCCACCAGCGGGTCACGCAGCAGGGCGGGGTCCGGCTTCGCCTTCCCGGCATGGATGAGGACCCAGCCGCGCCACGGCCAGTGGGCGGACCGGTTCTCGATGTTCTTCCCGGCGAGGATGCAGGTGGCCCACGGCTGGCGGATCGTGATGCCCCGCACCCAGGCGCCCGGGTCGGCGAGGAGGGTGGGGTCGCTCATGCTGCCCGTCCCCACACGGCCGTGCCCGGTCGGCCGAGGCGGCGCCCGTTGAGGGAGGGGACCGTGGCGTGCTCCGCGGTGGCGAGGATCGGGCGGCCGGTGTGCTTGCCGTCGTACAGGGCGGCGTCGGCGGCCCGCTGCAACGCGGACAGGTCGCGTGCGCCGATCACGTCCAGGGTGGCGGCGCCGACCGAGGCGGCGACGTCAACGGTGCGGCCGTCGTCGAGGACGACTGGGGTGTGCAGCATCCGGACCAGCTGCTCCAAGTGCTGGACCCGGCGAGCGGCGGGGAGCTCCAGGACGACGGCGAACTCGTCGCCTCCAAGCCGGCCGACCGCAGCGCGCGGGCCCGCCCAGGCCGTGAGGCGGGACGCGATCGAGGCGAGGACGGTGTCGCCCGCCGCGTGCCCAAGCCGGTCGTTGATCTCCTTGAACCTGTCGGCGTCGACCATGACCACGGCCATGTCGTCGTGGCGTGCGAGGAGCCGGCGGGCGCGGGCGGTATAGGCGTCGCGGCGCAGCAGGCCGGTGAGCGGGTCGCGGCGGCTGGCGGCCAGGCGCCTGTGGAGCGCGAGGGCGTGGACGGCCCAGCCGGTCAGCGGCAGCGCGGCGGTGGTCACCAGGAGGGCGCGTTGCCCGGTTCGGGCCCGGGCGCGCGGGGTGGAGGACATACTGAGGGAGTCCCTCTCGTCTCGTACGGGATGGGGTGGCCCGGGACAGCCGACGAAGCTGCCACGCAAAGGCGGTTGTCCCGGGCTGTTCAGCGGCCGGCCCGGCGGCGGGCGTCGGCCAGGATCCGGGCGGCGTCGGGATGATCACGCACGGCTTCGCTCAGTGCGTCCCACCAGGTCGCGGCGTACCGCTCGCGCTCCCGAAGGTCCCGGAGTTTCTGTTCGGTGCGGCGCAGGCGAGCGCCGTCCTTGGCGCACGTGCACTCGGCTTCCGGATCTTGTACTCGGGCCATGCAGCCGGGCATCAGGCACAGGGCGCCGTCGGGGTCGGTGAACCAGTAGCAGCCGGACGGAACCACGGCCGGGCTCACCGCGAGCGGGGCGTCGCGGTCCCCGAGGGCACCCTGGACGACGGTCACCCGCACCCGCCCGGGCGCGCGGCATCCTCGCCGGCCTGGTCGACGAGGGCCAGGACCTCGGTGCACAGGTCCGCGGCGGGCAGGACGGTACGCAGGATTGAGGCCAGACCGTCGCGCTCGATGGGGTGGAGCCGGGCCAGGAGCGCGTGAGCATCACGGTGGGCGCCGGCGGTCTTCAGGTACTCGGCTTCGGTGGCCGCCGTACGGACGGCGCCGCACTGCCCGCAGCGGAAGACCGCCTGGTCCCAACCGGCGGCCGGGGCAGGGCGGTCGGTGCTCGGGGCGACCACGACGTAGTCGAAGCCCTCGTCGTGCAGGTGCGGGCGGGCGTCGGCGGCGGCGCGGTGCTGCGCGCGGACGGTGTCCTCCGGCACACGCCGCTCGTCCGGACGGACCCTGTTGCGTGCCAGGCACTCCTCGAGCGGCGTGGGCATCAGGAGCGCGACGGCCGGCACGCCGTGGCGGCGGGCGGCCTGCACGTACTGCGCGCGGACGTGTACTTCGGTACCGGTGGAGTCGATCACGCAGGTGAGGCCGCGGCGCAGCCGGGCCTCCAGAACGTGCTGGAGGAGCACGACGGCGTCGCCGGTGGCGGTCTGGTCGCCGGCGGAGTCCGCCACGAGGCCCCGGTACTGGTCGAGGCACAGCACCTGAGTCGGCCCCAGGTCGAGGTGGCGAGGGTGGACTTGCCGGAGCCGGCCGCGCCGATGAGCACGATGACGGCCGGATCGGGGATCGACATGTCGGGCGGCGAAAGCGCCACGGGCGTCTCCTTCGAGGATGTCGGGGCCGGGCTGTCCGGTCCTCCGCACCGTCCCCGCCCCGGACGGCGGGGTGGGGGCGGCGCGGGGAGCCGTCAGACCAAGGCGGCGGTCGTGGCGGCGAGGGCGGCCAGGACGCAGTCGATCGCGCGTCGAAGAAGGCGGTACTTGCGCACGGCGAGGAGGGAGAGGACCCGGATGCGGGCCGGGCGGGTGTCGCCGTCCATGCAGGCGAGGACTTGGCCCTCCTCAAGGCGCGCCCAGTACGGGAAGGAAGCACGGTCCTGGCCGCCGAGGCGGGGGCGGACGACCAGGAGCAGCAGGACGGTCGCGGCGCCGAGCGCGGCCGCGGCGCACACGCCCAGACCCCGGACGGCGGGCGGCAGGTCCTTGTCGGCGAGGGAGATCAGGCTGGCCAGGACGGCGCCGGTGAACGCGAGTAAGAGGGAAGCCTTGCCGTCGGTGCGGCCGATCTCAGCGGCCAGCGTCGCGTTGGCCGCGTCGAGGTTCTTGTCGGTCATCGGAGTGTGGGTCATGGTCGTCATGCGGGTGGTCCTCCTCGTGCGGGGCGTGTCGGGCGGTTCGTGATTCGGGGCCGGTGGCCGGTCCTTTGCCGATGCGCGGGCCGCCCCGGCGTCCCGGCCACGCAGGCGAGGGACGCCGGGACGGCTTCGAGATGCCGGGGACAGAGCGGGGGGCGGACCCGGGCGATCGCGGTGTCCGTCAGCGGGCCGTGGTGGCGGCCGCGAGGATCTCGGCGTGGTCGAACGCCAGGTCTGGGAGGGCGGTGAGGGGCCACCAGCGGGCGGCGGTGGCGTCGTCGCCGGCCTTCGGCGGGACCAGTACGGGCAGGGCGGCGGTGTAGGCGACGGTGACGTACCGGCCGCGCGGGTCACGGCCGGGCGTGTCGAAGGCGCCGAGCTGCCGGAGGGCGCGGCCGGGACGGTGATGCCGGTCTCCTCCGCCAGCTCGCGGACGGCAGCGGCCAGGCCGCTCTCCCCGGCGTCCACGTGGCCCCCGGGCAGGGCCCAGCAACCCGCGTAGGGGTCCCAGCCCCGTTCAATCAGCAGGACGTGCCCGGCGGCGAGCAGGACGACGTCGGCGGTGTAGCGGATCGTCTCGTCGACGGTGGTGTCGGTGGCGGTCTCGGCGGTGATGTTGGCGGTCATGGGGTGGTGTCCTCTCGGGTCAGGCCGCCAGCCGGTGGTTGACCGGGGCGGGGGAAGCGACGTAGGTGCCGGGGCTGGGCTCGTAGCCCCGAGCGCAGGGGTCGCAGCAGCCCTGGGTGCGTAACGGCAGGCAGAAGTAGTACCGGCGCCAGCACTGTGGGCACGTGGACCTTGCGGCCATCGCCCGGTCCAGCGCCCATTCCTGTGCGAGCGTCGACGCCCGCTTGAATCAAGCGAGCTGCACGCTGTAGAGCCAGGCCCGGGTGGGATGGATACATGCCTGGTCGGGCCGGTACGAGCACCCCTTGCATCGCAGAACGGCGACCGGGTCGTGACCGCCGGGGCTGAGCTGCTGATCGCGTAGCTGCCGGCGGGTGAGCAGGCCGCCCGAGACGGCGCCGCGGTCGTACTCCGAAACCAGCGGGTTCGCAGATTCTGAAGGTTCACATGGCAGGAACCCGCTGGTGGTGTGGGTCCTGGAGTAGGGGAGGGACGCGGGTTCCTGCACGATGTGTCAGGCAAGATGAGGCTTCAATCAGTTGGGGAGGGTTCGGGGTGGGTTACGAATTGCAGGCGGTCATCGCGAGTGACGAGGTGCTGCGCGTCGCGTCGCGCGAGGTTCCTGGATCCAAAGTGGTGCCTCTTGGCCAGGGCCTGTCGCTGATGCCGATGACCAATGAAGTCTTCGATGCCGTCACGGACGGCAGCGACGGACGAGGCCTGGGGTTCTGGCGGCTGCCAGGAGGCTTCGACACGCTGCTGGCTCAGTGGTCTACGGCAGGGCCGATCGCCTATGTGGAGGCCGAATACTTCGGCGGAGTCGGCGAGCAACGAGCCGCTGTCTGGGCTGATGGCGCACTGGCACTGGGGCCGCTGGATGAGCCGACGAAGAAGCGGTTCTCGCGAGCAGTCAGCCCCATCTCCCAGGCCCTGCGGCGGCTGGGCGCCCACAGGAGTCTGGGCGAGGACGAGTTCGAGGCCGTGGGGCTGGGTCGCCATCGCAGCAACGAGGACTGGATCTCGTCCAGCGCCTGCTAAGCCTGCGGGGGGTCGATGGTGAAGCGCTCGGGGTAAGCCGTGCGGACGTAGTGGATCGCGGTGTGCGAGGTGATCCCGAACAGTCGCATCAGCTGGATCGGGTCGGCAGTCTCGCGGGCCTCGTCGAAGAGCCGGTCCTGCCGGAACTGGGTGAAGTTGATGCCGACCCGGTCGCGGAGTGCGCTGAAGTTGGAGATGCCGACTGCGGGCCGGTCGACGTGCAGGGCGGTAATAGGGCTGACGACCAGGTGGGGGTTGATGCTCAGCGGCCACCGCTGATGGCGCTCGATCAGCCAGTCTTTGACGAGCCGCAGTGCGAAGTCGTCCAGGTAGATCTCGTGGTCGAGCCGGTTCGGTCTGCGGATCCGCAGGCGCCCAGTGGAGCGGTCGAGGTCGTCGAGCCGGATCTCGGCGACTTGTTCGGGACGGACGGCATAGACAGCCATCAGGACGAGAGCGAGCTTGTCCTTGATGCCGGGGACCTGATCCAAGAGCCCCTTGAGCCGGTCCGCCGGGATAGGCCGCGGGACCCTGACGGGCGCGGTCAGGTGCACGTTCCTGGCCGGGTCGCGGAAGATCCGGCGCTCGCGCCGCAGGGCCCTGAAGAGCGACCGCAGCCCGGTGAACGAGTAGTTGACGGCGGCCGTCTTCACCTCCTCCTCGGTGACTTCGTTGAGTGACGTGAAATGGGCCCAGGTGGTGGAGCTGGTCGGCGAAGACGACGTGGTTGAAGCCCCCGTTGCGCAGACCGGGGAAGGCGGTGACGGCGGCGGTGTGCTGGGCGCGGACGGTGTCGGCGGGCACGGCGCGGTCGGGGGTTCGGGCGGTCTGCCGGATGACGCACAGGGAGACCGGGGCGCCCATGAGGACCGCGACCGCGGGAACGCCGTGGCGGCGGGCGGCCTGCACCAGCCCGGCCCTGACGGCTCGCTCGCAATTCGTTGCGTCGACGACGGTCGTCTTCTTGCGGGCCAGGCGGGCTTCCAGGACGGTCCACAGGGCGGCGACCGCATCAACCGTGGCGGTCTGGTCGCCGGCCTCGTCCGAGACCATCGCCCTAAACGCGTCGAGTTCCAGCACCTGGGTGCTGGGCCAGGTGGCGGCGAAGGTGGACTTGCCGGAGCCGGCCGCTCCGATCAGGACGATCAGCGCGGGGTCGGGGACGGTCGTGGCGAGCGGCTGGAGCGTGGCGTTGAAGGTGCGGGCCATGAGCGCGAGTTCTCCTGTCGCGGGAGCGGTGCGAGTGCCCGGGGGCAGTGCGGGAGGGGGAAAGTGGTGGAGGGTCCGGTCACCGGGTCTTCGCCCCGATGGTGGCGACCAGCGCGGCGGCCGTCTCCCAGCCGTGGTGCCAGGCGCTGTCCAGGCAGTACGCCCCGTTGATGCCGTGATCGGCCAGGCGCCAGAAGTTGCCCTTGCCAGCCTTCGTGGCGAGCGTCTCCAGGAGCCCGCCCGGCACCCGGCGGTCTGCGGCGTAATGCGTGACGAACGACAGGGCGAGCGCGGCCGCAGCGGCGCCGGGGTGCAACCGGATGCCCAGGACGCGGGCGCCGGCCCCGACCGCGAGGGCCTGGGTGGCGGTGTAGGTCAGGCAATGCCAGGCGCACGCCTTGATGCCGTCGGCCGTGCCGTGGACGGTCGGCTCGTCGTCCGGCGTGGCGGCGAAGTGGACGGGCTTGTCGTCAGTGGCGCCCTTGACCCTGGCGCAGTAGTCGGACTGCACGAAATGATCACCGACGTTCGACCCGGCGCGACCGAGACCGAGGACGGCGGCGAAGAGGGCGGAGCGATGCGTCATGCTGGATTTCTCCTGATCTCGAAGGGTGAAGAAGCGGGCGGCCGACCCTTTACCGATGCGCGGCCACCCGAGGTCCGACCCCGGCCGCACCGGCCGGAGTCGGGTCGTTCAGAACAGGGGCCCGTCCGACCAGGCCGGGACGGGCAGGAACCGAACGCGCAGCTCGCGCCGGTCGGACCAGCAGCCGCACGCCTCCATCTCCGGGTTCGCGCCGCCGACCCACCAGCCGCCCGCGCCCCGGCAGTCGGGGCAGGTGCGGCGGGGCCGGGGCAAGAGCGTGATGCGGTGACGGTCGGCGCACAGCCGCCAGTGACCGGCCTTGAGGACGAGGGCCGTTGATCAGGCGGCCAGCCGGTGGATCACCGGGGTCGTGGAAGCGAAGTACGTGTCGGGGCTGGGCTCGTAGCCCTTGTCGCAGGGGTCGCAGCGGCCCTGGGTGCGCAGCGGTATTGGCGGAGTGCACTTGTTCCGTAGGTGCGGTATTCCGGTATGGGCAGCGGCTGGCGCCCTGATGCCCGAGTAATCTGTTGGTCGCCGTTGCAGTCCGTAGGGGATGCTGCACGCGTGATTGAGCGAGATGCTGCGGTTCAGATCGTTGAAGAGGAGCTGGAACGCGACTATCAGCGTGACCTGGCGGCGGGACTAGAGCCGATGCGCATGGCTGTGGCGCATGTGAAACAGCACGAGCTGGCCTGGGTGATCTCCTGGACGTCCGAGGAGTACCTGCGGACCAGGAATCCCGACTTCATGCTCGCCGGGAACGGGCCGTACCTGGTTGATCGCCTCAACGGCAGCCTTCACCAGATCGGGGTCGTCTCCGCGGTAACTGAGGCATGGGTGGTGGACTACCGAGTGCGCATACGAGGCCAGGCCGTACGGACCGCGGTCGACGATCTACATGATGAGGTTCGGGCAGTAGCGGCTACTCGCGGACGGATCCATGCCATGCACGCCTTGCGCCGGAGCCTTCCGGTGCTGACGCATGCCCAGGTCATCGAGTACGTGACCGCTCTGAAAGACGGCGATCCTCCGATGCACCTTGTGGAAGTCGCTAACAGAGAACTGGTACCACCTGTCGATCCGGTTCTGTCAGTGAAGACCATCCGCGGGCCTGCAGAGTGCTGAGTGACGCTGGTCTGACAGCTTCCTTCAAGTCTCCTTGCAGCACGCGATGTAGTCGAACCCGTCCCGCTCCGCGTATGCGGTCCACCGTGTGGCATTGCTCATGCTCGTGCCGGTGAGGTCGTCGAGGACAGATGCCGGCAGGTCGGAGGCCAGCGCGAGTCAAGTGCTGTTGCGGCTGGCGAGGCGTGAGCACGGGTGGTCTCCTCCAGCGGGTCGAGCGGGTTGGTGGACAGCGCCGCGCCCCGCCGACGTCGTGCTGGTGTCGGCGGGTGCGGGCGGCGTGCGGGGAACTTGCGGGGTCAGATGGTGGGGATCGCGGCGGCCTGCTTGCCTCGTCGGACGGTCTGCCGGGCTTCGAGGTCGTCCTGCCACTTCTGGGGGTCGTGACCGGCGCTCTGTGCGGCGTCCCAGGCGAACTCGCCGAGCGCCCCATCGTCGAGCTGCTCAGCGGTCTCGGTGACGACCTGGGCGGCGAGCTTGGGGTCGGCGCGGTGCAGCGCTTCGAGGTAGCGGAACGCCGACCAGGCCATGACGCCCGCCGTCGCGTGCGCCGCCACGGCGGCCGGGGAGGCACCGTCCTCTTCGAAGAGGTTGTGGGTGGAGCACAGCGTCTGCCGCAGCAGGACTTCGGCGGTCTCGCTCACCGTGCGGGACGCGCCGTCGACGTTGCAGCGGGCGGTGGGCAGGTCGTCGGGCATCGTGCCCGCGGGCGTGTCGGCGAGGACGCTGCCCCACAGGGCGCGGACCTGGTCGAGGTCCTCGGCCAAGCCGGTGTCGAAACCCTCTCGGCGGGAGCGGACGGGCATCTGGGCGCCGATGAAGTCCTCACCGACCAGGAGGACGGGCTGCCGGTCGGCGGTGACGCGGACGCGGACGTGGTTGTCGGCGCCGGCGAACCGGGCCAGCAGCCGGCTGTCGAGCACCGGGAAGACGCCCTCGGCCACAATCTCGACGTCGGCGTCGGCAGGAGCGGGAGTCTGTTCGATGACGCCGCGCAGGACGCCGCGCCAGCCGAAGAACTCCCGCTCGTCGTCGACGGCGAGGCCGATCTCGCCCCGCGGAGCCGCGAAGCGCACCTTGCCCTTGCTGAGGGTGAGGGTGACCGGATCGCTGCCGGGCTGGTCGGCCGCCCACCGGCGCAGCACGGGCAGGGCGGGGGCGGGCAGGGTGCGGGCGAACGGCCGGCCCGTCAGGCCGTGGTGGCGGTAACGGGCGACGGCCAGGGTGTAGCGGTCGGAGGCGACGGCGTACAGGAAGACGCCGTCGGCCTCCAGGCGAATGCCGTGCAGCGCGGGGGTGTGCTCGTCGCCGATGTGGTCGACGGTCCGCTCGATCAGACGGCCGAGCTGGTGCGCGTTGAGGGTGACGGACACGAAGGTCTCCTCCGATGGGTCGGGGTGGGAAGCACCGTGCCCCCGCCGACGTGTTCGTCGGCGGGGGCACGGGCGGAAGGGCCGGTCGGCCTGTCCGGTCGCCGTCCGTCGGACCGCTCGGATGCGGGCGGCGGCCGGTGGCCAGGCGGAGCGACCGGATCAGCGGCCGAGTTGGCGGACGTTGTCCGGGGCGGGTCCGTCGGGCTGGACCGGGATGTGGATCTGTGGCTGGACCGTGATCTGCGGGGCGCCGGTGCGCACGGTGGAAAAGTCCCGCGGGAGCAGGTCCAGCCCGCGTAGAGCGAAGGCCCGAGGGGGTCGTCCGGGCGATGGCGGTGGCGACGGTGCGCGAGGTGGTCTGCTGGTGAAGAGGCGGTGTTCTGGCCGGGCGCTGTTCGGCCGCTCCCCGACTGTGGCTGGGTTCAAAAGCCGCTGGGGGGACGTCCCCGCCGTCAATTCGCCTCGGGCCCGAACCGACGCCTGTACGCCGATGGAGTGATGCCCGTCTCGCGCCGCATCAGCGTGCGCAAGTTGGTAGCGGTGCCCAGCCCGCTCCGCCGTGCGACCACCTCAAAGCGTGACTCGCCTCGTTCGATCAATCGGCATGCCAAGGCAAGTCGTTCTCCCGTGAGCCACATCAGCGGGGTCGTTCCCAGCTGTGCCCGGAAGCGACGATGCAGCGTCGCCGGGCTGACCGCAGCCTGTGCCGCAAGGTCTGACACCGTGAGCGGTGAGTCGAGCCGTTCCTGCGCCCAGGCCAAGACGGGTGCCAGGGACTCGTCGGGGAACTCGGGCATGGGACGCTCTACGAACTGCCGCTGCCCGCCGTCCCGGTGCGCCGCGAAGACCAGTCGTCGGCTCACGGAGTTGGCAACCTCAGCCCCATGGTCGCGGCGGACCACATGCAGCCCGAGATCGAGTGCGGCCGCGCTTCCCGCAGCGGTGAGGATGTCACCGTCGTCCACGAACAGTACGTCTGTTTCCAGGCGGACAGCAGGGAAGCGGGACCGGAAGGAAGCCGCCCACTGCCAGTGGGCGGTGGCCCGCCGCCCGTCGAGCACACCGGCCTCGGCCAGGGTGAAAGCGCCGCTGCAGAAGCCGATCAGGCGTGCGCCACGCGCGTGCGCCCGCCGGATGGCCTCGAGCACAGCGGGTCGACGGGGCACTTCGACGTCGGGACGGTTGGGGACGATCAAGGTGTCCGCCGCCTCGGCCGCCTCCAAGTCGGCGACTCCCGTGAGCGTGAAGAACCCGTCTCGCATCGGGGTGCGGGGCTCGGGGGAGCAGAGCCTGAAGTCGTAGAGAGTGCGGCCGATCTCCGGCCTGCGGAGGCCGAAGACCTCGGTTGCGCAGCCGAGTTCGAAAGGGTTTGAGTTCTCGTCCACGATCACGACCACCCGGTGCACGCCCGCCGCGTGAGCTTGGTGCGAGGATCCTTTCGCCATGTGCAATTCCTAGCACTCAGGCTGCCCCCGCGAAACGGCTGAGGATGAGCCCATGAGTAACCAGCCCATCCCCCTTGGCCAGGCTCTGGCCTCCTTCGATGCTCTGTGGAGCCCCCGCATCGTCTCGCGCGTCAACGACTACGACGTCCGGATCGCCAAGGTCGCAGGCGAACACATCTGGCACGCCCACGACGGCACCGACGAGTTCTTCTTGGTGCTCGACGGGGAACTGCACATCTCCTTGCGTGAGCCCGAGGGCGAGCGCACGGTCCTGCTTCCGCGGGGAGCGGTCTTCACCGTCCCCGCAGGTACGGAGCACAAGCCGTACGCACCGTCCGGCGCCGCGATCCTCATGTTCGAGCCGGCTGGGACACCAACCGTGGGCGACCGTCACGATGAGATCCCCGACCACGTGGACGCAACGACTGGACATACCCTCGACGCCTGAGCGGACAGGCCGCGTCGGCAGCGGGCCGCCCCGGACTCGATACCCGGTGCGGGGCAGGGTTTGAGTACGAGGTAGGTGGCCCGGTCAGGAGTTGGTGGTGGAGCGGCCGAGCCACCGGTTGTGGTTGATCACGGTGGTCTCGTAGTGCACGTTCGTCGCCGTGGTGGCGCCGTCGCCGCTGCTGCCGCGGTGGGTGAGCTTGGCCAGGAGCAGCAGGGCGAGGACGGCGACGAAGGCGGTGCTGCCGCTGATGGCGGCGACGCCGGCGGCGGCCTGGCCGATACCCCAGCCGAGCCCGGCGCCGGCCGCTCCGGCGGCGAGCCCGCCGGCCAGGACGCGCTGCGCGGTGGGATCGAGGACGGGCTGCGCGGTCAGGTCCCGCTGGGGCGGGACGGGGGTGGGAGTGGTGTGGAGGTAGCCGGCGGGGAGCATGTCGCGCGGCACGCAGACGAAGTCGCCGTCGGGGCCGGGCACCCACACCATCGGACCGCGCTCGCCCGACAGCTCGACCGCACCCGACACCGGCAGAGCGGTCTGATGGCAGGCGTCGTGGGCGGGGGAGGGGACGGTGTACAGGGCGGGCTCGGTAGCGCGGGAGAGCGGGTCACAGGTCATGGCCAGAGTGTCGTCGCCGAGTGGGGCAGGTGTGGGCAGGGTGGCGTGGAGGCTGCCCGCCGATCTACCGGATGGGATGTTTATAGCCTTGCGTCCGTGAGTGATGCGGATGAGCAGATACGAGCCGAGCTAACCGAGCTCGACGCACTGGAGGCAGCAGAAGCGGCAGGGGCATCGTTGACGGCCCCCGAGAGCACCACCGCGCCGCCTCCTGGAGGCTGGTTGCCCTGTCCTTGCTGTGGGCACCAGATGTTCGGCGAGATGTGGTCGTACGACATCTGCTCCGTGTGTTTCTGGGAGGACGACCTGGTCCAGTTGCGGTGGCCGTGGAGCTTCGGCGCCAACGCGGTGTGTCTGGTGGACGCGCAACGCAACTACCAGCGTTTCGGTGCGATGGAAGAACGCTTCCTCAAGCGCGTACGCCCTCCGGCACAGGATGAGCCGCTGGATCCGGGATGGCGCCCGATTGACCCGTCGCGGGACTCCTTTGAACCGCCAAGAAGTAGTGGCGCATGGCCTGAGGACCTGAGCACTCTGTACTGGTGGCGTCCGACGTTCTGGCGGCGAGACGAGCCGTTGGCGGCTCCCCCGGCCCCGGTACAGGAATGAACGCTCACCTGGCCAGCTGCAACGCTCAGTCACACAAGGGCGCCCAGGACGCTGGCGGCCGCGCCGACATGGCCGGGGTACTCCTTCGCGAAAGCGGTGGTGGGGCCGGACGGCCTGTCCCGCTCTCGTCCTGCGTGCCGCGGTGGGGGCGGGGGACGAGAGCCGGGCGGAACGTCTGAAACCCGCCGGTCAGCGGTTAGTGATGCGGCCGAACAGACCGTGCACGGTCTGTTCGCTGTGGGTGATGTGCTGGGTGACGGGCCCAGTGTAGTAAGTCTCTCGGTGGGGGGCGGCCGTGCGGGCGTGCTGGAGGGCGCTGCCGATCGCGGTGGCGACGGCGGCGAGGGCGGCCAGCGGCAGGGTGACCATCAGCACGGAGGTGAGGGTGACGGCGGCCAGGCCCTGCAGGATGAGCCAGGCGCCGCAGCCGATCCCGGTGATCCCGGCGCCGATCCCGATCGAGGCGACGGCGGTGCCGGCCGCCCAGGCCGGGACGATCCGGGTCTCGGGCTGGGCCACCGGCGGGGTGGGACCGACCGTCGGGAGCGGGGAGTCGTCCCGGTAGGACGTCGGGAACCCGGCCGCTGGCTGCGGCTGCGGTTGGTCGGGGCGGTAGGCGTCGGTGATCAGGCGGCGGGCCTCGGCGGCCGCCTCGCTCTCGGACAACGCCCGGGCAGACGGGGCGAGCGGGGTGGGCGGGGTGAGCTGGGGGTCCACGGTGTTCTCCGTTCGGGGGCGGCCGTGGGCCCGGCCGCGCAAGTACGCGGCCGGGCCCAGGCGGGTGGGGTGGGTTAGGGGACGAGGGTCTTGATGGCGTCGAGGGCCTGGCGGGCGGAGGTGACCTCGGTCCGGCGCTTCCCGCCGCCGGGCTTCCCACCGCCGCTTCCGCCGCTTCCGCCGTCTCGTCGGTAGGGCTCATCGTCGTCGCCGTCGTCGTCGGGGACGGGCCGGAACTCGCCGGGCCGCTCGGGTTCGGACCAGTCGAACCACAGGCCGCGCTTCTCGAGCTCCGCGATCTCGTAGTCGGTGAGCCGGAAGACCTCGTCGGGGAAGATGCCGGCGAGGTCGGTGTCGAAGTCCGCGAAGAGCGACCGCATGAGGACGGCGCGGCCGTTGTCCAGGACGATGACGGCGACGCCGCCCGTGGAGACGCCGTTTTCGGGGTCGGCCTCACCCTTGATGGCCCGCTCGATCGCGGAGCCCTCCTGCTGGGAGTAGCGGGCGGGGATGGTCGGCACGTCGTGAGCGTCCTCCATCGCGCCTTCGACGGCCTTGCGGGTGGCAGCGGGGTTGCCCATGTTGAACACCACCGCGCGGGAATTCTGCCGCAGGTTGTTCTTCATGCCGGAGGAGAACCCGTCGTGCGCGAACGGGGACTGCCCGGCGAGGTAGAGGCCGATCCCGTACTTCAGGCCGGTGACGGTGAGGTCGTCGGCGTCCATCTGGATGAACTCGCCGTACTCCTCATCCTTGGAGGCGGTCATGAACTCGTCGGCGAACACCGCCAGCGGCCGGTAGGGGCAGCGCGGGTCGCCGGGCTTGTAGTCGTGCGGGCGGCCGTCGTGCGGCCAGGGCATCTCCGCCCGGATCTCGCACAGCGCCTTGGCCGCGCGCAGGGAGCGGGCCATCCACAGGGCGTTGGAGCCCTGCCGGTCGATGTACTGGCCCAGCACGGAGGTCTTCTCGTCCTTGCGGACGGTGGAGAGCCACACCACCCCGCCGCCCAGCGAGTGGGCCGCCATGGCCAGGGCGAAGTACTGCGTTTTGCCGCTGCGGCTGACGCCGAGGATGAGGCCGTGGCAGGGGGCGTTCTTGTCGTGCTGGAAGATCATGTTCTTCACCGGCTGGCCGGTGGTGGCGTAGCCGCACACGTACATCCCCTTGGCATCGGGGGTGAGCAGCTCCCGGGTGGCCGGGAACGTCTGCGACAACGGCGGGGTGTCGAACGCGCTGACGAGGAACTCGCTGCCCTCGACGAGGACGAACACCCGGGAGTCGTCGGCCGGGATGTCCAGGCCGCGGCAGACCCGGGCCAGGTCGATGCGCGGCGTCTCGGTCTCGTCGACCATCCGCGCCCGGTAGAACGTCACCCCGCGCTCGCCGTCCCGGATCTCGGTGAGGAGCTCGGAGCCCGGGGCGCCGCCCTTGGGCCCGGCGACCCTGTCGGCCCACCGCTCCTTCGGCGTCGGGGCCTTGGCGCGGCGGGCGGCGGCGTCGGGGGTGATGTGGGCCTGCAGCCAGCCCGGCCCGCCCTGCCGGCCACCGGGCTGCTGCTCCATCGGCGCCAGGGCGACCTCCTCCTCGCGTACGGCGAAGGCAGCGGCGACATCGGCTTTCGAGAGGGACCTGATCGGACGGCCGGGGTCCTTCGAGCGCAGCAGGATCGTCAGGTCGCGCTGGGTGTCCGGGTCCGGGACCGCCTTCACCAGCAGCGTGCCCCCCGGAAGACCCGCCCGCTCCCACAACTCCCGCGCGCTGCGGGTGTAGAGGGAGGCGCCGTCCTCAGGATGCAGCGGCTCCTTCGCCGGTACGGCAGCGGCGGGCAGGGCCGCCGGCACCGGGGCAGCGAGGGCTGCGGGAACGGGGAGTTGGGTGGCCGGGGCGGGGCGGTGGCCACGCCGTCCGGTGCGCGAGAGCGGGGCGAGCGCGCCGCAGAGAAGCGCCCAGCCGGCCGCGAGCAGCGCGTCGCTCTGCCAGGGGCCGAAGCCCGGTGTCCACACCGCTGCCAGGTCCACCCCGGCGGCCAGGGCCAGCGGGAGGGAGCGCACGATGCGCTGCCCGGAGCCGGGCAGCCGGCCGGCCGCGGCGTGCAGGGCGTTGGCGGTCCCGGCGGCACCGGCCAGCAGGAGCGCGATGTTCGCCGGGCCGTCGGGGGTCAGGTTCGGGGCCAGGGCCAGGGCGGGAGCGGTCAGGGTGTAGGCGAGGCGTTCGAGCGCCACACTGCGCGGCAGGAACATCCGGGACTCTCCTGAAGGGGGGAAGCGGGTCAGGGGCCGGTCCGCGTGGTGGCGGTCCGGCCCCTGACAAGGTGGGACGGTGGGATCGGGGGAAGCGACGATCTAGCCGTAGGAGAAGAAGCCGGGCTTGGGGGTCCGATGCCGGCGGTTGGAGCGGATCTCGTCGAGCTTCCCGTAGAGCCGGGCGTGGGTGCGCCGGACCAGGCGGGCGTGGGCCGCACCGGCGACCGCGTCCTCGGTCAGGCGGCGGACCTGGACGGCCGCGCTGCCCAGCGCGACGGCAACAGCGTGGGTCAACTCCACGAACATCGGGTCCAGCTCGGCGTCCTCGACGGCCTGGGCGGTGTCCTCGGCCCGCTTCGCGTTGGCCCGCATCCGGATGCGCAGGCTCTCCAGCTCGATCGCCTTGTCGTCCAGCGCCTTGGACAGCATGGTCAGCTTGTCCTGGATGGCCTGGTAGCGGTTGTCGTCGTTCGTGACGGTGTCACTGCTCATCGTGGTGTCCTGTCTCGTGGTGGTGTCCTGACCCGGGGTCAGTCGTGGTGGGCGGCGGCCGAGACCTGCTCCAGGCCCGCCTCCTCCTTGGCGTCCATGTCCTGGCCGTAGACACGGGCGACACCCGCGGCGGCATACCCGGCGGCCTCGACGGCGACAGCGCACTCCTGGGCGCACCGCTCGGCCTGCTCCTTCATCTCGGTCAGCGCTTCGGACAAGCCGCGGAGCCGCGAGGTCACCCTCTTGTCGATGTTGTGCTCCCCGGCCAGGTCGGTGGCCATCTCCTCCAGCGCCTTGGTCGTGGCCAGCAGGCGGGCGATCATCTCCTCGGCCGTCGCCTTGTCCTGGTGGGCGGCCAGGGCGATGTTGGTCATCTCCACCAGGTACTCGCCGAAGGTGATGTCGGTCTGGTGCTGCGCGGCCAGCGGCCGCGAGCCCGCCCGTGTCGGACTGTTGCCCATCGCTGGGTCCTCCTCAGATTTGGTGTCGGATGGTGGGGCCTGCGCCGGGATCCCGGTCCCTTCAGCGTGCTCGCCGTCCTCGACGGACCCGCCGTCCTGCGAGGGCTTTCCGTTCTCGACGGGCCCGTCGTCTTGCGCGGGACCGGCGTCCTTGGCGGAGCGGGCGTCCTCAAGGAGCCCGGCGTCCTTGGCGGGCTCGCCGTCCGCAGCGGACCCGGCGTCCTGCGCGGGCCTGCCGCTCTCGAGGGCATATGCGGGCGCGGCCTGGTCGGCGGGATCGTCCACGATGATGGCGTCGACGATGTCGTCGTCCTTGGGCTCCGGCCGCAGCGGCGGGCGGGCACGCTCGGCCTCGGCCGGCTCCCACAACGGCGGCTGCGGGTCGTCCTCGTCGACGGGCCGTCCCTTGGTGAACCGATCTCTGATCCGTTCGCCGAACGACGGCTTGCCCTCGCCCGCCGTACCGGGGCCCCCAGGCGGCTTCTCGCCGCCTGTGTCGGCCTGCCCCGACTCCGAGCCCACGAACGTGCCCTCGGTGCCGTCTGAGGGGCTTTCAGGGCCCGTGGTCTTGGAGTCCTCGGTCCCGGCAGCAGGCGCATCCTGCTCCGGCTCGGCGGACTTCTCGTCCTTGCCGCCGACGTCCTCCTTGCCGACGGTACTGTCGGCGCTCTTCGCACCGTCCTTGCCGTCGACGGGGCCAGGGCCCTTCTCACCGTCCCCACCAGCGACCTTGTCCTTGCCGGACTCGGCATCCGGCTCCTGGGCCTCCCCCTCGCCGGTCTTGTCGCCGTCCTTGGCGGCCTGGCGGCGCTTGTCGAACCGCCGCCGCGCCTCGTCCACGACTGCCGCGCCCAGCGTCGTACGCCTGGCGTCGGCCGCCTTCTTCTCCTCGCGCTTGGCCGCGCGGGCGGCATCACGCTCGGCCCTGGACTTCTCCTTCTGGTCCCGCCGCTTCTCGCGATCGGCCCACTGCTTGTCCCGGACCCGCTGCTTCTCGGCGCGCGCCTGGTCGCGGTCCTTGGCGCGGTCCTTCAGATCGGCGGCCTGCTCGGCAGATCGCCGCTGGTCGCGGGCCCTGGCCCGTTCGGCGTGCCGCTCGGCGCGGGCCGACTGCCGAGCGGCCGCCCGCTCCTGACGCGGCGACCCGCCGGCCCCCGTGGCACCGTCCCGACCGCCACCACTGGACTCCTTGGCGCGCCGCCGGTCCTCGTTGGCCTTCGCGGCCGTGGCCTGCCGGTCCGCCTTCGCCTTGGCCTGCTGCTGGCGGAGCTTGTCCTCCGCCCGCCCCGAGGACGGCGACGTCGCGGCGGAGGTCTTGGCGTCCTTGCGGCCGCCCTTGTCCGCGCCGGCCCCGGCGCCACCCCGCCCGCCGCCCGGTCCGCCGCCCGACCCGGAGGTGTTCCTCCCGCCCCCGGACGGTCCGCCCCCGGTCCCGCCCCGCCCGCCGCCGGAAGCGCCGGAGCCGGTTTTCGTTGTGGCCGCGTCGCCCTTTCCCTGGGCGGATTTCTTGTCGGCCGCCGCCTGAATAGCGGCCTGGCGCAGTTTGTTGTGCGCTTCGAGCAGGGCAATTTCGCGGTCGCTTTCCGATTTCAGACGGGCGATTTTCGCGGCGATGACCGCTTCCCGGTAGGGGCCTTCCGCGTCGAGGTCGGCGTAGCCGCGGGCGATCCGGTATTCGAGCCAGTCACCGACCCTTTCCATAAAGGTGCGGCGCGGCTCGTATTCGTACTCGCCCTCTTCTTCCTCGGCGTCATACTCCTCTTCGGCCGGGGAGGAGTCGGGGCCCGGTTCGGCGCGCAGAGCACTTTCCGGGCTGATCGGTTCCCGTACGGGCGGGAGCTCGATCGTCTGCTCCTCGGGCTTCTCCGGGGGGATTTCATCGGGCGGGGGAATGAGACGGTCGAGGTCGGCGACCGGTACGGGCCGGTCGGTGACGCCGTTTCCCGGGGGAAAGGGGATGAGTCGGCCGGGGCCGTCGCCGGGCCCGTCGGAGGTACTGGACACCGTGTCGGGCTCCTTCCTTGACAAGGACGGTGCGCCTCGCGTACACGCGTGTGCGCGGGCGGGTGTGCGGGCGGGCGGGCGTGCGGGCGTTGGGACCACGCCGGAGGGGGCCGGCCGCGTCGGCCGGCCCCCTCCCGGGCGGGTGCTACTGGGTGTGCTTGAGGTAGACGCCGTGCAGGTCGTGGGCCAGCAGCCGCAGCGCCTGCACATCACCCCGCTTGTGGGCCTTGGCGCCCTGCGCCTTCACCAGCATGACCAGGAAATGGAAAGCGCCGAGGTCTTCGCCATACCGGCGAATGTATTCATCCCGCTGCCCCAAAAGGTATTCGCGGGAGTTTTGCGCTTTGATTTCGCTCCGCGTCAGCGGGCGGCCTCCACCGCTCATGCCGATTCACGTCCCCTCAGGTCGTGAATGGTCGACACCGGAGCAGCATAGCCGCTTTCCGGCTGGTTGTGCAATCTGGGCGGGGCGCTGGGCGCGGGCGGGATCTGCTGCGGGTTGTTCTTCCGCTGCTTCTCCATCTGCTTTTGCAGCTCCTTTTCTCTGCGCTCCTTCACCGTGGCCGCGCACTTCTCGTCGAATGCGCGGCGGCTGTAGGCGGCGGATTCCAGGTCGGCGGCCAGGTTTTTGGCGTCCTTCAACACCTTCCGCAGGGCCTTTTCTACCGGTCGGGCGCGGTTTTTGGCGTGCCAGAAACGGTCGCCTTCCAGGTGGGTTGCGCGCAGGTGGACGCTGGTCTCGTCCGCCAGGGTGGCCAGGTGGCGCTCGGTGTCGCGCACCACCCGCTGGATGTCGGCGAGGTAGCGGGCGGTGGCGGCCGCGTTGGCCGCCACGTCCTGCAGCGGGTTGTGGGTGTCCTGCCCGGGCGGCCGGCCCTGCGGGGCCGCTCCGGGACGGTGCTCGGGCTGGTTCACGGGAGTCGTCCTCCAGAAAGGGTGCGGGGTGGGGTGACTGCTTCCGGCAGTCGCAGCAAGGGCCAGCCCGAGACGGTGGGCTGGCCCTCACTGGTGGTGCCGGATGTCGGACCGGGTCGGCGTCGACCCGGTCCGTGAAGGGGAGCGCGGTCGCCGGACCCTGCGGTCAGTGGACCGTGTGTGCGTGCTGCTTGAGGGCGACGGCGATCTGTCCGGCGCGGTCCGTGGCGATGGTCCCTCCCTCGGACCGGACCTCGGCGGCGATGTTGGACCGGTTGAGGGCCATGTTCTTGGACCGGAGCCGGTTCAGGGCGGCCCGCTCCTGGTCGGTCAGAACGATGACCGTCTGCTCCGCGCCCCGGTCCGGACCGCTGGACCGGTCCGGCTCGTGACGGGCGGTCCGGTCCGGTCCGGCTGCGCGATCCGACCCGTACGGTCCGGTCCGGACCGGACCGGCGGACCGGTCCGGGGCTTCCCGGCCGGTCCGAGCGGTGGCGCGGTCCGGGTGGGAAGCACGGTCCGCCGCTGCCGGGCCTCCGGCCTCCGCCGGACCGGTGTGACCGGCGCGGGCCGCGTCAGGCCGGTCCGCGCTCGCGGTGTGACCGGGGCCCCGGTCCGGTGCGGTGCGGTCCGGACCGTCATGGGTGTGCAGGTCGGTGGCGCGCTGGTGGTCCGGACCGGCTTCCAGCGCGCGGACCGGTCCGGCGGTCCGGTCCGGAGCGTCGACCGCTCGGACCGCGCTGCGGACCGGATCGGGCTGGCTTGGACCGGTCCGGACCGGATCAGAGTTGTGCGGACCGGGCCGGTCCGTCAGTGCCGGCCGAGTGGAGGTCCGGACCGGGGTGATGGGTGCGGGCGGTCCGGACCGGTCGGTCCGGGTCAGCGTCAAGAAGGTGGGGATGCTGGACGGACCGTGCTGGGCGGTCCGGGGCCTGGGCACCACGACCCGGGTGACGGTCCGTCCGGACCGGAGCGCGGCGCGGTCGGCCCGGTCCGCGTCGCGGACCGCGAGCTCCCGGTCCGCGGCGGACCACGCCCGGTCCAGCGTGGTCAGCGACGCGTCCGTGATCGTCAGCGACCACGCCGTGAACGCGTGCCGCGGGTAGCGCAGCCACCGCGCCAGGCCGATCGACGGGCGGGCGGGGGCGACCTTCCCGTCCTCCCTCAGTTGCTTGCGGTGGATCAGGGTCGCGTACAGCTCCCACAGGACCATCCCGACGATGCTCATCGCCGCGAACGCCACGGCCCGCGGCGTCATGTTCCAGTAGGTCATCTGCTGCACCCACTCCCCAGATACCGGGTCGAAGACCCGCGCGGCGCCCGGCTTGGGTTCTGCGGAGGCGTGCCAGAAGTTCATCACCGCGGCCCCGCACGCGAACAGCCACGTGGCGGTGCGGTAGAGGGTGCCGGCGTCGCCGGCCTTGCGGGCCTGGTGGTACATCCAGCCGACGAACGCGGTCGACAGCTCCCACGCGGCGGCGAACAGGATGGTGAAGGGGGCAACCCAGCCGAGGATGTCCTTGGCGAAGCCGGCCTGGCCGGTCCAGGCGACCGCCATCGGCGCGGTGATCGGACCGACCACCAGCAGCCTCTCGGCGTTGGTCTTGGTCCACTTCTTCAGCCGCTCGCTCCGGGTGGGTCGGCCCTCGCGGCGCGCGGCCCGCTCCACAAGCCGCTCCGTACGGGCCTGGCGGCGCAGCTTCTTACGGGCCAGGCGCCGCTCGGTGCGGTCGGTCGCCCGCCGCATCCTCTCGGTCGCCTTCGCCAGCAACTCCTCAGCCTGCTGCTGTACTCGGGCGGCTTCTTCGGCTTCGCGGCGGGCCTCCTCCATCGCCTCAGCAGCCCGCTCCTGCTCGGCGGCGGCCGCCGTACGGGCGCGGTCCAGGACACGGTCGGCCTCGGCCTGCGCGGTGCGGACGGTGCGCTCGGCATCCTCCGCGGCCACCTTCCGCTGCCGCGCAACGTCCTCCTCCGCCAGGGCTCGGGCCCGGGTGGCTTCCTGCTCGGCGGCCTCCCGCTCCCGGCCGGCATCCTGACGCAGCGCGGCGGCCTCCCGCTCCGCCTCCACGAGGGCCTGGTCGGCCTGCTCCTTGGCCGTGTCGCGCAGCTGTCCGGCTTCGACACGGGCCTGCTCCAGGACCTGCTCGGCATCCGAGGCAGCGCGGGCCCGGGCCTCGGCCGCGACGCGCTCCGCCTCGGCCAGCACCCGATCGGCGTCGACCGCCGCCGCGGCGGTGGTCTCCTGCGCCCGGTGGCGCGCGTCGGCCAGCAGTTGGTCGGCGTCGACGGCCGCAGCCCGGGTAAGGGCATCGGCCTCGGCACGGGCGTCAGCAAGCATCTGTTCCGCCGCCGCCTGCGCGTCGACACAGATCCGGTCGGCGGCCTGGTCGGCGTCGGCCAGGACCTCGTCGGCCTTGCCGGTCGCCATCGCGACGAGGGCGCCGGCCTCGGCGCGGGCGTCGGCGAGCAGTCGCTCCGCCGCCGTCTGCGCGTCGGCGCGCGCCTGGTCGGCGGCCGTGGCGGCGTCGGCCAGGGTGCGGGAGCGGTCGACGCTGGCGGTTTCGGTGATCGAGGCCGCCTCGGCGCGCGCGGCCTCCAGCAGCGCGGTGGCACGGGCCTCGCCGTCGGTAAGGATGCGCGCGGCGTCGTCGGCGGCCAGGTCCCGAAGGTCGGCCGCGCGGTCGGCGGCGTCGGCCAGATGCGGGTCGGCCTCCTCGAACACCAGCGGTGCGGTGACCTCGATGGCGGCGGCCTGGGCGGGGATCCGCCTTTTGCGGGGAAGCGGAGCCGGGCGCCGGCGGCGGGCGGTGGTGGTCTTGGGGGCCACAGGGGGATGTCCTTCCGTATGCATCGGTCGGTAAGGTCGGTCCGATCCCCCGGACCCTCGGCACTATCCCTGCCGAGGGCCCGGGGGATCGTGGTGTCAGCCGCGCTGCGGCGGCAACTCGCGCCGGGCGGGCGGCTGGTGGGTACGGGTCGCCTGCTGGGCGAGCCAGGCCGTCGCGGCCGCCGTCATGCCGTCGACCGCCCCGTCGCCGTGCAGGGGAGCGGTGTCGATATCGCGCATCGCGTCGACGGCCGGCAGCAGCCGCATGTACTCCGACCGCGCGGAATAGATGCGGTGCAGCGTCGTGACCGCGATCAGGTCGTAGGTCCCGGACGACCGGACCGTCTCGACGCGGCAGGCGACGGTGTGACCGGGCTCGCCCGCCCAAAATCGGGTCGCGTCGCGGTACAGGACGAAGTCGCCGACCTGGAACACGGTGGTGGGCGTCGTCGTGGCGGGGCGGGGCTGAGAGTGCATGTGGTGCTCCTCGTGGCGTCTGGGTGGTCCGGGCTGTCCGGCTCCCCTCGGCCCCGCCCGTACCGGCCCCCGTACGAGGGGTCGGGACGGGCGGGGGAGGCAGTCGGCAGACGCGGTGTCAGATGGCGTCGAGGAACCGGAACGCCGCGAACGCGGTCTGGCGGGGGTTCGCGGTGGCGTCGGCGATGCGGCTCGCTTCGTCCAGGTCACCGCGGGCGACCGCGGCGGCGGCACGGCGGGCGGCGTCCCAGTCGACGACCACGCGCTGCGGGCGGGGGCGGGGGCGGAGGGTGCGCAGGGCGTGGCGGATCGGGTGGGGGCGGCGGGCGCGGGCCACGCGGGTGGCGGCGTCGCGGTGGCCGGTCTCGAGCAGGTTCTGCTCGGAGTCGTAGTCGGCGGCGGTCCAGCCACGACGGGAGTGGGAGCGGGCGTTCATCCGTACCTCCAGGGGGTGTGGCCCGGGGTGTGCCCGGGGCGCGGGGGTGGGAAAGGCCGGCCGCCCGTCGGGTGGGCGGCCGGCCTGGAGCGGTGCGGTGGTGCGGGACACGATCTGGGTGCGGGGCCCGCCCGGCGGGAGCCGGCGAACGGAACCGGTGGGCGGGCGCCGCCCGGCCGGGGCGGTGGCCGTCGGGTCAGGCGGCGGCCGTGGCCGGGGTGGCGCTGCCGGGCCCGTACGCGAGGGCGAACTCGACGCCGGCGCACAGCAAGGCGGTGATGTCGGCGTAGGTGCGGTGCAAGCGCTCCGACCAGGGCATGGCGCGGGCCTGGTCCTGGCCGGTGTGGGCACGCACCAGCAGGGAGAGAACCGCGGCGGCCGCGTCGCGGGTGTCGCCGTCGCCCTGGTCGCTCTCGCCGACACGGCGCAGCGCGGTGAACAGGGTGCACCGGGAGTCGCTGCCGACGTTCTCGTCGCGCACGATGCGCAGCAGCTGGCGGAGGATCTGCTCGACGCTCATCGACTCCTCGTCGACGAGGGCGTCGACCGCGGCCGTGGTCGCGGACTCGGTGTAGACGCGGACCCAGCCGTCCCGCTCCAGCAGGGCGAGGGTGGCCTCCAAGTGGCGGGCGACCGCCTCGCCGGAGCACTCCTCGCCGGAGTCCCCGATCCACACCGGCCGGTAGGCGGCACTCTCCAGGTCGGCGGCCTTGCGCAGGGTCTCACCGGTGAACACCACCGCCGAAGCGGCGGCGGGGGCGGCGGTATTCGTCTTGGGCATCAGGACCTCGATTCCGTGAGGTGCGGGCCGGGCTGTCCGGCTCCCCGTCACCGCCCGGCCCCGCCCTCTCTCTGGCAGGGGCGGGACCGGGCGGATCAGGCAACCGACAGACCAGCAGGTCAGGCCCCGTCACGAGCCGCGGCACGGGCGGCGCGGCGCTTCATCCGGCGGCGCTCCTCCGGATCGGTCCCGCCCCACACGCCGTGCTCCTGGTCCGTTTCCAGCGCCCAGGTCAGGCAGATCTCCATCACCGGGCAGCGCCGCTGACACACCGAGCGGGCCTCCTCGATCTGCAGGAGAGCCGGGCCGGTCGTGCCGACGGGGAAGAACAAGTCGGGGTCCTCGTCCCGGCACGCGGCGCGTTGGCGCCAGTCCGTGGTGACCGGCAGGCTGGTGGAGTGGGCGCGGGCGGTACGGGCGATGGGCTGGCGATGCATCAGGTCCTCCAGGAATCCGGTACAGAACAGCCCCACGGCGGAGGCCCTGGGGCTGTTCGCGTGATGTCGGCCGTACGGCCGGAGCGGGGTAATCCCGACGCTCTCCGCCGCCCCCGCCCAGTGGGACGGGGGCGACGGGCAGGGCCGGATCAGCGGCGCTGCTGCTCGGACAGGCGAGCGAGGTAGGCGTCCTGGAGCTCGACGAACCGCGCGTGCAGCGGGGCGTCGGTCTCGCAGGGCTGGTCGGTCTGGCACGCCGGGCAGCGCCCGGCGTGCTCGGTGTGCTCCCTGGACGCGCGCATATAGCGGTCGTACAGGTCATCGTCCCGACGGGCCGCGCTCACCGGCCGCTGCCCTGCTCGCTGCGCTTGTTCTGCTCCGCCAACTTCCGCGAGAGCTCCTCGCGCTCTGCGTCGGTCAGGCTCGTGATCACGCCGCCACCTCACCGGTCATCTCGGCGAGCGTGCGACGCGCGCGGCGCCCGGCGAGCCGGGCCCGGCGGTCGCCGTCCGCGACCAGGCGGCGGACGTACCGGTGGAGCTGGTCGGTCTCGTCCCGCTCGGGGCCGCGGGCGTCATCGTCGGTCTCCATGTCCTCGATGAGGCCGGCCCGCGGCGCGGGCAGGGGGCGGGTGCGTGTCATGCTGTGCATGTGGGTCTGCCTCCATGTCAGGTGACCTGCGAAGACAGCCCCAGGAGGACGAGTCCTGGGGCTGTCGCTGTGCTGGCTGCCGTACGAGCAGCCACGGCCGTGGGGCCCCCCCCCGCGGGGGGGGGGGGGCGGGGGGGGGGGGGGGGGGGGGGGGGGGGGGGGGGGGCGGGGGGGGGGGGGGGCGGGGGGGGGGGGGGGGGGGGGGGGCGGGGCGGGGGGCTGGGGGTGGGGGGGGTGGGTGGCCCACGCGGCGCGCCGGGCCCTCCCCCCGGCCCGCCG
>NZ_JBWKJG010000024.1:0-100357 GCF_056432325.1 Streptomyces sp. NPDC045287
GCAGGGGGGACCCTGTGGGAGAGTAGGACACCGCCGAACAAATTGTGACGGGAAGCCCCGTGCCGGAAGGCACGGGGCTTTTCGCATTCCCGGGGATTTTCGGCTGGGAGTCCTTCTCCTCGAAGGACTCCCAGCCGTCTGTTCGCCTGCCTCAGAGGCGGCCCGCGGCCTTCAGAGCGAGGTATGCGTCGGCAAGCGCCGGGGCGAGGTCCTCGGGCCTGGCGTCCACGACGGTGACACCGTGACGCTGAAGCTGTTCCGCCGTATGACGCCGCTGGGCCTGGGCCTGTGCTCCGGCAGCAGCCTCGTACACCGCCTCGGCCGTTCCCCGCGACCCCGTCATCTCGGCCACGTGCGGGTCCGAGACGGAGGCCACCACGACCGTGTGTTGCTGCGTGAGCTGCGGAAGGACCGGGAGGAGGCCCTCCTCGATCGGAGCCGCGTCCAAGCCCGTCAGCAGCACCACCAGGGAACGACGCGGGGCACCTGCCAGCGCCGCCGCGCTCAGGCCGCGGGCGTCCGTCTCGACCAGCTCCGGTTCCAGCGTCGCCATGGCGTTCACCATCGCCGGCAGCACATCGCCTGCCGCCCGGCCCTGCACACGAGCCCGGATCCGGCGGTCGTACGCCAGCAGGTCCACCCGGTCGCCGGCGCGCGAAGCCAGCGCCGTCAGCAACAAGGCCGCGTCCATCGCCGCGTCCAGACGGGGAACGTCACCGACGCGGCCCGCCGACGTACGGCCCGTGTCCAGGACGAGGAGGATGTGCCGGTCCCGTTCAGGACGCCACGTACGGACCGCGACGCTCGTCTGGCGTGCAGTGGCCCGCCAGTCGATGGAACGGGTGTCGTCCCCCGGCACGTACTCGCGAAGACTGTCGAACTCCGTGCCCTCACCCCGTGTCAGCACACTCGTACGGCCGTCCAGCTCCCGCAGCCGCGCGAGCTTCGACGGCAGGTGCTTGCGGCTGGTGAACGGAGGCAGCACACGGACCGACCACGGCACACGGTGGCCGCCCTGGCGGGCCGCCAGACCGAGAGGGCCGTACGAGCGGACCGTGATCCGCTCCGCCTGCCGGTCGCCGCGGCGCGTGGGCCGCAGGAGCGTCATCAACCTGCGCCGCTCACCCGCGGGGACCGTCACCCTGTGCCGGGAAGCCTCCTGGGCGGTGCCGGCCGGCCAACTGCTGGGCGGCCACGCGTCCCGGACGTCCGCGCGCAGGCGGCGCCGAGAAGGGTTCTCCACGAGCAGGTGTACCTGCGCACTCTCACCGAGCCGAACAGATGTGTCACCACTTCGGGTGAACCGTAGCGTTCGCACTGGCGCAGCCAGGGCGTAGTCGCACAGAATTGCGAGGGACAGGGGGGCGTTGACCGCCAGCATCCCCGTCCAGCTGGGGGCCAGGATCCCGACCGGTAGCGAGCCGATCGCGGCCAAGAGCGCGGTACGTCCGGTGAGGGCCATGGGTCACTGCCTCAGCGAGGGTGCGGGGACGTGGGCGAGGATCGAGTTGATGACGGAGTCGGCCGTCACGCCCTCCATCTCCGCCTCGGGGCGCAGTTGGATGCGGTGGCGCAGGGTGGGCAGGGCGAGGGCCTTCACGTCGTCCGGGATGACGTAGTCCCGGCCGGTGAGCCAGGCCCAGGCTCGGGCGGTGGAGAGCAGGGCGGTGGCGCCTCGGGGAGAGACGCCGAGAGTGAGCGAGGGGGATTCACGCGTGGCACGGCAGATATCGACGACGTAGCCGGCGATCTCGGCGGACACCGAGGTCCGGTCGACCGCGCGGCGCGCGGCCTCCAGGTCCGCGGCGCCGGCGACCGGGCGTACGCCCGCGGCCTTGAGATCGCGCGGGTTGAAGCCTCCCGCATGACGGGTCAACACATTGATCTCGTCCTCGCGGGACGGCAGGGGGACCGTCAGCTTCAGGAGGAACCGGTCCAGTTGGGCCTCGGGGAGAGGGTAGGTCCCCTCGTACTCGACGGGGTTCTGCGTCGCCGCGACCAGGAACGGCTCGGGTAGCGGACGCGGTGTGCCGTCGACGGTGACCTGCCGCTCTTCCATCGCCTCCAGGAGCGACGACTGGGTCTTCGGCGGGGTCCGGTTGATCTCGTCGGCGAGCAGCAGGTTCGTGAACACCGGGCCCGGCTGGAAGGAGAACTCGGCGGTCCGCGTGTCGTAGACGAGTGAACCGGTCACATCGCTCGGCATCAGGTCGGGGGTGAACTGGACCCGCTTGGTGTCGAGTTCCAGCGACGCGGCGAGTGTGCGTACGAGCAGCGTCTTGGCGACACCGGGCACACCCTCCAGCAGGACGTGGCCCCGGCAGAGCAGGGCGACGACGAGCCCGGTGACAGCGGGGTCCTGCCCGACCACGGCCTTGGCGATCTCGGTGCGCAGGGCCTCCAAGGAGGCGCGGGCGCGGTCCGAGTTCTCAGCGGTCTCGGGGGTCGGGGCACTCATGAGGTGCGTACCTCTCTTTCGAGGGCGTCGAGGTGGTCTGCCAGGAGGACGAGCGCGGCGTCATCGGAGGGAGCCGGGCCGAACAGCAGGTCCCGCAAGCCGCCGGCATCGCCGGTGAGGCGGGCCGACAGGGCGGGGAGCAGGGTGTCGGGGGAGTGGGCTTCCCTCGACGGGACACCCACGAGAGGGGCGAGGCGGGTGCGGGTCGCCGAGCGGAGCACGGCGGCGGCACGGTCGCGGGCGTTGGCGCGGAAGTAGAGACGGGCGCGGCCCTCCGTGGTCTCCGACGCGCGGATCGCGACCGGGAGGCGTTCCGTGACGAGCGGGCCCAGGCGGCGGGCGCGCCAGATCGCGGCGAGAACCGCCGCCACGGTGAGCTGCAGGGTGCCCCACAGCCAGCCCGAGGGGATCAGGCTGAGGAAGTCCGCTTCCTCCTCGACCCGGTCCCCGCCGTCGGAACCGTCGCCATCGGCGGCGGAAGGATCGGTGAGCGAAGGAAGGTACCAGACGAGATGGCTACGGGAACCGAGGAGCTGCAGGGCGAGCGACGCGTTGCCCTCGTCGGCGAGACGCTCGTTGAACAGCGGATCCGCCGCGCCGAGAAGGACCGTGTCGCCGCCGGCGGAGTTCTCCAGGCGGACCAGCGTGGGCAGGCCGTCACGGAAGTAGCAGGTGTCGGCGGAGACGGAGCGGGCCGTCACGTACCGCTCGCCGCCCAGGCTCACCGCGCCCGCGCGGCGGGCCTCCGGCAGGTCGCAGTCGGGCTGCAGGGGCCGGATCGTGTCGGGGAGGTCCGCCGTCACACCGGGGGCCAGGGTGTCGAGGGACACCGTGTCGGCGGCGAGGAGAACGGTCCGGCCGCCGGACGTGTCGATCATGTCGCGCAACGCGGTCCGCTGGCCGCCGCTGAGCAGGTTGGGTGCCGTGACCAGCACGGTGGAGTCGGGGCCGGCCGCGTCGGTGATCTCGTCGAGGGTCGTGGCGACCCGGACCGACACCCCCCGTTCCTTCAGCAGCTCGGCGATGGCGCGGCTGCCGTTGGGATCCGCGGAGCGGGGATCGAGCCGGCCGTGCTGCTCCCCGGTGCGGGCCAGGGCGAGGGCGATACCCGCGATGATCAGCAGTGCCAGGGCGAACAGGACGCCCCGCGCCCGCGACCAGACGTGGGCGGGATTCCGGGACAGGGAAGTACCGGCGGAAGTCACTGGGCGGCTCCCCGGGAGGCGTCGTTCCACCGGGGCCTGGCCCGCTCCACCGCGGCGTCCAGGTCCTTCAGACGCTGGTACGCGCGCTGGTCGGCGGTGCGGCCGCCGTACGTGACGTCGTCGAACTCGCGGGCGGCGGCCCGCAACCCGTCGGCGTGGGCGGGCAGCGCCCGACCCGCCTCGGCCGCCGCCTCGTCCGCCGTACGGCCGGGACGCGGATCGAGGAGCGTGCGCTCCTCCAGGGAGCGGACCACGGCCCGCATCCGCTCCTGCACGGCCTGGTTCCAGCGGCCCGCCGCGGCGTGCCGGTCGGCGGCCGTCCGGTGGTCCGCCGCCGACCGTGGCCCCTCGTCGAACAGCGAGTCCGCCGACGTGGGGACCCGGCGCGGTGTGCCGAGCCGCCACCACAGGGCGCCGACCAGGGCCACCACGACGACGGTGATCACCACGATGCCCAGCCAGCCGCCGGGGGTGGCACCGGACGCCGCGTCGAACAGGTCACCGATCCACTCGAAGAAGGCGTCCATGGCGCGCAGCAGGACGTTCCGCTCGTCCTCGCCGTACATGGGCTTGGACAGCTCCCGCTCCGCCGCCTCCCGGGCGGGCACCCGCGGCACGTCCAGCGGCGGCCCGCCGCCGTCCGCGGCGACCGGCCTCGACGCAGCCACCGCTCCCCCCGTGACCGGCACCGCATCAGCTCCTAGGAGTCGTGTCGCCCGGCGAGGCGGAACCGTAGCCGGGCACGCCCGCCGCACGGGCGAGCTCAAGGTCGAGGGCCTCACGGCGGATGCGCTGGTCCACGTACAGGAGAACCGTCACCCCGGCCGAGATCGGGTACATGATCGCGTATGCGACGACGGCACCGATACCCGAGATGATCAGGAAGGTCCAGCTGTACTGGGTGGCGCCACCGGAGAACACGCTGCCCATCCCCTCGCCGTCCGCCGCCAGCGCGAGCATGGCGAACGGAACCGCCACGATCATCGCGATCAGGGCCGTCAGCAGAGCCGTCAGGGTCAGGATGCCGAAGATCCGCCACCACGAGCCCCGCACCAGCTTCGCGGAGCGCCGCAGCGACGCCATCACGCCCTGGCCCTCCAGCATCACCACCGAGTACGACAGGCTGAACCGCACCGTCAGCCAGACCACCACGAGCAGCGCGGCCAGGCCGCCGACGAACACCAGTACCGCACCCGGCACGGAGCCGATCAGCAGCCCCGGAACGACGCCCACCGCGGTGATGCCGGCGACGAGCAGCGGAAGGAGGAGCGTCAGACCGAGCAGCGGCACGAGTCGCGGCCGGGCGTCCCGCCACACGTCACCGAACGTCACCGGACGGCCCAGTACCGAGCGGCTCACCACGAAGGTCAGCAGCGCCGTCGTCACGAACGTGGCCATCAGGCCCAGGAGCGTCGACGGAGCCGCGGAGATCACGCTCACCCGCAGCGACTCGCCGGCTTGCTCCAGTACCTCCGAGGGGCTTCCGTTCGGGTCGATCACCGGCTGCTGTGGCAGCACGTACCGCTGCAGGAGGATCTGCGTCAACTCCACCACCGCCGACACGGTGAGCGTGATCCCCAGGACGGTTCGCCAGTGCGCGCGCAGCGTCGACACCGCGCCGTCCAGGATCTCGCCCACACCCAGCGGGCGCAGCGGGATCACACCCGGCTTCGGCGCCGGGGGCTGGGCCCAGCCCCCGTAAGGGCCACCGCCGCCCCAGGCAGGCGCGGGCGCGGGTGGCACCTGGCCGCCCGGCTGCGCCGCCGGCGGCGACCACTGGCCGGGGGGCGGCTGGTTCTCCGACCACTTCGGAGCAGGACCCCCCTGATCGCCGGCCGGGCGGGACGAATCGGCGCCCTGGTCGTCGGACGGGGAAGGAGATCCGGGCGAGGTCCAGCCCGGAGAGTCGTTCACGGTCGTCCACCTCGTGGCTTGGTCGCGGGGGCCCGCTCGTCGAGCCGGCTCGGTCACAGCACCCTGCCACCCGCAGAGCGGCAGGTCGGCAGCCATCGTGCCACGGGCCACCCGCCCCGGGGCCAGGGCCCTGACGACTCCACCGTCCGCCACGACACCTTCATTGTCACCGGCCCAGCGGGCAGACTGGGCGAATGGCTGATCAGTACGCAGGAACGGACCTCGGCGGACAGCCGCCCACACCCCTCGCCCTCCGCTGGGCGGAACCCCCCGAAGGGCCCGTCGTGGTGCTCCTCGACCAGACCCGGCTCCCCGCCGAGGAAGTCGAACTGGTCTGCACCGACGTGCCCGCCCTCGTCCGGGCCATCCAGACGCTCGCCGTGCGCGGCGCGCCCCTCCTCGGCATCACCGGCGCCTACGGCGTGGCGCTCGCCGCCGCCCGCCGCTACGACGTCGAAGAGGCCGCCGCCCAGCTCGCCGGGGCGCGCCCCACCGCCGTCAACCTCGGGTACGGCGTGCGGCGGGTCCTCGCCGCCCACCGGGCCGTCACCGAGAAGGGCGCCACCCCGGAAGAAGCCGCCCAGGCCGCCCTGGCCGAAGCGCGGCGGCTCCACCGGGAGGACGCCGAGGCCAGTACCGCCATGGCCGCCCGCGGCCTCGCCCTCCTCGACGAACTGCTGCCCGGCGGCAGTCACCGCGTCCTCACCCACTGCAACACCGGGGCCCTCGTGTCCGGCGGGGAAGGAACCGCGTTCGCCGTCGCCCTCGCCGCCCACCGGGCCGGGCGGCTGCGAAGGCTGTGGGTCGACGAGACACGGCCCCTCCTCCAGGGCGCCCGCCTCACCGCGTACGAGGCCGCCCGCAACGGCCTCGCCTACACCCTGCTCACCGACAACGCCGCCGGGTCCCTGTTCGCGGCCGGCGAGGTCGACGCCGTCCTCGTCGGCGCCGACCGGATCGCCGCCGACGGGTCCGTCGCCAACAAGGTCGGCACGTACCCCCTCGCCGTCCTCGCCAAGTACCACCACGTACCGTTCGTCGTCGTCGCGCCCACGACCACGATCGACACCGGCACGCCCGACGGGGCGTCCATCGAGATCGAACAGCGACCGGGAAACGAAGTGACGCAGCTCATAGCTCTGACCCCCGCCGGGGCGACCGCGACGGGCCCGGGTGGCGTAACCCTCGTCGCACCCCTCGGAACCCAGGCCTACAACCCGGCGTTTGACATCACGCCGCCCGAACTGGTGACCGCGATCGTCACCGAGACGGGAGTGGTGTCACCGGTGACCGCAGGAGGAATCGAAGCGCTGTGTGCCAGGTCACGCCAGGTAACGATTAGCTAATGGGATGATGTCGATTATGAAGGGACGCGTCCTTGTCGTCGACGACGACACCGCACTGGCCGAGATGCTCGGGATCGTGCTGCGTGGTGAAGGGTTCGAGCCGTCGTTCGTAGCGGACGGCGACAAGGCACTCGCCGCATTCCGGGAGACCAAGCCCGACCTGGTCCTCCTCGACCTCATGCTGCCCGGACGGGACGGCATCGAGGTGTGCAGGCTCATCCGCGCCGAGTCCGGCGTGCCGATCGTCATGCTCACCGCCAAGAGCGACACCGTGGACGTCGTCGTCGGCCTCGAATCCGGCGCCGACGACTACATCGTCAAACCGTTCAAACCGAAGGAGCTCGTCGCCCGCATCCGGGCACGCCTCCGCAGGTCCGAGGAGCCCGCGCCGGAGCAGCTCACCATCGGCGACCTCGTCATCGACGTCGCCGGGCACTCCGTCAAACGGGACGGGCAGTCCATCGCCCTCACCCCCCTCGAGTTCGACCTCCTCGTCGCGCTCGCCCGCAAGCCCTGGCAGGTCTTCACCCGAGAAGTCCTCCTCGAACAGGTCTGGGGCTACCGCCACGCCGCCGACACGCGCCTGGTGAACGTCCACGTCCAGCGACTCCGCTCCAAGGTCGAGAAGGACCCCGAGCGGCCCGAGATCGTCGTCACCGTCCGCGGCGTCGGCTACAAGGCGGGACCGAACTGACATGACCCGAGGCAGCACTGCTCCGAAGCCCGGGAAGCCGGGAGTCCGTACGGAGCGGGCTGCCGGACCCGGACGCGGCCCCACCCGTCTGGGCCGCTTCCTCCACGGCGGACGCATCCTCCAGGACGGAGCACCGGGAGGCCCGGTGCTCCGTCTCCTGGCACGCTGGATCCGCCGCCCCCTCCTGCCCGCCGTACGGCTGTGGCGACGCAACATCCAGCTCCGCGTCGTCGTCGCCACCCTCCTCATGTCACTCGGCGTGGTCCTGCTGCTCGGATTCGTCGTCATCGGCCAGGTCCGCAACGGTCTCCTCGACGCCAAGGAACGAGCCGCGCAGAGCCAGGCCGCCGGAGGATTCTCCGCAGCCCAGGACGAAGCCAGCGCCGCCACCGGCTCCGCCCCCGCCGACGGCGACACCCCCGGCACCACCTCGCGCTCCCTCCTCAACTGGCGCTCCGACCTCGTCGTCCAGCTCGCCTCCGGCGGCGCCGGGGCCTTCGACGTCGTCGCCCTCAGCTCCGACTCCGCCGGCACCGCACCCAGCCGCGGCGCCCGTGCCTCCGGCGGCGTCGAAGTCGAAAGCATCCCCCTCGCCCTCCGCGAAGCAGTCGCCCAGGGCACCGGCACCTTCCAGACGTACACCCGCATCCACTACGCCGACGGACAGCACTCCGAAGCCGGACTCGTCATCGGCAAGCGGCTCAACGACGTCGAAGGCAACACCTACGAGCTGTACTACCTCTTCCCCCTCACCCAGGAAGAGGCCTCCCTCACCCTCGTCAAGACGACCATCACCACCGCGGGACTCTTCGTCGTCGTCCTCCTCGGCGCCATCGCCTGGCTCGTCGTCCGCCAGGTCGTCACCCCCGTCCGCATGGCCGCCGGCGTCGCCGAACGCCTCTCCGCCGGACGCCTCCAAGAACGCATGAAGGTCACCGGCGAAGACGACATCGCCCGCCTCGGCGAAGCCTTCAACAAGATGGCCCAGAACCTCCAGCACAAGATCCAGCAGCTGGAGGACCTGTCCCGCATGCAGCGCCGCTTCGTCTCCGACGTCTCCCACGAACTGCGTACCCCCCTCACCACCGTCCGCATGGCCGCCGACGTCATCTACGAGGCACGCGGCGACTTCGACCCCGTCACCGCACGCTCCGCCGAACTCCTCGGTGACCAGCTCGACCGGTTCGAGTCCCTCCTCGCCGACCTCCTCGAGATCAGTCGCTTCGACGCCGGCGCCGCCGCCCTCGAAGCCGAACCCATAGACCTCCGCGACGTCGTCCGCCGCGTCATCGACGGCGCCCGGCCCCTCGCCGAACACAAGGGCGGCCACATCCGCGTCATCGGCGACGAACAGCCTGTCATCGCCGAAGCCGACGCCCGCCGCGTCGAACGCGTCCTGCGCAACCTCGTCGTCAACGCCGTCGAACACGGCGAGGGCCGCGACGTCGTCGTCCGCCTCGCCGCCGCGGGCGGCGCCGTCGCCGTCGCCGTACGCGACTACGGCGTCGGCCTCAAACCCGGCGAAGCCACCCGCGTCTTCAACCGCTTCTGGCGCGCCGATCCCGCACGCGCCCGCACCACCGGCGGCACCGGCCTCGGCCTCTCCATCGCCCTCGAAGACGCCCGCCTCCACGGCGGCTGGCTCCAGGCGTGGGGCGAACCCGGAGGCGGCTCACAGTTCCGCCTCACCCTGCCCCGCACCGCCGACGAACCCCTCCGAGGCTCCCCCATACCCCTCGAACCCGAAGACTCCCGCCGCAACCGGCAACACGCCGCCACCGAACACGCATCCGAGACCGGCGGGCGGACCGGCACCGGCGCACCCGGCCAGACCCCCACCGGCAGCGGCGGAGCCGCCGAGCACACCCTCCCCGTACCACCGCGCTCCGCCGTACCGCCCCGCCAGGCACCCACCGCCACCGCCGACCCCACCGCCCTCCCCGGCAACGGCACCCGCGTCGTCGCACGCGGACACACCGCCGAACCCGCCGGCAACGACACGCCACAGGACCCACACCGAGGCCAGGACCAGGACCAGGACCGGACGAAGCGGAAGGACACCACCCGTGGGAGCTGACCGCCGCCGCCACACCCGCCGGCGAACGGCACACGGCGCCGCCCTCCTCGGCTCCGCCGCCCTCCTCGCCGGCTGCGCCTCCATGCCCGACAGCGGAGACGTCAGCGGCGTCAAAGCGTCCAGGCAGGGCGACTCCCAGGTACGCGTCTACCCCGTACCGCCCCGCGAGAGCGCCGAGCCCGCCGAGATCGTCGAAGGCTTCCTCGAAGCGATGACCGGCGACGACCCCGACTTCGCCACCGCCCGCAAATACCTCACCAAGCAGGCCGCCCGCACCTGGAAGCCCGAGGAACGCACCACCGTCCTCAGCGCCGCCCCCGTCCCCCAACAGAGCGGCTCCACCCGCCGGGAACACGGCGTGCCCGACGCCCCCCAGACCCTCCTCTACCGCCTCTCCGGGCAGAAGGTCGCCACCGTCGACGACCGGCACGCCTACCAGCCGCTCGGCTCCCTCCCCTACCGCGAAACCATCCAGCTCGTACAGCAGCGCTCCGCGGACGGCAAGCAGAAGGAATGGCGGATCGACGACCTTCCGCAGGGCCTCCTCCTCAGCGAATCCGACTTCCAGCGGAACTACCGCTCCGTCAACAAGTACTACTTCGCGTCCGGCAGGAACTGGGTCGTCGCCGACCCGGTGTACATCCGGAAACGTCAGGACCCCGTGACCCGCATGGACTCCCTGACGCAGACGGTGAAAGCCCTCCTCGAAGGGCCCACGAACTGGCTCAAGCCCGCCGTCGACACCCGCTTCCCCAACGGGACGGAACTGAAGAAGGACACCACCGTCCTCGCCACCGACGACCAGAACACCCTCAAGGTCCCGCTCAACGACAGAGCGAACAACGTCGACCGCGAACAGTGCCGCAAAATGGCCGCCCAAGTCCTCTTCACCGCAGGCGACCTGGCGTCCACCCGGGTCGAACAAGTGGAACTCCAGCGCCCCGACGGCAGGCCCCTGTGCGTCCTCCGCGAAGACCAGAAGTCCGACTTCATGGCCGACCCCACCCCCGGACTCCGCGAAACCCCCTACTTCGTCGACGCCGACGGCAAACTCGCCCAGCTCCTCCCCGGAGCCAAGGAAACCGTCGAACCCCGGCACGTCTACGGCCCCTTCGGCGAAGGCGCCGCGAAAGTCGAGACCGTCGCGGTCGCCCGCGACGAGAAGCGCGCCGCCGCCGTATCCGAAAACGGCCGCTCCCTCCGCGTCGCCTCCATCCAGTCCGACACCGACCTCCCCGACCCCCTCGTCACCAGCCGAGGAGCCGAACCGGCCAACCGGCTCTCCGCACCCAGCTGGGACGGGCGCAACGACCTGTGGGTCGCCGACCGCGACCCCGCCGAGCCCAAACTGCTCCTCCTCCACGGCGGCACCGGCAAACCCCTCACCGTCACCACGCCCTGGCTCGACGAAGACGTACGCATCGAGGAACTGCGCCTTTCCGAAGACGGCGTGCGCATCGCCATGCGCCTCACCGAGGACGGCAAGACCACCCTCCAGATCGGCCGCGTCGAACGGCAGACCGCCGGCGACCGGCAGAAGGTCTCCGTCGTCGACCTCCAAGCCGTCGCGCCCCGCATGGAGTCCGTGGCGTCCGTCTCCTGGGCCGGACCCAGCCGCCTCGTCGTCCTCGGCAAGCAGGCGGGCGGCGTCCAGCAGGTCCGCTACATCCAGACCGACGGCTCCGAATCCGCCGCCGTCATCCCCGGCCTCAACCAGGTCAAGGCCGTCGCCGCCGCCAACGACGAACGCGCCCCCCTCGTCGCCGCCGCCGACGACGGCGTCGTCCGACTTCAGTCCGGCGTCAACTGGCAGCCCATGGTCGACAAGGGCACCTCACCCGTCTACCCGGGCTGACCTGCGCAAACGCCCTACTCTTCCCGGTTTTCCACAGGGGCGGCGGACCGCGCCGCCGCACGCCACAGTAGAAGACATGCGGGGATGGTGGCAGGAGATCACCGGGCTCGTACTACCGGTGGCCTGCGCCGGCTGCGGCCGTCCCCGTACGGTCCTGTGCGATGCCTGTACCCGGTCGCTCCACGGGCGGCCGGCGGTGCGCGTACGGCCCGAGCCGGAGCCCGAAGGGCTTCCCGGGGTATGGGCGGCCGCACCGTACGCCGACGCCGTGCGCGCGGCCCTGCTCGCCCACAAGGAGCGCGGCGCACTCGCTCTGGCCGCCCCCCTGGGCACGGCCCTGGCGGGCGCGGTACGAGCGGCCGCGGCGGGGTGCGGAGGGCGCGCGGGACACGGCGGGTGCACGGGGACCGGGAGGCCGCCGCGGAGGGTGGGTGGGGGAGGGGAGGGGGTGGGGGCCCTCCCCCTGGTGCTGGTTCCGGTCCCGTCCGCGCGCCGGGCCGTGCGCGCGCGTGGCCATGACGCGGTACGGCGTGTGGCGGTCGCCGCCGCGCGGGAGCTGAGGCGTACCGGGGTGGCGGTTCGTGTCGCGCCGGTGCTGCGGCAGTGCCGGGCCGTCGCCGACCAGGCCGGATTGGACGCGCGGCGGCGGCAGGAGAACCTGGCGGGTGCGTTGGCGGTGGCTCCCGGCGGGGCCCGGTTGCTGGAGGGCGCCCGGGTGGTGCTGGTGGACGACCTCATGACGACGGGGTCCTCCCTCGCCGAGGCGGCACGGGCCCTGGGCGACGCGGGCACGGGCGTTCTGCCCGGCGGTGCGGCGTGCGCCTTCGCCATGGAGGGCGGCGGCGCGGCGTGCCGCTTCGCCGCGGGGGACGGCGACGGCGCTTCGGCCGAACGGGTGGCGTCGGGCCGGTGGAATGGCGGGGATTCCGCCATGGAACCCGGGTCGTTCGGGACGCGGACGCCGGATTCCGGGCGCAGGCACGACGTATTACCGCGGGACGGCCTCGGATCACTGCTGGTCGGCGCCGCTGTTGTAGGCGCCTCTCCCAAAGCGTTCGGAATAAACCGGAACTGACAAAGAACCTCGAACGTTGCAGGTGGTGAGGGGATAAAAGCGCCTGATTGGAGGTTTGTGCTGGTAGCGGGTGCCGACACGCGTCCGAGCGAGCTATGTTCGGTTGTACAGGAATGGCGAGTGCCGCCCTTCACCGAATGAGCAGCCATGCGTCCGTACGGAATCCGGAGCCGGTCAGCGCATCGATGTTGTGGGGTGGGGACCTTGTCGACTGGGGAGGAGGAAGTTCAAGTCGCCAAGTCCGAGACTCCGGTACTCACCGGAGTCTGATGCAAAAGGGAGATGCTCGCCAGCGGTTGAGCTGGTTGGAGCGATCCGGGAACGGAGTTCTGCGTGGACATCGTCGTCAAGGGCCGCAAGACCGAGGTGCCCGAGCGGTTCCGCAAGCACGTGGCCGAGAAGCTGAAGCTGGAGAAGATCCAGAAGCTCGACGGCAAGGTGATCAGCCTCGACGTCGAGGTGTCCAAGGAGCACAACCCGCGGCAGGCCGACCGGTCCGACCGCGTGGAGATCACCCTTCACTCCCGGGGCCCGGTGATCCGGGCCGAAGCGGCCGCCGCCGACCCGTACGCAGCCCTCGACCTCGCGACCGCCAAGCTGGAGGCGCGGCTGCGCAAGCAGCACGACAAGCGGCACACCCGCCGCGGCAGCGGCCGCCTGTCGGCCGCCGAGGTGGCCGACGCGGTGCCGGGTGTCGCCCGGCTCAACGGGACCGGGGTCGCCGTACTCGAGGAGTCGGAGGAGGCCGTCCCGACCACGCGGATCGGTTCGCTCGAGGTGCAGGGGGAAGGCCCACTCGTCGTGCGCGAGAAGACGCACCGGGCCGCCCCCATGTCGCTCGACCAGGCGCTGTACGAGATGGAGCTGGTCGGGCACGACTTCTATCTGTTCGTCGACGCGGAGACCAAGCAGCCCAGCGTCGTGTACCGGCGCCACGCCTACGACTACGGCGTCATCCACCTGGAGAACGACCCGCTCGCGGGGAGCGAGGGCAGCGGCGCGGGTGGAGCGCTCGGCGGCTGACCGTTTCCCCGGCCGATCGATGTGGTGCCCCTGGAAGCGCCCCGTGCGCCCCCAGGGGCACCCCCGTGCCACCGAAGGATCACCGCGCGGACGCCGGGGCATGAAATCATGGCGCCGCGTACCAACCCGTCCGTACCGGACCGGTGTTGGTGCGGCGACCATGAACTTCAGGGCCCCGGCCTGCAGGGGGAGGAACGATGGCGGACAGCTTCGGCCCGGTGCACCATCCGGGCGGCTCCGACGCCCCGGACTGCGGGGCCGCCTCGCACGGCGATCCCGCAGGCGGGGGGAGCGACGCGTCCAGGAAGGAACCCATCCGGGTTCTCGTCGTGGACGATCACGCCCTCTTCCGCCGCGGACTCGAGATCGTCCTCGCGCAGGAGGAGGACATCCAGGTCGTGGGGGAGGCGGGGGACGGCGCGGAGGCCGTCGACAAGGCCGCCGACCTGCTCCCCGACATCGTGCTGATGGACGTCCGCATGCCCAAGCGGGGCGGTATCGAGGCGTGCACGTCCATCAAGGAGGTCGCCCCCAGCGCGAAGATCATCATGCTGACGATCAGCGACGAGGAGGCGGACCTCTACGACGCGATCAAGGCGGGTGCCACCGGGTACCTCCTCAAGGAGATCTCCACCGACGAGGTCGCCACGGCCATCCGGGCCGTCGCGGACGGGCAGTCGCAGATCAGCCCGTCCATGGCGTCCAAGCTGCTCACCGAGTTCAAGTCGATGATCCAGCGCACCGACGACCGCCGTCTCGTCCCGGCGCCCCGGCTCACCGACCGGGAGCTGGAGGTGCTGAAGCTGGTGGCGACGGGGATGAACAACCGGGACATCGCCAAGGAGCTGTTCATCTCCGAGAACACGGTGAAGAACCACGTCCGCAACATCCTGGAGAAGCTGCAGTTGCACTCCCGGATGGAGGCCGTCGTCTACGCGATGCGGGAGAAGATCCTGGAGATCCGGTAGGCGCCCGGTCTCCAGGCCCCAGACCTCAGCCTTCGGTCTTCAGATCCCAGGCTCCGGGTCCCGGTCCCCGGGGCCGGCGGGTCACCACAACACGGGCAGGGGCCCGGGCTCGGGTCACCGGCACGGGCAGGGGCCCGGGTACGGGTTCGGGTCGTCGGCTCGGACCCGGGGGGAGCACGGGCCCGGATTTGGGGCGGGACCGCGTGCCACCGGCCGGCCCCGTCGTCAGGCCCGCGCCGCCGTCAGGCCCGCGCCGTCGTGAGCCCGGCGCCGTCGTGAGGCCGGCCCCGTCGTCAGGCGAGCGCCGCCGTGAGGGCCGGGGCGAGGTCCGGGCGGTCCGTCCGCTCGACGCGTACGGAGTCGCAGCCCACCCACTCCGCCGCCTCCCGCAGCGCCTTGGCCATCGGGGCTATCGCCCCGGGTCCCGTCAGGGACAGCTGCCGGGCCACCAGGGTGGTGCCCTCGCGGGCCGGGTCGACGCGCCCCAGCAGCCTGCCGCCCGCCAGCAGCGGCATCGCGAAGTAGCCGTGGACCCGCTTCTGCTTCGGCACGTACGCCTCCAGCCGGTGGGTGAAGCCGAAGATCCGCTCCGTGCGGGCCCGCTCCCAGATCAGCGAGTCGAACGGGGACAGCAGCGTCGTGCGGTGCCGTCCGCGCGGTTCGCCCTCCAGCGCCGCCGGGTCCGCCCACGCGGGCTTGTCCCAGCCCTGCACCCGCACCGGTACGAGCCCCGAGTCCGCGACGACCGCGTCGAACTGCTCGCCCCTGATGCGGTGGTAGTCGGCGATGTCCGCGCGGGTGCCCACGCCCAGCGCCTGCCCGGCCAGCCGTACGAGACGGCGCAGGCACTCCGCGTCGTCCAGTTCGTCGTGCAGCAGGTCGGCGGGGACGGCGCGCTCCGCCAGGTCGTACACCCGCTTCCAGCCGCGCCGCTCGACGCAGACCACCTCGCCGTACATCAGCGCCCGCTCGACGGCGATCTTGGAGGCGGACCAGTCCCACCACTCGCCGCCGTTCTTCGCGCCGCCCAGTTCCGTCGCCGTCAGGGGGCCCTCCGCGCGCAGCTGCCCGATCACCGCGTCGTACGTGCCGTCCGGCAGGTCGTGGTGCCACTGCGGGTGCCGCCGGTAGGCGCGGCGGCGGAACGCGAAGTGCGGCCACTCCTCGATCGGCAGGACGCACGCCGCGTGCGACCAGTACTCGAACGCGTGGCGGCCCGTCCAGTACGCCGCGTCGACGGCCTGGCGGCCCACGGCGCCGAGCCGGGCGTACGGCACCAGCTCGTGCGAGCGCGCCAGGACGGAGATCGTGTCCAGCTGGACCGCACCGAGGTGCCGCAGGACGCCGCGCACGCCGGCGCGCCGGTCGGGCGCGCCCAGGAACCCCTGCGCGCGCAGGGCGATGCGGCGGGCCTCGTCGGCCGAGAGCTCTGTCGTGGGTCGCGGCGGCGTCGTGGTCATGCTCCGCACGATAGAACCCGCCACTGACACATCCGCCGCGGCCCTCCTCGGGCGCCGGGGGCGGGCGGGTCAAGGCGTACCGGGACGACAAGGGCCGGCCGTACCGGGACGGCCGGCGTCAGGCGTGCCGGGACGGCAGGTGGGGGAGGGCGGACGGCAGGCCCAGGTCGGAGGGGAGGAGGGAGGCGAGCCAGCAGTCGCGGCGGGTGTCGTGGTGGACGAAGGCGGCGCGGAGGGTGCCCTCCAGGGTGAAGCCGGCCTTCTCGGCGACGAGGCGGGAGGCGGTGTTGCCGACCTCGGCGCGCCACTCCAGGCGGGTGCAGCGGAGGGTGGTGAACGCCCAGTGGGCGAGGGCGCGGGTGGCCTCGGTGGCGTAGCCGTTGCCGCGGTGCTCGCGGACCGTGTAGAAGCCGACCTCCCAGGTGCCGGCGCGCGGGTGGTGGAGGCTGACGGAGGCCAGGAGGGGGCCGTGTTCGCGGTCGCGGGGGCGTACGGAGAACGTGTACTCGGTGTCGTCGCGCCAGGCGCCGGGGACGTACCGGCCGACGAAGTCCTCGGCGTCGGCGATCCCGTACGGGTTCGGCAGGGGTATCCAGCGGCTGATCTCCGGGTCCTGGACGGCGGCGCGGACCTCCTCGGCGTCGTCGGGGGCGAAGGGGCGCAGCAGGAGGCGTTCGGAGGTCAGGGTGACGGGTTCCATGCCGGGATTCTGGCGGCGGCGGGGGCGGGGGGCGAACAGTTTCGGTGACGGGCGGCACCTTCGGCGCGTCCCGCGCGTTCTCCTTGAGGGCGGCGGCGGCCCGGCGATCGTTCCCCGGAGGCGCGGACCTCCCGGCGTGGCGGGGTCCTCGCTTACGATGACCGTTGCGGTGGGGTCCACCTGCCGTGCCCGTGCCAGTGTCCATGACAAGACCCAGTGCCAGGCCCGACCGGCAAGGAGACCAGCCTCAGTGTCCGTCTTCAACAAGCTCATGCGTGCAGGCGAAGGCAAGATCCTGCGCAAACTGCACCGCATCGCGGACCAGGTCAACTCCATCGAAGAGGACTTCGTCAACCTCTCCGACGCCGAGTTGCGGGCCCTCACCGACGAGTACAAGCAGCGGTACCAGGACGGTGAGAGCCTCGACGACCTGCTCCCGGAGGCCTTCGCGACCGTGCGCGAGGCGGCCAAGCGCGTGCTCGGCCAGCGTCACTACGACGTGCAGTTGATGGGTGGTGCCGCGCTGCACCTCGGGTACGTGGCGGAGATGAAGACCGGTGAGGGCAAGACCCTCGTCGGTACGCTCCCCGCGTATCTGAACGCGCTGTCCGGCAAGGGCGTCCACCTGATCACGGTCAACGACTACCTCGCGGAGCGCGACTCCGAGCTGATGGGCCGGGTGCACCGGTTCCTGGGCCTGTCGGTGGGCTGCATCCTGGCGAACATGACGCCGGCGCAGCGCCGCGAGCAGTACGCCTGCGACATCACGTACGGCACGAACAACGAGTTCGGCTTCGACTACCTGCGCGACAACATGGCGTGGTCGAAGGACGAGCTCGTGCAGCGCGGGCACAACTTCGCGTGTGTCGACGAGGTCGACTCGATCCTCATCGACGAGGCCCGTACGCCGCTGATCATCTCCGGCCCGGCGGACCAGGCGACGAAGTGGTACGGCGACTTCGCGAAGCTGGTGCAGCGGCTGAAGCGCGGCGAGCCGGGCAATCCGCTGAAGGGCGTCGAGGAGACCGGCGACTACGAGGTCGACGAGAAGAAGCGGACCGTCGCCATCCACGAGGCCGGTGTCGCCAAGGTCGAGGACTGGCTGGGCATCGACAACCTCTACGAGTCGGTGAACACGCCGCTCGTCGGCTACCTGAACAACGCCATCAAGGCGAAGGAGCTGTTCAAGAAGGACAAGGACTACGTCGTCATCGACGGCGAGGTCATGATCGTCGACGAGCACACGGGCCGCATCCTCGCGGGCCGCCGCTACAACGAGGGCATGCACCAGGCGATCGAGGCGAAGGAAGGCGTCCCGATCAAGGACGAGAACCAGACGCTCGCCACGATCACCCTGCAGAACTTCTTCCGCCTCTACGACAAGCTGTCCGGCATGACCGGTACGGCGATGACCGAGGCCGCCGAGTTCCACCAGATCTACAAGCTGGGCGTCGTGCCGATCCCGACGAACCGGCCGATGGTCCGCAAGGACCAGTCCGACCTGATCTACCGCACCGAGGTCGCCAAGTTCGCGGCGGTCGTCGACGACATCGCGGAGAAGCACAAGAAGGGCCAGCCGATCCTCGTCGGCACGACGTCGGTCGAGAAGTCCGAGTACCTGTCGCAGCAGCTGTCGAAGCGGGGCATCCCGCACGAGGTGCTGAACGCGAAGAACCACGAGCGGGAGGCGTCGATCGTCGCCCAGGCCGGCCGCAAGGGCGCCGTCACGGTCGCGACGAACATGGCCGGCCGCGGTACGGACATCAAGCTCGGCGGCAACCCCGACGACCTCGCCGAGGCGGAGCTGCGCCAGCGCGGCCTCGACCCGGTCGAGCACCCGGAGGAGTGGGTCGCCGCCCTGCCGGACGCGCTGGAGAAGGCCGAGCTGGCCGTGAAGGCCGAGTCGGAGGAGGTCAAGCAGCTCGGCGGCCTGTACGTGCTGGGCACGGAGCGGCACGAGTCGCGGCGCATCGACAACCAGCTGCGCGGCCGTTCCGGCCGTCAGGGCGACCCGGGCGAGTCCCGCTTCTACCTGTCGCTGGGCGACGACCTGATGCGGCTGTTCAAGGCGCAGATGGTCGAGCGCGTCATGGCGATGGCGAACGTGCCGGACGACGTGCCGATCGAGAACAAGATGGTGACGCGCGCGATCGCGTCCGCCCAGTCGCAGGTCGAGCAGCAGAACTTCGAGACGCGCAAGAACGTCCTGAAGTACGACGAGGTCCTCAACCGGCAGCGCGAGGTCATCTACGGCGAGCGCCGCCGCGTCCTGGAGGGCGAGGACCTGCGCGAGCAGATCCTCCACTTCATGGACGACACGATCGACGCGTACATCCAGGCGGAGACCGTCGAGGGCTTCGCGGAGGAGTGGGACCTGGAGCGGCTGTGGGGCGCGTTCAAGCAGCTCTACCCGTGCAAGGTCACCATCGAGGAGCTGGAGGAGGCCGCCGGGGACCGGGCCGGCATCACGGCGGAGTTCATCGCGGAGTCCGTCAAGGACGACATCCACGAGCAGTACGAGGCGCGGGAGAAGCAGCTCGGCTCGGAGATCATGCGCGAGCTGGAGCGGCGGGTCGTGCTGTCCGTGCTGGACCGCAAGTGGCGCGAGCACCTCTACGAGATGGACTACCTCCAGGAGGGCATCGGCCTGCGCGCGATGGCGCAGAAGGACCCGCTGGTCGAGTACCAGCGGGAGGGCTTCGACATGTTCACCGCGATGATGGACGGCATCAAGGAGGAGTCCGTCGGCTACCTGTTCAACCTGGAGGTCCAGGTCGAGCAGCAGGTCGAGGAGGTCCCGGTGGAGGCGGCCCCGCAGCGGCCGTCGCTGGAGAAGGAGGAGGCCGTCCCCGCGGGTGCCGGCCGCCCCGAGATCCGAGCCAAGGGCCTGGACGCCCCGCAGCGGCCGAACCGGCTGCACTTCTCCGCGCCGACCGTCGACGGTGAGGGCGGCGTCGTCGAGGGCGACTTCGACAACGGCGACGCGCGGTCCGAGACGGAAGGCATGACGCGCGCGGAGCGCCGCAAGGCGCAGAAGGGCGGTCGCCGCCGCAAGAAGTGACCGCGGCGCCCCTGCCTGGAGGCGGGGCCGGGACACGCGCACCCGCGTGCTCCGGCCCCGCCTTCGCGCGTGCGGGGGGCGCCGTCACGCTCCTTCACCCCTGCCGCCCCGGCCGTGCCCGCCCCCGCGCGTGAGGGGGCGGGCACGGCCAGCTCTCCGGCGGCCTCGGCGAGCAGTCCGCCTCCGGGCGCGTAGGGGCCGCCCGCGCGCCCGTCCTTGTGCCCTCGTCCGGGCAGTCCGCCTTCGCGCGCGCAGGGGCCCCGCGCTCCGTAAGCCGGCTTACGGAGTTACAGCAGTCCGCCTCCGCGCGGCGCGCAGGGGCCGCCCGCGCGCCCGTCCCCATCCCGTGCCCTTGCCCGGCAGCCCGCCTCCGCGCGCGTAGGGGGCCCTGCCGGCCCCGACGTCCCCGACCGCGGTCCCTGGACGGGCACGGTGACTCCTCGCGGGCCTGTGTGCCCCGTGGAGGGCCGTTCGCGGGCGGCCCAGCCGCTTAGTGCGGGTGGTGGCGAGGGCGCGCTGCGGGGCCGCCCGGAAGGCCGCGCGGCGCCCCTCCGCTCCCTGCCCCGGCCGTCCGGCCGCCGAGGGCGTGGGCGGTCCCGGTCAGGGGCCGGCGGGGCCCAGGTCCACCGCCGCGCAGCGCCACCTGCGGTCCGGCCCCTGCTCCAGGCGGAACGCCATCGCCCGGACCCGCGCGTCCGTCACCACGCTGGCGTACGCCTCGACCACGCCCGGTCGGAGCGGGACGCCGCCGCAGTGGCGCAGGACCGGGCGGGCCCGGCGGGCCGCGGCGGGCCGCAGGGGGTTGTCCGGGGCCAGGCGGACCAGTTGCTCGTACGCGTCGCCGATCGTCCGGCCCAGCATCCAGTGCACGGGCCGCTCCCCGGTCAGCACGGCCAGCAGCCGCTCGGCGAACACCACGTGCGGGGGCAGGACGCGGGGACGCGCGCCGGCCGTCGGCCCGGCACCCGGGCGCGGGGTGCCCGGCCGGGAACCGCCCGGGCGCCGCACGTCCCGCCGCCCGCCGGGCCGCCCCGCCGCGCGCGCCGGCCGCCCGGCGGGGCGGGCTCCGCCCGGTGCCGCGGCTGGCCGCGGGGCGGCCGTGGGACGGTCCGGGGCCGTGGCCGGGTCCGGCTGCGGGGCGGTCCGGGGCACGTGGGGCCGCGGGGCCGTGCGGAACCGGTACGGGCTGCCGGCCGCGACCGCAGCCGGGGCGTTGCGGACGCGGGCCGCGCTCGCGCCGAGCCCCTCCGGGGCCTTCCACAGGCGGTGGGCGCCACCCCCGTCGGCCGGGCCCCGTGCCGCCGGGACGCGGGGAGCCCGTACTTCGGGAGCGAGGGCGGGAGCGGAAGCGGGGGCAGGGATCGGGGTGGGCGGCATCGGCGTGGTCCCTTCCGTCAGCCGGGATTACCCGGGAGTAACTTCGCGGTGGCCCACTTCTACGGGGGCGCCGCCCGCCCCGCAACGGCCCGTCAAGCCGGTGACGCGCCCCCCGGGAATCACCTATCCGGGTGACACGGCCCAAGGCGCGCCCGGGCCGGCGCGGGGTCGGGACATCACGCGGTGGACGCCGGACGGGTCCGATACCAGCCCCCGAAGGGGTAGCGCCGCACGTATCCTGGGCACGTCTTCCGACTACGAAAGCGGCCTGTCATGCGCGTGTACGTTCCCCTGACCCTCCCCGGTCTCGCACGGGCGCACAGGACCGGCACCCTCGGCACCGGCGCGCTCACGGCGTACGCCGTCACGCCCGGGCTGCGCGAGTGGTACGTCTCCGACGACATCGAGGAGCTGGAGTACGCCGCGCTCAGCCGCGCCGCCGCAGCCTCCCTGCGCCTCCTCGCCGCCGACCCGGACGCCCCGCGCCGCCGGGTGGTCGTCGCCGTGGACGTCCCCGACGGCGCCGCGACCGCCGACCCCGACCGCGGCCTCGACCCCGCGTCGATCGGCGAGGTGCGGGTCGCCGGGCCCGTGCCGCTGGCCAAGGCCGCCGCGGTGCACGCCGACTCCGCCGACGCCGAGGCCGACGTGACCGCCGCCGCCGACGCGCTCGGCGCGGCCGACATGGGCGACGACGACGCCCGGTTCACCGTCGACGGGGCCGAGGACCACGAACTGCTCTGGTACGGCGTGCAGGAGATCCCCCACCTCGTGGGCTGACGGGCGGGGACCCCGCTTGTCGGACCCTGCCGGTACGGTCTTCACATGGGGAAGCACCGCGCGCACCTGGTCTGGGACTGGAACGGGACTCTGCTCGACGACACCGGCGCCGTCATCGAGGCGTCCAACGCCGCCTTCGAGGAGATAGGTCTGGCGCCGATCACCCTGGAGCGGTACCGCGAGCTGTACTGCGTGCCCGTCCCCCTCTTCTACGAGCGGCTGCTCGGCCGGCTCCCCACCGAGGAGGAGTGGGCCCTCATGGACGGCGCGTTCCACCGGCACTACTGGGCGCGCGCCGACGCCTGCGGGCTCACCGACGGCGCCGCCGAGCTGCTGGAGGCCGCGCGCGCGTTCGGGCGGACGCAGTCGCTGCTGTCGCTGGCGCCGCACGAACGCCTGGTGCCGCTGGTGCGGCAGTACGGCATCGAGAAGTGGTTCGTCCGCGTCGACGGGCGCACCGGCCACTCCACGTCCGGCAAGGCCGAGCACATGGTGCGGCACCTGCGGGCCCTCGACGGGGTCCCGCCCGAGCGGGTCGTGGTCATCGGGGACGCCGCCGACGACGCGATCGCCGCCGCCCACGTCGGCGCGCGGGCCGTGCTGTACACGGGCGGGTCGCACAGTCGCACCAGCCTGGAGGCCGCCGGTGTCCCCGTGGTCGACACGCTGGCGGAGGCCGTCGCCGTCGCCGAGGACCTGGTCGGCTGACCCGGAAGGGCACCGCGCGGGGCGCCGCCCGAACATCTGGACGTCCCCCGTCCGGACGCTCCCCATCCGGACGTTCCCGACGGTCCGATGTGGCTTGATTCGTACCGACCTGGGCGGCTTGCCCGCCGGGCCGTACGCCTGCCGCTGTCCACACCGTCAAACTTCGGGGCCGTCTTTTGTACACATACAGCTCATGACGGCCCCGGGGCGAGGAGCGATAGCCTGGACCCGTGATCAGCGTTATACGCCCTGGGGGCAGCGGAGCCCCCGGCCGGTGCCCGGTGTGCCCTCGTGCCCGGGCGGCTGCTGATCCTTCCTGCCCGGTCTTCCCGCCGCCCAAGGCATCCCCGCCGAGAATGGCCGACAATCATCCGGGCTTTCCCCCTTCAGGCATAACGTCCCCGCCGAGCGGATACCCCGCGTTGGAGCGTGAACGTGATGCCGCACCCTTCCCCTACGTCACGCAACGGCGCGCGACAGGAGCCAGAGGACATGCAGACCAAGCTGGACGAAGCCAAGGCCGAGCTGCTCGAACGGGCCGCCCGGGTAGCTGAGAACGAGACCGGGGACAGGCCCGACCCGGGCACCGTGCTCGAGTACCTCCAGCGTTACTACCTGCACACCGCTCCCGAGGACCTCACCGACCGCGACCCGGTCGACGTGTTCGGCGCGGCGCTCTCCCACTACCGGCTGGCCGAGAACCGCCCCCAGGGCACGGCGAACGTCCGCGTCCACACGCCGACCGTCGAGGAGAACGGCTGGACGTGCAGCCACTCCGTCGTCGAGGTCGTCACCGACGACATGCCGTTCCTCGTCGACTCGGTCACCAACGAGCTGTCCCGGCAGAACCGCGGCATCCACCTCGTCGTGCACCCGCAGGTCGTCGTCCGCCGCGACGTGACCGGCAAGCTCATCGAGCTCGTCTCCGCCGGCCCCGGCTCCGAGGCCGGCGGCCGTGCCAGGCCGCACGACGCGCTCGTCGAGTCGTGGATCCACGTGGAGATCGACCGCGAGACCGACCGCGCCGACCTCAAGCAGATCACCGCCGACCTGCTGCGCGTCCTGTCCGACGTCCGCGAGGCCGTCGAGGACTGGGAGAAGATGCGCGACGCCGCGCTCCGCCTCGCCGACAGCCTCGCGGACGAGCCGACCGCCGGCGACCTGCGACCCAGCGAGGTCGAGGAGGCCCGCGAGCTGCTGCGCTGGCTCGCCGACGACCACTTCACGTTCCTCGGCTACCGCGAGTACAACCTCGTCGACGGCGACGCCCTCGCCGCCGTGCCCGGCACCGGCCTCGGCATCCTGCGCTCCGACCCGCACCACAGCGGCGACGACGCCCACGGCCACCCGGTGTCCCCGTCGTTCAACCGGCTGCCCGCCGACGCCCGCGCCAAGGCCCGAGAGCACAGACTGCTCATCCTCACCAAGGCCAACAGCCGCGCCACCGTCCACCGCCCGTCGTACCTGGACTACATCGGCGTCAAGAAGTTCGACGCGCAGGGCAACGTCGTCGGGGAGCGCCGCTTCCTCGGCCTGTTCTCGTCCGCCGCCTACACCGAGTCGGTGCGGCGCGTCCCCGTCATCCGCCGCAAGGTCTCCGAGGTCCTCGACGCGGCCGGCTTCTCGCCCGCCAGCCACGACGGCCGCGACCTGCTGCAGATCCTGGAGACGTACCCGCGCGACGAGCTGTTCCAGACGCCCGTCGACCAACTGCTGTCCATCGCCACCAGCGTCCTGTACCTCCAGGAGCGCCGCCGGCTGCGTCTCTACCTGCGCCAGGACGAGTACGGCCGCTACTACTCCGCCCTCGTCTACCTGCCGCGCGACCGCTTCAACACCACGGTCCGCGAGCGGCTCACCGACATCCTGAAGGAGGAGCTCGGCGGCACCAGTGTCGACTTCACCGCCTGGAACACCGAGTCGGTCCTCTCCCGCCTCCACTTCGTCGTCCGCGTCCCGCAGGGCACCACGCTCACCCCGCTCACCGACGCCGACGCCGACCGCATCGAGAACCGGCTCGCCGAGGCCGCCCGTTCCTGGGCCGACGGCTTCAGCGACGCGCTCAACGCCGAGACCGGCGAGGAGCGCGCCGCCGACCTCCTGCGCCGCTACGGCAGCGCCTTCCCGGAGGGCTACAAGGCCGACCACTCGCCGCGCTCCGCCGTCGCGGACGTGCTCCAGCTGGAGCAGCTCACCCGGGGCGGCGAGGACTTCGCGCTGTCCCTGTACGAGCCGGTCGGCGCCGCCCCCGGCGAACGCCGCTTCAAGATCTACAAGAAGGGCGAGCAGGTCTCCCTCTCCGCCGTGCTGCCGGTCCTCAACCGGCTCGGCGTCGAGGTCGTCGACGAGCGCCCGTACGAGCTGCGCTGCGCCGACCGCACCCACGCCTGGATCTACGACTTCGGGCTCCGCATGCCCGCTCCCGTCGGCACGGACTACCTGGGCGACGACGCCCGCGGGCGGTTCCAGGAGGCGTTCGCCGCGACCTGGACCGGGCAGGCCGAGAACGACGGCTTCAACGCCCTCGTCCTGAGCGCCGGGCTGACGTGGCGCCAGGCCATGGTGCTGCGCGCCTACGCCAAGTACCTGCGGCAGGCCGGGTCGACGTTCAGCCAGGACTACATGGAGGACACCCTCCGCAACAACGTCCACACGACACGGCTGCTCGTCTCGCTGTTCGAGGCGCGCATGGCACCGGAGCGGCAGCGGGCCGGCACGGAGCTGACGGACGGCATCCTGGAGGAGCTCGACGGCGCCCTCGACCAGGTCGCGTCGCTCGACGAGGACCGCATCCTGCGGTCGTTCCTCACCGTCATCAAGGCGACCCTGCGGACCAACTTCTTCCAGAAGGACGCCGAGGGCCGGCCGCACGCGTACGTGTCGATGAAGTTCGACCCGCAGGCCATCCCCGACCTGCCGGCGCCGCGCCCCGCGTTCGAGATCTGGGTGTACTCGCCGCGCGTCGAGGGCGTCCACCTGCGCTTCGGCAAGGTCGCGCGCGGCGGTCTGCGCTGGTCCGACCGGCGCGAGGACTTCCGCACGGAGATCCTCGGCCTGGTCAAGGCGCAGATGGTGAAGAACACCGTCATCGTGCCGGTCGGCGCGAAGGGCGGATTCGTCGCCAAGCAGCTCCCCGACCCGTCCGTCGACCGCGACGCGTGGCTGGCGGAGGGCATCGCCTCGTACCGGACGTTCATCTCGGCGCTGCTCGACATCACCGACAACCTGGTCGGCGGCGAGGTCGTGCCCCCCGCCGACGTGGTCCGCCACGACGAGGACGACACGTACCTGGTCGTCGCCGCCGACAAGGGCACCGCGACCTTCTCCGACATCGCCAACGAGGTCGCCGTCGCGTACGGCTTCTGGCTCGGTGACGCCTTCGCGTCCGGCGGCTCCGCCGGATACGACCACAAGGGCATGGGCATCACCGCGCGCGGCGCCTGGGAGTCCGTGAAGCGGCACTTCCGGGAGCTGGGCCACGACACGCAGACGCAGGACTTCACCGTCGTCGGCGTCGGCGACATGTCCGGCGACGTGTTCGGCAACGGCATGCTGCTGTCCGAGCACATCCGCCTCGTCGCGGCCTTCGACCACCGGCACATCTTCATCGACCCGAACCCGGACGCGGCCGTCTCGTACGCCGAGCGGCGCCGCCTGTTCGAGCTGCCCCGCAGCTCCTGGGCCGACTACGACCCCGAGCTGCTCTCCCCGGGCGGCGGCGTCCACTCGCGGCAGGCCAAGTCCATCCCGATCAACGCGCACGTGCGGGCGGCGCTCGGCATCGACGAGGGCGTCACCAAGCTGACCCCGGCCGAGTTGATGAAGGCCGTCCTCAAGGCGCCGGTGGACCTGCTGTGGAACGGCGGCATCGGCACGTACGTCAAGGCGTCCACCGAGACGCACGCCGACGTCGGCGACAAGGCCAACGACGCCATCCGCGTCAACGGCGAGGACCTGCGCGTCAAGGTCGTCGGCGAGGGCGGCAACCTGGGCCTCACCCAGCTCGGCCGCATCGAGTTCGCCCGCACCGGCGGTCCCGAGGGCACGGGCGGCAAGGTCAACACCGACGCCATCGACAACAGCGCCGGCGTCGACACCTCCGACCACGAGGTCAACATCAAGATCCTGCTGAACGGGCTCGTCGCGGACGGCGACATGACCGTCAAGCAGCGCAACAGGATCCTCGCGGAGATGACCGACGAGGTCGGCTCCCTGGTGCTGCGCAACAACTACGCGCAGAACGTGGCGCTCGCCCTCGCCGTCCACCAGTCCGGCTCCCTCCTCCACGCCCACCAGCGGTTCCTGCGCCGCCTGGAGAGCGACGGGCACCTCGACCGGGAGCTGGAGTTCCTCCCCAGCGACCGGCAGATCCGCGAGCTGCTCGGCGGCGGCAAGGGGCTCAGCCAGCCCGAGCTGGCCGTACTGCTCGCCTACACCAAGATCACGGTGGCGGAGGAGCTGATCGCCACCGACCTGCCGGACGACCCGTACCTGCGGACCCTGCTCCACACGTACTTCCCGACGACCCTGCGCGAGCAGTTCCCCGAGCAGATCGACGCGCACGCCCTGCGCCGCGAGATCATCACCACGATCCTGGTGAACGACACGGTCAACAGCGGCGGCTCGACGTTCCTGCACCGGCTCCGCGAGGAGACCGGGGCGTCGATCGCGGAGATCGTCCGCGCGCAGACCGCCGCCCGCGCCATCTTCGGCCTGGGCGCCGTCTGGGACGCCGTCGAGGCGCTCGACAACCAGGTCCCGGCCGAGACCCAGACCCGGATCCGGCTGCACTCGCGCCGCCTCGTCGAGCGCGGCACGCGCTGGCTGCTCAACAACCGGCCGCAGCCGCTCCAGCTCGCCGAGACGATCGAGTTCTTCGGCGCCCGCGTCGAGCAGGTGTGGACCGAGCTGCCGAAGATGCTGCGCGGCGCCGACCTCGAGTGGTACGAGGGGCTGGTCACCGAGCTGACCGGGGAGGGCGTCCCCGACGAGCTGGCCGCGCGGGTCGCCGGGTTCTCGTCGGCGTTCCCGACGCTCGACATCGTCGCCATCGCCGACCGCACGGGCAAGGAACCGCTGGCCGTCGCCGAGGTGTACTACGACCTCGCCGACCGGCTGCAGATCACCCAGTTGATGGACCGCATCATCGAGCTGCCGCGCGCCGACCGCTGGCAGTCGATGGCGCGCGCCGCGATCCGCGAGGACCTGTACGCGGCGCACGCCGCCCTCACCTCCGACGTGCTGTCCGCCGGGAACGGCTCGTCGACGCCGGAGGAGCGGTTCGCGGCCTGGGAGGAGAAGAACGCCTCCCTGCTGGCGCGGGCGCGGACGACGCTGGAGGAGATCCAGGGCTCCGACGCGTTCGACCTGGCGAACCTGTCGGTGGCGATGCGGACGATGCGGACGCTGCTGCGCACCCACAGCTGAACCGCCGGTACGGCCCGACGGGGCGCCCCGCCAACGACCGCGTGGTCGTGGCGGGGCGCCTTGCTGTGGTGTTCGTACCGTCCGTACTGGCCGTGTGACGGGGTGCCTTGCTGTGGTGCTCGTACGGTCCGTGTGGCGGGGTGCCTTCCTGCGGTGTCCGTCCCGTCCGCGTGCGGGGCACCTTCCTACGGCGTCCGTACCGCCCGCGCCGTGCTCCACGGCACGCGCAGCACGTCCGGGGCCGACTCCCCCCACAGCAGCCGGCACGACAGCAGCGCCGCCGCGACCAGCAGCCCGTTGCGGACCAGCATCAGCAGGCAGCCCAGCGGCGTTACCGCCAGCACCTCCCCGTACAGCAGTGGGTACGCGAACGCGGTCAGCGCGGCGGCCGGCAGCAGGAGCAGCGCGACCGGGCGCTGCGTGGTGTTCCGCGACGTCAGGCACACCGCCGCCAGTCCCAGCAGCCACACCAGGTACTGGGGGCTGATCACCCGACTGGTGACGGTGACCAGCAGGACGGCGGCCAGCGCCGCGTCCAGGGGCGTGGCGTCCGACCAGTGCAGCGACCGCACCCGCCACACGACCAGCCACAGCAGGGCCGCCCCGGTGCACAGCAGGGACACCACCGCGACCGCCCCCACGTACGGCCCGGCGAACTCGAACGCCCCGTACCGGTAGACGACCCGGCCCTGCCACCCCGCCAGGCGCGCCAGCGACAGCAGCGTCCCGCCGGCCGACTCGACCTGCACGCCCCGGCCGCCCTGGTGCCGCAGGAAGTCCAGGGTGTGCGGGAAGACCGCAGCCAGCACCGCCGCCCCGCCCAGCGCGGTGGCCAGCGCCGACCTCCAGGCCCGTCCCGTGGCGGGCCCCGGTGTCGTGCCGGTCAACACGAGCAGCGGCCAGCCCTTCGCCAGCGCGCCGAGCCCCGCCAGCGCGCCGCCCAGCCGGGCCCGGCCGGCCCGCACGGCGAGGAGGGCGGCCACGGCCAGCGCGGTGACCGGCAGGTCGTACCGGGCGAGCGGGGTGTGCAGCAGCAGGGGCAGGCCGCCGGTCCAGTACCAGGCGCCGTCCCCGCCGGCCCGGGCCAGGGCGAGGAGGACGGTGGCGTCGGCGAGCAGGGCCAGCGCGACGAACCCCTGGAAGTACGTCAGTCCGGGCACCGTCCCCGGGGCGAGGAGCACCAGGGCGGCGCCGGGCGGGTACTGCCAGGTGGCCTCGTCGGCGGGGAGGGCGCCGCTCGCGATCCGCTCGTACCAGTGCCGGTAGAGGACGTGGACCTCCTTGCCGACGTCGCCGATGCCGAGCGTGTCGTGCGCCAGCAGCCACAGCATCGCGGCGCGGCTGAGCGCCCAGACGGCGAGGAGGGGCGGGAGGTCGGGCCGGCGCCGCTCCCGGAAGCGGAGACGGTGCCGGCTGAACGTGGGCGGGGTGCTGAGCCGTTGCGTCGTCATCCCCGCGAACAATAGTGAGTTTTGTGGCCATCTGCCCCTTATCTAGCGCTTCGGGGTGACGGTGCGGGGAAGGGCGCCCGGCGTGGGCTCCATCCCGTACGCGGTGACGGCGCCGGCGCGGGCTCTTCCCCGTACGCGGTGACGGCCGCGTCGGACGGGCCGCCCCTCGGGACCCGGCCGGACTCCGGCCGCGCTCCGGCCGGGGCGCTCCGCCACCGATCACCGGTCGCCGGCCCTCCGACCGTCGGTCTCCCGGACCGCGGAGTCGTCGTGGTCGGCGGGGAGGGCCGTACGGGCCGCGGCGCGGCTCGGCGGCGCGCTCCCGGCCGCGCCGCCGGGCCCGCGGAACTCGCCGGGCGCGGCGCCCCTCGCCGGGACGCGTCCGTACCGTCGCCCCGCCGGGACGCGTCCGCACCGCCGCCCCGCCGGGACGGGGCGCGCCGACGACGGAACGCGAGCGTCCCGTCGTGACGTGGGTGCCGCGCCACGGTCCCCGGCATGACGCCGCCCGCGGCCCCCGTCGCGCCCCCGCGGGGGCGGCCGTGCTCCGGGAGGGCGTGACCGCGGCGATCCGCGCGGCCGTCGTCGAGGAGCCGGCCGCGGCCGGCTTCGCGCGCGTGTCCACCGAGGGCGTCGCCCGGCGGGCCGGTGCCGACAGGGCCGCCGTCCACCGGCGCTGGAAGTCCAGGCCGTCGCTGGTGCTCGACCTGCTGACCGCGTTCGCCGCCGAGCGGCTGCCCGTCCCCGCGACCGGCGCCCTCCCCGGGGACGTGCGCGCCCCGCTGGAGGCCGCCGCCTACGCGCTGCGCCACCCGGAGGCGTCCCGGGGCGCCCCGGACCCGCTGGTGGAGGCGGTACGGCACCCGGAGATCGCGGAGGCGGTACGGGCGACGCCGCTCGACAGCCGGCGCGGCGCCGGCGCGCGGGTGGTGCGCGAGGCGGTCGTGCGCGGGGAGCCGGGGGAGGGCGCCGGCGCCGACCGGGCGCTCGACCTGATCGTGGGACCGCTGTACCCGCGCCTGGTGGTCGTACGGGACGCGTGGCCGCCGGAAGGGGTCCCTCGACGGCCTCGCCGCGGCGGCGGTGGCGGCCCTGCGGCCCTGACGGGGCCGGATCCCCGGGCACGGACCCCCAGGCAGGGACTCCCCGGGCACGGCCCCCAGGCACGGACCCCCGGGCACGGGTCCCGGGCACGGACCCCCGAGCAGGGGCCCCCAGGCACGGCCCCCAGGCACGGCCCCCCAGGCAGGGACCCCCCGGGCACGGCCCCCCCGGGCACGGGTCCCGGGCACGGGTCCCGGGCGGGGCGCCGCGAGCCGCCCGCCCGGCGCCGCGGGCCCTCCCGGGCCGTACGCGAGGGCCCGCCGCCCGCGCGGGAGGCGCTACTTCACCGCCCCCGCCATCACCCCCGAGACGAACTGCCGCTGGAACGCGAAGAACACCGCCAGCGGCACCACCATCGACACGAACGCGCCCGGCGCCAACACGTCGATGTTGTTGCCGAACTGGCGGACCTGCTGCTGGAGCGCCACCGTGATCGGCGGGGCGTCCGAATCGGCGAAGATCAGCGCGACCAGCATGTCGTTCCACACCCACAGGAACTGGAAGATGCCGAGCGACGCGATCGCCGGACCGCCCAGCGGCAGCACCACGCGCGCGAAGAGCCGGATCTCGCCCGCCCCGTCGAGCCGGGCGGCCTCCAGCAGCTCCCGCGGGATCTCCGCGAAGAAGTTGCGCAACAGGAAGATCGCGAACGGCAGTCCGAAGGCCGTGTGGAACAGGACCACGCCCAGGGTCGTCTCGAAGAGGCCGACCTCCCCGAACAGCTTCGACACCGGTACGAGCGCCACCTGCACCGGCACCACCAGCAGGCCCACCACGGCCAGGAACCACCAGTCCCGGCCCGGGAACTCCATCCACGCGAACGCGTACCCGGCGAGCGAGCCGACCACGACGACGAGCACCGTCGCCGGGACGGTGATCATCACCGTGGAGAGCAGCGAGTCGGTGATCGTGTCGTTGCGCAGGATCGCCGCGTAGTTGTCGACCGTCAGCTGCGCCGGCGCGGTGAAGACCTTCCACCAGCCGCTCTCGCTGATGTCGGACGGCGACCGCAGGGAGGACAGCAGCAGCCCGGCGGCGGGCATCAGCCAGAACAGCGCGACGACCACGAGGAACACCTGCGTGGCGCCCCCGGCCAGGTGGGAGGCGATCCGCGACCCCCGGGACACCGGCGCCGTACGGGACCCCTTCGCGGTACGGGACCCCGGTGCCGTACCGGACGCCTTCACCGTACGAGACCCCATCACCGCCCCGCCTTCCTGATGCGCCGGACGTTGAAGAACATCACCGGGATCACCAGCAGCAACAGCAGCACCGAGATCGCGCTGCCGACCCCCAGGTGGGCGTCCGTGCCGAAGGACGAGCGGTACAACTGGAGCGCCAGCACGTTCGCGTCGTCCTGGACCGAACCCGGCGCGATGATGAACACCAGGTCGAAGATCTTCAACACGTTGATCACCAGCGTCACCAGCACCACCGCCAGCACCGGCGCGAGCAGCGGCACCGTCACCCGGCGGAACACCTGCCACTCGTTGGCGCCGTCCACGCGCGCCGCCTCCAGCAGTTCGCGCGGCAGACCGGCGAGCCCCGCCGCGATGAGGACCATCGCGAAGCCCGCCCACATCCAGACGTAGCTGCCGATCACGGCGGGCGTCACCAGCGCCGGGCCCAGCCAGTCCACGCCGTTGTACGGCTCCCGGAAGTTCGCCTCCGGCAGCCGCAGCAGGGCCCCGTCCGCCGCCGCGGGCAGGGTGAACGAGCCGTCCGCCGCCGCCGTCGCCGTCGCGACGACCCGCCCGTCCTTCACCGCCTCGATCCGCAGCCCCTTCAGGCCCAGTTCCCTCGCGTCGACGGTGTTGGGGGTGCCCCCGCCGCCCTTGGTGAAGTCCAGCCACGCCGTGCCCGTGACCGCGCCGGGTGCCGGCCGCGGCTCGTGCGCCGGCCGCGCGTCCTCGGGCATCCTGCCGGGTGCGACGCCGACGAGCGGCAACCGCGCGGGCGTTCCCGCCCGCACCGGTTCCTTCGTCACGTACGCGCCGCCGCCCGCCGGCTTGAGCGGGTGCACCGGCAGCGGGCGGGCCTTCGGGTACCCGGCCGACTCGGCGAACGTGTCGTGGACGCCGACCCACACCGCGTTCGCGACGCCCCGGTCGGGGTCCTGCTCGTACACGAGCCGGAAGATGATCCCGGCGGCCAGCATGGAGATCGCCATCGGCATGAAGACGACCAGCTTGAACGCCGTGCCCCAGCGGACCCGTTCCGTCAGGACGGCGAAGACCAGGCCGAGGGCGGTGGCCACCGTCGGGGCGACGACGACCCAGACCGCGTTGTTCCTCACCGCCGTCAGGATCGTGTCGTCGGTGAAGATCTCCACGTAGTTGTCCAGCCCGGCGAAGCCCGTGCCGGCCCGGTCGAAGAAGGACCGCTGGACGGAGTACCCGATCGGGTACACGACGAGCGCGCCCAGCAGCACCAGTGCGGGCAGCAGGAACACGGCGGCGACCAGCCCGCGGGTGCCCGTCACGCCCCTGCGGGCGGGCCGCCGGTGCCGCTGCTCTGCCGGGAGCGGGGGAGCGGCTGCCACGGCGTCAGCTCCCGTTCTCGTAGGCCTTGGCCGCGTCCGCCTCCAGGCGCGCCTGCGTCCCCGCGACGTCCTTCGGGTTCTTCAGGAAGTCCTGGAGCGCCTTCCACTCGCCCTTGCCGGGCGTGCCGCCGAACGACTGCGGCATCTGGTCCGACATGTCGAAGCGGAAGTCGTCGCCGGCGTCGATCAGCGCCTTCGCGATGCCGCGCTGCACGTCGTTCGGGTACGCGGCCGTGTCCAGCGACTTGTTGGGCGAGATGAACCCGCCCTCCGCGGCCCAGATCGCCGCCGCGTCCGGCGACGCGAGGAACGTCAGCAGCGCCTGCGACGCCGGCTTGTCCGTCAGCGCCACCGCCACGTCCCCGCCGGTCACCACGGGCGGCTCCCCGCCGTCCACGGCCGGGAACGGGAACACCTTCGCGTCCGTGCCGAGCTCCGCCTCGGTCTGGGCGATGTTGATCGACACGAAGTCGCCCTCGAAGACCATCGCCGCCTTCGGCTGGTCCCCACCGGTGAACGTCTGCGTCACCGACGTCGGGAACTCCGTCTGGAGTGCCCCGGCCGCACCGCCCGCGATCAGGTTCGGCTTCCCGAAGAGGTCGGCGAGGGTGGTGAGGGCCCGAGCCACCGACGGGTCGGTCCACTTGATCTGGTGCTTCGCCAACTGGTCGTACTTGTCCGGGCCGGCCTGCGACAGGTAGACGTTCTCGAACCAGTCCGTCAGCGTCCAGCCGTCCGCGCCGCCGACCGACACGGGCGTGACGCCGGACGCGGAGATCGTCTCGGCGGTGGTCAGCAGGTCCTTCCACGTCTTCGGCTCGGACGCGCCGGCGTTCTCGAAGACCGCCGTGTTGTACCAGATCAGCGACTTGTTGGCGGCCTTGAAGTACACGCCGTACTGCGTGCCGTCCACGGCGCCGAGGTCCCGCCAGCCCTGGGAGTAGTTCTTCGCGAGCTGCGCCTTCGTCTCGGCGCCCACCGGTTTCGCCCACTTCCGCTCGACGGCCTGCTGGAGCGCGCCGACCTGCTGGAGCATCGCCACGTCGGGCGGCGAGCCACCGGCGATCTTCGTGCCGATGTAGTTGAGCATCGCGTCCTGCGTCGGCACGTACGAGACGCGCGCGCCGGTGCGCTTCTCGAACTCCTTCAGGACCTTGGTGAACGCCTCCTGCTCCGGCCCCGTCCACACGGCCACGACCTGGAGCTGCTGCCCGTCCAGCTTCGGTAACCGGACGGTCGGCGCGGTGGCCTTGCCGCTCGCGTCCCCTCCGGAGCCGCCCTCGCCACCGCCGTCGCCGCCGCAGCCGGCGAGAGCGAGCGCCAGGGCCCCGATGGCCGCGAAGGCCCCGACGGTCCGGCGTTTGCGCGGAGTTGTGCGCATCACTGCCCCGTTTCTCCTGTGTGCGTCGTCCCTGTCGTCCCTTTCGCTCTGGTCTACGCCGGGTACCGGAGGGCCGCAATACCGCCTTCCGCCCCTCCTCCACGATCGTGATGCGCTCGTGACGTGCCGTCAGCGCACCGGCCCGGTGGCATCGGACACGGGTACGAGCGGCGGTACGGGCGCCGCGCCGACCGAGCGGGCCGCCCGGTCCAGGGCGCTGGCCAGCAGCGCCAGGTCCGTCGGCCCGTTGCCCAACTCCCGTACGGGACGGCGGGCCGGCGGGTCGCCCATGCGCTCCCACTCCAACGGGACGACGGTGGGGCGCAGCGTCGCCGTGCGCGGGATCCGCCCGGTCACACGGCCCGCCTGGAACGGCGTCACCCGCCCGTCGGCGTGGCGCACCCGGCCCCGGCCCGGCGCCGGGTCCTCCGGGCCCGGCGACACCGGCGGCGCGTCCAGCACGACCCGCGTCCGCGCCCGGCGGTCCGGCTCCGTGCCGGCCGTGCGGTCCGGGTGCGCCGTCGCCGCGACCAGGTGGACGCCCAGCCGCTCCCCGTCCCGCGCCACGGCCTCCAGCGCCCGTACGACCGACCCGGCCGCCGGGCGGCCCGGGCTGCCGAGCGCGGGCGCGACCAGCGCGTCCAGATCGTCGACCAGCACGACGAGCCGGGGCAACGGCGCCGCGGGCGCCTCACCCCCGCCCCGCCCGGCGCCCGCGGCGGGGCGCAGCCGCAGCGTACGGCCGGACGCGGGGTCCAGGTCGCCGCCGTGCTGCTCCCGGGCGCCGCGCTGCTCGGGGACGGTCCGGTCGGCGGGCGGGGCGTCCGGGCGGCCGTCGCCGCGCGCGGACCAGTCGGTGAACCCCTCGTGGCCCAGCAGCTCCGCGCGCCGCTTCAGCTCGGCGCCGAGCGCCTGCGCGAACGCCCGCATCCGCACCGGGTCGGACGCGACGAGGTGCTCCGTGACGTGCGGCAGGTCGGTGCACGGGCCGAGGCCGTCGCCCCGCTCGCCGCCCGCGCCGTCCACCAGCAACAGCCCGAGCCGATCGGGCCGCGACGCGGCGGCGAGCGACGCCGCGACGGAGCGCAGCAGCTCCGTACGGCCGCTTCCCGCCGGGCCCTCGATCAGCAGGTGCGGCCCGTCGGCGCCCGTCAGGTCCACGCCGACCGGGCCGCGCGGGCCCGCGCCCAGCACCGCCGTGCCGTCCGGGGCGGACGCCCAGCGGGCCATCAGCGACGCGGGCGTGGCCCTCGCCAGCTCCAACTCGTCGAGCAGGCGCGACGACCGGGGCAGCGCCACGGCCGCGCCCCGCCCGCGCCGCTCGGGTCCCTCCGCGCGCAGCGGCGCCAGCGCCCGGGCGAACCGCTCCGCCCACGCCGGCGACACCGCGTCGACCACCGCGACCGTGCCGTGGCCCGCCGGTTGGCCGCCCGCCGTCCGCAGCACCCGCAGCGCCGACGCCACGTCGCCTGTGAGCAGGCCGACCGCGCCGCACTCCCGGAACGCGGGCGCCGCCGCGCACGCCTCCTCGTACACCGCCGCGGCCGGGAACACCGCCGTCGCGGGCGCCGTCTCCACCAGGCACACCAGGTGGATGCCGGCCGCCGCGCCCACGCCCGCCAGCCGCGCGGCCGTCTCGCGCAGCGCGGCGGTGCCCGGGTCGCCGTCGACGACCACCACCGTGTACGGCCCCGGGGCCGTACCCGCCAGGTGCGCCCGGTGGAACCGCCCCGCCGCCCCGGCGACCGCCGGGGAGCCCTCCCCGGCCCGAGCGATGAGGCCGGCCTCCGCCCAGCCGGGGCCGAGCGGCCCGTCGTCCAGCCGCCGGGTCAGCTCCGCGGCCCGCGCGGCGGCCTGGTCCCGGTCGTACGCGAGGAGCAGCCGGCAGTCCTGGCCGTGCGCGGGGCGGACGTGCGGCAACCAGCCGAGCCACGCCCAGTCGCGGCGGCGCTCCTCCAGGGGGCGGGTCCGGTCGGCGCTGATCAGCACGATCTCCAGGTCCGCCGGGGCGTGCAGGGCGGCCAGTTGGGCCACGACCGAGCGGGCCAGGCCCAGGAGCCGGGCGCGCGGCCCGGCCAGGCCCAGCGCCCCGGCCTCGCGCAACCCGACCGTGACGGGCACGGCCGCGAGGTCGGCCCGGTCCGTCGTGCCGAGCCGCACCGCGAGCGCCTCGGGGTGTCCGGGCGTCCGCTCCCAGAGCCGCGGGCCGGGCCCGAGGGCGGTCAGCAGTACGGCGGCCGGGTCGGGCCACGCCTCGGCGCCGGGCCCGCGCGGCGAGTCCGGTACGCCGGTCCCGGTGCGCGCGCCGCCGGCGCCCGGGTCCGCCTGCTCGCCGCGCGCCCCGGCGAGCCGCCGGGCCCATGCGCCTATCCCGCGCCGCCGGGCGGGCGTCTCCGGCACGCGGGTGCCCCGGGCCGGGGTGCCGCCGGCGCCGCTCTGGTCGCGCGCCATCCCGGCGTAGGCCCCGGCGGTGCCGTGGCCGGAGCCGTCCGGGGCGCCCGCGCGGGCGGCGTCCGGGGCGTCCCCGCGCGCGTGGCCGTGGGCGGTCCCGCCCGGGAGGCCGTGACCCGTCCCCTTCGGAAGGCCGTGGCCCAGGCCGTGGACTGTCCTGCTCGGGAAGTCGTGGGTTGTGCCCGGGAGGCCGGGGCCCGTCCCGTCGGGGAGGCCGTCGCCGGCGCGTCCGTACGGCCCCGGTGAGCCGTCGTACGGCCCGGCCGCGCCGCGGGTGCTCACGGTCCCGCCGCCGGCGGGGCCGTATCCGCCGTCCCCGGGGCCGCCGCGGGCGTTTCGCGCGGGGCCCTCGCCCGCACCGGCCGGGAAGCCCGCGCGAGCCGGGTCCGCGGCGGGGGCGACGGGTGCGTCCGAGGCCGTGCGGGTGCCGTCCCGGCCCGCGCCGGGGGCGCCCGGACGCGCGTGGCCGTCGTCCGCCCCGTCCGCCGGGGCCGCCGCGCGCGCGACGCGTACGTGGCCCTCGCCGTCCGGGGCCGTGGGCAGCGGGGCGGTGTCCGCGCCCGCGGACAGGCGCAGGGCCGACTCGCCGACCCGGAGCAGCGCCCCGGCGGGCAGGCGGACGGGCCGGGCGCCGACCGGGCGGCCGTCCAGCGCCGTACCGTTCGTCGAGCCCAGGTCCGCGACCGTCACGCGGCCGTCCCCGCCGACCGTGACCTCGCAGTGGAGCCGCGACACGTCGGGGTCGTCCAGCGGGACGTCCGCGTCGGCGGAGCGGCCGACGCGGACGTGTCCGGGGTGCAGGAGGTGCACCCCGCCCGCGTCCGGGCCCGCCACGACGTGCAGCCGCGCGACCGCGCCGCCGGGGGCCACCGCGTCCTCCGCGGGGACCTGGAGCGCCAGCACCGCCCCGTCGACGAGGGGCGGCTCGCCCAGGGCGCAGCGCTGGAGGTCGAGCCGTTCGCGCCCGGCGTACAGCACGACGGGGCCCGTGCCCGCCGCGCCGTCCGGTCCCGCCACGGCGGCGGCGACGCCGGACGCCACGGCGGCCAGCGCGGTGCCGGCGGGGGCGGTGACGAGCACGTCGCAGGCGCGCCGTGCGGTCTGCCCGCCGGGCGGCGCCGCGAGGACGGTCAGCCGGATCTGCATCGCGGTCAGCGGTCCCTTCTGCGCGACGCGCCCGGCAGCGGGGGGACAGACCCTCGGCGTCCCCACCGCCCGCGCGCGGACACGTCGTCCGGTACAGGTCGGCACGGCCCGTCCCGGAGGCTCCCGGCCCCGCGGTGCGCCGCGCAGGTGCATCCTCCCACCTGCCACTGACACGGTGCCCGCCGACCGGCAAAAAATGATCTTGATATTCCCTGCCCGCCCGGGGAAACGCCGGTTTGCGCCCACCCTGGTCGCATCTGCGCCCCGGGCAACCGGACGCCCCGGCCGTACGTCTTTCCTTCCGTCCCGCCCGACGACAGGACGTTCGAACGGAAAACGAAGAAAAATCGAAGGAAGCGGAACGGCACTAGAGTGGGTCGGACGCAAGCTTCGGACCACGATCGCAGGGAGCGCATGACCGTGCGGCCAGTCGGCAGCAAGTACCTGCTCGAGCAGCCGCTCGGACGCGGCGCCACGGGCACCGTCTGGCGTGCCCGCCAGAGGGAGGCGGCGGGCGCCGAGGCGGCCGTGCCGGGCCAGCCCGGCGAGACCGTCGCGATCAAGGTCCTCAAGGAGGAGCTCGCGAACGACCCGGACGTCGTGATGCGCTTCCTGCGGGAGCGCTCCGTCCTCCTGCGCCTCACCCACCCCAACATCGTCCGCACCCGCGACCTGGTGGTCGAGGGCGACCTCCTCGCCCTCGTCATGGACCTCGTCGACGGCCCGGACCTGCACCGCTACATCCGCGAGAACGGCCCCCTCACCCCGGTCGCCGCCGCCCTGCTCATGGCCCAGGTCGCCGACGCGCTCGCCGCCAGCCACGCCGACGGCATCGTGCACCGCGACCTCAAGCCGGCGAACGTCCTGCTCGCCGAGCGGGACGGGCGGATGCACCCGATGCTCACCGACTTCGGCATCGCCCGCCTCGCCGACTCCCCGGGCCTGACCCGCACCCACGAGTTCGTCGGCACGCCCGCGTACGTCGCGCCGGAGTCCGCCGAGGGCCGCCCGCAGACCTCCGCCGTGGACGTCTACGGCGCCGGCATCATGCTGTACGAGCTGGTCACCGGCCGTCCCCCGTTCGGGGGCGGCACGGCGCTGGAGATCCTGCACCGGCACCTCAGCGAGGAGCCCCGCCGCCCCTCCACGGTGCCCGCCCCGCTGTGGACGGTCATCGAGCGCTGCCTCAGCAAGGACCCCGACCGCCGCCCCGGCGCGGAGAACCTGGCCCGCGCGCTGCGCACGGTCGCCGCCGGCATCGGCGTGCACGCGACCGTCGCGGAGATCGAGGCGGCCGAGGGCGTCGGCGCCCTGCTCGCCCCCGACCCGTCGCCCGCGCCCGTCCCCGGCACCCCGGCGCCGGACGCCCCCGGCGCCTCTGACGCCACCCAGGTCCTCCCGAACACCGGCCGGGGCGCCTCCCAGTACGACCCGGCGGCCGCGACCAGCGTCCTCCCGCAGACCGGCCCCGGTGCCGGCGCCGGGGGGCCGGGCGGCGCCGCCGACCCGACCGCGGTCATGCCGCCCGTACCGCAGCCGGAGGAGCCGCACCCGTGGCAGACGCAGTTGCGCGCCGCCCGGGACCGCAACGAGCAGACCCAGGTCCAGTACCTCGACCCCGCCGAGGACCCGCTGCGCCGCCGCCCCCCGCGCCGGCCCCAGCAGCCCCCCCAGCCCCAGCAGCCGCCCCGGAACCGTCCGCCGCAGCAGTACGGGCAGCAGCCCCCGCAGCAGCAGTACGCCCCGCAGCAGCCGCCGCCCCGGCCCCAGCCGCCACAGCCACAGCCCCGGCCGCAGTCGCGCCGCCAGTACGCCCCGGCGCCGCAGCCGCCCCGGCAGCAGTACGCCCCCCAGCCGCAGGCGCCCCAGCAGCCCCAGCCGCCGCAGCCCGCGCCCCGCGCGCCCCGGCAGCGCAGCGCCAACCCGATGCGCATCCCCGGCCTGGGCTGCCTCAAGGGCTGCCTGTTCACGATCGTGCTGTTCGTCGTGGCCGGCTGGCTCATCTGGGAGCTGACACCGCTCCAGGACTGGATCGCCCAGGGCAAGGGGTACTGGCAGGCCATCGGCGACGCCGTCTCCTCCATCAGCGACTGGATCTCCGAGCTGAGCGGCGGTACGGAGCCCCCGAGCACCCCGGTGCAGCAGTGAGCCCCCGCGCCGGGACGGCCCCCGGCCGCTCCGGCGCGGGTCGCTCCACCGCCCCGGCGCACGCCGACCCTGTCGCTTTGTCGACTTCGGAGGGGTGATTTCCGCGCCTGTGCGAGTGCCGGTGCCCCGGCCCGCGTAACTTGGTCGGGAACGCCAGCCGCTGAGGGAGCAGTCTTGGCACGGAAAATCGGCAGCCGGTACACGGCTCACCAGATCCTGGGCCGGGGCAGCGCCGGCACGGTGTGGCTCGGAGAGGGCCCGGAGGGCCCCGTCGCCATCAAGCTGCTGCGCGAGGATCTCGCCTCGGACCAGGAACTCGTCGGTCGCTTCGTCCAGGAGCGCACCGCCCTGCTCGGGCTCGAACACCCGAGGGTGGTGGCCGTGCGCGACCTGGTCGTCGACGGCAACGACCTGGCCCTGGTCATGGACCTCGTCCGCGGCACCGACCTGCGCAGCCGCCTCGACCGCGAGCGCCGCCTCGCGCCCGCCGCGGCCGTCGCCGTCGTCGCGGACGTCGCCGAGGGCCTCGCCGCCGCGCACGCCGCCGGAGTCGTCCACCGGGACGTCAAGCCGGAGAACATCCTGCTCGACATGGAGGGCCCGCTCGGCCCGGGCGGCGCCCACCCCGCCCTCCTCACCGACTTCGGCGTCGCCAAGCTGATCGACACTCCGGGCCGCACCCGCGCCAACCGCATCATCGGCACCCCCGACTACCTGGCCCCCGAGATCGTCGAGGGCCTGCCGCCGCGCGCCGCCGTCGACATCTACGCGCTCGCCACCGTCCTGTACGAGCTGCTGGCGGGGTTCACCCCGTTCGGCGGCGGGCACCCGGGCGCCGTCCTGCGCCGCCACGTCACCGAGACGGTCGTCCCGCTGCCCGGCATCCCGGACGAGCTGTGGCAGTTGATCGTCCAGTGCCTGGCCAAGGCGCCCGCCTCCCGGCTGCGCGCCTCCGAGCTCGCCGCCCGCCTCCACGACCTGGCGCCGCTCGTCGCGCACATGCCGCCCCTGGAGGTGGACGAACCGGGCGCCGAGCCGCCCTCGGAGCCGTACGAGGACGACCCGTACCCGACCCTGCCGAGCGGTCCGCGCCGCGCCGCCGTCCCGCTGGTCCCCGGCTCCTTCGCGGACTCCAGCCGCGACACCCACACGTCGATGCGCGTCCCCGGCCCCGACGAGCTGTCCGGCGGCCCCCTCGGCACCGCCCGCGCCCCGCGCGCCCCCGGCCAGCGCCGCCCCGGCTCGGCCCGCAACAAGCCGTCCGCCGTCCGCAGGCGCCGCCTGGCGCTCTCCGTCGCGGGCGCCGCCCTGGTCGCCGCGGCGGGTGTCGGCGGCTGGTTCGCGGCGGGTGGTGACGACACGGAGGCGCCGCCCCAGGACTCCCGGCGGTCCGCCCCCGAGACCGTCCCGGACACCGTCCCCGCCCGGCCCTGACCCCCGGGCGCGGGCCCCCGGGGAGCGGTCCGCCGCCCTCGGGGGAGGGGACTGTCGCGGCCAGCCGTTACGCTGGACCCGTGGCAGTCGTCGACGTATCCGAAGAGCTGAAGTCCCTCACCTCGACCATGGGGTCCATCGAGGCGGTCCTCGACCTCGACAAGATGAGGGCAGACATCGCCGTGCTCGAGGAGCAGGCGGCCGCGCCGTCCCTGTGGGACGACCCCGAGGCGGCACAGAAGATCACCAGCAGGCTCTCGCACCTCCAGGCCGAGGTGCGCAAGGCGGAGTCCCTGCGCGGCCGGATCGACGACCTCGCGGTGCTGTTCGAGCTCGCCGAGGCCGAGGACGACCCGGACACCCTCGCCGAGGCCGAGGCGGAGCTCACCGCGGTCCGCAAGGCCCTCGACGAGATGGAGGTCCGCACGCTCCTGTCCGGCGAGTACGACGAGCGCGAGGCCCTCGTCACCATCCGCGCCGAGGCCGGCGGCGTCGACGCCTCGGACTTCGCGGAGCGCCTGCAGCGCATGTACCTCCGCTGGGCCGAGCGGCACGACTACAAGACCGAGATCTACGAGACGTCGTACGCGGAGGAGGCCGGCATCAAGTCGACCACGTTCGTCGTGCACGCCCCGTACGCGTACGGCACGCTCTCCGTCGAGCAGGGCACGCACCGCCTGGTCCGCATCTCCCCGTTCGACAACCAGGGCCGCCGCCAGACGTCCTTCGCGGGCGTCGAGGTGCTGCCGGTCGTCGAGCAGACCGACCACATCGAGATCCCGGAGAACGAGCTCCGCATCGACGTGTACCGGTCCTCCGGCCCCGGAGGCCAGTCCGTCAACACGACGGACTCCGCCGTCCGCATCACGCACCTCCCGACCGGCGTGGTCGTGTCCTGCCAGAACGAGAAGTCGCAGATCCAGAACAAGGCGTCCGCGATGCGCGTCCTCCAGGCCCGCCTCCTGGAGCGCCAGCGCCAGGAGGAGCGCGCCAAGATGGACGCCCTCAAGGGCGACGGCGGCAGCTCCTGGGGCAACCAGATGCGCTCGTACGTCCTGCACCCGTACCAGATGGTCAAGGACCTGCGCACGGAACACGAGGTCGGCAACCCGCAGGCCGTCCTCGACGGCGAGATCGACGCCTTCCTGGAGGCGGGCATCCGCTGGCGCAAGCAGCAGGAGCAGGAGAAGTAACCCTCCCTCCCCCGCACGACCGGCGCCGCACCCCCACCGGGGCGCGGCGCCGCGCCACACGCGTACCCGCGCGACGCCGGGGCCCGCGCGTCCCCGAACGCGGGTCCCCCTCCCGAGCACACCGATCCCACCCGTCGATCCCGCACCGAGCGGCGGAGGCGGCAACCGGTACGAGTGGATCCCCGCGCCCATGGCTACGAGATCGAGGCCGACCTGGAGGGTGGTGGCTACTGGTGTCCATGGGCAGGGCGTTCCGTCCGGGTGTGGTGTGCGGCTCTCCGGCGGCGCCGGCACTCACCGGACGTGTGCTCGCACAGGAACCCCGCTCGCCGGATTTCGGCTTCCGTTCGGACTGGGCCGGGAACGTGGTGGTCGCCCACCCCTCTGCCCGTCCCGCGAGGTGTACGGCGCGGACATCTACGTGAACGCGCCGGGTGAGAGCGGCGACGGCTTCGAGACCTTGTGACGCGCGACTCGCCCGGCATCAAAGGGTGCAGGGACCGGCGTCTTCGTGGTGGGTGCCAAGGTCGACTTCCTGAAGGAGGACGAGCCCCTCAAGGAGAAGCTTCCGGACGGCTTCCACGTCGGGGTCACGGAAGCTCGTCAACGGGAAACCGGACCCGGGCCGAGCCGATTGGGTGGCTCCGTCGCGCCTCGAAGGAGCCGAGTTGGAGGCGGGCGAGCACCTCACTCCGGACGGCGACGTGGTGACCAGGGCGCAGGTCGACGCCCAGGCGCTCTGCAACGACCCGAGCACCGCGTCGGGGCACTGAGGTTGAGGTGTTTCGTTCGACGGTCTGTCCGGACGACCGCGGACGGATGACCATCGCCCCATGCGGGTCGCACGGAGATTCCCGCCATGGCTTTATCGATAAGGCAATCGCCCACTTCAGTACGGCGTTTCGCGTTTACGTCACAGATGCATGCCCGCATAGCAGGCAAATGGTGTTGTCTCAACCCTTAGGCGACGCAACGTCCTTGACGCCCCCTTGAAAAGCCGAAAGTCTGGGGCGCGGCATGCGCGGATCTGGGGCGCGTGTGAACGGGGGCTGGTCCAGTAACGTCGCGGCCCTCCTGTCCTGGCCCCGGTGCGCTGCTCCACTGACAGAACAGCTACTGGGGGTAGCAGCTTTATGACCAAGAAGATGCGGATCAGGGTCGCGCGGATAGCCGCTGGCGCGGTGATCGCCGCGGGCGCGTCCCTGACCGCGGCTGGAGCCGCCCAGGCGGCGGGCATCGATCTCGGCTTCACGACCGATGCGTGCTCTCCGGTCGACTCCACCTGTGACGACAACACCGTCCCGGACCCGGTCACGAGCGGCGGTACGACCACGAGTGGCGGTGCGACGACCACGAGCGGTGGCACGACGGTCGACGGTGGCGTGACCACGACTGGTGGTGCGACGACCACGAGTGGTGGCACGTCGTCCGACGGTGGCGCGACCACGAGCGGCGGTGCTGCCACCACCAGTGGTGGTACGTCGTCCGACGGTGGCGCGACCACGAGCGGTGGCACCTCGTCCGACGGTGGCGCGACCACGAGCGGCGGTACGTCGTCCGACGGTGGTGCGACCACGAGCGGCGGCAACGGCGGCAACGGCGGGTCGAACGGCACCACGGGCACCACCGGCACCACGGGTTCGACCGGCACCACTGGCACCACGGGCTCGACGGGCACCACCGGTACGACGGGCACCACGGGTACGACCGGCACCACGGGTACGACCGGCACCACGGGTACGACCGGCACCACCGGCACCACGGGTTCCACCGGTACGACGGGCACCACGGGTTCGACCGGCACCACGGGTTCCACTGGTTCCACGGGTACGACCGGCTCCACCGGTTCCACGAGCACCACCGGTGGTGACGACGCCGCGTCCACCGGCGGTGCCGCGGCCACCGGTGGCTCCGGCTCGACCGGTGGCGACGTCGGCACCTGCACCGTGACCGCCGACGGTGCCGAGTGCTCCGACAACGACCCGGGCACCAACAACGTCGGCTCGCAGCCGGTCCAGCAGGGCGAGGTCAAGGAGGAGCTGGCGGAGACCGGCGCCGCCGAGACCTCGTTCCTCCTCATCGGCGCCGCGACGATGATCGCCGGCGGCATCGGCTTCCGCATGCTGCCGCGCCTGGTCGGCGGCCGCACCGCCGCCTAAGCGCGCGGACCGAGCGCGCGGAGCCCGGGCGACCGGGCGCGCGAAAAGGGGCCCGGACACCGTTCCCACGGTGTCCGGGCCCCTTCCACAACCGGGAGCTGCGTACGCGACCGGCCGCTACGCGGGCTGGTGCGCCACGACCAGCGCCGCCGCCGTCGCCACCAGGAGCAGGAAGAGCGTCAGCAGCGCCGACGGGCTCAGGGCGCCCCAGGGGCTCTGCTGCATGCGCTCGCGGTTCGCCCGGCAGACGGGGCAGCGGCCCTCGCTCACGGGCGCGGCGCAGCTGGCGCACACCAATCGGTCATAGGTCATGCGCTCTCCTCCTCCCGCGCGGCGGAGCCGCTGGACTGCGAACCGTCCACCCGGTTCTCTCCGCACAACGCTCAGGGAAACGCGTCCGTTCCCCTCCCCACTGTGCCAGGTCCCACGAGTTTAGGCGCGCCCCGTCGTGTTCCCGCCGGTCAGGACTGCCTACCACAGTCCCCCAGTCCGGACAAATCGGGCAAGCCCGTCCGGCGCCTGCACGGGACATCCCGGTTCGCGTATGGTCACGCTCACCTACTCCTCCCGGCCGACCGTGGGTGCACCCGTGATCCGATTCGACAACGTCTCCAAGTCCTACCCGAAGCAGAACCAGCCCGCACTCAGGGACGTCTCCCTGGAGATCGAGAAGGGTGAATTCGTCTTCCTGGTGGGGTCCTCCGGCTCCGGAAAGTCCACCTTCCTGCGGCTGCTCCTGCGCGAGGAGCGCGCCAGTACGGGAACGGTGCACGTCCTCGGCAAGGACCTCGCCCGGCTGTCCAACTGGAAGGTGCCGCACATGCGCCGCCAGCTGGGCACCGTGTTCCAGGACTTCCGGTTGCTGCCGAACAAGACCGTCGCGCAGAACGTGGCCTTCGCGCAGGAGGTCATCGGCAAGTCCCGCGGCGAGATCCGCAAGTCCGTCCCCCAGGTCCTGGGGCTGGTCGGCCTCGCGGGCAAGGAGGACCGGATGCCGGGCGAGCTGTCCGGCGGCGAGCAGCAGCGCGTGGCCATCGCGCGCGCGTTCGTCAACCGGCCGATGCTGCTGATCGCCGACGAGCCGACCGGCAACCTCGACCCGCAGACGTCGGTGGGCATCATGAAGCTGCTCGACAAGATCAACCGCACGGGCACCACCGTCGTCATGGCGACGCACGACCAGAACATCGTCGACCAGATGCGCAAGCGCGTCATCGAGCTGGAGAAGGGCCGTCTCGTCCGCGACCAGGCCCGCGGCGTCTACGGCTACCAGCACTGACCGACCAGCGGGCAGTAGCAGCAGCAGGCTTCACGCACGGCAAGGAAAGGCTCTACGCACGCGATGCGCGCCCAGTTCGTACTCTCGGAGATCGGTGTCGGCCTCCGTCGCAATCTCACGATGACCTTCGCCGTCATCGTCTCCGTGGCCCTGTCACTGGCCCTGTTCGGCGGCGCGGTGTTGATGGGCCAGCAGGTCAACGCGATGAAGGACTTCTGGTACGACAAGGTCAACGTCACCATCTACCTCTGCAACAAGAACGACGCGGAGACGGCCGAGACCTGCTCCAAGGGCGCCGTGACCGCCCAGCAGAAGGAGCAGATCGAGACGGACCTCAAGAAGCTCGACATCGTGGAGACCGTCCACCACGAGACGGCGGAGGAGGCGTACAAGCACTACCGGGAGCAGTACGGCGACACCGCCATCGCCAGCGTCATCACGCCGGACCAGATGCAGGAGTCGTTCCGGGTGAAGCTGAAGGACCCGGAGAAGTACGAGGTCGTCGCCACCGCCTTCTCGGGCCGGTCCGGCGTCCACTCGGTGCAGGACCAGCGCGGCATCCTGGAGAACCTGTTCAACATGATGCGCGGCATGAACGTCGCCGCCCTCGTCGTCATGGGCCTGATGCTGCTGATCGCGCTGATGCTGATCGTCAACACGGTGCGCGTGTCGGCGTTCAGCCGCCGCCGCGAGACCGGCATCATGCGGCTCGTCGGCGCGTCCAGCTTCTACATCCAGATGCCGTTCATCATGGAGGCCGCGTTCGCCGGACTGCTGGGCGGCCTGGTCGCCTGCGGACTGCTGCTGGTGGGGCGGTACTTCCTGATCGACGCGGGTCTGTCGCTGGCGGAGCAGATGCCGCTGGTCCAGTTCATCGGTTGGGACGCGGTGTTCTCGGTCCTGCCGCTGGTCCTCGTGATCGGCCTGCTGATGCCGTCGTTGGCGGCGGCCGTCGCGCTGCGCAAGTATCTGAAGGTGTGACAAGCGCCCCTGGTGCCGTGCGGGCAACGCCCGTACGGCGCCTTCCGCTTGTCCTAGAGTGAGCGGCATGTCGATGCCGGGTCCCGAGTCCTCGCTCCGGCCCCGCCACATCGGGCGCGGGGCCGTCCTGACCGTGATCTTCGCGACCGTCCTGGCGACGGCCGCCGCCACCGGCTCCCTGCCGCACGGCGACGACGACCCGTCGACGGCGGCCCGCAACGGCCCCTCCGCCGGCCCCGCCCGCCCCGCCCCCCGGACGGACGAGGACGCGGTGCGGGACGAGGTGGTCCGCGCCGCCGCCGAGGCCGCCGAGGACGGCAAGTCCGTCGCGCAGGCCGCCGAGGAGGTCGTCAGCCGCAGCGGCGACCGGTGGGGCGCCGTCTATGACAGGAGCGAGTACGAGGACTTCCAGCGCGCCCTCGACGGGTCGTACACGGGGGTCGGCCTGTGGGCGCGCCGTACCGCCGACGGGCACGTCGAGGTGGCCCGCGTGCAGCGCGGCGGCCCCGCGCAGCGGGCGGGGCTGCGGCCCGGCGACCGGCTCCGCGCGGTCGACGGCCGCTCCGTGCGCGGGCGCACCGCCGCCGAGGTGGTCGCCCTGCTGCGCGGCGATCGCGCGGACGGGGGCGGTACGCGCGCGAAGGCCGGTTCCGCGGTCGCCCTCCGAGTCCAGCGGGGCACGCGCGCGTGGACGCTGACGCTGCGCCGCGCCCGGCTCGCCGTCGAGGCGGTCACCGTGCGGCGGGTCGGCGACGTGGTGCTGATCCGGGTCAGCGCGTTCACGCGGGGCAGCGGCGCCCTGGTGCGCAGGGCCGTGGACCGGGCCCCCGCGGGTGCCGGGGTGCTGCTGGACCTGCGGGGCAACGGCGGCGGCCTGGTCGCCGAGGCGGTCACCGCCGCGTCCGCGTTCCTCGACGGCGGGCTCGTCGCCACGTACGACGTGCACGGGGAGGAGAAGGCCCTGTACGCCGAGCCGGGCGGCGACACGGGTAGGCCCGTCGTCGCGCTGATCGACGGCGGCACCATGAGCGCCGCCGAGCTGCTGACCGGGGCGCTCAAGGACCGCGGGCGGGCCGTGACGGTGGGGGAGCGCACCTTCGGCAAGGGCTCCGTCCAGATGCCCAGCAGCCTTCCCGACGGCTCGGTCGCCGAGCTGACCGTCGGCCACTACCGCACCCCGGCGGGCTCGCGGGTCGACGGGCGCGGCATCCCCCCGGACGTACCGGCGCCCACCCGCGCCGAGGAGCGGGCCCGCACGGTATTGAGTGGCCTCGGGGCGGGCACGTAGTGCGAAAATGGCCGCACTATGGCTAAGGAAACAGGGCGCAAGCTGATCGCGCAGAACAAGAAGGCGCGGCACGACTACCACATCCTGGACACCTACGAGTGCGGTCTGGTCCTGACCGGCACCGAGGTGAAGTCGCTGCGCCAGGGGCGGGCCTCGCTGGTGGACGGCTTCGTGCAGATCGACGGGCACGAGGCGTGGCTGCACAACGTCCACGTACCGGAGTACAGCCAGGGCACCTGGACCAACCACAGCGCGCGGCGCAAGCGGAAGCTCCTCCTGCACCGTGCCGAGATCGACAAGCTGGAGTCGAAGTCGCAGGAGACGGGGCACACGATCGTGCCGCTCTCGCTGTACTTCAAGGACGGCCGGGCCAAGGTCGAGGTCGCGCTCGCCCGGGGCAAGAAGGAGTACGACAAGCGGCAGACCCTGCGCGAGAAGCAGGACCGCCGCGAGGCCGAGCGCGCCATGTCGGCGGTCCGCCGCCGCCAGCGCGCGTAGGCGGGGTGACGCGGGTCACGCGTACGGGGAAATACGCTGGCATCGTCCCGCGTTGATCCCGTACGATGGCATCTGCCCCCCATGGCGGGGGCGCGCCCCCCAGGGGGCTTGAAAAATCAACATGGGGATGATCGGTTTCGACAGCGGCTGTCGAAGCAGGGGAAGCGTGTCGAGGAAGCGGCCATGATCTCGTAAACCACAGGCCGAAACCAATAATCGCCAACACCAAGCGCGATTCCTTCGCCCTCGCTGCCTAAGTAGCGACTCGCGAAGTGTCAGCCCGGGGCTGTTCCCGACCCGGATCCTGGCATCAGCTAGGGAACTAAACCTCTAGGCCCGGTCACGGGGCGTAGAGGGAAACCACACAGTGACTGAGCCCGTCGGAGACTTGTCCGCGTGATCTCCGGGGCCGAGAAAAGCGAAGCGGACTGCACACGGAGAAGCCCTGGTTCCGCACCGTTGGACGCGGGTTCGATTCCCGCCATCTCCACTTTCCCATGTAGGCGAAGGCCCGGCAGCCCCCAAGGCGGCCGGGCCTTCGCCGTGCCCCGGCGATCGCGCCCCGGTGCGCCCCTCGGAGCGGCGGTGCGGTCTTCGGGGTGACAGTGCGGCTCTCGCAGCGGCGGTGCGTCCCTCGGAGCAACGATGCGGTCTTCGGGGCCGCGCGGGCGCGCGGTCAGTCCGGGGCCGTCCCGCCGTCGGCGTGCCGCGGGGCATGCGGCAGGCCCCGCGGCCGGACGCCCACCGCGGCCAGGCCCAGCGCCAGCGCCCCCGCCGCGACCGGCAGGGCGTACGCGATGCCCGCGCCCGCCCGCTCCACGAGCCAGCCGCCCGTCGCCGCGCCCGCCGAGATCCCGCCCAGCAGGGCCGTCACCGCCAGCGTCATGCCCTCGTTCAACTGCCCCGGCGGGGTCAGCCGCTGCACCAGCGACATGCCGGTCACCATCGTGGGCGCCGTCGCCATCCCCGCCAGCAGCAGCGCTCCCGCCAGGACGAGCAGCGAGCCCGTGCCGGACGCCAGCAGCGGCAGCGACATCAGGGCCGTCATCGCCGCCAGGCACACCAGCAGCCGCCGCCGCACGTCCGGGGCGGGACGCGCCGAGCCGTACGCGAGGCCCGCCAGGAACGAGCCGAACGCCTGCAGCGCCATGACCGGACCGGCCTCCGGGCCGTCCACGAACGCCAGCGTCACGATCTCCATCGACCCGAAGATCACGCCCGTCGCCAGGAACACCGCCAGCAGCGCGGGCATCCCCGGCGTGCGGAGCGGGGAGCGCGCCCGCCGCCCCGCCTCGCGCGGCGCGACCGGCGGCTCCGTCGCGCGCTGCGCGGTGAACAGCAGCATCCCGGCGAGCAGCAGGACCGCGCCGATCAGGGTGCCCGCCTCCGGGAACAGCGCCGCGCACAGGAACGCGGCGAGCACCGGGCCGGTCATGAAGCACAGCTCGTCCACGGCCTGCTCGAAGGCGTTCGCGGTGTGCGCCGCGCGCGGGTCGTCGCGGTACAGGTGCGCCCAGCGGGCGCGGGACATGCCGCCGATGTTCGGGGTCGTCGCGGTCGCGGCGTACGCGGCGAACAGGGTCCAGTCCGGCGCGCCGTAGCGGACGCACAGCAGCAGGGCCAGCGACCCGAGCACGGCGAGCACCGTGGCCGGGACGGCGACCCGCGCCTGCCCGTACCGGTCGATCAGCCGCGCGGTGAACGGCGCCACGACCGCCGTCGCGGCGAGACCGGTCGCGGTGACGGCGCCGGCGAGGGCGTACGAGCCGCGCGAGCCGGCGATCATGATGACCGCGCTGACGGTGAACATCCCCATCGGCACGCGCGCGATGAGGTTGCCGGCGGTGAACGCGCGCGCACCGGGCACGGCGAAGAGGCGGACGTACGGGTTGCGGGGGCGGCGGGGCGGCCCGCCGGGGGTGCCGGAGCGGGGCGGCTCGGGCGGGGAGGCGGACGCGGGAGCGGAGGCCGGGGCGGAGGAGGACGAAGACGGGGACGGGGACGGGGCGGAGGAGGACGAAGACGGGGACGGGGTGGAGGCCGGAGTGGAGGGGGTCGGAATCGGGGACGGAGTCGGGGGCGAGGCGGAGGAAGACGGGGTCGGGGACAGGGGGCCGGGGGTAGCGGCCGGCTCGGTCGCCGGCTTCGTCGGATGCGGGGGCATGGCCCCACCCTCACTGCCCCGCCCACCGCCGGTCCAACACCTGTTCGGCACGCATTGACGCACTTGTGTTGTAAGTTCCGGTCGTGGTCCCCGACATCGAACCCCGGCTCCTGCGCGCCTTCGCCGCCGTCGCCGACGAACTGCACTTCACCCGCGCCGCCGCCCGCCTGTACGTCGCCCAGCAGGCCCTCAGCCGCGACATCCGGCGCCTGGAGCGGCGGCTCGGCACCGAGCTGTTCGTCCGCACGACCCGGCAGGTCGCCCTCACCGCGGACGGCGAGCGGCTCCGCCCGTACGCGCAGACGGTCCTCGCCGCGTACGACGACCTGGCCACCGCCTTCTCCGGCGCCGGGCCCCGCCCCCTCCTCGTCGACCTCAACTCGCCCGACATGAGCAGCGGACGCGTCCTCGACCGGGCCCGCGCGCTGGCGCCCGACTGCGAGCTGATGGCCCGCTTCGAGAGCGGCCTGACCGGCGCCGCCGCAGAGATCCTCGCCGGCCGCCTCGACGTGTCCTTCGGCCGGGTCGCCGGCCTCGACCCGGCGGTCCGCGCCCGGCTTGCCTGGCAGCCCGTGCGGTACGAGCCGATGGCCGTGATCCTGCCCGAAGACCACCCGCTCGCCGACCGCGACGAGGTCGAGCTGTCCGCGCTCGCCGGGCAGGCCCTGTACGCCGGGGCGGGCAACCCCCGCACCCGCGAGTGGACCGACCTCGCCGCGCTCCTCTTCGCCGAGCACGGCATCCGCGTCGCCCCGCCCGCGCCGCTGGCGGTCGGCGTCGAGGAGTTCCGCCGCGTCATGGCCAAGGGCCGCACCCCGGTCCTCGCCGTCGTCGACTTCCCGCCCATGCCCGAGACGGTGCTGCGCCCGCTCACCGGCCCCGTACCCCTGTCGCCCGTGGCGCTGGTGTGGCGCAAGGGATTGAAGCACCCGGGGCTCGACGCGCTGCGCACCGCCGCCGCCCGGCTCGCCGCGGAGGAGGGCTGGCTGGCCGTACCGGACGGGGCGTGGCTGCCGGAGCTCGACGCCGCCCTGATGCGCGGTGCCTGACCGCACCTGACCGGTGCCCGGCTGACCCCTGGCCGTGCCCTGCCGTACCCGACGGGTTCCTGGCCGCGCCCGGCCGGTCCCTGACCGCACCTGACCGGCGCCCGGCCCACGTATGACCGCGTCCGGTCGGCGTCCGGCTGCGCCCGGCCGGCGTCTGGCCGCGCCCGGCCGGTCCCTGGTCGCGCCTGACCGGCGTCCGACCCACGTATGACCGCGTCCGACCGGTATCCGGCCGCACCTGACTGGTGTCCGGCCGGCGTCCGGCCGGCCTCCGACCGTGCCTGACCGGCGTCCGGCCGGTGGGGGCGTCCCCGCCCGCTGCGCCTGCGCGACCCGCTCCCGCGCCGGGGCGCTCACACCGCGTCCGGCCGCCGGGTGAGAGCAAGGTTTCAGACCGGTCACCTCAGATGACCGGACTGAAACGCGACCTTCCTAGCGTCGGTACCGACGGGTTCAGGGAGCGACACGGCGGAGGTGCGCGATGGGCGGACGTTGGATCCAGGAATGGGATCCCGAGGACGAGACCTTCTGGAAGGAGAAGGGCGAGCGCGTGGCCAACCGCAACCTCCTCTTCTCCGTGATCTCCGAGCACATCGGTTTCTCCATCTGGACGCTGTGGTCCGTGATGGTGCTGTTCATGGGCCCCGAGTACGGCATCGACCCGGCCGGGAAGTTCTTCCTGATCGCGGTCGCCACGCTCGTCGGCGCCATCATCCGCGTGCCGTACACCTTCGCCGTGGCCCGCTTCGGCGGCCGCAACTGGACCGTCTTCAGCGCCCTGATGCTCCTGCTGCCGACCGGCGCCGCCTTCGCGGTGATGGAGCCCGGCACGTCGTACACGACGTTCGTGCTCGTCGCCGCGCTCACCGGCGTCGGCGGCGGCAACTTCGCCTCGTCGATGACGAACATCAACGCCTTCTTCCCCCTCCACCGCAAGGGCTGGGCGCTCGGCCTCAACGCGGGCGGCGGCAACATCGGCGTGCCCGTCGTCCAACTGGTGGGCCTCGCCGTCATCGGCACGGCCGGCGCCGCCCACCCCCGGATCGTCCTCGGCGTCTACATCCCGCTGATCGTCGTCGCCGCCGTGTGCTCCGCCCTGTTCATGGACAACCTCGCGCCCGTGAAGAACGACACCGGCGCCGTCAAGGAGGCCGTGCGCGACACCCACACGTGGATCATGGCGTTCCTGTACATCGGCACCTTCGGGTCGTTCATCGGGTACAGCTTCGCCTTCGGGCTCGTCCTGCAGACCCAGTTCGGGCGGACCCCGCTCCAGGCCGCGTCGCTCACCTTCCTCGGCCCGCTCCTCGGCTCGCTGATCCGCCCGGTCGGCGGCTCCCTCGCCGACCGGTACGGCGGCGCCCGCATCACGCTCGGCGCCTTCGCCGCGATGGCCGTCGCGACCGGCGTCGTCATCTACGCCGCGCTCGTCGAGTCGCTGGCGGTCTTCCTCGTCGGGTTCACCGCCCTGTTCGTCCTCAGCGGCCTGGGCAACGGCTCCACGTTCAAGATGATCCCGGCGATCTTCAAGGCGAAGGCGTACGCCTCCGGCCTCGGCGGCGAGGAGGCCGACGCGTACGGCCGCCGCCTCTCCGGCGCCGCCATGGGCCTGATCGGCGCGGTCGGCGCGGTCGGCGGCCTCGGCATCAACCTCGCCTTCCGCCAGTCCTTCCAGACCGCGGGATCCGGTACGTCCGCCTTCGTCGCCTTCCTCGTCTTCTACGCGGCGTGCATCACCGTGACGTGGGCGGTATACCTTCGCAAGTCGGCCGCGACCACCGCGGAAGCACCGGCACAGCGGCAGCTCAGCTACTCCGAGGTGTGATCACGCATGGTCCGTAACGGCGGGGAAACGTGGGCGAACCGATCCTGTCACGCACCCTTGCCAGGCTCGGACGTCATGCAGGAGCACCAGGAGCAGGAGAACGGCCCCCTCGCGGGCTTCACGGTCGGCGTCACCGCGGCCCGCCGCGCGGACGAGTTGAGCGCGCTGCTTCAGCGCCGGGGCGCGGCGGTCCTGCACGCCCCGGCGCTGCGGATCGTGCAGCTCGCCGACGACGCGGAACTCCTCGAAGCCACCAAGCGACTCGTGGGCGACGCCCCGGACGTCGTCGTCGCCACGACGGCGATCGGCTTCCGCGGCTGGCTGGAGGCCGCCGACGGCTGGGGGTACGGGGAGGAGCTGCTCGCCTGCCTGCGGCGGGCGCAGGTCCTCGCCCGGGGCCCCAAGGTGAAGGGCGCCGTGCGGGCGGCCGGGCTGACCGAGGAGTGGTCGCCCGCCATGGACTCGATGGCCGAGGTCCTCGACCGCCTCCTCGAACAGGGCGTCTCCGGCCGCCGCGTCGCCCTCCAGCTCCACGGCGAGCCGTTGCCCGGATTCGTGGAGGCGCTGCGGGACGCGGGCGCGGAGGTCGTCGTCGTCCCCGTCTACCGGTGGATGCCGCCGGAGGACCTGGGCCCGCTGGACCGGCTCCTCGACGCGGCCGTCGCCCGCACCCTCGACGCGGTGACGTTCACCAGCGCCCCCGCCGCCGCGTCCCTCCTGGCCCGCGCCGAACGCCGCGGGCTCCTCGCCGAACTGCTGGACGCCCTGCGCCACGACGTCCTTCCCGCCTGCGTCGGCCCGGTCACCGCCGTACCGCTGCAGAGCCACGCCGTGGACACCGTCCAGCCGGCCCGCTTCCGGCTCGGCCCGCTGGTCCAGCTCCTCTGCCAGGAGCTGCCGGCCAGGGCCCGGACCCTGCCGGTCGCGGGCCGCCGCATCGAGATCCGCGGGCACGCGGTCCTGGTCGACGGGGAGCTGCGGCCCGTACCGCCGGCCGGCATGTCCCTGCTCCAGGCCCTGGCGCACCGCCCCGGCTGGGTCGTCTCCCGCGCCGAGCTCCTGCGGGCCCTGCCCGGCGCGGGCCGCGACGAGCACGCCGTGGAGACCGCCATGGCACGCCTCCGCGCGGCCCTGGGCGCCCCGAAGTTGATCCAGACGGTCGTCAAGCGCGGCTACCGCCTGGCCCTGGACCCCACCGCCGACTCGGGCCTGGAGGGCGACGCGTAGGACGCGCCGCGCCCACCGGGGCGTACCGCGCCCACCGGGGCGTACCGCGTCCACTGGGATGCGTCGCGACCACTGGGACGTACCGCGCCCACCGCGGGGCGTACCGCGCCCCACCGGGGTGCGCCGCGTCCACCGGCGTCCGCCGGGTGAGGGCGGCGCTCCGCCGCGTACGCCGCCCGCCCCCGCGGCGCACGCGGCGCGTACCACCGATGAGTCCCGCGACGCCGCCAGCCGCACCCGCCCCCGCGGCGCACGCGGCGCGTACCGTCCGGCATCTCCTGCCGCCGGGGTTCCGGGGAGGGGGGCCTCGGGGCACGCTGGGGGGCGGAGGGGCGAAGGGCGGCCCCAGGGGGGTGACCGGGCGTGGCGGGCGGGCGGAGGTTCGACGCCGGGCGGCGGTGCCTGGAGCTGCTGGACGAGCCGGCCCCCGGTCCCGAGGGGCTCGCGCGGTGGCTCGCCGGATGCGGGCTCGTGCCGGAGGGGACGCCGCTGCCCGCCGTGGACGACACATGGGTGGAACGTTTCGCCGAGCTGCGCGGCCACCTCGACGTCCTCGTCCGCGCCGAGCTCGCCGGCCGCGTCCCCGCCGCGCCCGCCGCCCTGGAGCGGCTCAACGCCCTCGCGGCCGCCGCCGCGCCCCCCGCCCCGCGGGCGGTGCCCGGTGCCGACGGGCGGCTCGTACGGGCCCTCGACGCCCCGCCCGGCTGCGGCGCCCTGCTGGCCGCCCTCGCCCGCGACGCCGTCGACCTGCTCACCGATCCCGGCGCGCGGGAGCGGCTGCGCGAGTGCGAGGGCGACCACTGCCGCCGCGTCTACCTCGACGCCTCCCGCGGCGCGCGCCGCCGCTGGTGCTCCAGCGAGGCGTGCGGCAACCGCGAACGCGTCGCCCGCCACCGCGCCCGTACGGGACGTGCCCGGGAGGTCCCCGGAAAGGGCCCCGCGCCGCGCTGAGGGTCCCCCTCACGAGTGGGTCACCGGGGCCGGCCCTCCGGTCCCGCCCAGGACGGCGGAAGCCGCCGCGCGACCGCGACCCCGGGGCCTCCCGGCGGCGCCCCGGCCGCCGCCACGGGGCGCGCGGGGCGCCGCGCACGGGGCCGTCGGACGGCCCGACTGACAGGGAGCGGGAACGTGGCGTACCCTCGACGGCTGCCCAGTGCACGTCAGAAGGAGGCCACGGTGGCCGCGCAGGAAGCCGATCGTGTGATCGACACGATCCGGGACCGTGAGGTCGCGGTGGAGCAGGACCACCTGGACCAGGTGTACCGCCGCTTGGAGGAGAAGATCCACGAGGCGGAGTTCCTCATGCACGATGCCGCCCAGCGCGGCCAGGTCGGGACGCCCGGCGCGCTCGCCGAGCGGGACGCGCAGGTGTTCCGCGCCGGTGTGCACCTCAACCGCCTGAACAGCGAGTTCGAGGACTTCCTCTTCGGCCGCGTCGACCTCCTGCGGGGCAAGGACGGCAAGAAGGGCCCCGACGGCGCGTACACCTCCGTCGAGCCCGCCGACGACGCCGTGCGGCCCGACAACACCGCCGAGATCGCCGAGACCCTCCACATCGGCCGCCTCGGCGTCCTCGACGCCGACTACAGCCCGCTCGTCATCGACTGGCGCGCTCCCGCCGCCGCGCCGTTCTACCGGGCCACGCCCGTCGACCCGGGCCGCGTCGTCCGCCGCCGCGTCATCCGCTCCAAGGGCCGCCGCGTCCTCGGCGTCGAGGACGACCTGATGCGCCCCGAGCTGACCGCGACGCTCGACGGCGCCGAGCTGCCCGTCATCGGCGACGGCGCCCTGATGGCCGCGCTGGGCCGGGCCCGCAGCCACACGATGCGCGACATCGTGTCGTCCATCCAGGCCGAGCAGGACCTCGTCATCCGCGCGCCCGCCGCGTCCGTCACGTACGTCGAGGGCGGACCCGGCACCGGCAAGACCGCCGTCGCCCTGCACCGCGCCGCGTACCTGCTGTACCAGGACCGCCGCCGGTACGCCGGGGGCATCCTCATCGTCTCGCCGACGCCGCTGCTCGTCGCCTACACCGAGGGCGTCCTGCCGTCGCTCGGCGAGGAGGGCCAGGTCGCCATCCGCGCCGTCGGCAGCCTCGTCGACGGCGTCGAGGCCACCGCGTACGACGAGCCCGCCGTCGCCCGCGTCAAGGGCTCCTCCCGGATGTTGAAGGTGCTGCGCAAGGCCGCCCGCGGCGCCCTGGAGCTGGGCGAGGCCCCCGACCGGCTGCGCGTCGTCGCCTTCGGCCGGCGCGTCGAGCTGGAGGCCGAGGAGCTGCGGCGCATCCGCCACGCGGCCCTCGGCGGGACCGCGCCCGTCAACCTGCTCCGCCCGCGCGCCCGCCGCCTGGTCCTCGACGCCCTGTACGCGAAGACGGGCGCCGCCGCCCGCCAGACCGACCCGGAGCTCGCCGCCGAGCTGCGCTCCTCCTTCGACGAGGACGTCACCTCGGAGGACTCCTTCACCGCGTTCCTGGACGCCTGGTGGCCCGAGCTGACCCCGCGCGGGGTGCTGGCCGCGATGGCCGACGAGAGACGCCTGGGCCGCTGGTCGCGCCGCGTCCTCAACCCCGGCGAGGTGCGCCGCCTGGCCCGCTCGCTGCGCCGCGACACGTACTCCGTGCACGACGTGGCCCTCCTGGACGAGCTCCAGACCCTGCTCGGCGCCCCCGCCCGGCCGCGCCGCAAGCGCGAGCTGGACCCGCTGGACCAGCTCACCGGCCTGGAGGAGCTGATGCCCGTACGGGAGGAGTCGCAGCGCGAGCGGGCCGAGCGGCTGGCGCAGGAGCGCACCGAGTACGCGCACGTCATCGTCGACGAGGCGCAGGACCTCACGCCCATGCAGTGGCGCATGGTCGGCCGCCGCGGCCGGCACGCCACGTGGACGGTGGTCGGGGACCCGGCGCAGTCGTCCTGGTCGGCCCCGGACGAGGCCGCGGAGGCGCGCGACGAGGCGCTGGGCACCCGCCCGCGCCGCCGCTTCACCCTCACGGTGAACTACCGCAACCCCGCCGAGATCGCCGAGCTCGCCGCGAAGGTCCTGGCCCTGGCCATGCCCGGCGCCCAGTCGCCGCGCGCGGTGCGCTCCACGGGCCTGGAGCCCCGTTTCACGGCCGTGGGGGACCGGGACCCGGCGGAGGTCGTACGGGACGAGGCGCGCCGCCTCCTGGACCGCGTGGACGGCACCGTGGGCGTCGTGGTCGCCATGAACCGGCGGGAGCAGGCGGCGGGGTGGCTGGCGGACCTGGGCGACCGGGTCGTGGCGCTGGGCAGCCTGGAGGCGAAGGGCCTGGAGTACGACGCGACCGTGGTCGTCTCGCCGGCCGAGATCGCCGACGAGTCCCCGGCGGGCCTGCGGGTGCTGTACGTGGCGCTGACCCGTGCCACGCAGCAGCTGACGGTCGTCGCCGGGCGGCGCGACGAACCGGACGCGGCGGGGGTCCCGGATCTGCTGCGCGACTGAACCCCGGAGGGTTTGTTAGCCTGGTGGTGGCACCGGCTCGATCCAAGCCCCCGGGCCCAACCTTAGTCGCCGCGAGCGACCACTTGCCGCGAGGCGAGCATGGCGGGCCGGTGTCCTGAACGTGGGAAGCGGGTCCGCGTCATCCGAGGTGATGACGCGGACCCGCTTCCTTTTTGGCGCCCATCTCTCGTATGGTGGAAAACAGTTTCCGAAAACAAAACGACCGTATTACCTGCTACCCGCAGGTAGGTGCGACCATCGGAAGGCCCCGCACGGCCGTGCCGCGCGGGGACGGCAACGAAGCTGAAGCTAGGGAAAGCAGAGGAACTCGCCATGGCAACGGCGCCCAGCGTCTCGTACTCGATGACGGTCCGGCTGGAGGTGCCCGCGAGCGGAACGGCGGTCTCCCAGCTCACCACGGCCGTGGAGTCCTCCGGCGGCTCCGTCACCGGCCTCGACGTGACCGCGTCCGGCCACGAGAAGCTGCGGATCGACGTGACCATCGCGGCCACCTCGACCGCGCACGCCGACGAGATCGTCGGCAAGCTGCGCGGGATCGAGGGCGTCGTCCTCGGCAAGGTCTCGGACCGTACGTTCCTGATGCACCTCGGCGGCAAGATCGAGATGGCGTCGAAGCACCCCATCCGCAACCGCGACGACCTGTCCATGATCTACACGCCGGGTGTCGCCCGCGTGTGCATGGCCATCGCCGAGAACCCCGAGGACGCCCGCCGCCTCACCATCAAGCGCAACTCCGTCGCCGTCGTCACGGACGGCTCCGCCGTGCTCGGCCTCGGCAACATCGGCCCGAAGGCCGCGCTGCCGGTCATGGAGGGCAAGGCGGCGCTGTTCAAGCGGTTCGCCGGGATCGACGCCTGGCCGATCTGCCTCGACACGCAGGACTCCGACGCCATCGTCGAGATCGTCAAGGCCATCGCGCCCGGCTTCGCCGGCATCAACCTGGAGGACATCTCCGCGCCCCGCTGCTTCGAGATCGAGGCGCGGCTGCGGGAGGCCCTCGACATCCCGGTCTTCCACGACGACCAGCACGGCACCGCGATCGTCGTCCTCGCCGCCCTCACCAACGCCCTGCGCGTCGTCGGCAAGGCCGTCGGGGACGTCCGCGTCGTCATGTCCGGCGCCGGCGCCGCCGGTACGGCCATCCTGAAGCTGCTCATCGCGGCCGGGGTCAAGCACGCGGTCGTCGCCGACATCCACGGCGTCGTCCACGCCGGCCGCGAGGACCTGGTGGACGCCGCGCCGGAGTCCCCGCTGCGCTGGATCGCCGACAACACCAACCCCGAGGGCGTCACCGGCACGCTGAAGGAGGCCGTGCGCGGCGCCGACGTCTTCATCGGCGTCTCCGCCCCGAACGTGCTGGACGGCGACGACGTGGCGGCCATGGCCGACGACGCCATCGTGTTCGCGCTCGCGAACCCCGACCCCGAGGTCGACCCGGCCGTCGCCCGCCAGACCGCCGCCGTCGTGGCCACCGGCCGGTCGGACTTCCCGAACCAGATCAACAACGTCCTGGTGTTCCCCGGCGTGTTCCGCGGTCTGCTGGACGCCCAGTCGCGTACGGTCAACACCGACATGATGCTCGCGGCGGCGACCGCCCTGGCGGACGTCGTCACCGACGAGGAACTGAACCCGAACTACATCATCCCGTCGGTCTTCAACGACAAGGTCGCAGGCGCCGTGGCCGGTGCCGTACGCAACGCAGCGAAGGCCGCCTCGACGGACGCGAAGCCGCTCTGACGCCCCCCGCGGGGTGTGACACCACGCACGGTCACGCGGCGCCCGGCGCGTCGCGGACCGTGCGCCTCCGCGTCCGCCCGTAGGGTTGCGGTCCGACTCCGGGACGTCTCCGCGCGGCCGGTGCGCAGTCGACCGGACGTCACCAGGACGGGGCTGTGGCGCTTTTCGTGTGACTCCGGAGGGTGCCGGATTGGCTTTCCCGCCGCTGGTGGGGGCAGGATGCGTATTCGGGCGCGAGGGTCTGACAGCAGACCCGGGTCCGAGCACTGTCCTAGGGCCCTGGCAGCATCGGCTTCGATCTCACGCCTCACAGGCAAGAAGAACACGGGAGTAACAACATGAACCGCAGTGAGCTGGTGGCCGCCCTGGCCGACCGCGCCGAGGTGACCCGCAAGGACGCCGACGCCGTGCTGGCCGCGCTCGCCGAGACCATCGGTGAGGTCGTCGCCAAGGGCGACGAGAAGGTCACCATCCCCGGCTTCCTGACCTTCGAGCGCACCCACCGTGCCGCTCGCACCGCTCGTAACCCGCAGACCGGCGAGCCGATCAACATCCCGGCCGGTTACAGCGTGAAGGTCTCCGCGGGCTCGAAGCTCAAGGAAGCCGCCAAGGGCAAGTAAGCCCCCACAGACGCGTGAGGAGGGCGGTCACCCCGTTCGCGGGTGACCGCCCTCCTCTCCGCCCGCGTACGGCCCGCTCCAGGGCCTCCGCGCGGTCCGCGTACGGCGACGGCCCCCCGTTCACCACGGGGGGCCGTCGTCGTTACGAACGCAAGGTGACGGGCCGTCAGGAACCCGTCACGCCCGGAGGCGTGGCGGTCAGATGGTCCTGGCGTTCGGCAGTTCCACCTTCGCGCCCAGCTCCACCAGCTTCTGCATGAAGTTCTCGTAGCCGCGGTTGATCAGGTCGATGCCGTGGACGCGCGAGGTGCCCTGCGCGGCCAGGGCGGCGATCAGGTACGAGAAGCCGCCGCGCAGGTCCGGGATGACCAGGTCGGCGCCCTGGAGCCGCGTCGGGCCCGACACGACCGCGGAGTGCAGGAAGTTCCGCTGGCCGAAGCGGCAGTCGGAGCCGCCCAGGCACTCGCGGTACAGCTGGATGTGCGCGCCCATCTGGTTCAGCGCCGACGTGAAGCCGAGCCGCGACTCGTACACCGTCTCGTGGACGATCGACAGGCCCGAGGCCTGCGTCAGGGCGACCACCAGCGGCTGCTGCCAGTCCGTCTGGAAGCCCGGGTGCACATCCGTCTCCAGGGCTATCGCGTTCAGCGAACCGCCCGGGTGCCAGAAGCGGATGCCCTCGTCGTCGATCTCGAAGGCGCCACCCACCTTCCGGTACGTGTTGAGGAAGGTCATCATCGAGCGCTGCTGCGCGCCGCGCACGTAGATGTTGCCCTCGGTCGCCAGCGCCGCCGACGCCCAGGACGCCGCCTCCAGGCGGTCCGGGAGCGCGCGGTGGGCGTAGCCGCCCAGCTTGTCGACACCGGTGATCCGGATCGTCCGGTCGGTGTCCATCGCGATGATGGCGCCCATCTTCTGCAGGACGCAGATGAGGTCCTCGATCTCGGGCTCGACGGCCGCGTTGGAGAGTTCCGTCACACCCTCCGCCAGCACGGCCGTCAGCAGCACCTGCTCGGTCGCGCCCACCGACGGGTACGGCAGCCGGATCTTCGTGCCGCGCAGCCGCCGCGGCGCCTCCAGGTACTGGCCGTCGGCGCGCTTCTCGATCTTCGCGCCGAACTGCCGCAGCACCTCGAAGTGGAAGTCGATCGGCCGTCCGCCGATGTCGCAGCCGCCCAGGCCGGGGATGAACGCGTGCCCGAGCCGGTGCAGCAGCGGGCCGCAGAACAGGATCGGGATGCGCGAGGAACCCGCGTGGGCGTCGATGTCGGCGACGTTCGCGGACTCGACGTGCGTCGGGTCCATGACCAGCTCGCCCGGCTCGTCGCCGGGACGGACGGTCACGCCGTGCAGCTGGAGCAGTCCGCGGACCACCCGCACGTCACGGATGTCCGGCACGTTGCGCAGCCGGCTGGGCTCACTGCCGAGCAGTGCGGCGACCATCGCCTTGGGCACGAGGTTCTTCGCGCCGCGGACGCGGATCTCGCCCTCCAGCGGGGTGCCGCCGTGGACAAGCAGTACATCGTCTGTGCCGGTCATGTATCTCGCGTTCCGGATGTGGTCGGGCAGGGGCCAGGGGAAAGCGTAAAGGGCGTCCGCCCCTGCCCCGTAAGGCGGCCGAGCGGCGGGACTGTCATGAATTCGGTACAACACCCTCCGTACCGCCCTCCTTGCGGAGGGTCACCGTCCGTTTCCGCCCCGGGGCGCGCACGGGTGTACTCGGAGCGTACGGGACGCGCCGCGCGCCGGGGGATCGGCCGGACCGGTCCGCACATCCTCCGCGCGGACCGAAGATGCGGGATCATGTGTCCATGACGGAGGTGCCCTCGCTCGCAGGCCGGCTGCTCGTCGCCACCCCCGCGCTGGCCGACCCGAACTTCGACCGCGCGGTGGTGCTGCTGCTCGACCACGACGACGAGGGGTCCCTCGGCGTGGTCCTCAACCGGCCCACCCCGGTCGACGTGGGCGACATCCTGGAGCCCTGGGCACCGCTCGCCGGCGAGCCCGGCGTGGTCTTCCAGGGCGGACCCGTCTCCCTCGACGCCGCGCTCGGCCTCGCCGTGATCCCCGGCGACGAGGGCCCCCTCGGCTGGCGCCGGGTGCACGGCGCGATCGGCCTCGTCGACCTGGAGGCCCCGCCCGAGCTGCTCGGCCCCGCCCTCGGCTCACTGCGGATCTTCGCCGGGTACGCGGGCTGGGGCCCCGGCCAACTGGAGGACGAGCTGGGCGAGGGCGCCTGGTTCGTCGTCGAGTCCGAGCCCGGCGACGTGTCGTCCCCGCGCCCCGAGAAGCTGTGGCGGGCCGTCCTGAGGCGGCAGCGCAGCGAACTCGCCATGATCGCGACGTACCCGGACGACCCGAGCCTGAACTGAAGCCGCGCCGGGTGAGTACCCTTGGCAGTTATGAGCACTCTCGAGCCCGAGCGCGGGGCAGGTACGGGGACCCTCGTAGAGCCGACGCCGCAGGTGTCGCACGGCGACGGCGACCACGAGCGCTACGCCCACTACGTCCAGAAGGACAAGATCATGGCGAGTGCCCTCGACGGCACTCCCGTCGTCGCCCTGTGCGGCAAGGTCTGGGTCCCTGGCCGCGACCCCAAGAAGTACCCGGTCTGCCCGATGTGCAAGGAGATCTACGACTCCATGGGTGCGGGCGGCGACAAGGACAAGGGCGGCAAGGACAAGAAGTAGGGCCCCGGGGCTCGGGGACCCACCGCCGGAAGGCCCCCGGCGCGGCTGCCGAGCGCGCCGCGCGCCCGTCGTGCCGTGCGCACGCGGGCCGCGCGGACGCGCCCGCCGCGCCGGGGGCCTTCGCCGTGCCCCCGCCCCACACCCGTGGCCGCGCCTCGTTCCCGTGGCCCGCTTCCGTACCGGCGCGCTTCGCTTCCGTTGCCGGGGGTGGTCCGTGGTCGGGACCCGCTTCCGCACCCGCATGCCCCGCTTCCACGGCCGGGACGCGCTTCCGTACCCGCGCGCGCTCTGCTGCCGAGGCCGGGGGGTGGTTCGTGGCCGGGACGCGCTTCCGTGCCCGCATGCCCCGCTTCCACGGCCGGGACGCGCTTCCGTACCCGCGCGCTCTGCTCCCGTTGCCGGGAGGTGGCCCGTGGCCGAGGCGCGGCCCTTGTCCGGGGTGCCGGAGAGCCCCTAGTCTCCTATCGGTTGCCATATGCGAAACGCCCGTTGCACAGGGCGCAACGACCGGGGGTGCTGACGTGAGGGACCTCGTTCCGGCGCCCGCGTCCCACGCCCCGGTCCCCGGCCGCTCCGGTGCCGTCCTCGACACCCGTACGGTCCTCTCCGCCGCGCCCGGCACGGAGACCACCGAGCGTTGGCTGCGCACCGCGCTCGGGTCCGCCTTCGCCCTGCCCCTCCGCCCGGCGCCGCCCGCCGACGCGCCGCCCGCGCGCGGTACCGCCGTACGCCTCCGTCTCGACGGCGCGCTCGGCCCGGAGGCGTACCGGCTCACCGTCGCCGACGGGACCGTCGACATCGCGGGCGGCGACCCGGCCGGGGTCTTCTGGGGCGCCCAGACCCTCCGTCAGCTCCTCGGCCCCGACGCGTACCGCCGCGCCCCCGTCCGCCCCGGCGCCCCCCTCGCCCTCGCCGCCCAGCGGATCGAGGACCGCCCCCGGTTCGCCTGGCGCGGGCTGCTCCTGGACGTGGCGCGGCACTTCCTGCCCAAGGACGACGTGCTGCGCCAGCTCGACCTGCTCGCCGCGCACAAGCTGAACGTCCTCCACCTGCACCTCACCGACGACCAGGGCTGGCGCCTGGAGATCCGCCGCTACCCGCGCCTCACCGAGGTCGGCGCCTGGCGGCCCCGCACCAAACGCGGCCACCGCGCCTCCCCGCTGTGGGACGACACCCCGCACGGCGGCCACTACACGCGGGACGACGTCCGCGAGATCGTCGCGTACGCCGCCGAGCGGCACATCCGGATCGTCCCCGAGATCGACATCCCCGGTCACTCGCAGGCCGCCATCGCCGCGTACCCGGAGCTCGGCAACACCGACGTCGTCGACACGGCGGCCCTCGGCGTCTGGGACACCTGGGGCGTCAACCCGAACGTCCTCGCCCCCACCGAGGCCGTCCTCCGCTTCTACGAAGGCGTCCTCGACGAGGTCCTCGACCTGTTCCCGGCCGCCACCTCGCCGTTCGTCCACATCGGCGGCGACGAGTGCCCCAAGGGCCAGTGGCGCGCGTCCGCCACCGCCCAGGCCCGCATCCGGGAGCTGGGAGTCGGCGACGAGGACGGCCTCCAGGCGTGGTTCGTACGGCACTTCGACCGCTGGCTCGCCGACCGCGGCCGCCGCCTCATCGGCTGGGACGAGATCCTGGAGGGCGGCCTCGCCCCCGGCGCGGCCGTCTCCTCCTGGCGCGGGTACGCCGGCGGGGTCACCGCCGCGGAGGCCGGCCACGACGTCGTCATGTGCCCCGAGCAGCACGTGTACCTGGACCACCGCCAGGACGCCGGCCCCGACGAGCCCGTGCCCCTCGGGTACGTCCGCACCCTGGAGGACGTGTACCGCTTCGAGCCCGTGCCGCCCGGCCTCTCCGCGGAGGCGGCCGCGCACGTCATCGGCGCCCAGGCCAACGTCTGGACCGAGACCCTCGACAGCCGCTCCCGCGTCGACTACCAGACCTTCCCGCGCCTCGCAGCCTTCGCCGAAGTCGCCTGGTCCACCACCCTCCCCGCGCCCGCGGCGCGCGACTTCGACGACTTCACGCGGCGAATGGGCGCGCACTACCGGCGCCTTGACGCACTCGGGGTCGACTACCGGCCGCCCACGGGCCCCTTGCCGTGGCAGCGGCGCCCCGGGATCGTCGGACGCCCGCTGGAGGGCCCGCCCCCGAACGTGTGACGCCACCGCGCCGGGCGGCCCGGCGCGCGTCGACGCGTCCGTACCGGCAAAGGTTCGCAAAGCGGACCATCCGCCCACTCCTGGGAGGTCACGGGAGGTCGCGGGCGGATCCGTCCTTCGCGGACCCTCGCGCCGGCCGTCCCCGAAGATGTGCCACAGTTTCCACGTCCGGGCTGTGAGCACGTACGGTACGGCAACACAGGCGGGACAGCCGGGACAGCCGGGACACCGGGAAGGGGCAGCTGGGTTGACCACGCACGCACCGAGGACGGCGCACTCCGTCACGTTGCCGGCCTCGCTCGACGAGGCCGTGGCGGCACTCACCGCCATGCCCGCCGCCGTGCCCGTCGCCGGCGGTACGGACCTGATGGCCGCCGTCAACAAGGGCCAGTTGCGCCCCGCCGGCCTCGTCAGCCTCGGCCGCATCAACGAACTGCGCGGCTGGCAGTACCAGGACGGCCACGCCCTCCTCGGCGCCGGGCTCACCCACGCCCGCATGGGCCGCCCCGACTTCGCCGCCCTCATCCCCGCCCTGGCCGCGGCCGCCCGCGCCGCGGGACCGCCGCAGATCCGCAACGCGGGCACCCTCGGCGGCAACATCGTCACCGCCGCGCCGACCGGCGACTCCCTGCCCGTCCTGGCCGCCCTGGAGGCCGACCTCGTCGTCGCCGGTCCGGCCGGCAGCCGCGAGGTCCCCGTCTCGCACCTGCTCGCCGGCCGCGCGATGCTCGAACCGGGCGAGTTGGTCGCCTTCGTCCGGGTGCCGCTGCTGCACGCCCCGCAGGTGTTCCTCAAGGCCACCGGCCGGACCGGACCGGGCCGCGCCCTCGTCTCCGTCGCCGTCGTACTGGACCCGGCGCGGCGCGCGGTGCGGTGCGCGGTCGGGGCGATCGCGCCGATGCCGCTGCGCCCGCTGGAGGCCGAGCACTGGATCGCCTCGCTCGTCGACTGGGACGGCGAGCGGGGGCTGGCGCCGGAGGCCCTCGCGGCGTTCGGCGAGTACGTCGCGGCGGCCTGCGTCCCGGACCAGCCGCCGGCCGCCGAGGGCGAGGCGCCGCCCCCGCTGCCGCCCGCCGTACTGCAACTGCGCCGCACGGTGTCCGTGCTGGCCCGACGAGCACTGGGGAGGGCGCTGTCGTGACCACCGACGAGAACGGCAACGAGGAGCGGGCGCGCAGCGGCGGTTGGCAGCCGACGCCGCAGGGGGAGTACGACGGCGACGCCACGGCGTTCGTCCACCTCCCGCCCGACATGGGTCTGGACGGCATCCCGCTGGAGGCGCCGGGCCACGGCTACGTGCCGCCGCACATCGCGGACCCGCACGCCACCGCCCAGTGGAACTTCCCGCCCGCGCCGGACGCCGAACACCCGCCCGCCCCGGGCCCCACCGACCTGACGGGCCAGTGGACGATTCCGGTCGCGCAGGGGGACCTGCCCGAGGAGTCGGGTGAATACCGGGTGGACGCCCGGCAGTTCGGCACCGCGCCGGGGTACGCGCCGGAGTACGGCGGCGGACCGGAGCAGGGGTACGCACCGGAGCGGACGCCCACGCACGGGTCGCCGGTCCACGGGTCGCCGGTTCACGAGATGCCCGTGCATGGGACGCCTGCGCATGGGACGCCTGCGCATGGGACGCCTGTGCACGGGTCGCCGGTTCACGAGATGCCCGCGCACGGCACTCCGGTTCACGAATCACCGGTCCAGGGGACGCCTGCACACGGCACCCCGGTTCACGGCACGCCGGTCCACGAGGTACCCGCGCACGGGACGCCTGCACACGGGACCCCCGTCCACGAGACGCCCGCGCACGGTACCCCGGTTCACGGCACGCCGGTCCACGAGACGCCCGCGCCCGGCGTGCCCGCCCACGGGCCGGGCCACGCGCCCGCGTCAGGCCACGCGCCCGCGCCCGTACACGAGGCGGCCGTGTCGGCACCGGCCCACGCACCGGCCCCCGGGACCACCGCACCCGCGCCGGGGCACACCGCCGGCGTGCCCGCCTGGGCGGACGGCAGCGCCCCCGCGACGCTGCCGGGCGGCGCCCCGGCGCCCTGGGCGGTCGCCCCGCAGCCGCAGCCGCAGCCGCAGGCCGGCCCCGAGGCCCAGGCGCCGTACGAGCCCTCCGCCGTGCCGGAAGCCCGGAACGACGGCCGGCGGGCCGACGTCCCCGCCGAGGCGGCCCCCGCCCCGGCCGGTGAAGCCGGCGACGACACCGAGGACGGCCTCGCGAACGGCACCGCGGCGGACGACGTACCCGCCGGCACCCCCGCCACCTCCGCCACCGGCACCTCCGTCACCGGCACCTCCGCCACCGGCACCTCCGCCACCGCGTCGGCCTCCGCGCCGGACGCCCCCCCGGCCCCGGACGGTCACACCCCGCCCGCCGTCGCGGTGGTGCCCGCCGACACCGCCGGAACGGAACCCGGCCGGACGGCGGCGGACCAGGCGGTCCCCGGCCAGACAGCGGCCGAGCAGGCAGCCGACCACCAGGCCACCGCCCCCACGGCTGCCGGCCAGGCCACTCACCAGGCCGCCGACCACCCGACCCCCCACCAAGCAGTCGGCCACACGGCCGCCCACCAGGCCGCCCACGACACGGCCCCCCACCGGGCAGCCGCCGACCAGGCCGCTGACCACACGGCCACCCACCAGGCCACCGACCACCAAGCAGCCGACCAAGCAGCCGACCACGCAGCCACCCACCAGGCCGCCGACGACACGGCCGCGGCGGCCCCGCCCGCCGCCGAGGGGACGGGGAGCGACGAGCACCCGCACATCTCGTACGTCCTGCGCGTCAACGGCGCCGACCGCCCCGTCACCGACGCGTGGATCGGCGAGTCCCTGCTGTACGTGCTGCGCGAGCGCCTCGGCCTGGCCGGCGCGAAGGACGGCTGCTCGCAGGGCGAGTGCGGCGCGTGCAACGTCCAGGTCGACGGGCGCCTCGTCGCCTCCTGCCTGGTGCCCGCCGCGACCGCCGCGGGCAGCGAGGTCCGCACCGTCGAGGGCCTGGCCGTCAACGGCGAGCCGTCCGACGTACAGCGCGCCCTCACCCGCTGCGGAGCCGTCCAGTGCGGCTTCTGCATCCCCGGCATGGCGATGACCGTGCACGACCTGCTGGAGGGCAACCACGCGCCCAGCGACGTGGAGGCCCGCCAGGCCCTGTCCGGCAACTTGTGCCGCTGCACCGGCTACCAAGGCGCCCTCAGAGCCGTACGGGAGGTCGTCGCGGAACGCACCGCAGGAAAGCGGGGAGCGGCCGGCGGCGGCGCGGCCGACGGGCAGAACTCCGAGGTCCGCATCCCGCACCAGGTCCCCCACCCGCACGACGGAGGCACGGCGTGAGCAACGACGCGGCCACCGCCATCCCGGCGGTCGACGCCCCCCCGCAGGAGCAGGAGCAGGAGCAGCCCGTCCGCGGGCTCGGCGCGTCGCTGCCGTCGGCCGACGCCCGCGCCAAGGCGGAGGGGACGTTCCCGTACGCCGCCGACCTGTGGGCCGAGGGCCTCCTGTGGGCGGCGATCCTCCGCTCCCCGCACGCGCACGCCCGCATCCGTTCCGTCGACACGTCCGCGGCGGCCGCGATGCCGGGCGTACGGGCCGTGGTGACCCACGCGGACGTGCCGGGGGACACCTCGTACGGCCGGACCGTCGCCGACCGTCCCGTCTTCGCCGCCGATGTGGTCCGCCACCACGGCGAGGCCATCGCGGCCGTGGCCGCGGACCACCCCGACACGGCCCGGCTCGCGGCGGCGGCCATCATCGTCGACTACGAGCTGCTGGAGCCGGTCACCGACCCGGAGCAGGCGTTCTCCGCCCCGCCGCTGCACCCGGACGGCAACCTGATCCGCCACATCCCGCTCCGCTTCGGCGATCCGGGCGTCACCGGCGAGGTGATCGTCGAGGGCCTGTACCGCATCGGCCGCCAGGACCCGGCGCCCATCGGCGCGGAGGCCGGCCTCGCGGTGCCCCGCCCGGACGGCGGCGTCGAGATCTACACGGCGTCCACCGACCCGCACACCGACCGCGACCTGGCCGCCGCCTGCTTCGGCCTGCCGCCGGAACAGGTGAAGATCGTCGTGACGGGCGTGCCCGGCGCGACGGGCGACCGGGAGGACCCCGGCTTCCAGATCCCGCTCGGCCTGCTGGCCCTGCGCACGGGCGCGCCGGTGAAGCTCGCCGCGACCCGCGAGGAGTCGTTCCTCGGGCACGCCCACCGCCATCCGACGCTCCTGCGCTACCGCCACCACGCGGACGCGGAGGGCCGCCTGGTGAAGGTGGAGGCGCAGATCCTCCTCGACGGCGGCGCGTACGCGGACGCCTCCTCCGACTCCCTCGCGGCGGCCGTCTCCTTCGCCTGCGGCCCGTACGTCGTCCCGCACGCCTTCGTCGAGGGCTGGGTCGTCCGTACGAACAATCCGCCCTCCGGGCACGTGCGCGGCGAGGGCGCGATGCAGGTGTGCGCGGCGTACGAGGGCCAGATGGACAAGCTGGCGGCGAAGCTGGGCCTGGACCCGGCCGAGCTGCGCATGCGCAACGTCCTCGCCACCGGCGACCTGCTGCCGACGGGCCAGACAGTGACGTGCCCGGCGCCGGTCGCCGAACTGCTGGAGGCCGTACGGGAGTACCCGCTGCCGCCGCTGCCGGTGGACGCCGCGGAGGAGGACTGGCTGCTGCCGGGCGGACCGGAGGGCGCGGGGGAGCCGAGCGCGGTGCGGCGGGGCGTCGGCTACGCGCTGGGCATGGTGCACATGCTGGGTGCCGAGGGCACGGACGAGGTGTCGACGGCGACGGTGAGGGTCCAAGGCGGCGTGGCGACGGTGCTGTGCGCCGCCGTGGAGACCGGCCAGGGCTTCTCGACGCTGGCCCGCCAGATCGTCCAGGAGGTCCTGGGCGTGGAGGACGTGCAGGTGGCGCCCGTGGACACGGACCAGCCGTCGGCGGGCCCGGCGGCGCACGGCCGCCACACCTGGGTGTCGGGCGGGGCGGTGGAACGCGCGGCGAAGATGGTGCGCACGCAACTGCTCCAGCCGCTGGCGCACAAGTTCGGCATGTCGACGGAACTGCTCCAGATCACGGACGGCAAGATCACGTCGTACGACGGGGTCCTGTCCACCACGGTGGCGGAGGCGCTGGACGGCAAGGAGCTGTGGGCGACGGCGCAGTGCCGCCCCCACCCGACGGAGCCGCTGGACGAGGCGGGGCAGGGCGACGCGTTCGTGGGCCTGGCGTTCTGCGCGATCCGCGCGGTCGTGGACGTGGACGTGGAACTGGGCTCCGTGCGGGTCGTCGAACTGGCCGTCGCGCAGGACGTGGGCCGCGTCCTGAACCCGGCCCAGTTGGCCACCCGCATCGAGGCCGGCGTCACCCAGGGCCTGGGCGCGGCGCTCACGGAGAACCTCCGCACCCCGCGCGGCCTGGTCCGCCACCCGGACCTGACGGGCTACGCCCTGCCGACGGCGCTGGACACGCCGGACATCCGCATCGTCAAACTGGTCGAGGAGCGGGACGTGGTGGCCCCGTTCGGCGCGAAGGCGGCGAGCGCGGTCCCGGTGGTCACGTCCCCGGCGGCGATCGCCTCGGCGGTCCGCGCCGCGACGGGCCGCCCGGTCAACCGCCTCCCCATCCGCCCCCAGTCCGCGGTCGCCCCCACCACGGCGTGACCGCCCGGTGTGCGCCCGGCCCCGCCCGGGCGACCACGCGCCGGCCCCGGTCCGCGCACGGACGCAGTGGGTAGCCACACGGATCCGGCCGGTGACCGAGCGGTTCCGGTCATCCCCGCCGCGACACCACGCCGACGGGCGGGAAACCCCGAGGGCCGCGCCTCCGGGGCCACCTAGGGTGGAGGACTCCGGCTGATCAAGGGGGGCGGATGTCGTTCGAGGAAGAGTGGGCCGCTGCACACGCGGATGCGCGGGCGCGGATCGGTATGCGTGTGAACGGGGCTCCGGCGGGTCCCGGGGGAAGCGGCGCCGACCTGAGGGTCAGGCAGGACAAGCTGGGTGAGATCGGCGGCGCCGCGTACGACCTGCACCGCCGCCTCCAGACGGACGGCAACCGCGCGAAGGCCAGTACGTCCGAAGCGGCGACCATGATGACTACCAACAACTTCCAAACCGGAGCCGCCCTGCGGACGGTGCACGACACGTGGGACTCCCAACTGCGAACACTGATCGACGCCTGCGCCCACATCTCGAACCACCTCGACTACAGCGCCGCGACTCACGCCAAGGACGACGAAGAGGTCAAGGCATCACTTTCCGTGTCCAAGATCAGCGAGTACTTCCAGTAGCGGGAGTCTGTTTTGCTCACGTTCAACGACGTGTACCACGCCCCGCTGGGCACACTGAAAGCGTCCGTCGACGACTGGACGGAGATGGCGAAACGGTTGGAAAGGCTCGCCGATTCGGCCCACTCCACCATGGTCGTCAAGGCGAAGGACGAGTACTGGCGCGGGATCAATGCCCAGGTCACCAAGGCGTTCATCACCAAGACCGGCAAGGAGTTCGACGACGCCGCCCAAGCCGCGAAGGGCATCGAGATGGTCCTTCGTGACGGCTACAACGCGTTCAAAAACGCGCAGGCGGAACTCCGGAGGATCGTCGAAGTGGACGCTCCGGCTCAGGGGCTGGTGGTGACCTCGCACGGCAAGGTCGTCGCCTCGCATCCGCTGGAGGAGGACCAGGGCGCACGACACGACCCTGACTACGAACTGCTGCTCGGCGAGCAGCGAGCCAAGGTCGCGGCGCTGCAGAAGCGCCTCGACAGAGTGGTGGAGACCTGCGACGACGCCGACACTGCGACATCGAACGCGCTGAAGGCCAACGTCACGGCGGACAAGCACAACTTCAGCACCCTCAAGTACCGGAGTCTCGACGCCGAGGAAGCGCACCGTGCGCTCACTCTCGCGGCGAAGGGACGTGAACTGAGCCACGAGCAACTGGTACAGCTGAACGAACTGCTCAGGGACAACCATGCGTCCAAGGAGTTCGCCCGTGCCTTCTACGGAGAGCTCGGCCCCAAGCGGGCCCTGGAGTTCTTCGGACAGCTCTCCACCGACACGTACGACTACGCGAAGCAGGACCCGCAGCGCCTCAAGGACGTGCAGCAGCTCCAGCAGAACCTCGGCCTGAACCTGGCGACCGCGACGAGACCGGCCACCGCCGACGACCCCTGGACGCAGAAGTGGTCCGAGGAGATGCGCAGGCTCGGAACGGAGCGCATCCCCCTGAGCAAGTACGACTACAACGGCCCGTACGGCTACCAACTGCTCGGCGGCATCATGCGGTACGGCAACTACGACCCGAAGTTCCTCAATCCGATCGCACAGCACGTGGTCCAGTTGCACGCCAAGGACCCGTACATGTTCTCGGACAGCAAGGGAATCACGGGACCCGACAAGCATCCGTTCAATCCATCGGGCCGGAACGGCGCCGGCTACGACCCGGTCATCAGCATGCTGGAGGCGCTCGGCCACAGCCCGGAGGCGGCGAAGGAGTTCTTCACCGAGCCCCCCGAGGCGTATGCCAAGGACGGCACACTCGTCGGTGGCACGCCCTTGGACGGGAAGGGCAACCAGATCACCAGCTATCTCGACTACTTCGCCACGAAGGACTACACGTCGTTCCCGGACATCGTCGGCCACCATCCGGATGAGGCGAAGGCCTCTCGTCCGTACGTGGCCGACGCATTCGGGCACGCTCTGGAGTCCGCGACCCTGGGACACGCGTATGACGACGCCACACCCGAACTGGTCAGGGACGCGAGAGCGGCTCAGATCATGGAGGAGGTCGTCATGCGTTACGGCACGGACCCAGGCCTCCTCAAGCACCAGGAAGGCCTGGCGGACAGCCTGGGGCGCATGGGCGCGGGCTACGTGGACGACATCAACTGGGCGTTGAACGACAACAGGCCGTCCAGCGTCTTCTCGCCTGACCAGGTCGGTAGTTCCGTCCCTGCGGAGGGGCGCGCCGAGTTCGGTGCTCAAGGAGTGACCGACTTCCTCAGCGCGGTGGGGAAGTATCCGGACGCCTACGCGGACATCTCCAACGCGGAGAAGGTTTACACCGTCAGCATGCTCGAAGCTCAGGTCGGTTCGGGCGGCAGGCTCAACCAGGCCTATGCGGAGGACATCGTACGGACGGGGAGCGAGGTTCACGGCCGCATCGACAATGCCCGCGCCAGTCAAGTGGAGGCTGAGGGGCGCCACGCCGACGCGGAGTACAACAAGGCGCTGCAGAAACGAGCGGCATGGGTCCAGTTCGGTACTGGCGTCGTCGTGGCGGCAGGTGCGGCCTTCCTGCCGCCTGTGGCCGCTGTAGGAATGGCCGCGACGCTCATCCCCGTTTCTCAGGAAGCCGGTACGGGCCTTGTGGGGCAGATGATCAACCAGGCGATCGGTGAGCACTATGAGACCAAGCAGAAAGATAGCAGCGAAGACATACAGACACAGAAAGCTTCTATCTACGCTGCGGGAAAGGATAATGCAAAAGTCGCTTACGAGGTGTTTTTGGAGCGACATGGTATGGAGTTTGAAGGCGCCTTTGGGTCCGGCCTTGAGGGAGCCATGAAGACTGGTTATCTCTGGGGCATCAACGGTGAGGCGAGTCAAGGTAGTACACCGCAGGTCAGTGAATAGCGAGGTGAAGAGGGTGGCGAATCTGCGGAAGTGCTCCAGGTGGGGGGGTGCAGTGGTTTCTCTCGGTTTGGTGCTGGGCGCCTGTGTCGATTCTGGCTCCGATGAGTCGGAGAAGCGACTGGTCACCTCCAGTGAGATCTGTGAGGGAATTTTTTCGGGAGATGCGGCGCGGGTGTTGGAAAAGACCACTGCGACGCACGAGTTCTTTCCCTTCGAGTGGCGTTCCGGCATTGCGGAGACCGCTGAATCTATCAAGCTGGCGTACGCGCCGGGGGGTGCGCCCGGTAGATCTGAAAAAGTGAACTTGTGCCTCGTGTATCGCCCGAATAGTACGACTCCCGACATTGAGATCGGTTTTTCTCTGAGTGAAGAGAAGGAATTTTCGAGTGATGGATTGGATCTCGTCAGGTACGAGTTGGGGCGCCATGCGCTAGCCGGAACTGAGAAGGCTCTCCTCTACAGCGAGTGTGTAAGCCCGAAACTCGGAGGAAGCAGCGAACACCCGGTTCTGCTGCGCGGTCAACTGTCCCGTGATTTCAGGTCACCGACACCTGCAGAAGAGACCCGTGAAGCCAATTTGCGACTGCTGGCCGCCGCGACGCGAGCGCTTGCGAGGTTCCTGCAGTGTGAGAACGATGCCGATATGCCGGAGGCGCCCGTTCTCAGGCGCATTTCTTGAATCGCGCCAAGTTCTTCGGCGCAGCCTGGTTTCGGCTGGCGCATGAGCAAGTACGTGATGCGACTGGTGTCGCCTCCGTCAGGAACCATGGTGCGGATTGTGGTGCTTGACGCACTCGTGATGCTCACGGCGTCTTGTGAGACCGAGCCCGCGTCGGCTCCCTCCGCAGCCCACCCCTGTCTCATTGCGAAGGGGGCCAGTGAAGAGAAGCTGTTGCAGCGAACGCTCCGGTCGGAGCAGTTCCAGGAGCAATGGTTCTCGACGACAGAGAAGCTCGTCCAGCGGCTTGAGAAGGATATCCGGCAGATGAAACCGGGAACCTCCACGGTCGGGAGGCACCTGCGTCACTACATTCCCGAGCCCCCTCCCGGGCCGGACCGCTTGACGATCGAGCTCTCCTGGACGTCACCTGACGCATCGGGTCGTGGCATCCCATCGGAGCACTACGCGCATTACAACATCAACGGTGTTCCGGTCGAGGCGACGGACATCATTGTCAAGTCCCGCGTGGCATGTAGGCTGCCCGGCGATCTCGAAGGCCCCACGGAGTATGCCCTGCTACGGGCCGTGCTGGCGAGCACCCTGAACATTGGCCGCAGGGGGGCCGAAGCTCAGAAGCAGCAGGGCGCCTTCCTCTACGTCATGGTCCGCCGGGCTACTGGTGCCCCTGGGTGCCAGAACAAACCCCTCCAAGGCGTACCCGAGGTGAAGCCTGGCAAGGGGTGAGCAGGGCAGTGACGCCTGGGGGAACGATGAGATCTACGGTTTGGGGGTGTACCGGTGTCCGCGGAGCGGGACAGTGCGATCGGGCAGGCGCTTGAGCAATCCATGAAGCTAGGGCATCTGTGGGGACGTGGCGGCGAGTCGACGACGGGCAGCACGCCGCAGCTCGGGAATTAGCGGGGTGAGTGTGGTGCGGGACAGAAGTTCATCGTGGGGCGCGGTTGTCGTACTCGCGCTCATGCTGGGGCTGGTGGCGTGCGGCGACACTGACCCCGATGAGGAGGAGACGGTGGTGAGTGCCGACGAGGTGTGTGAGGGGATTTTCTCCGGCTCGGTGGCACGCGTGTTGGAACGATCAACAGGCGGCAAGGAGTTCCGGCAGCACCGCGCGGCGGAGGGGGTGCGGGGGACAGCCGAGGCGATCGCGTCCTTGCATGACGCCCACCTCTTCGACGAGTGGCTGAAGGCGGACCTGTGTCGCGTCTACAGGCCGCGGAGTGACACGTCGGCCATCGAGATCAACTTCGACCTGGTCCAGGAGAAGGCTCTCAAGACGTCGAATCCGTCTCTCGTCCCGTACGGGTTGGGACGCAAGGCACATGCCGACTCCAAGGTCGCGTTCCTTTATGTCCAGTGCACGAGTCCCCGGCTTGTCGACAGTGCCAGCCGGCCCGCTGTGATCCGCGGCGAGCTGAGCCGGTACCTCGCTCCCCCGCTCCCCGGGCAGGAAGCACGTCAGGCCAACCTGAGACTTTTGGCCGCCGCGACGCGGGCGTTGGCGAAGTCCCTGCAGTGTGAGAACGATGCCGGTCTGCCGGCTGACCCCCTTCCCGAGCCGCTCTCATGACAAGCAGGATGCATGTGCCTTCGAAGGGGACGGAGAACAGTGCGAACAACGGATGCATGCCGGGACGCGATGGTTCTTCGGACCATCTGTGAACGTCTGTGCCCCTTCCGGACGGGGCCTTCCTCGTGTGGCGGGTGAGGGAAGCCCTGCCCGTGTCGCCGGCGTGGCAGGCGAACGTGAGCACGTCGAGGCGTCGGCAGCCTTTCGAGCAGCGCAGAACGATGCCAAAAGCGGTTTCACCGCTGGCCGCGACGCGGCTGCGGCTCACCTCCGCCCGCCGAGGGGCTGATCGCCGTATGCGTCGCACGCGTCTCGTAGGGCTCCTCGCGTTTGCCGTGCTGGCGGTCTCATGTGAAGCCGACTCCGTGCCAGCTCCCGTCGCGGGGCATCTCTGCACCATCGAGGAGGGCTCCGGCGACCAGAAGCTGCTGCAGAGGACGCTCCGGTCGGAGCGGTTCGAGGAGCAATGGTTTTCGACGACGGAGAAGTTCGTCCAGCGGCTCGAGAAGGACCTTCGGCAGATGAAGCAGGGGGCATCCACGGTCGGGAAAGAGCTGTGTCACTACATTCCCGAGCCCCCGCACGGATCGGACCGCGTGGCGATCGAGATCTCCTGGACTTCACCTGGCGCGTCGGACCACGGTGGCGTTCCGCCGGAGGACTACAGGCACTACACGGTCAGTGGTGTTCCGGCCGAAGCGACGGACATCATTGCCAGGTTCCGTGTGGCGTGCAGGCTGCCCGGCGATCTCGGAGCCGTTTCGAAGAACGCCCTGCTGCGGGCCACGCTGGCGAACACTCTGAACATCGGTCGCAAGGACGCCGAAGCGCAGAAGCAGCAGATCGCCCTGCTCTACGTCATGGCCCGCCGGGTCACCGACGCCCTCGGATGTGAGAACAAGCCCCTCCGGGGCGAGCCCGTGGTGCGGTCCGTCGAGGGCTGATCCGGGAGGCGGGACGCGTTCTCCCGGGTGAACGATGAGTTGCGGGGCCCTTCCCGGTCTACCCATGGACAGGGAAGGGAGCCCACCATGCAGCAGAAGATCACGCCGTTCCTCTGGTTCGACACCGAGGCGGAGGAGGCGGCCAACCACTACACCGCGATCTTCGATGACTCGCGGATCGTGAAGGTCGACCGCTATCCCGAGGGGACGCCGATGCCGGCGGGCACGGTCATGACCGTCGAGTTCGAGCTCGCGGGGCAGCGCTACGTGGCGATGAACGGCGGGCCCGAGTTCAAGTTCAACGAGGCCGTCTCGCTCTCCGTGGCGTGTGAGGACCAGGAGGAGGTCGACTACTTCTGGTCCCGGCTCGGCGCGGGCGGCGAGGAGGGGCCCTGCGGGTGGCTCAAGGACAAGTACGGGCTGTCGTGGCAGGTCACCCCGCGCGTCCTGGACGAGATGATCACCGATCCGGACCCCGAGAAGGCCAAGCGCGTCACCAAGGCCATGATGGGCATGAAGAAGATCGACATTCAGGGTCTGCGGGACGCCTACCAGGGGTGAGGGCCGGGGTGAGGTCGTCGCGGCGGGCCGGAGGTCGTAGGGCCCGAGCCCGAGCGGTTCCCCGACTCGCGACAGGTGTCACCTGCATCGAAGCCCCTTACTCTTGGGGGCATGAGTGCCCCTGACCCGACCGTCGCCGACACCGTCACCGACAAAACCACCACCGACATCGCCGCCCCCTCCCCGCCGGAGCGGGGCGGCGGCAGTGTGCTCGACCGGGAGCACCGGGCGCTCAGCGTGGGCATCGTCTCCGTCGTCCTGCTGATCGCCTTCGAGGCGACCGCCGTCGGGACGGCGATGCCCGTCGCGGCGCGGGAGCTGGACGGCGTGCCGCTGTACGCGTTCGCGTTCTCGGCGTACTTCACGACCAGCCTCTTCGGCATGGTGCTGGCCGGCCAGTGGGCCGACCGGAGCGGGCCGCTGGGCGCGCTCGCGACCGGGATCGGCGCCTTCGGGGCGGGCCTGGTCGTGTCCGGGACGGCCGGGGCGATGTGGCTGTTCATCCTCGGACGGGCCGTGCAGGGCCTCGGCGGCGGACTGGTGATCGTCGCGTTGTACGTGGTGGTCGGCAGGGCGTACGAGGAGAGGTTGCGGCCCGCGATCATGGCGGCGTTCGCGGCGAGCTGGGTGATCCCGTCGGTCGTGGGCCCCCTGGCGGCCGGCACCCTGACGGAGCGGCTCGGGTGGCGGTGGGTCTTCCTCGGGATCCCGGCGCTCGTGGTGCTCCCGCTGGTGCTCGCCCTGCCGGCGATACGGCACCGGGCCGCCGGGCCCGCCGACCCGGAGGCGCCGGTCCCGGCGTTCGACGCGCGGCGGCTGCGGCTGGCGCTGGCGATCTCCGTGGGTGCCGGCCTCCTCCAGTACGCGGGGCAGGAGCTGCGCTGGCTGTCCGTGGTGCCCGCCGCGGTCGGTGCCGCGCTGCTCGTACCGGCCGTACTCGGGCTGCTGCCGCGCGGCACGTACCGGGCGGCGCGCGGGCTGCCGTCCGTGGTGCTGCTGCGCGGGATCTCGGCGGGCGCGTTCATCTCCGCGGAGTCGTTCGTCCCCTTGATGCTGGTCACCGAGCGGGGGCTGAGCCCGACGCTCGCGGGGCTGTCGCTGGCCGTGGGCGGGGCGACGTGGGCGCTGGGGTCGTTCGTCCAGTCGCGGCCGCGGATGGAGCCGTACCGGGAGCGGCTGATGGTGCTGGGGATGCTGCTCGTCACGGCGGCGATCGCGGCCGTGCCGTCGGTGCTGGTCCCCGCCGTGCCGGTGTGGATCGTCGGGGTCGCCTGGGGCTTCGGCTGCTTCGGCATGGGCATGGTCATCGCCTCGACGAGCGTGATGCTGCTGAAGCTGTCCGCGCCGGAGGAGGCCGGGGCGAACTCGGCGGCGCTCCAGATCTCGGACGGCCTGGCGAACGTCCTGCTGCTCGCGGCGGGCGGCGCGGCGTTCGCCGCGCTCGGCGGCGGGTCGACGGCCGGCCACGCCGTCGCCGGTGCCGGGGCGGTCGGGTCGCACCCGGCGGCCTTCGCGGCGGTGTTCCTGCCGATGGCGGCGGTGGCGCTGGTGGGCGCGTGGGTGGCGACCCGGTTGCGGGACGGCGAGCGGACGCGGTGACGCGAGCGGATGCGGTGACGCGGGCGGGCCCGGAGCGCGGGCGGGCGCGGGGCGCGGAGGTGTGGTGACGCGGACGGGTTCGAAGTACGGGGGCGGAGCGGAGTGCGCGTGGGCGCGGTGACGCGGGCGGGCCCGGAGTGCGGGCGGGCGCGGGGCGCGCGGGTGCGGTGACGTGGGCGGGTCGCCCGGGTGGGGTGCCCGCCCGGGTGGTGCCGGGGCCGTCGGGCGGTCCGGCGCGCCCGGCGTGTGACGCCGCTCGCACTCCCCGAGGTCACGGCCCCGTCCCGGCCGGGGGCGGGGCGGGGCACCGGTAGGGTGGCCCGGTTGTCGTACGTAAGCCGTGCGCACCCCCCATGCGTCCGAGAGCACCGAATCGGAGACCGTGACTACTACCGCCTCCCATCACCTCTCTCCCGCCTTCCCCGGCCGCGCCCCCTGGGGCACGGCCAACAAGCTGCGTGCCTGGCAGCAGGCCGCGATGGACAAGTACATCCAGGAGCAGCCCCGGGACTTCCTCGCCGTCGCCACGCCCGGCGCCGGCAAGACGACCTTCGCGCTGACCCTCGCGTCCTGGCTGCTGCACCACCACGTCGTGCAGCAGGTGACCGTGGTCGCCCCGACCGAGCACCTGAAGAAGCAGTGGGCGGCCGCCGCGGCGCGGATAGGGATCAGGCTGGACCCGGAGTACAGCGCGGGCCCGCTCAGCAAGGAGTACCACGGCGTCGCCGTCACGTACGCCGGTGTCGGCGTGCGGCCGATGCTGCACCGCAACCGCTCCGAGCAGCGCAAGACCCTCGTGATCCTCGACGAGATCCACCACGCCGGCGACTCCAAGTCCTGGGGCGAGGCGTGCCTGGAGGCGTTCGAGCCGGCGACGCGGCGACTGGCGCTGACCGGTACGCCGTTCCGGTCCGACACGAACCCCATCCCCTTCGTCACGTACGAGGAGGGGAACGACGGGATCAGGCGGTCCTCCGCCGACTACACGTACGGCTACGGCAACGCCCTCGCCGACGGCGTCGTCCGCCCCGTGATCTTCCTCAGCTACAGCGGCAACATGCGCTGGCGCACCAAGGCCGGTGACGAGGTCGCCGCCCGGCTGGGCGAGCCGATGACCAAGGACGCGGTCTCGCAGGCGTGGCGCACCGCCCTCGACCCGCGCGGCGACTGGATGCCGAACGTGCTGCGCGCCGCCGACCAGCGGCTCACCGAGGTCCGCAAGGCCGTCCCCGACGCCGGTGCCCTCGTCATCGCCTCCGACCAGGAGTCGGCGCGCGCGTACGCCAAGCTCATCCGGGAGATCACGGGGCACGGGGCGACCCTCGTCCTCTCCGACGACGCGGGCGCCTCGAAGCGGATCGACGAGTTCAGCGAGAGCGACGACCGGTGGATGGTCGCCGTCCGGATGGTGTCCGAAGGCGTCGACGTGCCGCGCCTCGCGGTCGGCGTGTACGCCACGACGATCTCCACGCCGCTGTTCTTCGCGCAGGCCGTGGGGCGTTTCGTCCGGTCCCGGCGGCGCGGCGAGACCGCGTCCGTGTTCCTGCCGACCGTCCCGATGCTCCTCGGCTTCGCCAACGAGATGGAGGTCGAGCGCGACCACGTCCTCGACCGGCCGAAGAAGGCGGGCGAGGAGGACCCGTACGCCGAGTCCGAGAAGGAGCTGGACGAGGCGAACAAGCAGCAGGACGAGGACACCGGCGAACAGGACATGCTGCCCTTCGAGGCGCTGGAGTCCGACGCCGTCTTCGACCGGGTGATGTACAACGGCGCCGAGTTCGGCATGCAGGCCCACCCCGGCAGCCAGGAGGAGCAGGACTACCTCGGCATCCCCGGCCTGCTGGAGCCCGACCAGGTGCGGCTGCTGCTGCAGAAGCGGCAGGCCCGGCAGATCGCGCACAGCCGGCAGAAGCCCGCCGAGGAGGCCGACCTCCTCGAACTGCCCGCCGAGCGGCGGCCCGTGGTCTCCCACAAGGAGCTGATGGAGCTGCGCAAGCAGCTGAACACGCTGGTCGGCGCGTACGTCCACCAGAGCGGCAAGCCGCACGGCGTCATCCACACCGAGCTGCGCCGGGTGTGCGGCGGCCCGCCGAGCGCCGAGGCGACGGCCGGGCAGATCCGGGAGCGGATCAAGAAGGTCCAGGAGTGGGCCACGCGGATGCGCTGACCCCGCCCTCCGACGCGCGCCCCGGGCGGCCCGGTTTCGGGTACGGCTTCGGGGCGCCGTCGCGAGGAAAGGAGCATCCCGGGATCAAATCCCCATCGGCGCCCGGATTCTGGACGAGGTCTTCCGCTCAGCGGATCCGCTCGTTACTGTCCGGACACATGCAAACGCCCCGTGGCAGCGCCGCCGCGGAGCGCAGCCGGTGTGCCATGGCCTGCCGGCGGCCTCTCGGTGCGATGCTCAAGGGACGGGTATCGCTTCCGCGTTGAGAGTGTCCGCCGTCACTCACTCCGAAGGAGGGGGCGTCGTGACCGCGGAAACCTCCCAGACGCTCGACCGGGGACTGCGTGTCCTCAAGCTGCTCGCCGACACCGACCACGGGTTGACCGTCACCGAGCTGTCCCACCGGCTCGGTGTCAACCGGACCGTCGTCTACCGTCTGCTCGCCACGCTCGAACAGCACGCGCTCGTACGCCGCGACCTCGGTGGCCGGGCCCGTGTCGGGCTCGGCGTGCTGCGGCTGAGCCGCCAGGTCCACCCGCTCGTACGCGAGGCCGCGCTGCCCGCGCTGCGCTCGCTCGCCGAGGACATCGGGGCGACCGCGCACCTCACCCTCGTCGACGGTGCCGAGGCACTGGCCGTCGCCGTCGTCGAGCCGACCTGGACGGACTACCACGTGGCGTACCGGGCCGGGTTCCGCCACCCGCTCGACCGGGGCGCCGCCGGGCGCGCGATCCTCCACGCCCGCCAGGCCGGCGGCCCGTCCGAGCCCGGCTACACCCTCACGCACGGCGAGTTGGAGGCGGGCGCGAGCGGCGCGGCGGCCCCGCTGCTGGGCGTGACGGGCATCGAGGGCAGCGTGGGAGTGGTCATGTTGACGGACGCCGTGCCGGAGCGGGTCGGGCCCCGCGTGGTCGACGCGGCCCGCGAGGTGGCGGACGCCCTGCGCTGACGGGCCTGCGGGGTGGGGGACGCCCTGCGTCGGCGGGTCGGTGAGAGGCGGCCGCCCTGCGCTGGCGGGCCTGCGGGGTGGTGGCCGCTCTACGTTGGCGGGCCTGCGCCGGCGGTTCCCCGAGCCGGTGGTCGCCCGGCGCTGACGGATCCCCGAGCCGGCGGACGCTCTGTGCTGACGTCCCCGCCCCGCGGGGTGACCGGCCGGGCCGGGGCCCGTCGTGCCGTCCCGCGGGCCCGTCGTGCCGTCCGGGTGGGCTCCGTCGTGCCGCCCGGAAGGGGTGGGCGGGGGCGGGCCGATAGATTGGGTCCGTGCTCTCCCGTCTCTCGCGCCCCCGTGCCCTGCTCCTGTGCGCCCTGCCCGTGCTCGCACTGCTCGCGGTGGCCGCGTTCGCGCCGCTGCCGTTCACGATCGCCCTGCCCGGGTCGACGGCGGACGTGCTCGGGGCGGACAAGGGGCGGCCCGTGATCACCGTCTCCGGGGCGCCCGTGCGGAAGACCAGCGGGCAACTGCGGATGACCACGATCGTGGCCACCGCGCCGCGTTCCGACATCGGCCTCGGGGACGTCGTCAGCGCCTGGTTCCGCCGCGACCGGGCGGTCCTGCCGCACGACTCGGTCTACCCGGCGGGCAAGACGGACCGGGAGATCGAGAAGCGCAACCTCGGCCAGATGCGGTCGTCCCAGGACAGCGCGGTCGCCGCCGCGCTGAACCACCTCGGCAGGAGCGAGAAGGACGTCGAGGTGAAGCTGCACCTCGCCGACGTCGGCGGGCCCAGCGCCGGGCTGCTGTTCTCCCTCGGCATCGTCGACAAACTGGCCGGCGACGGCGAGGGCGGCGACCTCACCGGCGGTCGGGTCGTCGCGGGTACGGGGACGATCGCCCCCGACGGGACGGTCGGCGCGGTCGGCGGCGTGTCGCTCAAGACGCAGGCCGCCGCGCGGGACGGGGCGACGGTGTTCCTCGTACCGAAGGCCGAGTGCGACGACGCCCTGGCGACCCGGCCGGGCGGGCTGCGGCTGATCCCGGTGGGGACGCTGAAGGACGCCGTCGCGTCCCTGAAGGCCCTCGGCGACGGCGCCCGCGTCCCCTCCTGCTGACCCGGGGCCCCGGGAGCCTCCCCCCCCCCGCCAGGGCGCGGCGCGCGCCGGTCCCGGCCCGCCCGCCACGCCCTGCTCCGTCGCGGCCCGTCGCGCCCCACTCCGTCCGACCCGGCCTGCCCCACTCCGGCCTGCCCGACTCCGGCCTGCCCCACTCCGGCCTGCCCGACTCCGGCCTGTCGCGCCCGCCCCACTCGGCCCCGCCCCACTCCGCCCCACTCGGCCCCGGTCCGTCGCGCCCGACCGTCACCCCCCGTCCCGCCGTCCCCTTTGCCCTGCCGTCCCCCCTGTCCTGCCGTCCCCCCATCCCGCCGCGCCCCGACCGTCACCCCACCCCCAACCCCCTACGCCCCGACCGTCACGCCGTCTCCCGTCCCCCCCGCCCCCGCCCGGTCAGGCGCGCCGGGCCGGTGGCAGGTCCGTGTCCGTTGCCGCCTGCTCGACCAGCGGGATGATCCGCAGCGGTACCGGGTTCTCCATCACGATCGCCGTCGACGCGCGGACGATCCCGTCGAAGCCCACCACCCGGTCGATCACCCGCTGGAGGTCCGCGTTCGAGCGGGCCACCAGGCGGCACAGCATGTCGCCGTGGCCCGTCGTCGTGTGCAGCTCCAGCACTTCCGGCACGCCCGCCAGGTGCTCCCGGACGTCCGTGCCCTGCCCCTGCTTGATCTCCAGCGTCGCGAACGCCGTCACCGGGTACCCCAGCGCCGCCGGGTCCACTTCCGGTCCGAAGCCCCGGATCACGCCGTGCGCCTGCAGCCGGTCCAGGCGCGCCTGGACCGTGCCGCGCGCCACCCCCAGCCGCCGCGACGCCTCCAGCACCCCGATCCTCGGCTCCCGCGCGAGCAGGGCGATGAGCCTGCCGTCCAGATGATCGATCGCCACGGCTGCCTCCCGGTGGTCATCCTGTACAGAACGCCCCCTCATCCTGGAGCCCCGCTGTACACATTGACCAGGGGAAACGCAAAGTATTGCGCAGCTTGTGGAACGGAGGGAACCTGCCGCCATGACTGAGACCCTGCATGACACCCCCGACACCGCCCGGCAGGCCGACCCCTTCCCGGTGAAGGGCATGGACGCGGTCGTCTTCGCCGTCGGCAACGCCAAGCAGGCCGCGCACTACTACTCCACGGCCTTCGGCATGAAGCTCGTCGCGTACTCCGGACCGGAGAACGGCAGCCGCGAGACCGCCAGTTACGTGCTGACGAACGGCGCCGCCCGCTTCGTGCTGACCTCCGTCATCAAGCCGTCCACCGACCGGGGCCGCTTCCTCGCCGACCACGTCGCGGAGCACGGCGACGGCGTCATCGACCTCGCCATCGAGGTCCCCGACGCCCGCAAGGCGTACGCGTACGCGGTCGAGCACGGCGCCACCGGCGTCGAGGAGCCGTACGAGGTCAAGGACGAGCACGGCACCGTCGTCCTCGCCGCCATCGCCACGTACGGCAAGACCCGCCACACCCTGGTCGACCGCTCCGGCTACACCGGCCCGTACCTGCCCGGCTTCGTCGCCGCCTCCCCGATCGTCGAGCCGCCGGCCAAGCGCACCTTCCAGGCCATCGACCACTGCGTCGGCAACGTCGAACTCGGCAAGATGAACGAGTGGGTGGCCTTCTACAACAAAGTCATGGGCTTCACCAACATGAAGGAGTTCGTCGGCGACGACATCGCCACCGAGTACTCCGCCCTCATGTCGAAGGTCGTCGCGGACGGCACCCTCAAGGTGAAGTTCCCGATCAACGAGCCGGCGATCGCGAAGAAGAAGTCGCAGATCGACGAGTACCTGGAGTTCTACGGCGGCGCCGGCGTCCAGCACATCGCGCTCGCCACGAACGACATCGTCAGCACCGTGCGCACCATGCGCGCGGCCGGTGTGCAGTTCCTCGACACCCCCGACTCGTACTACGACACGCTCGGCGAGTGGGTCGGCGACACGCGCGTCCCGATCGAGACGCTGCGCGAGCTGAAGATCCTCGCCGACCGCGACGAGGACGGCTACCTGCTCCAGATCTTCACCAAGCCCGTCCAGGACCGCCCGACGGTCTTCTTCGAACTCATCGAGCGGCACGGCTCGATGGGCTTCGGCAAGGGCAACTTCAAGGCCCTGTTCGAGGCCATCGAGCGCGAACAGGCCAAGCGCGGCAACCTGTAACGCCGCCCCGGTACGCGGTCCCGCGGACCCTGACCCGCGGGGCCGCCCGGCCGCGCCCCGGCCGCCCGCCGCCCCGTCATGTCCGGCGTCCCGGCCGTCCGCCACCTCGGCCGCGCCCCGGCCGTCCACCGCCCCGGCCGCCCGCCGCCCCGGCCGCCCGCCACCCCGGCCGCCCGCCACCCCGGCCGCGCCCCGGCCGCCCGCCTACCGCTCCGGCGGGGGACCCGACGGCTCGCCCAGCTTCGCCAGCGCCCGCCGTGCCTCGGGCGCGTACAGCGGCGAGAAGCCCGGGTGGATCCGCAGCGCCTCCTCCAGGTGCCGCCGCGCCGCCCCGGTCCTGCCCAGCGCCCGCTCCACCTCGCCCCGGTGGTACGCGAACAGCGCGCTGCGCACCCCCCTTTCGGTCGCCGCCCGCGCGTACGGCAGCGCCTCCCCGGCCCTGTCCGCCTTCAGCAGCGCCCAGCCCAGGGCGTCCGCCACGTCGGCGGACCGGTGCCCGAGCCGCCACTTCGCGCGCAGCCGCGCCACCGCCCGTTCCGGATCGCCGTGGTCCGCCTCGTACCGGGCGCGGACGAGGGCCTGGTCCACGCCGTGCCCGGCCGCCTCCGCCGCCCGCGCCAGCGCCTCCCCGTACCGCTCGTGCGCCTCCGCGTCCCGGCCCAGCGCGGCGTACAGGTCGCCGGCCTCCAGTGCGTACTCCGGCAGCGGGCGCGCCGCCAGCACCGCCCCGTACGCCCGTACCGCCTCGTCCGTGCGCCCCAGCGCCGCCAGCGCCCGCGCCCGGCCCGCCAGCGACGGCGCGTCGCCGGGCGCCAGGCGCAGCGCGGCCCCGTACGGGGCGAGCGCCTCGCGCGGACGGCCCCGCTCCCACGCCAGGTCGCCCAGCAGCCGCAGGCACGCCGCCCGCTCGGCGGGCGTCCCGGCCCGCGCCACCGCGTCGTGCGCCAGGGCCGCCGCGTCCTCCCGCCAGCCCCGGTCCCGGTACAGCTCCGCAGCCCGGGTCAGTGCCGCCGGGCCCGCCGGGCGCAGCTTCCGCAGCCGCTCCAGTGCCTTCCCGGCCGCCGCGTCGTCGCCGAGGCCCCGGTACGCGTCGACCAGCAGGGCCTCCGCCCGCCACGTCCGCGGCTGCCGCCGGAGGGCCTCCTCCGCCCAGCGCCGCGCCGCCGCGAAGTCGCCCCGCGCCCGCGCCAGGGCGCCCATGCCGATCGCCGCGGCCGTGTTGCCCCGCGCGGCCGGGCGGACGTCCAGGGAGCGCCGCAGCGCCCGCTCCGCCTTCCGGTACGCCGCCGGGTCACCGGTCCGCGCACCGCGCTCCGCGTACGCCGCGCCCAGCACCGCCCACGACGCGTCGTCACCCGGGTGCCGGCGCAGCCACGCCTCCCGGTCGCCGATCAGCGCCGTCAGCTCCGGCACCGTCGCCGAGGCCCCCGCCTCCACCGCCGCCGCGGCCCGCGCCACCGGACCCGGCACGGGCCGCGCCCCGCCGCCCCGCGCGCCGCCGGGGCCGCCGGGACCCGTCAGACCCTCGGCCGCGAACAGCGCGAGCGCCCCCGCCGCCACCACACCCGCCCAGGCGAGCAGCACCACCCGGGGGACCCGTTCCGTCCTCATGCCGCTCACTGTGCGCGCGGCCACCGGGCCGTCCCGGGTCGTCCACGGTCGGCACACGCCCGGTTCACACCGATGGCCCCGGGTGCCACGCTGGGATCATGGACGATCTGCTGCGCCGGCTGCGCGCCGGCCTCCCCGCCGAGGCCCTGATCACCGACCCGGACGTGACCCCCTCCTACGCCCGCGACATGGCGGGCTTCTGCCCCGCCGGCACCCCGGCCGTCGTCGTGCTGCCCCGGACCGTGGAGCAGGTCCAGCACGTGATGCGCACGGCCACCGAGCTGCGCGTGCCCGTCGTCCCGCAGGGCGCCCGCACCGGCCTGTCGGGGGCGGCCAACGCCACCGACGGCTGCATCGTGCTCTCCCTGGTCAAGATGGACCGGATCCTGGACATCAGCCCGGTCGACCGGACCGCCGTCGTCGAGCCGGGCGTCGTCAACGCCGTGCTGTCCCGGGCCGTCGCCGAGTACGGCCTGTACTACCCGCCCGACCCGTCCAGCTGGGAGACGTGCACCATCGGCGGCAACATCGGGACCGCGTCCGGCGGCCTGTGCTGCGTCAAGTACGGCGTCACGGCCGAGTACGTCCTCGGCCTGGACGTCGTCCTCGCCGACGGACGGCTGCTGTCCACCGGCCGCCGCACCGCCAAGGGCGTCGCCGGGTACGACCTGACCCGGCTGTTCGTCGGCTCCGAGGGGAGCCTCGGCGTCGTCGTGCGCGCCGTGCTCGCCCTCAGGCCGAAGCCGCCCGTCCAGCTCGCCCTGGCCGCCGAGTTCGCGTCCACCGCGGACGCGTGCGCCGCCGTCTGCTCGATCATGGAACGCGGCCACACGCCCTCGCTGCTCGAACTGATGGACCGCACCACCGTCCAGGCGGTCAACCGCCTCGGCCACATGGGGCTGCCCGACACGACCGCCGCGCTGCTGCTGGCCGCGTTCGACACCCCGGACCCCACGGCCGACCTGGCCGCCGTGGGGGAGCTGTGCACCGCCGCCGGGGCCACCCAGGTCGTCCCCGCCGACGACCCCGCCGAGTCCGAGCTGCTCCTCCAGGCGCGCAGGATGTCCCTGCCCGCCCTGGAGACCGTCTCCACCGCCACGATGATCGACGACGTGTGCGTGCCCCGCTCCCGGCTCGCCGAGATGCTCGACGGCACGGCCGCCATCGCCGACGCGTACGGCCTGACCATCGGCGTCTGCGCCCACGCGGGCGACGGCAACACCCACCCCGTCGTGTGCTTCGACCACACCGACCCGGACGAGTCGCGGCGCGCCCGCGCGTCGTTCGACGCCATCATGGCCCTCGGCCTGGAGTTGGGCGGCACCATCACCGGCGAGCACGGCGTCGGCGTGCTCAAGAAGGAGTGGCTCGCCCGTGAACTCGGCCCCGTGGGGCTCGAACTCCAGCGCGGCATCAAACGGACCTTCGACCCCCTGAACATCCTCAACCCCGGCAAGCTCTTCTGACCGCCCACCGGGTCGGACCGCCCCGCCGGTACGCCCCGTCCCTCACGCCCCCGTCCCTCACGCCCCCGTCCCTCACGCCCGCGTCCCTCACGCCTCCGCCGAGAGCAGCGCGGCCAGCCCGTCGTCGATGCCGAGCCGCTCCGGCTCCGTCCCCGGCGCCACGGCCCGCAGCGTCCGCTCCAGCCACGCCGACACCTGCGGCGACGGTGCCTCCAGCAGCGCGTCGCCGTCCGGGGACGACAGCGCCATCAGCACGACCTCGCGCCCGTCCGCCTGCGACGGCCAGATCCGCACGTCCCCGCGGCCGCACGGCCGGAACACGCCCTCCACCAGCAGCTCGCGGGCGAACGTCCAGTACACCGGGTTCTCGGAGCCGATGTGGAAGACGACGTGGACGGCGTACGGGTCGTCCGTCCGGTACGTCAGCCGGGCCGGTACGGGCACGCTGTGGTCCGCGGACAGCACCAGTCTCATCTCCAGCTCCCGCTCCACCGTGGTCCGCTCCATGGTTCCTTCCTCCCTCTCGCCGGTTCGCGCGGGTCCGCCGCGGACCCGCCCGGAAGGAGGGAGCGGGTTCCCGCGTCGTCATTACGCGACTTCCACCAACGAATTTCTGTTACTTTGCGTGACGCATTAGTGACCGTATGGGGGTCCTCTGTCGCGGAGCGGCCCGGGGGCGTCCGGCGGTCTGATAGATGTGGTGCCCTGAATTGAGGCCCTCGAGGAGATACGGGACCACGGTGATGAGCGCCCCAACCCCGGCAACCGGCGACGGCAGCCCCGAAGCCGGGTACTACCCAGACCCCTCCATTCCTGGCTACATCCGGTACTGGAACGGTGCCGCCTGGGTGCCCGGTACGAGCCGCCCCGCGCCCGGGGAGGGCGAGGCCGCGCCGGTGCCGCCGGCCTCCGCCGCGCCCTCCCGGGTCCCGGCCCAGGCCCCCGCGCCGGTCCCGGCCGTCGAGGAGACCGGACCCGTCTTCCTGGACGAGGACCCCGGCATGGCGTCCGAGTCCGGCCCCGGCGCCGAACCGGAACGGGAAGCGGAAGGCGGCGCGGGGCCCGAGCCGGCGTCCGCGTGGCAGGCCGACATCTCCCGCCAGCGCGGTCTCGACGGCGGGCGGGACGTCGCGTGGGGCACGGTCGGCCGGTCGGACCCCCGGGTGCCGGCCGCCGCCGACCCGCCGGACGGCGCGCTGCCCGGCGTACGGCGGGGGGAGCCCGAGCCGCAGGCGCGGACCGGTCCCGAGGGCACGATGACCATGCGGGCACCCCGACCGGCGGCGCCCCGCACGCCGGACGTCCCGGCCCCGCACGGCCCGCAGGCCCAGCCCCAGGGGCCACAGGTCCAGTCCCGGGGCCCGCAGGCCCACAGCCCTCAGTCCCAGCACCAGGGCCCACAGTCCCAGCCTCACGGTCCGCAGTCCCAGCCCCAAGGTCCGCAGTCCCAGCCTCACGGTCCGCAGTCCCAGTCCCAGGGCCCGCAGGCCCAGCCCCAAGGTCCGCAGGTCCAGTCCCAGGGCCCGCAGGCCCAGCACCAGGCGCACGTCCCGGCTCCGGCCGCCCGGCCGCAGCCCCACGAGCCCGGCCGGCCGCAGCCGTCCCCCGCACACCAGGTCCCGCCACAGGCGCACGTCCCCGCCCCGGCGCCCGCGGCCCCCGCCCCGCCCGCCGCCCCGGTCACCGCCGGTCCCGGCGCCGCCGCCTCCTGGGCGCAGCAGGTCCACCAACTGGCCCAGCCGCAGCCCGGCCCCGTACCGCCGCAGGCGCAGCCCGGCCCCACCCTTCTGGGCGCGGACGCCGACCAGCCCGTGGTCCCGTGGAAGCCGCCGGTCAGCGACCCGTTCCTGCGCGCCGCCCAGGAGCGGGCCGCCGCGCGCCCGGCCGGGCTCGGCAGGAGGTTCGCCGCCCGGCTCGTCGACACGATCGTGCTCGGCGCGCTCGCCGGGGCGGCGGGCGCGCCGTTCGTGCTGAACGCCGTCGACCACATCCTCGGCAAGATCGAGCAGGCGGAACGGTCCGGCGAGACGGTCACGGTGTGGCTGGTGGACGGCACCACCTCCGTCCAGTTCGGGATCGCGCTCGGCATCCTGCTGGTGCTCGGCGTGGTGTACGAGGCGCTGCCGACCGCCAAGTGGGGGCGGACGCTCGGCAAGAAGCTGTGCGGGACCGAGGTGCGGGGCATCGAGTCGCACGAACCGCCGTCGTTCGGGGCGGCGCTGCGCCGCTGGCTGGTGTACGGGGTGCTCGGACTGGTCGGGATCGGCGTGCTCAACGTGGTGTGGTGCCTGTTCGACCGGCCGTGGCGGCAGTGCTGGCACGACAAGGCGGCCGGCACGTTCGTGGCGGGGCGCTGACCCCGTCCCCCGAACGGCACATGACCGGATGCGGGCGTCGGCGGCGCGGGATGCACTGCCCCCATGAGCAACGAACCGCCGGCGCCCGGCCCGCCCCCCGAGGACGATCCGTTCCGCAAACGCCCGCAGGAGCCCCCGGGGGCGCCGGGGTCCCCGGGTTCCCCGGAGGGCGGCGGCGCCCCACCGCCTCCGCCGCCCGGTGGCGCGGGCCCGTACCCGGGCGGCCCGTACGGCGGTGAACCCCCCGGCGGGGGCGGCCCCTACGGCGGAGGCCCGTACGGCGGAGACCCTTACGGGGGCGGCCCCTACGGCGGGGGCCCCTACGGCTACGGCGGCACCGACCCGCTCGGCGGGATGCCGCCGCTCGCCGACACCGCCAAGCGGGTCCTCGCGCGCATCGTCGACTGGCTCGTCATCGCCGTGCCGCTGGCGCTCATCGGCATCCCCTTCGGCGTCTACTCCCGGGTGAGCGACGAGTCCGCGAACCTCGGCGACGTGTGGGCGTCGGGCAGCGGCGGCGGTCAGTGGACGTTCCAGCTCCTGTCGATGCTGGCGTACGTCGCCTACGACACCCTCATGACGGCGAAGTGGAACGGTCAGACCCTCGGCAAGCGGATGACCGGAATCCGGGTCGCGATGCTCAACGACGGCAGCGTCCCGCCGACGAGCGCCGCGCTGATGCGGGCGCTCGTGCTGTGGCTGCCCGCGCTGATCTGCTGCGCCTGCCTGTGGCCGCTGCTGCTGCTCGTGTTGATCCTGGTGGACAAGCCGTACAAGCAAGGTCTCCACGACAAGGCGGCGAGAACCGTCGTGGTGTCAGCGGCGCGGTGACGGCCGCCGGTCCGGGGCGGCGGCGGGCGCCGGGGCCCCCGCGGCCCGGACGCCCCCGGGCCGGTGGACGCGCGGCGGCGCGGCGGGTGCCGCACCCGTGCCCGGCGCCGGGAGGACCGGACGGGCCGGGGCGGCTTTGGCGTCGGCGCCCGTGCCCGGCGGTGGGGGCGGGGTGACAACCGGGCGGACGGCGGCCGGGCGGACGGTGACCGGGCGGGCGGCGGCCGGGCCGGGGGCGGGCTGTGCGGCGGTCGGACGCGGCATGACGGGTTCCGTCCTCGTGGTGGGGTGGGGGTCTCTCGCGGCGCGGTCGCACTGACCGACGACCCTACGACGCCGAACACTTGCTGAGAACCGGGCGTGAGCGATCCCTCACGCACCGTACCGGTGCGTCAAGGGCGCACGGGATCACGCGCGCCGCGAGGGGATCGTTTCCCCTGTCCGGTATACGGATCGGAGTGTCCACATAGGGCACTTGGCCTGTGCAAGTCAAGACTGTCTTTTCTCGCGTAAGTCCGGTCGAATGTCGTCACTTGTGGCGCGACACCGCACGCGGATAATCACGTGACCTCCCATCCGCGTTGGCGGTTCGCAGGGGAGGAAACAAACAAGTGACCAGCAGACGACGGGCGTTCCGCACGTCCGCGGTGTTCGTGGCCCTGGCCGCGACCGCCGCCACCGCCGGAGCCCTCACCACGGCCCACGCCGACAACCGCCCGGAGACGGGCATCGAGCGCCACGACCCGGCGCCGGGCGGAGACCACGGCCACGCCCACGCCCACGACAAGGCCGCAGGGGTCGACCACGACCTCGAAGGCCCCTTCACCGAGCAGCAGCAGAAGCAGCGCGAGGCGGCGCTGGAGCAGGTCCTCGCCGGCGAGTCCAAGGTGGAGCGCCGCGGCGCCTCCCAGGTCGTCAAGCTCGACGACAAGAAGTACGTCGAGCTCGGCCGGGAGAAGACCGACAAGATCTTCACCATCCTCGTCGAGTTCGGCGACAAGGTCGACAACGAGACGCTCGTCGACCGCAAGGACGACGACACCGACGAGCTGAAGCCCAAGTACGGCGGCACGCCCGGCCCGCTGCACAACCAGATAGCGAAGCCGGACCGGTCGAAGGACAACTCCACCGCCTGGCAGGCCGACTACGACCGCGAGCACTTCCAGGACCTGTACTTCGGCACCGGCAAGGACGAGCGGGGCAACCAGAAGCACTCGCTGAAGACCTACTACGAGCGCACCTCGTCCGGCCGCTACTCGGTCGACGGCACCGTCTCGGACTGGGTCAAGGTCGAGTACAACGAGGCCCGTTACGGCTCCAACTACTGCGGCCAGACCAACTGCTCCAACGTCTGGGACGCCGTCCGCGACGGCGTGACCGCGTGGTCCGCCGACCAGAAGGCCAAGGGCAAGTCCGACGCCGAGATCAAGGCGATGCTGGCCGAGTACGACCAGTGGGACCGCTACGACTTCGACGGCGACGGCAACTTCAACGAGGCCGACGGCTACATCGACCACTTCCAGATCGTCCACGCGGGCGAGGACGAGTCGGCCGGCGGCGGCGCGGAGGGCACCAACGCCCTGTGGGCGCACCGCTGGTACGCGTACGGCACCGACGCCGGCAAGACCGGCCCGGCGAACAACAAGGCCGGCGGCGCGCAGATCGGCAACACCGGCATCTGGGTCGGCGACTACACGATGCAGCCGGAGAACGGCGGCCTCGGCGTCTTCGCCCACGAGTACGGCCACGACCTCGGCCTGCCGGACCTGTACGACACCTCCGGCCGCGCGGGCGCCGAGAACTCCACGGGCTTCTGGTCGCTGATGTCCTCCGGCTCCTGGCTGGGCACCGGCAAGGACTCGATCGGCGACATGCCGGGCGACATGACCGCCTGGGACAAGCTGCAGTTGGGCTGGCTGAACTACGAGAAGGCCAAGGCCGCCACCAAGTCCAGGCACACGCTGGGCGTCGCGGAGTACAACACGAAGAACCCGCAGGCGCTCATCGTCGAACTGCCGAAGAAGAAGGTCACCACCCCGGTCGTCAAGCCGGTCCAGGGCGCCACCCAGTGGTGGAGCAACATGGGTGACGACCTCAAGAACACCCTCACCCGCTCCGTCGACCTGACGGGCAAGGCCAAGGCCCAGCTGTCGCTCGACGGCTGGTGGGACATCGAGGCCGAGTACGACTACCTGTACGCCGAGGTCTCCACGGACGGCGGCGCGCAGTGGACCGCCCTCGACGGCACCGCGGACGGCGCCCCGATCACCAAGGACGCCAGCGGCGCCACCGCCCTGACCGGTGTCTCCGAGTCGTTCAAGAAGCTCGTGTACCCGCTCGACGCGTACGCCGGCAAGAAGATCGACATCCGCTTCCGCTACCAGACGGACGGCGGCGTGGCCCAGAAGGGCTTCGCGGCGGACAACATCGTCGTGACGGCCGACGGCGCCCCGCTCTTCGCGGACGACGCCGAGACCGCGGTCGCCGGCTGGACGTCGAAGGGCTTCTCCCGCATCGGCGAGGCGATCACCGACGAGTACCCGCAGTACTACATCGCGGAGAACCGCCAGTACGTCTCCTACGACGCGACCCTGGAGGTCGGCCCGTACAACTTCGGTTTCGGGGGCGACAAGGCGAGCTGGGTGGAGCACTACCCGTACCAGACCGGCCTGCTGATCTGGAAGTGGGACACCTCCCAGGCGGACAACAACACGGCCGTCCACCCCGGTGAGGGCCTCGTCCTCCCCATCGACGCCCACGCCAAGCCGCTGACCTGGGCCGACGGCACGCTGATGCGCAACCGCATCCAGTCCCACGACGCGCCGTTCAGCCGCTTCCGCACCGACCGCGTCACGCTGCACAACGCGGACGTCCCGCAGCGGATCGGCGGCCTGCCCGGCAACCCGGTCTTCGACGACCGCAAGGGCGTCTACTGGTTCGAGAGCAACCCGCGGGCCGGCGTCAAGGTAACTGACACCAACACCCGGATCGCGATCACCCAGCAGCCGCGCAACGGCCGGACGATCACCGTCCAGGTGGGTCCGTCGACCAGGTGATCTAGGAACCCGCAGGTCACAGCATGATCGGCCGTCGCCCTCTAGCGGGTGGCGGCCGATCGTGTTTAGGTGCAGCTGACCGCGTTCCTATTGACATACCTTTCGACGGGGGAACTTTCGACATGCCCGGTGGTGGTTTCTGCAAGTTGCCAGGCGGCAGCATGGTCGTCGCACTGAGCCTGCCCAACCCGGGCGGCGAGGGCGAGGTCCGCATCCTGGTCCACGCGGTGAACCGGCCCCGCGCGCTGACCCGGCTGCGTAACCTCGGCCTGCGCGTCTACCTGCGGGGCAACACCCACCCGCCGTCGCCCGACGAGATCACGGCCGTGCTGCACCACCCGGACGGGCTGCTGTGGCGGACGACGCCGAGCCGCGAGCAGGAGCTGTGGCGCCCGATACGGGCACTGCTGAGCCCCGCGGGCCTCTGAGGCCCCACGAGCCCCTACGGAAGCCCCACGGGCCCCTGTGGCCCCACGCGATCCCCGCCGGAAGCCCCTACGGCCCCTGTAGGCCACGGCGCCCGCCAGAAGTCCCACAGGCCCCGGAAGCCCACGGCTCCCGCCGGAAGTCCCCACGGGCCCCTGTGGTCCCACGGCCCGCGCGGGCCGGTCAGGCGACCGGCTCACCGCTCAGGGCTCAGACGACCGGCTTGCCGGTCAGCTCCACCCCGGCCGCGCGGAGCTCCTCCAGGGCCTTGTCGGTGGTCTCCTCGGAGACGCCCGCCGTGAGGTCGAGCAGCACGTGCGTGCGAAAGCCCTCCGCGACCGCGTCGAGGGCGGTGGCCCGCACGCAGTGGTCGGTCGCGATGCCCACGACGTCGACCTCCGTCACGTCGCGGGCCCGCAGCCAGTCCGCGAGGAGGACGCCGTTCTCGTCGGACCCCTCGAAGCCGCTGTACGCGGCCGTGTAGGCGCCCTTGTCGAACACGGCCTCGACGGCGCCGGAGGCGACGGCGGGCGCGAAGTTCGGGTGGAACCCGACGCCCTCGGTGCCCGCCACGCAGTGCGGCGGCCAGGAGCGGACGAAGTCGGGGCGCTCGGCGAAGTGGTCACCCGGGTCGACGTGGTGGTCGCGCGTCGCGACGACGTGCCGGTAGCCGACCCCCGCGGTCTCGCCGACCAGGTCCGTGATGGCGGCGGCGACGTCCGCGCCTCCCGCCACCGCGAGGCTGCCGCCCTCGCAGAAGTCGTTCTGAACGTCGACGACGATCAATGCGCGGTGCATGGCGGTTGTCCTCACGGTGGGGGGTGGTCGGTGGTCGGTGGTGGTGGGAGGGGATGTTTTCGAGCGTAGAGACTTCCTCCTCCCGGCGGGAGGGGGCGGGGCCGCTCACCGCCGGGCACGGAACACGCCCGCGCCCGGCGGAGCGGACCCCGGCGGCGCGGACCCCGGCGCCCCGGAGCCGGACCGCGCCCCCGGAGGAGGGGCTACGGCGTCACGTACTCGGTGGGGAGCACGGGCTCGCCGCGCGAGAGCTGGACGGCCGACAGGGGCAGCCCCGCACGGGCGGCGATGTGCCGTTCCCGCGCCGCCTCCAGCGGCTCCCGGGCGACGACCTCCCCGGCCTTGACCAACTGCCGCTGCAGCAGCCGCCCGGCCAGCTCCTCCGGTACGGCGCCGGTGCCGACCACCTCCGCCTCGGCGACGCCCTCGGCGTCCAGCCGCCGGGCCGCCCACTTGCGGCCGCCCACCGACATCTTGCCGCCCAGGGACCGCTTCGCGACGGGCCGCAGCGGGGCGGCCGGGTCCGCCGAGTCGGCGCGGGCGACCAGCTTGTAGACCATCGAGCCCGTGGGGTGCCCGCTGCCCGTCACGAGCTGCGTGCCGACGCCGTACGCGTCCACGGGCGCGGCGGCCAGCGAGGCGATGGCGTACTCGTCGAGGTCCGACGTGACGACGATCCGCGTGTCGCGGGCGCCCAGCTCGTCCAACTGCTGCCGCACCCGGTGCGCCACCAGCAGCAGGTCCCCGGAGTCGATGCGCACGGCGCCGAGCCCCGGCCCGGCCACCTCCACGGCGGTCCGCACGGCCTCGCCGACGTCGTACGTGTCGACCAGCAGCGTCGTGCCCCGCCCCAGCGCCTCCACCTGCACCCGGAACGCGTCGCGCTCGGTGTCGTGCAGCAGCGTGAAGGCGTGCGCGGACGTGCCGACGGTCGGGATGCCGTACCGGAACCCGGCGGCCAGGTCGGAGGTGGAGTCGAAGCCGCCCACGTACGCGGCGCGCGACGCGGCGACCGCGGCCAGCTCGTGGGTGCGCCGGGCGCCCATCTCGATCAGTCCGCGCCCGCCGGCCGCCGCCGACATCCGGGACGCGGCGGCGGCGATGGCGGAGTCGTGGTTGAGGATGGAGAGGATCACGGTCTCCAGCAGCACGCACTCGGCGAAGGAGCCCTCGACGCGGAGGATCGGCGAGCCGGGGAAGTACACCTCGCCCTCGGGGTAGCCCCAGATGTCCCCGCCGAAGCGGTACGCCGCCAGCCAGGCGAGCGTCGGCTCGTCGACGATGCCCCGCTCGCGCAGGAAGGCCAGCACGGCGTCGTCGAAGCGGAAGTTCTCCACGGCGTCCAGGACGCGGCCGGTGCCGGCCACGACGCCGTACCGGCGGCCCTCGGGGAGGCGCCGGGTGAAGACCTCGAAGACCGAGCGCCGGTCGGCGGTGCCGCCCCGCAGGGCTGCCTGGAGCATGGTCAGCTCGTACTGGTCGGTGAAGAGCGCGGTGGACGGCACAGCCACCGGAAGTCCTAGGTCCGCAGCGTTCATGCCAGGATCGTACCCCGAATACTCGTCAGAGTGACGATTTCTCGTTCGGGGCATTTCGGGGCCCTCGCGGGGGCGGTCGGACGGGCGTCGACGCGGAGTCCGCGGGTCCGTTTGTGCGGTGGCACACGGGCAGTGGCAGCATTGGGTGAGTGAGTGTTGCTCCCGTAGAGATCGAACGCACGGCCCCGGCGGAAGAGGGGCAGGCCGTCGTCGAACCCGACGTGCCGTGGGTGACGATCGTCCACAACGACCCGGTCAACCTCATGAGCTACGTGACGTACGTCTTCCAGACGTACTTCGGCTACTCCAAGGACAAGGCGCACAAGCTGATGCTCGACGTGCACCACAAGGGCCGGGCCGTGGTCTCCAGCGGCACCCGCGAGGAGATGGAGCGCGACGTGCAGGCGATGCACGGGTACGGGCTGTGGGCGACCCTCTCCCAGGACCGCGGCTGATGAGCGGTCACTTCGAGGCACTGCCCGGCGGCGGCGCGACCGTGCCGCTGGACGCGGTCGAGGTCTCCATCCTGCGCTCGCTCGCCGTCCAGATGCTGGAGCTGATCGGCCCCGGCGACGAGCCCGCCCAGGGCGAGGACCCGCTCGCCGCGCTCTTCCAGGAGGGCCCCAGCGAGAAGCCGTCCGACCCGGCCCTGGCCCGCCTCTTCCCCGACGCGTACGGGGACGGCGACGAGCAGCTGCGCGCCGCGTCCGCCGAGTTCCGCCGGTTCACCGAGAACGACCTGCGCACCCGCAAGCGCGAGGACGCCCTCGCCGTCGTCCGCAGCCTCGACGCGCTGGTCTCCGCCGGCGACGGGTCCGGCGGCGGCCGTCTGGAGCTCTCGCCCGAGGAGTGCCGCCGCTGGCTCGGCGCGCTCAATGACCTCCGCCTCACCATCGGGACGCGGCTGGAGGTCGCCGACGAGGACGAGAACGAGGACCTGTACCGGCTCCCGGACTCCGACCCGCGCAAGCCGATGGTGATGGCCTACCTGTGGCTGGGCGCCCTCCAGGAGACGCTCGTCGAGACGCTGATGCCGTAGGCCCCGGCACGGTGGCGATCCGGCCCCGGGCCGCGCTGACGCGCGGTGACGACCGCAGGCCGGAGCCGTCCCCCGTCGATGTTTCCGGCCGCGGCCGCCGTCCGGTGTTCGAACATCGGATTCCACGTAACGATCGCGTCAACGGTCCTGCGCTTCTCTTCCCCTGGCCGGTTCGGACCGCCAGTGTGTGAGCCAGCTCACGCAACAGACGGTTAAGCACGTGGTAGAACTTCGCCACCCCTGTGGTGATCCACACCGTCGCCCGCGGGGGTTGTGGACCGATCCAGCCACTCACGTACGACATGTGTGACCCACGTCGTCCGAGTCCGCGGCCGACGGGGTGCACGCCGCCGGACCGGTACAACGGCGTTCGCTCGAACCCGTGCACCTCTGCTGCTGTGCCATGCCGCCCAGCAGACCCTCCTGCGCCTTGAGGTAGTCAGATGTCCCTGGACTCCATCACCACATCGATCGACGAAGCCGTCAGCGGCTTCTTCGAGCCCATAGCCACCCGGCTGGGCGAAATCGTCTTCTACACCCTTCCCGTCGCGGGGACGGAGCTTCCGCTCATCGTCGCCTGGCTCGTCGTCGCCGGCCTGGTCTTCACGGCCTGGTTCGGGCTCGTGCAGTTACGCAAGTTCAAGCTGGCCATCGACGTGGTGCGCGGCAAGTACGACGAGGAGGGGTCGGCCGGTGAGGTCAACCACTTCCAGGCGCTGACCGCCGC
>NZ_JBWKJG010000025.1:0-94020 GCF_056432325.1 Streptomyces sp. NPDC045287
TCCGAGGGCGAGGGGCCCGGTGGGGAGAAGACGATCGTCCAGTTGATCCATGCCGGTGAGGTCGACCTCATCGTCAACACTCCCTACGGCACGGGGGGCCGGCTGGACGGCTACGAGATCCGTACCGCCGCCGTGGCCCGCGGCGTCCCGTGCCTGACCACGGTCCAGGCACTGGCCGCAGCCGTCCAGGGCATCGACGCCCTCAACCACGGAGGGGTCGGCGTCCGCTCCCTCCAGGAACACGCCGAACGCCTGATCGCGGCCCGCGACTAGCAGCCCACGAGGGGGACACCGTCACCACGGTGTCCCCCTCCTCATGAGGACACCCACCGAGATGTACGAACTCTTCTTCCGCCTCGTCTTCAAGCGGATGGACCCGGAGCGCGCCCACCACCTGGCCGTCCGCTGGATCCGGCTCCTGGCCGCCGTCCCCGTGCTGCGCACCTTCGCCGCCGCCGTCCTGGCACCCCGCCACAGGGAGCTGCGCACCGAGGCCCTCGGCCTGCGCATGCACGGCCCCTTCGGCCTCGCCGCGGGCTTCGACAAGAACGCCGTCGCGATCGACGGCATGGCGATGCTCGGCTTCGACCACGTCGAGATCGGCACGGTCACCGGCGAGCCGCAGCCCGGCAACCCCAAGAAGCGCCTCTTCCGCCTCGTGCCGGACCGCGCCCTGATCAACCGCATGGGCTTCAACAACGAGGGCTCCGCCGCCGTCGCGCGCCGGCTGCGCGCACGCGTGCCGGTCTTCAAGACGGTCGTCGGCGTCAACATCGGCAAGACCAAGGCCGTCCCCGAGGCCGAGGCCGTCGCGGACTACGTGAAGTCCACCGAGCGCCTGGCCCGCCACGCCGACTACCTCGTCGTCAACGTCTCCTCGCCCAACACGCCCGGTCTGCGCGACCTCCAGGCCACGGAGGCGCTCCGCCCGCTGCTCACCGCCGTCCGGGAGGCCGCCGACCGCGCGGTCGCCGGCCGCCGCGTCCCGCTCCTGGTGAAGATCGCCCCCGACCTGGCCGACGAGGACGTCGACGCCGTCGCCGACCTCGCCGTGGAACTGGGCCTGGACGGGATCATCGCCACCAACACGACCATCGCCCGCGACGGCCTCGGCCTCGTGTCCGACCCGGCGCTCGTCGCGGAGACCGGCGGCCTGTCCGGCGCCCCGCTCAAGGAGCGGTCCCTGGAGGTCCTGCGCCGCCTCTACGCGCGCGTGGGCGACCGGCTCGTCCTCGTCGGCGTCGGCGGCATCGAGAACGCCGAGGACGCCTGGCAGCGCATCCTCGCCGGCGCCACCCTCGTCCAGGGCTACAGCGCCTTCATCTACGAGGGCCCCTTCTACGCCCGCGCCGTCCACAAGGGCCTCGCGGCCCGGCTCAAGGCATCCCCGTACGCCACCCTCGCCGACGCCGTCGGCGCGGACACCCGAAAGGCCGCCCAGTGACCCCCGTACCCTTCGGCGCCCGCCTCCGCGAGGCGATGGACGCGCGCGGCCCGCTCTGCGTCGGCATCGACCCGCACGCCTCCCTGCTCTCCGCCTGGGGCCTCGCGGACGACGTCGGCGGCCTGGAGACCTTCACCCGCACCGTCGTGGACGCGCTGGCCGGCACCGTCGCCGTCTTCAAGCCGCAGAGCGCCTTCTTCGAGCGGTTCGGCTCGCGCGGCGTCGCGGTCCTGGAAAGGGCCGTCGCCGATCTGCGGGACGCCGGCGCCCTCGTCGTCATGGACGCCAAGCGCGGCGACATCGGCTCCACCATGGCCGCGTACGCCGAGACGTTCCTGCGGAAGGACGCGCCCCTGTTCTCGGACGCGCTGACCGTCTCCCCGTACCTGGGCTACGGCTCGCTGAAGCCGGCCGTCGACCTCGCGCGCGAGAGCGGCGCCGGCCTGTTCGTCCTCGCCCTGACCTCCAACCCGGAGGGCGCCGAGGTCCAGCGGGCCGTGCGCGCGGACGGGCGGACCGTCGGGGCGACCGTGCTGGCGCACCTCGCCGAGGAGAACGCGGGGGAGACCCCCATGGGCTCCTTCGGCGCGGTGGTCGGTGCCACCCTCGGCGACCTGTCCTCCTTCGACCTCGACGTCAACGGCCCCCTCCTGGCGCCGGGCATCGGCGCGCAGGGCGCCACCCCGGCCGACCTCCCGGTGGTCTTCGGCGCCGCCGTGCGCAACGTCGTCCCGAACGTCAGCCGCGGCGTCCTGCGGCACGGCCCGGACGCGGCGGCCCTGCGGGGCGCGGCGGAGCGGTACGCGGACGAGGTGCGGGCCGCCGTCGGCGGCTGAGCCCACGGTGACTGTGACGTACCTCACGGGCGCCCGCCCCGCCGGCGGGCGCCCGGCCCCGCTCCGGCGTGTCGTCCGCGGAACGGCCCGTGACGGTTGTTGACGGAATCGGGCCCCAAACGAGGGCGTTATGTCTTGTTTGTCTGGCAGGATCGATGCTGACCAGGACTTTTCCGCTGTTCTCGCTGACTCTGGCGGCCTCGGCCGCTAGTCTCCGACGAGAGTCAGCGTTCGCAGCGGTCACTGCGTTGCTCGTTGCTCCCTTGGTGTGGGCCGACTAGGTTCCTCACCGGTCCGTATCCGACAGTTCGACATCCGAGGTGACGTAGGCGTGGCTCTTCCGCCCCTTACCCCTGAACAGCGCGCAGCCGCGCTCGAAAAGGCCGCCGCGGCTCGCCGGGAGCGGGCCGAGGTCAAGAATCGACTCAAGCACTCCGGCGCCTCGCTCCACGAGGTCATCAAGCAGGGCCAGGAGAACGACGTCATCGGCAAGATGAAGGTCTCCGCCCTCCTGGAGTCCCTGCCGGGCGTGGGCAAGGTCCGCGCCAAGCAGATCATGGAGCGGCTGGGCATCTCCGAGAGCCGCCGCGTCCGCGGACTCGGCTCCAACCAGATCGCCTCCCTGGAGCGCGAGTTCGGCGGCTCCAAGGCCTGACGGCCGATACCTGGCGTCCAGGGCACTCCCGGAAGCTGGAATAATCGCCCCATGGCTGCAACATCCCGGGGGACGACCCCCGAGCCCCCGGACGTACGTCCGCGGCTGACCGTGCTCTCCGGCCCCTCCGGGGTCGGCAAGAGCACGGTCGTCGCCCATATGCGCAAGGTCCACCCGGAGGTCTGGCTCTCGGTGTCGGCCACGACCCGCAAGCCGCGCCCCGGCGAGCAGGACGGCGTGCAGTACTACTTCGTCACGGACGACGAGTTCGACAAGCTCATCGCCAACGGCGAGCTGCTGGAGTGGGCCGAGTTCGCCGGCAACCGCTACGGCACGCCGCGCCGGGCCGTCCAGGACCGGCTGGAGGCCGGCGAGCCCGTCCTCCTGGAGATCGACCTCCAGGGCGCCCGCCTGGTCCGCGAGTCCATGCCCGACGCCCAGCTGGTCTTCCTCGCCCCGCCGAGCTGGGACGAGCTGGTCCGCCGCCTCACCGGTCGCGGCACCGAGTCGCCCGAGGTCATCGAGCGGCGCCTGGCGGCGGCCAAGGTGGAGCTCGCGGCCGAGTCCGAGTTCGACGCCACCCTGGTCAACACCTCCGTCGAGGACGTGGCGCGTGAGCTGCTAGCCTTGATGGACGTTGTCTGATTCTCTTTGTCCACTTTTTCGGAAGGTAGAGCGTGTCCTCTTCCATCACCGCGCCCGAGGGCATCATCAACCCGCCGATCGACGAGCTGCTCGAGGCCACGGACTCGAAGTACAGCCTCGTGATCTACGCGGCCAAGCGCGCGCGGCAGATCAACGCGTACTACTCGCAGCTCGGTGAGGGCCTGCTCGAGTACGTCGGTCCGCTGGTGGACACCCACGTCCACGAGAAGCCCCTCTCGATCGCCCTGCGGGAGATCAACGCGGGCCTGCTGACCTCCGAGGCCGTCGAGGGCCCGGCGCAGTAAGCGCTCCCCGTCATCACCAGGCCCGGCGGGCGTCCGCCGGGCCTGCGGTGTGTCCTGGAAGCCGCGGGGCCCGGTGAGCGTCCGGCCCGGAAGGCGCGCAGTCCCGGAATCCGGGACGCCGTACCAACCCTCAGAGCGGGAGGCGCAGTGCCCGAGCCCAAGCCCAAGGTCGTCCTCGGAGTCAGCGGCGGCATCGCCGCCTACAAGGCGTGCGAACTGCTGCGTCGGCTGACCGAGTCGGGCCATGACGTACGGGTCGTCCCGACCGCGTCGGCCCTCCACTTCGTCGGCGCCGCGACCTGGTCCGCGCTCTCCGGCAACCCGGTCTCCGACCAGGTCTGGGACGACGTCCACGAGGTCCCGCACGTCCGCATCGGACAGACCGCCGACCTCGTCGTCGTCGCCCCCTGCACCGCCGACATGCTCGCCAAGGCCGCCCACGGCCTCGCCGACGACCTCCTCACCAACACGCTGCTCACCGCCCGCTGCCCGGTCGTCTTCGCCCCCGCCATGCACACCGAGATGTGGGAGCACCCGGCCACCCAGGAGAACGTCGCCACGCTGCGCCGCCGCGGCGCCGTGGTCATCGAGCCCGCCGTCGGCCGCCTCACCGGCGTCGACACGGGCAAGGGCCGGCTCCCCGACCCCGCCGAGATCTTCGAGGTCTGCCGCCGGGTCCTCGCCCGCGGCGCCGCCGCGCCCGACCTCGCGGGCCGCCACGTCGTGGTCAGCGCCGGCGGCACCCGCGAGCCGCTCGACCCCGTCCGCTACCTGGGGAACCGCTCCTCCGGCAAGCAGGGCTACGCCCTCGCCCGCACCGCCGCCGCGCGCGGCGCCCGCGTCACGCTCGTCGAGGCCAACACCGGCATGCCCGACCCGGCCGGGGTCGACGTCGTCCACGTCGGCACGGCCGTCCAGCTGCGCGAAGCCGTCCTGAAGGCCGCCGCCGACGCCGACGCCGTCGTCATGGCCGCGGCCGTGGCGGACTTCCGCCCCGCCGCGTACGCCGAAGGCAAGATCAAGAAGCGGGAGGGGGAGGAGCCCGCGCCCGTCGTCCTCGTCCGCAACCCGGACGTCCTCGCGGAGCTCTCCGCCGACCGCGCCCGCCCCGGCCAGGTCGTCGTCGGCTTCGCCGCCGAGACCGACGACGTCCTCGCGAACGGCCGCGACAAGCTCCGCCGCAAAGGCTGCGACCTGCTCGTCGTCAACGAGGTGGGGGAGCGCAAGACCTTCGGCTCCGAAGAGAACGAGGCCGTCGTCCTCGGCTCCGACGGCACCGAGACCCCCGTCCCGTACGGCCCGAAGGAGGCCCTCGCGGACACCGTGTGGGACCTGGTGGTGCCGCGTCTGCCATGAGGGTGAATCCCGTGATTCCCCTCACAGTCGGCCCACCCCCGCAAGCCGGGCAACTCCCCCCGTACAAAAAGGTGATCTTGCCGTCGGCGGTGGGGCCGATGTGGCCAATCAGCCTCCCGCTGTGCGAGACGCCTGGCCCCACGCCCGAGAGTGCCCGATAAACTGTTCGCGGAACGACGCGGGGCGCAGCCCCCTGCCGGTCCACCCACGATCAGCCAGCAGCCGCTGCAAACCCAGGGAGCGTTGTGTCCCGTCGTCTCTTCACCTCGGAGTCCGTGACCGAAGGTCACCCCGACAAGATCGCTGACCAGATCAGCGACACGATTCTCGACGCGTTGCTGCGGGAGGACCCCACCTCCCGCGTCGCCGTGGAGACGCTGATCACCACCGGCCTGGTGCACGTGGCCGGTGAGGTGACCACCCAGGCGTACGCCGACATCCCCACGCTGGTGCGCGAGAAGATCCTCGAAATCGGTTACGACTCCTCGAAGAAGGGCTTCGACGGGGCGTCCTGCGGCGTTTCGGTGTCCATCGGCGCCCAGTCCCCGGACATCGCCCAGGGTGTGGACGCCGCCTACGAGCAGCGCGTCGAGGGCGACGAGGACGAGCTGGACCAGCAGGGCGCCGGTGACCAGGGCCTGATGTTCGGGTACGCCACGGACGAGACGCCCGAGCTGATGCCGCTGCCGATCCACCTCGCCCACCGGCTGTCCCGGCGCCTGACCGAGGTCCGCAAGAACGGCACGATCCCCTACCTGCGCCCCGACGGCAAGACGCAGGTGACCATCGAGTACGACGGTGACAAGGCCGTCCGTCTCGACACGGTCGTCGTCTCCTCGCAGCACGCCAGCGACATCGACCTGGACTCGCTGCTGGCCCCCGACATCCGCGAGTTCGTCGTCGAGCACGTCCTCAAGCAGCTCCTGGACGACGGCATCAAGCTGGAGACCGAGGGCTACCGGCTCCTGGTCAACCCCACGGGCCGGTTCGAGATCGGCGGTCCGATGGGTGACGCGGGGCTCACCGGTCGGAAGATCATCATCGACACGTACGGCGGCATGGCCCGCCACGGCGGCGGCGCGTTCTCCGGCAAGGACCCCTCCAAGGTCGACCGGTCGGCCGCGTACGCGATGCGCTGGGTCGCCAAGAACGTCGTGGCCGCCGGGCTCGCCTCCCGTTGCGAGGTCCAGGTCGCCTACGCCATCGGCAAGGCCGAGCCGGTCGGCCTCTTCGTGGAGACCTTCGGCACCGCCAAGGCCGAGGTGGAGCGGATCGAGAACGCCATCGCCGAGGTCTTCGACCTGCGCCCGGCTGCGATCATCCGCGACCTGGACCTGCTGCGGCCGATCTACTCCCAGACCGCGGCCTACGGCCACTTCGGCCGCGAGCTGCCCGACTTCACCTGGGAGCGCACCGACCGCGTCGACGCCCTCCGCAAGGCCGCGGGTCTGTAGGACCCGCCCGCCCGGCGAGCACCGGCAGTCCGGCCCCGTCCCGTACGGAGCCGGACTGCGGCGTTTCCGCGCCCCGCCCGCGTCCCCGCGGCCGGGGCGCGGTGTCGGTGGGGTCTGGTAGGCATGGGGCTGTGAGCAGCGGGAGCGGGAAACGGGAAGGGCGGCCGGGCGAGGGGCCGGAGCAGCTCGCGCTCATCCGGGAGTCCGTGCGGAAGGCGAAGGCGCCGCGGGCCAAGCCGCGGACGTGGCGGGGGGCCGCGCTGGCGAAGGAGCTGCCCGTCGCGCGGGTCGTCGTGAACAAGGGCGTGCTCCACCTCGACCAGTACTTCGACTACGCGGTCCCGGAGGAGCTCGACGCCGTGGCCAGGCCCGGAGTGCGGGTGCGGGTGCGGTTCGGGGCCGGGGCGCACCAGGTGCGGGACGGGCGGCGCGAGGGCGGGCGGCTCATCGACGGGTTCCTCGTCGAGCGGCGCGCCGACACGGACTACGCGGGGCCGCTGGCCGCGCTCGCCGACGTCGTGTCCCCCGAGCCCGTCCTCGGCCCCGAGCTGCTGGGGCTGGCGCGGGCGGTCGCCGACCGGTACGCGGGCAGCCTCGCCGACGTCCTGCAACTGGCCGTGCCGCCGCGCAGCGCCCGCGTGGAGGGCAGGCCGTCGCCCGAGCCGCTGCCCCCGCCGCCCGCGCCCGGGGCCGGCACGTGGGCGCGGTACGCGCACGGGGAGGCGTTCTTGGACGCCCTCGCGCGCGGGGGCGCGCCGCGCGCCGTGTGGACCGCGCTGCCCGGCCCGCACTGGGCGGAGGAGCTGGCGCGGGCGGTGGCCGCGACGCTCGCCTCCGGGCGCGGCGCCCTCGTCGTCGTCCCCGACGGGCGTGCCGCCGCGCGGGTGGACGCCGCCCTGACGGCCGTCCTCGGGGAGGGGCACCACGCGCTGCTGACCGCCGAGGCCGGGCCCGAGAAGCGCTACCGGCAGTGGCTGGCCGTGCGGCGCGGCTCGGTGCGCGCGGTCGTGGGGACGCGGGCCGCCATGTTCGCGCCCGTACGGGACCTGGGGCTCGTCGCCGTCTGGGACGACGGCGACGGCAGCCACAGCGAGCCGCACGCCCCGCAGCCGCACGCGCGCGACGTGCTGCTGCTGCGTGCCGCGCACGACGGATGCGGCTTCCTGCTGGGCGGCACGAGCTGCACGGTGGAGGCCGCCCAGCTCGTCCGGAGCGGCTGGGCACGGCCCCTGGTGGCGCCGCGCGAGCGGGTGCGGGCCGCCGCGCCGCTCGTACGGACCGTGGGCGACGGGGAGTTGGCGCGCGACGAGGCGGCGCGGGCCGCGCGGCTGCCGTCCCTCGCGTGGCAGGCCGTACGGGAGGGGCTGAGGTCCGGCCCGGTGCTGGTGCAGGTGCCCCGGCGCGGCTACGTGCCCCGGCTGGCGTGCGAGCGGTGCCGTACGCCCGCCCGGTGCCGGCACTGCGCCGGGCCCCTGGAGGCGCCGGAGCAGCGGGAGTTGAGGTGCGGCTGGTGCGGGCGGGGCGAACCGGACTGGCACTGCGCCGAGTGCGGTTCCACCCGGCTGCGCGCGCAGGTCGTGGGCGCCCGGCGCACCGCGGAGGAGCTGGGGCGGGCCTTCCCCGCCGTGCCGGTGCGCACCTCCGGGCGCGACCACGTCCTGGACTCCGTGCCGGGCAGACCCGCGCTGGTGGTGAGCACACCGGGCGCCGAACCGGTCGCCGAGGGCGGGTACGCGGCCGCGCTGCTGCTGGACGGCTGGGCCCTGCTGGCCCGGCCCGACCTGCGAGCCGGCGAGGAGGCGCTGCGCCGCTGGATCGACGCCGCGTCGCTGGTGCGCGGCCAGGACGAGGGCGGCACGGTGGTGGTCGTCGCCGAGCCGACGCTGCGGCCCGTGCAGGCGCTGGTGCGGTGGGACCCGGTGGGCCACGCCCAGCGGGAGCTGGCCGAGCGCGCGGAGCTGGGTTTCCCGCCGGTCTCCCGGATGGCCTCGGTGGCGGGCCGCCCGGAGGCCGTGGCCGAGTTCCTGGCGGCGGCGGAGTTCCCGCCGGACGCGGAGGTCCTGGGGCCGGTACCGCTCCGGCCCGCGGCCCCCGGCGGCCCGCGGCGCCCGGGCGACCCGCCCGCCGGGGAACCGTGGGAACGCGCTCTGGTACGGGTCCCCCCGGGGACGGGCGCGGCCCTGGCGTCCGCCCTGAAGAAGGCCCAGGCCGCCCGCCTGGCCAGGGGCGGCGTGCCGCCGGTCCGCGTCAGGATGGACCCGCCGGACATCGGCTGAGGGGCCCCGCGGGCGTCCCGGTCCTCGGCGGCGGTCCGTGCGGTGAGGGGGAGCGGGCGGGGCGAGAGGGGGGAAGGGGAGGCGGCGCGCCGGTTTCCCCGGGTGGGGGCGGACCCACCGCCGGCGGGCGGGGAGGGCGGCGCGGGCGGTGTGCGGGACGGTGAGGCGGAGCCGCCCCGCACGCCGGGGAGGGGGTCAGCCGTTGCGCGGGGCGGGGAAGGCGCTCGGGCGGACCTCCTCCCGGTGGGGCTGGTCCCTGAGCGCCTGCGCCGTCGGCTGCGGCGCCATCGACCGCGCCGCCGGGACCTGTGGCGCCGGCACCTGCGCCGCAGGCACCGTGCGCGCCTGCCCCGGGCGCTCGGCCGCGGCCGGCTGCCGGGCCGCCGCGCGGCGCGCCCCGTACCGGCGGTGCACCGCCTGCTTCGTGACGCCCAGCGCCGAGCCGACCGCGTCCCACGAGAAGCCGAGCGAGCGGTCGAAGTCGACGGCCGCGGTGACCAGGGTCTCGACGCTGTCCCGCAGCTCCTGCGCGAGCCGGACGGTCGGGGCCGGGGCCCTGCCGTAGACGACGAAGCCCGTCGACGGGCCGGAGCGACGCGGGCGGTAGACGTTGCCCAGCTGGGCGGTGAGCGTGCGCAGGGCGTCCACCTGCCGGCGGACCCGCTCGATGTCCCGCACCAACAGGTGCAGGCTTGCCCGGGCTTGGGCGTCGTGGGTTGCGTGGTCGGCCATTTACAAGCCTCTCGAACCGGCGTTGAAAAGGGGCGGGCCGCATCCGAGGGCGGCCCGATGAGGTCAATCTCCTTTGACAACGCGGCACCCGTCGCCGGGTCACGCGGCAGGGGCGTATCCGCATATGCGCAAGGCGCGCGGGCACGCGTACGCCCCCCGGGACGCCGGGCCCTAGACTGGTGCGCTGCCCGACCGCCCCGCGGACCGACCCGGCAGGGCCCCTCCCGCCGCGACTCCGGCGCATCCGACGAACAAGCGAGGTAACACGGAGTGAAGCTCGTCTTCGCAGGCACCCCCGAGGTCGCCGTCCCCGCCCTGGACGCCCTGCTCGCCTCCGGTCGGCACGAGGTGGCCGCCGTCGTCACCCGGCCCGACGCCCCGGCCGGGCGGGGCCGGCGCCTGGTCGCGAGCCCGGTCGCGGAGCGGGCCGCCGAGGCGGGCATCGAGGTCCTCAAGCCCGCGAAGCCGCGCGACGAGGAGTTCCTCGCCCGGCTCCGCGAGATCGCGCCGGACTGCTGCCCCGTCGTCGCGTACGGGGCGCTCCTGCCGAGGGTGGCGCTGGACGTCCCGGTCCACGGCTGGGTGAACCTGCACTTCTCCCTGCTGCCCGCGTGGCGCGGCGCCGCGCCCGTCCAGCACGCGCTGATGGCCGGGGACGAGGTCACCGGGGCGTCGACCTTCCAGATCGAGGAGGGGCTCGACTCGGGTCCCGTCTACGGCGTCGTCACCGAGGAGATCCGCCCCACGGACACGAGCGGCGACCTGCTCACCCGGCTCGCCTTCGCGGGCGCCGGGCTGCTCGCGGCGACGATGGACGGCATCGAGGACGGCACGCTCAAGGCGGTGCCGCAGCCCGCGGAGGGCGTCACCCTCGCCCCGAAGATCACCGTCGAGGACGCCCGCGTCGACTGGACGGCGCCGGCGCTCCGCGTCGACCGGGTGGTGCGGGGCTGCACGCCCGCCCCCGGGGCGTGGACCGTCTTCCGCGGCGAGCGGCTGAAGCTCGTCCAGGCGGTGCCGGCCCCGGACCGCGCGGACCTGGCGCCGGGCGAGCTGTCGGCCGGCAAGAACAACGTGTACGTCGGCACCGGCTCCCACGCGGTGGAGCTGCTCTGGGTCCAGGCCCAGGGCAAGAAGCCGATGCGCGCGGCGGACTGGGCCCGCGGCGTCCGCATCGCGGCGGGCGAGCGCCTCGGCGCCTGACGCCTCCGGGAAGGGCCCGCCCGGGCGGGGACTACGCTGGAAGGGTTCGACCCCACTGGAAGCGGAGCACCTTTTGAGCGAGCAAGGCCGTCGCCGTCCCTCCAAGCCGTACCGGCGTCCCCGGAAGGACCCGGTGCGCGTCCTGGCCTTCGAGGCGCTGCGCGCCGTGGACGAGCGGGACGCGTACGCGAACCTCGTGCTGCCGCCGCTGCTGAGGAAGGCCCGCGAGGAGGACGGCTTCGACGCGCGGGACGCCGCGCTCGCCACGGAGCTGGTGTACGGCACGCTGCGCCGGCAGGGCACGTACGACGCGATCGTCGCCGCCTGCGTCGACCGGCCGCTGCGCGAGGTCGACCCGCCGGTGCTGGACGTGCTGGCGCTCGGCGCGCACCAACTGCTCGGCACGCGCATCCCGACGCACGCCGCCGTGTCCGCGAGCGTCGAGCTCGCGCGCGTCGTGCTGGGCGACGGGCGGGCCAAGTTCGTCAACGCCGTCCTGCGCCGCGTCGCCCGGCACGACCTGGACGGCTGGCTGGCGGAGGTCGCGCCGCCCTACGAGGAGGACCCCGAGGACCACCTGGCCGTGGTGCACTCCCACCCCCGCTGGATCGTCTCCGCCCTGTGGGACGCCCTCGGCGGTGGCCGCGCCGGCATCGAGGACCTGCTGGAGGCCGACAACGAGCGCCCCGAGGTGACCCTCGTGGCCCGCCCCGGCCGCGCCACGCGGGCCGAGCTGCTGGACGCGCTGGGGGAGGGCGCGGGGGAGCCCGGGCGCTGGTCGCCGTATGCGGTGCGGCTCGCGGAGGGCGGCGAGCCGGGCGCCCTCGACGCCGTACGGGAAGGCCGCGCCGGCGTCCAGGACGAGGGCAGCCAGCTCGTCGCCCTCGCCCTGGCCGACGCGCCCCTCGACGGCCCCGACGAGCGGTGGCTCGACGGCTGCGCCGGCCCCGGCGGCAAGGCCGCTCTGCTGGGCGCCCTCGCGGCCCGGCGCGGCGCCGCCCTGCTCGCCGCCGAGAAGCAGCCCCACCGCGCCCGCCTCGTCCAGCGCGCCCTCGCCGGGAACCCCGGTCCGTACGAGGTCGTCACCGCCGACGGCACCCGCCCGCCGTGGCGCCCCGGCTCCTTCGACCGCGTCCTGGTCGACGTGCCCTGCTCCGGCCTCGGCGCCCTGCGGCGCCGTCCCGAGGCGCGCTGGCGCCGCCGGCCCGAGGACCTGGACGGCTTCGCGCCGCTGCAGCGCTCCCTGCTCGCCGAGGCGCTGAAGGCCGTACGGGTCGGCGGTGTCGTCGGGTACGCGACCTGCTCGCCGCACCTCGCCGAGACCCGCGCCGTCGTGGACGACGTGCTCAAGGGGCGCGGGGGAGCGCAGGACGTGACCGCCGAGTGGATCGACGCGCGTCCCCTGATGCCCGGCGTCCCCGCGCTCGGCGACGGCCCGGACGTGCAGCTCTGGCCGCACCTGCACGGCACCGACGCCATGTACCTGGCGCTGCTCCGCCGCACCGCCTGACCCCGGGCCGGCCGGCCGCCGCGCCGCCCCGGACCCCGCCGGCGACGGTCCACCCGGGTTTTGCGGGGTTTCGGGCGGACTGTTCCGCCGCCGGTGCGGCCGGGCCGGGGGATCGGGGCGAGGAAGGGCCACGCGGCATGGCAGGCTTGGCACATGGCCCAGATCAACCCCAGCATCCTGTCCGCCGACTTCGCCCGCCTCGCCGAGGAGGCCAGGGCCGTCGAAGGCGCCGACTGGCTCCACGTCGACGTCATGGACAACCACTTCGTGCCCAACCTCACCCTGGGCGTGCCGGTCGTCGAGTCGCTCAGCCGGGCGACCGACACCCCGCTGGACTGCCACCTCATGATCGAGGACCCCGACCGCTGGGCTCCGCAGTACGTGGAGGCCGGCGCCGGGTCCGTCACGTTCCACGTGGAGGCCGCCGCCGCGCCCGTACGGCTGGCGCGGGAGATCCGGGCCAAGGGCGCGCGCGCCTCCATGGCGCTCAAGCCCGCCACGCCCATCGAGCCGTTCGAGGACCTGCTGCCCGAGCTGGACATGCTGCTGATCATGACCGTCGAGCCGGGGTTCGGCGGGCAGGCCTTCCTCGACATCATGCTGCCGAAGATCCGCCGCACCCGTGAGCTGATCTCCAAGCACGGCCTGGAGCTGTGGCTCCAGGTCGACGGCGGCGTCTCGGCGTCCACGATCGAGCGCTGCGCCGAGGCCGGCGCGGACGTCTTCGTCGCCGGTTCCGCCGTGTACGGGGCCGACGACCCGGCCGGGGCCGTGCGGGCGCTGCGCGACCGGGCCGACCGGGCGACGGCCTCCGCCGCGTGGGCGTGCGGACACTGAGCCACCGGTGGGTCACCGGGAGATGAACGCAAACCAACAGGACTGATCAAGGGTCGCCGGATCTGCAAGGATGGCGATCCGGAGTGAACAGCAGTGAGGAGAACGCGGTGTCTGCAATGTCGGCGGGACGTCCAGCCCTGCGGATGGGACCCGCGGAGCTGGTGCAGGCGGCGGCCATGGCCCGTCGCTTCTACCTGGAGGGCAAGTCCAAGATCCAGATTGCCGAGGAGTTCGGCGTCAGCCGCTTCAAGGTCGCCCGCGTCCTGGAGACGGCCCTGGAGCGGGACCTCGTGCGGATCGAGATCCGCGTGCCGGCGGAGCTGGACGCGGAGCGGTCCGACGCGCTCCGGGCCCGCTACGGCCTGCGCCACGCCGTCGTCGTCGAATCCCCCGCCGAGGGCGAGGACGAGTCGCCCGACCCGGAGAACCTGGGCGAGGTCGCGGCCGACCTGCTCGGCGAGCTGGTGACCGAGGGCGACGTCCTCGGCCTGGCCTGGGGCCGGTCCACCATCCACATGGCCGCCGCCCTCGACCGGCTCCCGCCGTGCACGGTCGTCCAGCTGACCGGCGTGTACGACGCGGGCACCGCCGAGCGCGGTTCGGTCGAGGCCGTCCGCCGCGCCGCCCAGGTCTCCGGCGGCGAGGCGCACCCGATCTACGCGCCGATGCTGCTGCCCGACCCGGCCACCGCCGCCGCGCTGCGCAACCAGACCGGCATCGCCCGCGCCTTCGAGTACTTCGACAAGGTCACCGTCGCCGCGGTGTCCATCGGCTCGTGGGAGCCGGGCATCTCCACCGTCCACGACATGCTCAGCGACGAGGAGCGCGCCCACTACGCCTCCCTCGGCGTCGCCGCCGAGATGTCCGCCCACCTCTTCGACGCCTCCGGCCGCCGCGTCGGACGCGACCTGGGCGAGCGGTGCATCACCGTCGAGGCCGACCGGCTGCGCCGCATCCCGGAGGTCGTCGCCATCGCGGGCGGCTCCCGCAAGGCCGCGGCCATCGGCGCCGTGCTCCGCTCCGGTCTGGTCACCAGCCTCGTCACGGACACGTCCGCCGCCGACTACCTGCTGACCGAGTCCGAGCCGGGCCCGCGGCCCGCCCTGGAGCGCTTCGACCCGGACAACTGAACCGCCCGCCCGGCCCTCTTTGGAGGAACCTCCCAGGTCACCCCGCGTGACCTGGAGGTTTCTCCTGGGGGTCGAACGCGTGTCGGCATGGGAGAATGAAGTACGTGCGTTTTCCCCCCGGCTGAGATGCCCGGGGGCCAACTCCGAACGACTGGGATGTTCAGCACGTGCGTTTCCTCAATGACCTGAAGCCGCCGTACGACCTCACGTACGACGATGTGTTCATGGTGCCTAGCCGCTCGGCCGTGGGCTCCCGCCAGGGCGTCGACCTCACCACCCCCGACGGCACCGGGACCACCATCCCGCTGGTCGTGGCCAACATGACCGCCATCGCCGGCCGTCGGATGGCCGAGACCGTCGCCCGCCGCGGCGGCCTGGTGGTCATCCCCCAGGACATCCCGATCGACGTCGTCGCCGACGTCGTCTCCTGGGTCAAGAGCCGCCACCACGTCCTCGACACGCCGATCGTCCTCGACCCGGCCCAGACCGTCGCCGACGCGCTGTCGCTGCTGACCAAGCGGGCGCACAACGCCGGCGTCGTCGTCGACGCCGACCACAAGCCCGTCGGCGTCGTCACCGACCGGGACCTGACCGGCGTCGACCGCTTCACCCAGCTCTCCGAGGTCATGTCGAAGGACCTGCTCCTCCTCGACGCGGACATCGACCCGATCGAGGCGTTCAACACCCTCGACCACCACAACCGGCGCTACGCCCCGGCGGTCGACGGCGACGGGCGGCTCGCCGGCATCCTCACCCGCAAGGGCGCCCTGCGCGCCACGCTGTACACCCCCGCCGTCGACGACCGCGGCCGGCTGCGCATCGCCGCCGCCGTCGGCATCAACGGCGACGTGGCCGGCAAGGCCAAGCAGCTCCTCGACGCGGGCGTCGACACGCTCGTCATCGACACGGCCCACGGCCACCAGGAATCGATGATCAGCGCGATCCGCGTGGTCCGCGGCCTCGACCCGCACGTCCCGATCGTCGCCGGCAACATCGTCGCCGCCGAGGGCGTCCGCGACCTCATCGAGGCCGGCGCGGACATCATCAAGGTCGGCGTGGGCCCCGGCGCCATGTGCACCACGCGCATGATGACCGGCGTGGGTCGCCCGCAGTTCTCGGCCGTCCTGGAGTGCGCCGCCGAGGCGAAGAAGTACGGCAAGCACGTCTGGGCGGACGGCGGCGTCCGGCACCCCCGCGACGTGGCCATGGCGCTCGCCGCCGGCGCGTCCAACGTCATGATCGGCTCCTGGTTCGCCGGTACGTACGAGTCGCCCGGCGACCTCCAGCAGGACGCGGACGGCCGCCTGTACAAGGAGTCCTTCGGCATGGCCTCCGCGCGCGCCGTGCGCAACCGCACCAGCGAGGAGTCCGCGTACGACCGGGCCCGCAAGGCGCTGTTCGAGGAGGGCATCTCCACCTCGCGGATGTACCTCGACCCGGCCCGCCCCGGCGTCGAGGACCTGATCGACTCGATCATCGCCGGTGTCCGTTCCTCCTGCACCTACGCGGGCGCCGCCTCGCTGGAGGAGTTCGCCGAGAAGGCCGTCGTCGGCGTGCAGAGCGCCGCCGGCTACGCCGAGGGCAAGCCGCTCCACGCCAGCTGGAGCTGATGCGCCGAGGCCGCCCCCGTCCCGTACGCGGACGGGGGCGGCCCGTCTTCGTCCGCCCCTACGGGCGGCGCGGAGCCGTCCGGCGGAAAACGGAATCCGGGAGGAGTGCCCGGCGCGTTACGGGGTAGACGCGCCTCCGGCAATGTCGAGACGAAGGGAGGGCAACGTGTCCACGGCGACCACGACCCCGACGGCGGCGGCACCCGCGACGACCCTGCCGCGGGTCCCAGAGCCCACCGAGGTCGCACCTCAGGACGCCAAGGAGCTCTCGAAGCAGTTCTTCGCGCGGCTCGCGGTCCTCGAGGAGGGGACCGAGGAGTACCAGTACGTCCGCAACACGCTGATCGAACTGAACCTGTCCCTGGTCAAGTACGCGGCAGCCCGGTTCCGCAGCCGCGCCGACCAGATGGAGGACATCGTCCAGGTCGGCACGATCGGTCTGATCAAGGCCATCGACCGGTTCGAGCTGAGCCGGCAGGTCGAGTTCGCGACCTTCGCCATGCCGTGCGTGATCGGCGAGATCAAGCGTTTCTTCCGGGACACGAGCTGGTCGGTGCACGTGCCCCGGCGCCTCCAGGAGCTGCGCATCGACATCGCCCGGGCGACCGACGAACTCTTCCAGGAGCTGGACCGGTCCCCGACCGCGGCGGAGCTCGCCGCCCGCCTCGGCATCGGGGAGGACGAGGTGATCGAGGGACTGGTGGCGGCCAACGGGTACACGGCCGCCTCGCTGGACATGCCGCTCGACGAGTCGGGGGAGCCGGCGTCGGCCACCCTGGCGGACCTCATCGGCGAGGAGGACCGCGACATCCAGTTGACGGAGAACGTCCAGGCGCTCAAGCCGATCGTGGAGCAGCTCGACGACCGCGACCGGGCGATCCTGCGGATGCGGTTCGCCGAGGAGATGACCCAGGCGGAGATCGGCGAGCGGCTGGGCGTGTCGCAGATGCACGTGTCCCGGCTGCTGGCGCGGATGACGGCGCGGATGCGCGAGGGCCTGCTGAGCGAGGGCTGAGGAACGGGCCGGCGCAGGGCTCCGGGGGCCGTGCCGGGCCGGCCGGGGCGCCGGGTCAGGACGCCGCGGACCCGGCGTGGTCGACGAGGCGCGACCTGGACTCCGGGGCGTCGGGACGCGTCGGCCGGTGGCTCCCCCGCTTCCCGGGGCCCACCTCCGGCCGGCGGTCCGCCGGGGCCCACCACTCGGCGCGCACGGTCTTTCCCGCCGGCCCCGGGCGCACGTCGACCCGGTCGGCGAGCTGCTCCACCAGCCGCCAGCCGAAGCCCCCGCCGCCGCCGAAGTCGGGCTGCCGCGCGGAGGGCAGGGCGGGACTCGTGTCCTCCACTTCCAGGGTGAGCCGCTGCTCCTGGGCGTGCAGGCGCAGGCACCACTCCCCGTCGGTGTGGTGCAGCGCGTTCGCCAAGAGCTCGGTGACCACCAGGCGCACGGCGGTCAGATCCGCCCAGGGGCAGCGGTCGGTGACGAAGCCGGTGACGGTCTCCCTGACCTCGGCGCTGTCGACGGTACGTGAGTCCAGAACAAGCACGAGCGCCTCCTTCCCCGCTTCGCGTACCCGCTCACCGCCGACTTCAGTACCCCTCCTCCGTGCGCCGGACCGTCAGGGCCACCGTGTCGTCCGGGTGGAGGATCACGGTGTGCATCTCCTCCGCGAGGGCGCCCGGCACCTCCTCCATGGGGAGGTGCCGGTGGCGGCGGGCCGCCAGGGCGAGGCGCTGCTCGCCCTCGCGCGGGTCGCGGCGGCTCTCGGTCAGCCCGTCCGTGTACAGGACCAGGAGGTCGCCGGGGTCCAGCCGGTCCCGGAGCAGCACCTCGCTGCCCGGCAGGGGGAAGCCGACGCCCCGCCCGGGGGCCTCCAGGAACCGGGTGGCGCCGTCCCGGCGCACGAGCAGGGCCGGCGGGTGGCTGCCGTTCGCCAGGCACAGCTCTCCGGTCCGCGGGTCGATCCGCACCACCTGCACCGTCGCCATCAGCTCCTGGTCGAAGGCGGCCAGCGCGTCGGCGGCCCGGGCGACCAGCGTCCCCAGCTCGTGGCCCTCCAGCGCCAGGGTGCGGACGGCGTGGGTGACGTTGAGGGCGCTGCGGGTGCTGGTCAGCCCGTGGCCGAGCGCGTCCACGATGGTGATGTGCACCGTGCCGTCGGGCAGCGCGAACCAGTCGTACAGGTCGCCGCCGGTCGGCGCGTGCTTCTCGGCCGGCTCGTACCGCACGGCCATCTCCAGCCCGCGCACCTCGACCGGCGGCGGGCGCAGCGCGTCCTCCAACTGGCGCAGCATCCGGCCGTGCGCCTTCCGCAGCTGCTCGTCGCGCTCCTCCAGCTGTACGTAGAGGGCGAGGACGCCGCTGTTGGTCTCGGCCAGTTCGTCCTTGAGCCGCTGGTGCTCGCGGGCCAGGCAGTCCAGGCGCTCCGTGAGGAAGGCCGCCTCCTCCTCCAGCAGCGCCACCGGGTCCGGCGGGTCCGGCGGGCCGCCGCCGTCCGGGACGGCCGCCCCGGGGTCCGGCAGGGGGACCGTCCAGGCGGCCCCGGCGGGCGCCGGCAGGGCGGGCAGGGGCAGGGCGTCCAGAGCGGGCGGGGAGGGGGAGTGCGGCAGCGACAGGCGTACCGTCAGGGCCGTCCCGGCGTCCCGCGGGGGCGGTACGACCTCCAGCGAGACGGCCCGCCCGGCGGCCAGCTCCGCCGCCGCGAGCCGGCTCGCCGACAGCACCAGCCGGGAGCGCAGGTCCGGGCCGACACCGGCCCGGTGCGCCACCCGGCGGAGGGTCGTGCGCAGTTCGTCCAGTGAGTGGTGGGTGGTGGACTGGGGTCTCATGGGGTTCTCCGGGCCGGGGCCACGGCCAGCACGGTGACGTCGTCCCGCGCCGCCCGGTGCTCGTGGGCCAGTACGACGGGGAGGAGGGGGGCGGGGAGGCGGGTGAGCTCCGGCCCGGGCGAGCGCGCCCAGCCTCCGTCGACGCCGTCGCTGTGCAGCAGCAGCGTGCCGCCGCGCGCGTCCGGCAGCCGCTGCGCGACCGGGGCCGGCATGTTCCAGCCGACCACGCCGGGCTGCGCGCCGAACCGGTGCCGCACGCCGTCGTGCCCGACGACGTACGCCCGTACGTTGCCGACGGCGCAGTGCTCGACCGCGCCGTCCGGTGTCCGCCGCAGCAGCCCCACCGCCGCGCCGCGGGTGCTCCGCAGCGCCTCGTGCACCGCGCACATCAGCCGCGGCAGCGGCAGGCCGGGGGAGTGGCGGAGCGTTCGTACGGCGAGCTCCGCGGCCGCCGCGGCGGCCGGGCCGTGGCCCAGGCCGTCCGCCACCATGGCGGTCAGCGTCCCGTCGCCGGGTGCCGCCTCCAGGGCCCAGGCGTCGCCGCACGACGACTCGCCGTCGACGGGCAGCCGCAGCGTCCCGACCTCCGGTGCGGCGGCCTGCCGCGAGCCGTCCGGCGGCCCGGCAGCGGGGGCGCGCAGCCGGGCGCACACCGCCGTCCCGCGCCCCGGCGCGACGCGCAGCACGAAGTCGTCGGCCAGCCGCCGTACGGTTCCCAGGCCGGGCAGGGGCCCCGGATCGGCCGGCGCGGTCCCGCCGGGCGACGCGGCGGCCGGCCACCGCCCCAGCCCGTCGCCGTCCGGCCCGTCGCCGTCCGGCCCGGCGCCGGGCGGGTCCCCGGGGTCGGGTGCCGCGCCGACCGCCACGATGTCCAGCCCCGGGCGCAGCGCCAGCGGCTGTATGTACACCGCGCCCCGCACGGAGTGCAGGGCGAGGCCGCGGGCCAGCTCGCCGGCGCACTCGGCGGCCCGCTCCGGCAGCGCCCCGGACAGCCCCTGCTCCACGGCCGCCCGGCGCGCGGCGCCGGCCGCCAGCAGGACGGCGCCGTCGTCGTGGACGCGCACGCGCGCGGTCACCGCGGTCACCGGTCGTTCCACCGCGTCACCACCACCGTCGTGCCCCGGCCGGGGGCGGTGCGGATCTGGAAGTCGTGCATGAGCCTGCGGGCCCCGCCCAGACCGTGGCCGAGACCGCTGCCGGTGGTGAAGCCGTCCTGGAGCGCGGCCTCCACGTCCGGGATGCCGGGCCCCTCGTCGCGGACCGTCAGCCGCAGGCCGCGCCGCCCTCCCGGGGTCAGCAGCCGCACCTCCAGCGTTCCGCCGCCGCCGTGGACGTAGGCGTTGCGGGCCAGTTCGCTGGCGGCGGTGACGATGCGGGTCTGGTCGACGATCCCGAACCCGGCCTGGACGGTGGCCGCCCGCACCGCGTGCCGGACGGTCAGCAGGTCCTCCTCGGAGCGCACCTCGTACCGGGAGCACCGGCTCTCGTCGACGTCCGGGACGTCGGGCCCGGCCCCCGCCGCCCCGCGCCTCGGGACGGGGTCCGGGGGCGGCACGGCCACCCGCGCGCCGTCGTGCACCGGGGTGCGCGGCCATCTCACCTGGCCGCCCGCGGTCAGGGCGTCGCCCGGCGTCATGGCCGGCCCTCCCCGCGGGGGCCGGGCGGGTGCGGCATCCGCTGCCAGCCGAGGGCGGTCAGCCCCTGCTCGGCGTTGAGCGCCGTCTCCACGCCGGTCAGCCGCAGCCCCAGTTCGACCAGCGTGATCGCCACGGCCGGGCGCATCCCCGCGACGATGACCCGCGCGCCGAGGAGCCGCGCCATCGTGGTCAGCTCCGTGAGCGTCCGCGCGACGAAGGAGTCGATGATCTCCAGCCGGGAGATGTCGATGAGTACGCCCCGCGCGCCGTCCGCCACGATGCGCTCGGTCAGCTCGGCGGTGAACGCCAGCGCCGAGGTGTCGTCGAGCTCGTTCAGCAGGCCGGTCACCAGTACGTCGCCCAGCCGCAGGATGGGCACGCCCGTGGGGCGGGGCGGCGTCACTCGGTCACCGGCCGGTCGGGGGAGGCGACCGCGCCGGCGCCGACGGCGGGCTGGTCGGTGAGGCGGATGGCGGCGGCCAGGGCGTCCGCCAGGGTCGCCCGCGTCAGGATCGTCGACAGGTCGATGCCCAACTGGGCGATGGTCTGCGCGATCGGCGGGCGGATGCCGCTGATGACGCAGTCGGCGCCCATCAGCCGCACCGCGTTGACCGTGTGCATCAGGTGCTGGGCCACGGCCGTGTCGACGGCCGGGACGCCGGTGATGTCGATGATCGCGACCTGCGCCTCGTTGTCCTGGATCGCCTGGAGGAGGCTCTCCATGACCACCTGCGTCCGCGCCGTGTCCAGCGTCCCGATGAGCGGCACGGCCAGGACGTGCCGCCACAGCCGCACCACCGGCGTGGACACCTCCAGCAACTGCCGGCTCTGCCGCTGGATGACCTCCTCGCGGCCCTCCACGTACGTCTCGAAGGACAGCACGCCCGCCGCGTCGAGGAGCCGGTTGATCAGGATCGCGGCGGAGAACAGCTCGGCGGAGTCGCGGGTGGTGTGCTGGACCGCCGTCAGCAGCGCCTCCTTCAGCGACAGGACGGCGAGCGAGGTCGCCGTCGGCGACGCCCCCGCGCGGGCGCGGCGCAGCGAGAGCTCTATCACCGTGCGCCGCAGGTCGTTGCGCGAGGTCACCAGCCGCTCCACGGGAACGTCGCTGGCGAGCCCGGCGGCCAGCGCGGAGATCAGCAGGTCGGCTTCCTCGCGGACCTCGTGCTCGCTCATGTCCGTGCTGAGCACGGCCTGTTCCAGCTGGAGCCGGACCCAGCGGTCCGCGATCTCCTCCTCGCGGTCGCGCAGCGCCTCGCAGAGGCGGTCCCGCACACTCGATTCGCTGGTGTTCACACGTACCTCTCGCATTCGACGGAGGGGGCCCCGGCCGTGCATCGTGAACGCACCGGTGGCGCACGGGACTTGGCCGGGCCCTCTTGCCTTCGGACAACGCAGACGGAATCGTAGGGTCCGCCGGGTCGCGAACGCGAACCGCCGTGTGTCACGCCCGCCGCGACGTTCCGGTGCGCCCCTACCCGCGCGTGAAGACCCCATGCCGCCGTGTCGCCCGGTCGCCGTACACGGACCCCGCGCCACCCACCGGGGCCAGGCCGTGCGCGCGCACCGCGCCCGCGACCGCCGCCGCGAGCCGCGCGTGGCCCGCGTCGTCGGGGTGCAGGCCGTCCCACAGGTGCTCCGGGCGCAGCAGGGGGCGGCCCGGCAGCAGGACCAGGCGTAGGTCGCCGGCCGCGCGCAGCTCCCGTACGGCCTCCTCCATCGCCGCGCGCAGCTCCGCCAGCGTCGCGCCCGAGGCGTTCGCCGTCGTCTCGGCGTCCGGGCGCAGCAGCGGCGACACGACCAGCAGGGGCGTGTCGGGGTGGCCCTCCCGGACCGTGGCGACGAAGGCGCGGGTCAGCTCGTACAGGAAGGGCGCGGTGGTCGGCACGGGGCCCCAGCAGTTCGTGCCGAAGGCGAGCGTGAGCAGCGCGGCGGGCAGCGCGGCCAGCTGCCGCGCGACGGGCAGCTCACCGCGCGCCGAGCCCGCGTAGCCCAGGTTCACCGGGTCCAGTCCGAGGGCCCGCCCGGCGGCGGCGGGCCAGGCGTGCGCGGGCCGCGTGGCCCACCAGCCCTCGGTGATCGAGTCGCCGTACACGACCCAGCGCGGGCGGCGCGGCGCCGCCGCGACCGCGCCGCCCACCGCGCGCAGGCCGAGCACCACCGGCGCCGCCCCCTCCGGCAGGTACACGGTGAACACGGCGCCCCGCCTCGTCACCGGCGGCAGCGTCAGGGTCGCCGTCGCCTCCCCGGCGGACGGCGCGCCGTACGCCTCGCCGACGCGCCGTCCGTCCCGCCACAGCCCGAAGCAGTGCACCGGCACGGGCGGCGCGCCGTCCCGCCCGGGCGTCCGCGCCCGGTAGCGGACCTCCACCGCCCGCGTCCCCGGCGAGGCGGTGAACTCCAGCCGTACGCCGACCGGCAGCGCGGCCCGCTCGACGAGCTCCCACGGCAGGACGCCCACCACCGAGGGGTCCGTCCGCACCGGCCGCGTGCCGTCCCACCACGCCGTGCCCCGCAGGAACGGCACCGGGTCCAGCCACGGCCCGTCACCCGTCCGCCTCATCCGCACCCCCTCCGCACGCCCCTCCGGGCGCCCTCCGCCCGCCTGTGCGCCCCCTGCCGTCCGTGTGCCCCGATGTGTCGATTCATGCGGCAGCGCGCAATGTTTCCCCGTCCGTGCCCGAAGTGCGCAATGATCATCCGTCGATGCGCAACAACGCTGCATTTCAGAATGCGAAGCTCTCCCCGTAGGCTCGGGGCCCGTACCTGGAGTGGCGGTGTCCGCCGGCTCGGCGGTCTCCCCCTTCCCCCGTGGGTTCCCTGTGGGCTCTCTCCGCCCGCGCGCCGCCGCCGGTTCCGCCGTACCCCCGACCGCAGCGATGAAGGAGCCCCGCAGTGCTCGATCAAGGCGCAGCCCCACCGGCCACCGAGCCCTCTGCCCGGATGGCCGCCGGAGCCTCCGCCCTCTCCGCCCTCGGCCGCCGCAAGCCGGTGGAAGACCTGGTCGCGGAGGGTGGTCAGGGTGAGGGCGGCTCGCTCCGCCGCTCGCTGTCCATGTGGCAGCTGACCATGATCAGCATCGGCGCCACGCTCGGCACGGGCATCTTCGTCGTCCTCGGCGAGGCCGTTCCCGAGGCGGGCCCGGCCGTCACCCTGGCGTTCGTCTTCGCGGGCCTGACGGCGCTCTTCTCGGCGCTCTCCTACGCCGAGCTGGCCGGCACCATTCCCGTCGCCGGCTCCTCGTACTCGTACGCGTACGCAACGATGGGCGAACTCGTCGCCTGGGTGTGCGGCTGGTGCCTGCTCCTGGAGTACGGCGTGTCCGTCGCCGCCGTGGCGGTCGGCTGGGGCGACTACCTCAACGAGCTCCTCAGCGGCACGATCGGCGTCACCCTCCCCGAGGCGCTCACCGCGCCCCCCGGCGACGGCGGCGTGTTCAACCTGCCCGCGCTGATCGTCGTGATGCTGGCGATGGTCTTCCTGCTCGGCGGCGCCAAGGAGTCCGCACGCGCCAACACGATCATGGTCATCGTGAAGATCGCCGCGCTCGCCCTCTTCTGCGCCGTCGGCTTCACGGGCTTCTCGTCGGGCAACTACTCCGACTTCATGCCGCTCGGCGTCTCCAGCGTCGGCGCGGCGGGCGCCATCCTGTTCTTCTCGTACATCGGCTTCGACGCGGCCTCCACGGCCGGCGAGGAGGCCAAGAACCCCAAGCGCGACCTGCCCCGCGCGATCATGCTGTCGCTGGTCGTCGTCACCGCGCTGTACGTCCTCGTCGCGGCCGTCGCCGTGGGTGCCTGGGACTGGAAGAAGTTCGCGGGCTCCGAGGCGTCGCTCAGCGCGATCATGAACGACGTCACCGGCCAGAGCTTCTGGGGCACCCTGCTCGCGGCCGGCGCGGTCATCTCCATCGCCAGCGTCGTCCTGACCGTCCTCTACGGCCAGACCCGCATCCTCTTCGCGATGTCCCGCGACGGCCTCGTGCCCAAGGTCTTCGCCAAGGTCGACCCGAAGACCGGCGCCCCCCGCGCCAACACCGTGATCGTCTCGCTGTTCTGCGGCCTCCTCGCCGCCGCCGTCCCGCTCGGCGAACTCGTCAACGCCACCAGCATCGGCACGCTGTTCGCGTTCGCGCTGGTCAACGTCGCGGTCGTCGTCCTGCGCCTCACCCGCCCGGAGCTGGAGCGCAGCTTCAAGGTCCCCTTCGGCCCGCTCTTCCCGATCCTGGGCTTCCTGTTCTGCGGCTACAGCATGTACAGCCTCGACATGATCACCTGGGTGGTCTTCGGACTCTGGATGGCCGTGGGCCTCGTGTTCTACTTCCTGTACGGCATGCGCCGCTCCCGATTGGCCACCGCAGAGAAGTGACCCCCTCCCCGTGCGACTCAACGACCTCGACGAACGCATCGTCCACGCCCTGGCCGAAGACGCCCGCCGCAGCTACGCCGACATCGGCTCGCTGGTCGGACTGTCCGCGCCGGCCGTGAAGCGGCGCGTCGACCGGCTCCGGGCCGAGGGGGCCATCACCGGCTTCACCGTCCGCGTGGACCCGGCGGCGCTCGGCTGGGAGACGGAGGGGTTCATCGAGATCTACGCGCGGGGCAACACCTCGCCCGAGACGATCCAGCGCGGCCTGGAGCGCTACCCGGAGATCGCGTCCGCCTCCACCGTGACGGGGGAGGCGGACGCGATCGTCCAGGTCTTCGCCTCCGACATGCGCCACTTCGAGCGCGTGCTGGAGCGCATCGCGGGCGAGCCGTTCGTGGAGCGCACCAAGTCGGTGCTGGTGCTCTCCCCGCTGCTGCGGCGGTTCTCCTCCGGCTCGCCCGCCTGAGCTCGCTCCGGGCCGCTCACCGGCTTCCGGGCCGCTCACCGGCTTCCGGGCCGCCCACCGGCTTCCAGGCCGCTCACCGGCCCCGGGCCGCCAGGAGGCGACCCGGAAGCCGTCCGTACGCCCGTCGGCCTTCCCGAAGGGCGTCGAGCCCTCACCCGGCGGCGCATCGCCCCGCTCCGGGCCGCGGGCCGGCCGGCTGCGGCCCAGCCGGTCCCTCCGCCCGGGTCGTGGACGGCGACCCTGGCCTGTGGGCCTGTGGGCCTGTGGGCCTGTGGGCCTGTGGGCCTGTGGGCCTGTCGGCCTGTCGGCCTGTCGGCCACAGGGCGCCCGCCTCGACGGGCGGGGTCCGCCGTCCCGCTCGCGCCCGCCGCCCCGCCCGCGCCCGCCGGTCCGCCCGGCGGCAGCACGGCGGCGACGGTGGTGGTCCTCGTACGACGTTCCGCAGGGGCCGTTCCTCCCCGGGGCCCTGCCGAACCGGACGGCTCCGGGCCTCCCGCGCCCCCGCCCCCGCGCTTCGTGCCGCGTCCCGCCCTCCCCGCGCCGGAGGCGCCCCTCCGCCCCCGGTCGGACCGACGCGCAACGAATCGCCGCCCCACCCGGTGAGCGCGCAACGTTTCGGCGGTCGGTCCGCAACGGTCACGGCTTGTCCGGGCAGAAGTCCGGACCGTACCTTTTTTGCGTCTCTCTCCACCCCCCCGCACCCGACGAGGTCCGCCCATGCCGCCGCTGCGCACCGCCCTGCTCCAGAGCTCCGGACAGCTCGGTGACGTGGCCGCCAACCTCAAGGCCCTCGACGAGGCCGCCGCCCGCGCGGCGGCTGCCGGCGCGGGGCTGCTGGTCGCCCCCGAGATGTTCCTCACCGGGTACGCGATCGGCGCGGACGTCGCCCGGCTCGCCGAGCCCGCGGACGGCCCGTCCGCCCGCGAGGCCGCCGCCGTGGCCGCACGCCACGGCCTGGCCATCGCCTACGGCTACCCGGAGCGCGACGGGGACGCGGTGTACAACTCCGCGCGTCTCGTCGGCGCCGACGGCGCGCTCCTGGCGAACTACCGCAAGACCCACCTCTACGGAGGCTTCGAGCAGGAGTGGTTCACCCCCGGCGACCAACCCGTCGTCCAGGCCGAGGTCGGCGGCGTCCGGGTCGGCCTGATGATCTGCTACGACGTGGAGTTCCCGGAGAACGTCCGGGCGCACGCCCTCGCCGGTACGGACCTCCTCCTCGTACCGACCGCGCTGATGCACCCCGCGCGGATCGTCGCCGACTCCGTCGTGCCGGTCCGCGCCTTCGAGAACCAGCTCTACATCGCGTACGCCAACCGGACCGGGCCCGAGGGCGGCTTCGAATTCGTCGGCCTGTCCGCGCTCGCCGGCCCCGACGGCACCGCCCGGGCCCGCGCCGGCCGCGGCGAGGACCTCGTCGTCGGCGACGCCGACCCCGAGCTGCTGCGGCGGTCGCGCGGCGAGAACCCGTACCTCCGGGACCGCCGTCCCGCCCTCTACACCACCCTCGCCTGAGCGCCCCCGCACCCGGCACCCCTCGCCTGAGCGCCCCCCGCCCAGCACCCCCCTCGTCTTCACCCGTGCAAGGAGTCCGTACCCCATGACGTCCACGGTGCCCACCGCCGTCCAGCACACCGACGCCCAGCCGCCGATCACCATGTTCGGCCCGGACTTCCCGTACGCGTACGACGACTTCCTGGCCCACCCGGCCGGCCTCGGCCAGATACCCGCCACCGAGCACGGCACCGAGGTCGCCGTCATCGGCGGCGGCCTGTCCGGCATCGTCGCCGCGTACGAGCTGATGAAGATGGGCCTCAAGCCCGTCGTGTACGAGGCCGACCAGCTCGGCGGCCGGTTGCGCACCGTCGGTTTCGACGGCTGCGACCCGGAGCTCAACTGCGAGCTGGGCGCGATGCGCTTCCCGCCGTCCTCCACCGCCCTGCAGCACTACATCGACCTGGTAGGCCTGGAGACCAAGCCGTTCCCGAACCCGCTCGCCGAGTCGACCCCGTCCACCGTCGTGGACCTCAAGGGCGAGACGCACTACGCGGAGACGATCGACGACCTGCCGCAGGTGTACCGCGACGTCGCGGCCGCCTGGAGCGCCTGCCTGGAGGAGGGCGCGGACTTCTCCGACATGAACCGCGCCATGCGGGAGCGCGACGTGCCCCGCATCCGGGAGATCTGGGCGAAGCTCGTCGAGAAGCTCGACAACCAGACCTTCTACGGCTTCCTCTGCGAGTCCGAGGCGTTCAAGTCGTTCCGCCACCGCGAGATCTTCGGCCAGGTCGGCTTCGGCACCGGGGGCTGGGACACCGACTTCCCCAACTCCATCCTGGAGATCCTCCGCGTCGTCTACACCGAGGCCGACGACTACCACCGCGGCATCGTCGGCGGCAGCCAGCAGCTCCCGCTGCGGCTGTGGGAGCGCAAGCCGGGGAAGATCGTCCACTGGCCGCTCGGCACCTCGCTGAAGTCCCTCCACGGCGGCGAGCCCAAGCCGGCCGTGACCCGGCTGCACCGCACCGCCGGCAACCGCATCACGGTCACCGACGCCAACGGCGACATCCGCACCTACCGCGCGGCGATCTTCACCGCCCAGTCGTGGATGCTGCTGTCGAAGATCGAGTGCGACGACTCGCTGTTCCCGATCGACCACTGGACGGCGATCGAGCGCACCCACTACATGGAGTCCTCGAAGCTGTTCGTCCCCGTCGACCGGCCGTTCTGGCTGGACAAGGACGAGGAGACCGGCCGCGACGTCATGTCGATGACGCTGACCGACCGGATGACCCGCGGCACGTACCTGCTGGACAACGGCCCGGACAAGCCGGCCGTCATCTGCCTGTCGTACACCTGGTGCGACGACAGCCTGAAGTGGCTGCCGCTGTCCGCGAACGAGCGGATGGAGGTCATGCTGAAGTCGCTCGGCGAGATCTACCCGAAGGTCGACATCCGGAAGCACATCATCGGCAACCCGGTGACCGTCTCCTGGGAGAACGAGCCCTACTTCATGGGCGCGTTCAAGGCCAACCTGCCGGGCCACTACCGCTACCAGCGCCGCCTGTACACCCACTTCATGCAGGACCGGCTCCCCGAGGACAAGCGCGGCATCTTCCTCGCCGGCGACGACATCTCGTGGACGGCCGGCTGGGCCGAGGGCGCCGTGCAGACCGCGCTGAACGCCGTGTGGGGCGTCATGCACCACCTGGGCGGCGCGACCGACCCGTCCAACCCGGGCCCGGGCGACGTCTACGACGAGATCGCCCCGGTGGAGCTGCCGGAGGACTGACGTCCCGGCGGCCCCACCGGCCCCCGCCCCACCGGCCCCAGGGGAGCGGTCGGGCGCCCCGCCGGCCCCACGGAGCGGTCGAGGCGTTCGGCCACCCCCCGGCCGGCATCCGCACCCCCCGGCCGGCATCCGCCCCCGCGGACCTGCCGCCCGGCGCGGATGCCGCGGCGGCCGGGCGGCGGGCCGTACCCGGCCCGTGCCTAGGAGCCGGTGGGGCGGCCGTCGCCCTTCGTGGTCGCCCCGTCGGCCGCGTGGTCGTCGTACGCCGAGGTGCCCGCGTCCAGCAGCGGCTCCTGCTCCTTCAGGTGGGCGGGGGCGAAGGCGCGCAGCGTGTGGTAGCCGGTGATGACGACGATGGTGCCCAGCGCGATCCCGCCGAGCTCGAACGTGTCGGTGATCTTCAGGCTGACGCCGCCGACGCCGATGATGATGCCGGCGGCGGCCGGAACCAGGTTGAGCGGGTTGCGCAGGTCGACCTTGGCGTTGATCCAGATCTGGGCGCCGAGCAGGCCGATCATGCCGTACAGGATGACCGTGATGCCGCCCAGGACGCCGCCGGGGATCGCCGCGACGACCGCGCCGAACTTGGGGCAGAGCCCGAAGAGGAGGGCGAAGCCGGCGGCGGCCCAGTAGGCGGCGGTCGAGTAGACGCGGGTCGCGGCCATGACGCCGATGTTCTCGGAGTACGTGGTGTTCGGCGGGCCGCCGACCGCCGTGGACAGCATCGACGCGGCGCCGTCGGCGGCGATGGCCGTGCCGAGCTGGTCGTCGAGCGGGTCACCGGTCATCTCGCCGACCGCCTTGACGTGGCCGGCGTTCTCCGCGATCAGGGCGATCACGACCGGCAGGGCGACGAGGACCGCCGACCACTCGAAGCTCGGGGCGTGGAACGTCGGCAGCCCGATCCAGTCGGCCTTGGCGACGCCCGACAGGTCCAGCCGCCAGTGGTCGACCGCCTCGGCGCCGCCGGCGGGGGAGTGGATCTTCCCGAAGACCAGGTCGAGGACCCACGACAGGGCGTACCCGAAGACCAGCCCCAGGAAGATCGCCACACGGGACCAGAAGCCCCGCAGGCAGACCACGGCCAGGCCCGTGAACAGCATCACGAGCAGCGCGGTCCACTGGTCCTGCGGCCAGTACGTGGACGCCGTCACCGGCGCCAGGTTGAAGCCGATCAGCATCACGACGGCGCCCGTCACGATCGGCGGCATCGCCGCGTGGATGATCCGCGCGCCGAACCGCCGTACCGCCAGGCCCGCCAGGAACAGGGCGAGCCCGACGACGAGGACCGCCCCGGTGACCGTCGAGCTGTCCCCGCCGGACGCGCGGATCGCGGCGGCGACGCCCACGAACGACAGCGAGCACCCGAGGTAGCTGGGCACCCGGCCGCGCGTCGCGAGGAGGAAGACCATCGTCGCGACGCCCGACATCATGATCGCCAGGTTGGGGTCGAGGCCCATGAGGACGGGCGCCACGAATGACGCGCCGAACATGGCGACCACGTGCTGGGCTCCGAGCCCGGCCGTCCGCGGCCACGACAGCCGCTCGTCCGGGCGCACCACGGCGCCGGGCGCGGGGGTCCGCCCGTCGCCGTGCAGGGTCCAGCGCACGCCGAGGTTCATGGGTGGGTCGCTCCCGTTCTGTCGATCGCGCCCCGGCGGTGCGGGGCGGGAGGGCGGCCGGGCGGGTGGGCGATCGGCCGAAAATGGACGACCGCCATGGTACGGGGACGGCGGTACGGACCCGTCGCTCGCCCGTTCAGGCCCCCCGGCCGCCCCCGGCCGCCGCGTCCGGGCCCGCTCCGCCGGCCCGGGCCCGGCGGCCCGGGGCCAGCACGCCCGCCCCGGCCACCAGGCCGAACGCCAGCACCGTGACCACCCCGAACGACACGGTCAGCGACGTCAGGTCGGCGAGACCGCCGATCAGCGAGGGGGCGACCAGACCGGAGGTGTACGTGATGGTGGCGACCCCCGCGATGGCCTGGCTCGGGTTCGGACCGCTGCGGGCGGCCGCGGCGAAGGCCAGCGGGACGACGGCGGCCACGCCCAGCCCCATGAGTCCGAAACCGGCCATCGCGGCCACCGGGTGCGGCGCGGCGACGACCAGCGCGCCGCCCGCCGTCGCCGCGAGGCCCCCGGCCCGTACCGTGCGGGTCGCGCCGAACCGGTCCACTATCCGGTCGCCGACCAGCCGCGCCACCGCCATGGTCAGGGCGAACGCCGTCGTGGAGGCCGCCGCCGCGCCCGGCGAGGCGCCCAGCTCGTCCTTCAGGTAGACCGCCGACCAGTCGAGGCTCGCGCCCTCCGCGAAGACCCCGCAGAAGCCGATCGCCCCGATCACCAGCGCCGAGCGCGGCGGCAGCGCGAACCGCGGCGGCGGCTCCTCGTCGGGCGCGCTGCGCAGGTCCAGGACCCCCTGGCAGAACACCAGCCCCAGCACCGTCAGGGCGGCGGCGGCCAGCAGGTGGTGGAGGCGCGCGTCGCTGCCCAGGTGCGCGGCGAGCGTGCCGGTGGCCGAGCCGATCAGGGCGCCGACGCTCCACATGCCGTGCAGGCTGGACATGATGGAGCGGCCGAACCGGTCCTCCACCTCGACGCCCTGCGCGTTCATCACCACGTCGGACATGCCGGAGGACGCGCCGTACACGAACAGCGCGCCGCACAGGCCGTAGACGTTGGGCGCGAGCGAGGGCAGGACCAGCGACAGCGTCCACAGGGCCAGCAGCGCGCGCAGCGCCGTACGGGCCCCGAGGCGGTGTCCGATCGCGCTCGCGAGCGGCATCGCCAGCGACGCGCCGAGCGCGGGGAAGGCGAGGGCCAGGCCCAGTTGCCCGGGGCTCGCCCCCGTGTGGTCCTGGATCCACGGGATGCGGGTGGCGAAGCTGCCGGCGACCGCGCCGTGCACGCAGAACACGGCGGCCACGGCGTACCGCGCCCGCCTCACCCTCTCCTTGCCGTACGGCACTGGCCCTCCCCGCATCGGTGTTCCCACGGTGTCCGGGCCCCTGCCGGGCACCCGCCGCCGTAAATTATCAGGAACCCTGCCTGAAAGTAAGATCGGAAGGACCCGCGGCATGTCCCCCACCCCCGCGTCCCCCCGCACCGCCCGGGCCGTCAACGACCGGCTCGCCCTGCGTCTGCTCCAGGAGGAGGGGCCCCTGACGGCGGGCCGGCTGACGAGGCTGACCGGGCTGTCCCGGCCCACCGTCGCCGACCTCGTCGAGCGGCTCCAGGGCGCGGGCCTGGTCCGGGTCGTGGGGGAGTCCGGCACCGAGCGGCGCGGCCCGAACGCCCGGCTGTACGGGATCGTCGCGGACCGCGCCCACCTGGCCGCCCTCGACGTACGGCTCCGGGGCGTGACCGTCACCGTCACCGACCTGCTGGGCGCCCCGCTCGCGCGGGCGACCGCCCCCGTCGGCGGCGACACGGACCCGGACCGGGCCGCCGACCGGGCCGCCGCCCTGCTGGAACGCGCCGTCCGGGAGGCGGGCGCGACCCGGCTCCACACGGTCTGCCTGGGCGCGCCCGGCCTGATCGACCCCGCCACCGGGGCACCGCGCGACGCGGCCGGCCTGCCGGCCTGGCACCGCCGGCTGGTGGCCGCCCTGCGCGCCCGGGTGCCCGCGGCCGTCCTCGTCGAGAACGAGACCAACCTCGCCGCCGTCGCCGAGCTGCGCGAAGGCGCCGCCCGCGACCGCGGCACGTTCGTCCTGCTCTGGCTCGGCCACGGCGTCGGCGCCGCCGTCGTCCTGGACGGCGCCCTGCGGCGCGGCGCGTCGGGCGGCGCGGGCGAGATCGGCTTCCTGCCCGTGCCGGGCACGGGCAGGCTGCCGTCCGCGACCGACTGCTCCGGCGGCCTCCACGCCCTGGTCGGCTCGGCTGCCGTCCGGGCCCTGGCCGCCGAGCACGGCATCGAGGCCGCGGGCGACGGCGGCGGGGGTGGGGGCGGGGGAGACGGCGGGGGCGAACCGGCCGGCGCGCGGGCGGTACGCGCCGCCCTGGAGCACCTGGCCGCGCGGGGAGCCGCTGCGGACGCCGCGGACGCGTTCCTGGACGCCCTCGCCGGGCGCGTCGCCCTGGGCGCGGCGGCCGTCGGCGCCGTACTGGACCCCGGCTGCGTCGTCCTGGGCGGCGAACTCGGCCACGCGGGCGGCGCCGCCCTGGCCGCCCGCGTCGAGGAACGGCTCGCCGCCCTCTCCCCGCTGCGCACCGAGGTCCGGGCGAGCGCGCTGGGGGGCGCGGCGGTCCTGCGCGGCGCCCTCCTCACCGCCCGCGACACCGCCCAGGACGCCCTCTTCGGGTCCCCGCCCGTCCCCTGAGCGGGCCGTGCTCCCGGCGGTGACGCGGGCGGGGGGCGGTGGGCCCCCGCCCGTCCGCCGAGCGGGCCGGCGCGCGGCCGTCGTTCAGGCCCGCGCCCCGCGCGCGAAGCGCCGCTCCAGGTACTCCTCGAACGTCCCCGTGCCCACCGCGCGCCCCGGCGTCAGGTGCCCGCCCGCGCGCAGCGCCCGGTACGTCCTGCCGGCGAGCCGTACGGGCACCACCCGGCGCCGCCGCCCGGCCGCCCGCAGGTACGCCTCCGCCAGGTCCTCGAACGCCCGGACCTCGGGCCCGCCCATGTCCGGTACGCGTCCGGCCGGGCCCGCCAGGGCGAGCTCCGCGAGCCGCGCCGCCACCTCCCGGACCTCGACCGGCTGGTCGAGGACGCCCGCCGGGACCGGGAGCACCGGCAGCCGGGCGCAGCCTTCCAGGAGGCGCAGCACCAGGTCGTGGAACTGTGTCGTCCGCAGGACCGTCCAGCCGAGGCCGGACCGCTCGACCAGCCCCTCCACGGCCAGCTTCGTCCGGTAGTAGCCGAGCGGGACCCGGTCGACGCCGACGATCGATATGTAGGCGAGGTGGGAGACGCCGGCCCGCAGCGCCGCGTCGACCAGCCGGCGGGCCGCCCGCTCGTCGCCCCCGCTCGGCGTGCTGGCGCAGTGCACCACCGTCCCGGCGCCCGCCAGCGCCGCGTCCAGGCCCTTGCCGTCGCGCAGGTCGACCGCGTACGGCGCGGAGCGGCGGCTCACCACCCGCACCTCGTGCCCGGCCTCGCGCAGCCGCTCGGTGACGTGCCGCCCGAGCGTTCCCGTACCGCCCGTCACCACGATCGTGCCCATGGTCCCGTCCGTCCTTCCGTCGCCGGTGTCCCTCGACGGCTACGAACCGGCGGGGTCCCCGGGATGTGACAGCTGCCGCCCCGCGAAGGCGAGCTTCTCCGGGTTGACCACGTTGTGCACGGCCGCGATGGCCCCGTCGCGCACCACGAACGACGCGACCGCGACCAGGGTGGGGCCCGCCCACGCCACCAGCGCCGGCTCGCCGTTGATCCGCACGCTCGCCAGGCGCAGCCGGCCCGCGTGGCGCGCCACCAGCCCGGCCAGGAACCGCAGCACCTTCTCCCGGCCCTCGATCGGCCGCCGCGCCGCCGACACGACGCCCCCGCCGTCGCCCCACCACACGACGTCGGCGGCGAGCGTCTTCTCCAGGGACGCCAGGTCCCCGTCGCGCGCCGCGGCGACGAACGACTCGACGAGTTCCCGGTGGCGCCGCTCGTCCCGCTCGGTGAACCGGGTCTCGGCCGCGGCGACGCGCGCGGCGGCCCTGCGGTGGAGCTGGCGGCTGTTGGCCTCGCTGATGTCGAGGACCCCGGCGATCTCGCGGTGGCTGTACGCGAACGCCTCGCGCAGCACGTAGACGGCCCGCTCGGTCGGCGTCAGCCGCTCCAGCAGCACCAGCAGCGCCGTCGACACGGCCTCGCGCCGCTCGGCCGACTCCAGGGGGCCCAGTGCGCCCTCCTCGGTGACGACCGGCTCCGGCAGCCAGGGGCCCGGGTACTGCTCGCGCCGGGCGCGCGCCGAGGTGAGCCGGTTCAGGCACAGGTTGGTGACCACCTTCGCCAGCCACGCCCCCGGCCGGTCGATGCGGTCCCGCTCGGTCCCGCTCCACCGCAGGTACGCGTCCTGCACCACGTCCTCGGCCTCCGCCGCGGAACCGAGCATGCGGTAGGCGAGGCCGAACATGCGCGGGCGGTGACTCTCGAACTCTTCGACGGTCTCTGTCACGACACTCACGTTCACAGCCTGCCACGGCACGCACGGAGGAGACCCGGCGGCGGGCAGGGGCCTTCCCCCACCGCCGCCGGGTCTCCGTTCCGGCCGCCGGGCGTCAGGCGCGGACCGCCCGACGCCCGGCCGGACGCGTCAGCAGGTGCCGAGGTCCTGCCACACGCCCCACTCGCCCGTCGTACCGGGCTCCTCGCCCTTCGTCCACCACTTCGCCTTCCACGTGTGGGACTTGTGGGAGACGGTGGTGCCGCTGCCGTAGGAGGCCGAGGCGTCCCACGCCGGGGCCGTGCAGGCGCCCGGGCTCGGCGGCGGGTCGGTCGGGTTCGGCGTCGGGCCCGTGCCGGGCTCGACGACCGTGGTGCCGCGGGCGAGGTCGCCGGCGAGCGCGTAGGTCGTGCCCGCGATGTTGACCGTCCAGTTCGACGGGGTCGACACCGGCAGGTAGTAGTTGAAGGACAGCTCCACCGAGGCGCCCGGCGCGAGGGTCTGCCACGCCGGCAGCTTCAGCGAGACGCGGTGGAAGTCGCCCTTCAGCCCGCCCACGTTGCCGCCCGTGTGGTCGCTGCTGATCACCTTCGTGCCGAAGCCGGACTGGTCGGAGGCGTTGGCCGGGGCCGAGGTGGCGTAGTCGAACTGGAACTCCGTGCCGCCCGGGAGCGTCGTCTTCGTGTTGTTGGTGATCTTCACCTTGGGGGTGATCGGGTAGTTGGAGTCGCCGAGCTTGAACTCGCCGAACTGCACGCCGATGTTCACGGCCTTGGTGGGCAGCGCCTTGTTCGAGACCTTCGCGCCGTAGGGGGAGGCCGCCTTGAACTTGTCGTACATCAGCGACGTCAGCGTCGAGCCGGGCTCGTACTGGCCCTTCGCGGCGTTCCAGCCGTAGTCGCCGGCGAGCTCCCACACCATGGTGCCGCCGATGCCGCGGTCGACCACGTAGTCGGCCTTGCGGGCCACCGACTGCTCGTCCTCCGTCGACAGGAAGACCTTCTTCTCGGCGTTCCACAGCCACGGCGCGACCAGCGTGGAGTCGTACTTGCGGGCGTAGGTGCCGGTCAGCTTCGTGCCGGCCGGGAAGCCGTACGTGGTGAGGTAGTCGCCGACGACGCCCTTCTCCAGGTTCTTGGCGTGCCACATCGGGTTGGAGCCCGCCGGGGACTCCTTGCCGTTGTCGTCCTTGTCGTGCCAGAGGTTGTCGATGCCGACCGCGCCGTCACCGCACTTGGTCAGGCCGGAGCCGGCCGGGCAGCTGGCCGCCGCCGCCTTGCCCCACAGGCCGTCCGTGCCGCCCTGGACGTTCTTGAAGCCGCGGGTGTAGTACGGCAGGCCGATGTTGATGCGGCCGGCCGGCATCGAGCCGCGGAAGTAGTGGTACGCCCAGTCGGTGTTGAGGTAGCCGATCCCGCCGTACTGCTGGCTGCCGTACACGTTCGCCGCGGCCAGCTCGGAGTCCTTGCCGTCGTCGAACAGCGAGGCGTTCGGGCCCACGTGCTCGTTCCAGGCGCCGTGCAGGTCGTACGACATGATGTTGACGTAGTCGAGGTACTTCTGCTGCTGGTACGTCTCCATGCCGCGCAGCAGGTAGCCCGAGGAGGGGGCGGCGACGGTCAGCATGTAGTGCTTGCCGTCGGCGGCGCCGGCGCGGTCGAGCTTCTCGCGCAGGGTCTTCATCAGCGCCGTGTAGCCCTGGACGAGGCCGGCGCGGCGGCCGTTGGCGATCGACCAGTCGAGCGGGTTGCCGGCGTCCTTCATGGTCGTCGGGTACTCGTAGTCGATGTCGACGCCGTTGAAGCCGTACTTCTTGATGAACTCGACCGCCGAGTCGGCGAAGGTGTTGATGCCCGCCTGGTTGACGGAACCGTCCGCGTTGGTGGCCATCGAGTAGAAGCCGCCGGAGGCCACGCGCTTGCCGCTGTCGTCGAAGTAGCCGCCGGTCTCCGCCCAGCCGCCGACCGAGATCAGCGTCTTGACGTCCGGGTGCTGCTTCTTGAACTTGTTCAGCAGGTTGAAGTGGCCCTTGTAGGGCAGGGTCGGGTCCATCTCGGCGCCCGCCACGCCCGGCCAGGTCATGCCGGTGGCGGCGTTGTTCGGGCCGTCGGTGCCCACGGAGATCTTGTTGCCGGCGCCCACGTGGGCGAAGGCGTAGTTGATGTGGGTGATCTTGTCCCACGGGATGTTGCTGGCGAGGTAGGCGGGTGTGCCGTCCTTGCCGGTGCGCCAGCCGGTGAAGTAGCCGATGACGCGGCGCTGGTGGTCGGCGCCCATCTTCTCGCGGCCTTCGGCGTCGTACACGGAGCAGTAGGGGACGTCCACGCCGGGCGTCTTGTACAGGCCGTCGGGGCGACAGGACTCGTGGTCGGCGGCGTACGAGACGCCACCGGAGAGCGAGCTGAGCAGCAGTCCGGCGACGGCGGCGCCGGATGCGAGCAGCGAGGCTCTCGCACGGGGGGATGACAGCACGGTCGGCTCCTCCTGGGGAGTCGGGCTTCACACAACGTGCGGCTTCTGGCAGGGGGTTGGGGTCGTGCCCGGCCCAGGTGTGCGCACACCGGAGGGCCGTCTCCGCGGAGAGGTGACGCAGACATTAAGAGGACTAGACCAAAGCGTCAATAGGTCTGGACCAATCTGGTTCCACGGGGGCGGGAAGAAGGAACCGGGGGGCGCGCGGGAGGGAGGCCCGGCCCCCGCTGTGAGTCAGCCCACAGAGATCACCCGCGTGGGCGGCGCGGAGCCGTGGCACACTGGCCCTGTATCAGCAGCAGCGCACTCCGGGGTCGGTGCAATTCCGAACCGGCGGTTACAGTCCGCGACCCGGCCGCATCCAGTGGCCGGTTGACCAGGTGAAACTCCTGGACCGACGGTGAAAGTCCGGATGGGAGGCAGTGCGCGGCGGGCGACCCTTCTCGGGGCGCGCCGTCGTCTGCCGGCGGCCGGGCGTCCCCCGGAGGCCGGCCGGCGCCGTGGCGGCGTACCCCCGCGAGGCGCCGTTCCCGCTTCCTGTCGCCACCGACAGGCCCCGGAGTCCGTGCCCGACGAGGCAGGAGGACCCGGTGGCCACAGCGGCCGACACGACCGCCATGCGCCGAGCCGTCGCGCTCGCCGCCCGTGGACTCGGCTCCACCAGCCCCAACCCGGTCGTCGGGTGCGTCGTCCTCGACGCCTCCGGCCACGAGGTCGGCGCCGGGTACCACGAGCGCGCCGGCGGCCCCCACGCGGAGGTCCACGCCCTGCGCGAGGCGGGCGCCCGCGCCCGCGGCGGCACCGCCTACGTCACCCTCGAACCCTGCAATCACACGGGCCGCACCGGCCCCTGCGCCCAGGCGCTCGCCGAGGCCGGGATCGCACGCGTCGTCTACGCCGTCGCCGACCCGAACCCGCAGGCCAGCGGCGGCGCCGACACGCTCCGCGCGGCCGGCGTCGAGGTCGAGGGCGGCCTCCTCGCCGACGAGGCCGCGGCCGGCAACGCCGCCTGGCTCACCTCCGTGCGCCTCGGCCGGCCCCACGTCCGGTGGAAGTACGCCGCCACCCTGGACGGCCGCGTCGCGGCCGCCGACGGCACCAGCCGCTGGATCACCTCGCCCGAGGCCCGCGCCGACGTCCACCGGCTGCGCGCCGAGGCGGACGCCGTCGTCGTCGGCTCCGGCACCGCCCGCGCCGACGACCCCCACCTCGCCGTACGCGGCGTGGACGGCGCCGTCCAGCCGCTGCGGGTCGTCGTCGACACCGGGGCGAGTGCCGTCAGGCCCGGTGCCCGCGTCCTCGACGACGCCGCCCCCACGCTGATCGCCGTCGCCGAGGACGCCGCCGCCGACCACCTCGCCGGCGCCGACGTCGTACGGCTCCCCAGGGCCGCCACCGGGCGCGGCCTGGCGGTACCGGCCCTGCTGGCCGCCCTGCACGAGCGGGGCGTCCGCTCCGTACTCCTCGAAGGCGGCCCCACCCTCGCGGGCGCCTTCGCCGCCGAGGGCGCCGTCGACGAGGTCGTCGGCTACCTCGCCCCGGTCCTCCTCGGCGCCGGCCCCGCCGCGCTCGGCGACGCCGGGATCACCACCGTCGCCGACGCCCTGCGGCTGCGCGTCACCGACACCACCCGCATCGGCCCGGACCTCCGCGTCACCGCCCGCCCCGCCTCCCTCCCCACCCCCAAGGAGCACTGAGTGTTCACCGGAATCGTCGAAGAACTGGGCGAGGTCACCGCCGTCGAGACCCTCGGCGACGCCTCCCGCTTCCGCGTCCGCGGCCCCGTGGTCACCCGGGGCGCGAAGCACGGCGACTCGATCGCCGTCAACGGCGTCTGCCTCACGGTCGTCGAGCACGAGGGCGACGAGTTCACCGCCGACGTGATGGCCGAGACCCTCAAGCGCTCCAGCCTCGGCGCGCTCACCGCCGGCTCCCGCGTCAACCTGGAGCGGCCCGTGCCCGCCGACGGCCGCTTCGGCGGGCACGTCGTCCAGGGCCACGTCGACGGCACCGGCACCGTCGTCGAGCGCACCCCCTCCGAGCACTGGGAGGTCGTCAGGATCTCCCTCCCGGCCGAACTCGCCCGCTACGTGGTCGAGAAGGGCTCCATCACCGTCGACGGCGTCAGCCTCACCGTCGTCGAGGCCGGCGCCGACCACTTCACCGTCAGCCTCATCCCCACCACGCTCGCCCTCACCACCCTGGGCCACAAGCAGCCCGGCGACCCCGTCAACCTCGAGGTCGACGTCATCGCCAAGTACGTCGAGCGCCTCCTCGGCACCCGGGGGGCCGCCCGATGAGCGCCCTCACCTGGCTGGGCGGCGAGGCGTTCACCGCCTTCGGCCAGCGCATCATCTGGTCCGACATGCTCGGCAACACGATCGGCCTCGCCGCCCTCGCCCTCGGCTGGCGCCGCTCCATCCTCACCTGGCCCGCCCAGTTGCTCTCCGGCGTCGTCCTCGTCGCCGCCTACGCCTCCGCCCAGCTCTCCGGCGGCGTCGGCAAGCAGCTCCTGGTCATCGCCGTCGCCCTGTGGGGCTGGCGCCAGTGGCACCTCGGCCGCGGCCAGGCCCAGGACGGCTCCATCGCCGTCCGCTTCGCCACCTGGAGGGAGCGCGGCCTCCTCCTGGCCGGCGCCGTCCTCGGCACGCTCGCCGTCGGCGGCCTGTTCACGCTGTACCCGTCGCTGTCGTGGAGCCCCTGGGCCGACGCGTACATCTTCGTCGGCACCCTCGTCGCGATGGTCGCCCAGGCCCGCGGGCTGGTCGAGTTCTGGTTCGCCTGGCTGCTCGTCGACGTCGTCGGCGTCCCGCTCGCCTTCAGCAGCGGCCTCGCCTTCTCCGGGCTCGTCTACGTCGTCTACTTCGCCCTCGTGCTGTGGGGCATGCGCGACTGGTGGCTGCGCACGCGCACCCCGGCCCAGGCCCTGGAAGGAGCCCCGGCATGACCACCGCGCCCGAACTGCCCCTGTGGGACACCGCCGACCTCACCCTCGACCCCGTCGAGCAGGCCGTCCGCGACATCGCCGCCGGCCGGCCCGTCGTGGTCGTCGACGACGAGGACCGCGAGAACGAGGGCGACCTCGTCGTCGCCGCCGAGAAGGCCACGCCCGAGATCGTCGCCTTCATGATGAGCGAGTGCCGCGGCCTCATCTGCGCCCCCATGGAGGGCGACGAGCTCGACCGGCTCCGCCTCCCGCAGATGGTCGAGGAGAACACCGAGTCGATGCGGACGGCGTTCACCGTCTCGGTCGACGCGGCCCCCGCCCACGGCGTCACCACCGGCATCTCCGCCGCCGACCGCGCCACCACCCTCCAGCTCCTGGCGAGCGGCGCCGCGGAGCCGTCCGACTTCGTCCGGCCCGGCCACGTCTTCCCGCTGCGCGCCCGCCCCGGCGGCGTCCTGGCCCGCAACGGCCACACGGAGGCCGCCGTCGACCTGGCCCGCCTCGCCGGACTCCGCCCGGCCGGCGCCATCGTCGAGATCGCCGGGGAGGACGGCGTCATGCTCCGGCTCCCGGAGCTCGTCCCCTTCGCCCGCAAGCACGGCCTGACGATCATCTCCATCGAGGACCTGGTCGCCTACCGCCGCGGCACCGCCCCCGCCGCCCGCCACGACACCGCGACCGCCCCGGCCCCGGCCGTCCACCGCGAGGCCGAGGTGCGGCTGCCGACCGCGCACGGCGACTTCACCGCGTACGGCTACCGCTCCACGGCCGACGGCGTCGAGCACGTCGCCCTCGTCCACGGCGACCTCGGCGACGGCGAGGACGTCCTCGTCCGCGTCCACTCCGAATGCCTCACCGGCGACGTCTTCCACTCCCTGCGCTGCGACTGCGGCCCCCAGCTGCACGCCGCCATGGACCGCATCACCGAGGCCGGCCGCGGCGTCGTCGTCTACCTGCGCGGCCACGAGGGCCGCGGCATCGGCCTGCTCTCCAAGCTCCGGGCGTACGAGCTCCAGGAGCGGGGCCGCGACACCCTCGACGCCAACCTGGAGCTCGGCCTGCCCGCCGACGCCCGCGACTACGCCGCCGGCGCCCGCATGCTCGCCGACCTCGGCGTCCGCAGCGTCCGGCTGATGACCAACAACCCGGAGAAGACCGCCGCCCTCGCCCACCACGGCCTCACCGTGGCGGGCCGGGAGCCCATGCCCGTCCAGGCCGGCGAGCACAACGTCCGGTACCTGCGCACCAAGCGCGACCGCATGGGCCACGACCTGCCCTGGCTCGACGGCCCGGCCGACGTGTCCCCCTGCGTCACCCAGTAGCACCACCGCACCACCCCACCCACCACCGAGCGAGCGATCGCACCACCCGAGGAGAAACGTGAGCGGCAAGGGCGCACCCGAACTGACCGTCAGCAACTGCGGCGACCTCCGCGTCGCCGTCATCGCCGCCCAGTGGCACGAGAAGGTCATGACCGGCCTGGTCGACGGCGCCCTGCGCGCCCTGCACGAGCTGGGCATCGACGAGCCGACCGTCCTGCGCGTCCCCGGCAGCTTCGAGCTGCCCGTCGTCGCCAAGGTCCTCGCCGGCCGCGGCTACGACGCGGTCGTCGCCCTCGGCGTCGTCATCCGCGGCGGGACGCCCCACTTCGACTACGTGTGCCAGGGCGTCACCCAGGGCCTCGTCCAGGTCTCCGTCGACACCGGCGTCCCCGTCGGCTTCGGCGTCCTCACCTGCGACACGGAGGAGCAGGCCCTCGACCGCGCCGGCCTGGAGGGCTCGAACGAGGACAAGGGCCACGAAGCGGTCACCGCCGCCGTCGCCACCGCCATGACGCTGCGCACGGTCAGCGAACCCTGGCGCTGAGTGGGTGCGCCCCACCCCGTACTCTTGGGTCATCATGGCGAACAAAACCTTCGAAGACCTCTTCGCCGAGCTGGAGCTCAAGGCCAAGGCCGGCGACCCCGCCACCTCCCGCACCGCCGAGCTGGTGGACAAGGGGGTCCATGCCATCGGCAAGAAGATCGTCGAGGAGGCCGCCGAAGTCTGGATGGCCGCCGAGTACGAGGGCAAGGAAGCCGCCGCCGAGGAGATCTCGCAGCTCCTGTACCACGTCCAGGTGATGATGGTCGCGCGCGGGATCTCCCTCGACGACGTCTACGCCCACCTCTGACCCGCCCCTCCCGCACGCACCCCGCACCCCACCAGAACCACTCCGAGGCAAAGGAAGCCCGTCCCATGCTGCGCATCGCCGTCCCCAACAAGGGTTCACTGTCCGGGCCTGCGTCGGCGATGCTCCATGAGGCCGGCTACAAGCAGCGCAAGGAGTCCAAGGAGCTGGTCCTGGTCGACCCGGACAACGAGGTCGAGTTCTTCTACCTCCGCCCCCGGGACATCGCCATCTACGTCAGCTCCGGCAAGCTCGACATCGGCATCACCGGCCGCGACCTGCTGCTGGACTCCGGCGCCAACGCCGAGGAGATCCTGGAGCTCGGCTTCGCCCGCTCCACCTTCCGCTACGCGACCCGGCCGGGCACGGCGAGCGGCCCCGCCGACTTCCACGGCATGACGATCGCCACGTCGTACGAGGGCATCGTCGCCAAGCACCTCGCCGACCAGGGCATCGACGCCTCCGTCGTGCACCTCGACGGCGCCGTGGAGACCGCCATCCAGCTCGGCGTCGCCCAGGTCATCGCCGACGTCGTGGAGACCGGCACCTCCCTGCGCAACGCCGGCCTGGAGGTCATCGGCGAGCCGATCCTCACCTCCGAGGCCGTCGTCGTCCGCCGCACGGGCGCCCCCGCCGACGACCCCGAGGTGCAGCGGTTCCTCCGCCGCCTCCAGGGCGTCCTCGTCGCCCGCAGCTACGTGATGATGGACTACGACTGCCGCGCCGAGCACCTGGAGCAGGCCGTCGCCCTCACGCCGGGCCTGGAGTCCCCGACCGTCTCGCCGCTGCACAACGAGGGCTGGGTCGCCGTCCGCGCGATGGTCCCCGCCAAGGACGCGCAGCGCGTCATGGACGACCTGTACGCCCTCGGCGCCCGGGCCATCCTCACCACCGAGATCCACGCCTGCCGCCTCTGAGCCGGAAGCCGAACGCCCCGCCATGCCCGACGTGCCCAGCGAAGCCCCCGCCCTCCCCGTCACCTTCCGGCCGCGGCGCACCCGCGCGGTGCTCCTCGCCACCGGCGCCGTCATGTTCGCCGTCATCACCGTGGTCGCCCTGGTCCTGGAGCGGCTCCACCCCGGCGAGCGGATGAGCTTCGTCCTCACGGCCGCGCTCTTCTACGGCGTGCTCATCCTGCTGAGCCGCCCGAAGGTCGTGGCCGACGAGGACGGCGTCACCGTCGTCAACCTGACCCGCAGCCGCCGCCTGGCCTGGCCGGAGATCCTCCGCGTCAACCTGCGCGTCGGCGACCCGTGGGTGTTCCTCGACCTCAGCGACGGCACCAGCCTGCCCGCCCTCGGCATCCAGCCGGGCATCGGCAAGGCGCAGGCCATCCGCGACGCGCGCGCCCTGCGCGCCCTCGCCGAGAACCGCGGCACGGGCCCCGAGCAGCGCTGACGGCCCCCGCCCGGCCCGCGGCACCCTGCCCGGGCCGGGGCGGCGTGATTACTCTTGTCGCGGTGGCGCCCGGAGCGCCCCGCCCCGCACCCACGGCAGCGACCGGGCCGGCGGGGCACCTGCGACCCGAGGAGTGACCCCCTCCAGCAATGGACGGATCGTCCTGTAGTACCTCCGCCGCCCCCTCCGCACCCGAGGAGGCGGCGGCATGACCCTCCCCCTCCTGCTGCTCTGCGCGGCCTTCGTCCTGATCCTCGCCAACGGCTTCTTCGTCGCCGCCGAGTTCGGCCTGGTGACCGTGGAGCGGGCCGACGCCGAACGCGCCGCCTCGGACGGCGACCGGCGCGCCCGTACGGTCGTCAAGGCCCTGCGGGAGCTGTCCTTCCAGCTCTCCGGCACGCAGCTCGGCATCACCCTCACCTCGCTCGTCGTCGGCATGCTCGCGCAGCCGGCGCTCGCCCGGCTGCTGAGCGGCCCGCTCACCGCGACCGGACTGCCCGCGGGCGCCGTGTCCGGCCTCGCCGTGGCCGTCGGCATGCTCGCCGCCTCCGCCCTGCAGATGGTGGTCGGCGAGCTCGTCCCGAAGAACTGGGCGGTGTCCCGGCCGCTCCAGGTGGCCCGGTTCGTCGCCGGCCCGCAGTACGCGTTCTCGGCGGCCCTCCGCCCCGTGATCGCGCTGCTGAACGCCGTCGCCAACCGGCTGGTGCGGCTCATGGGCGTGGAGCCCGCCGAGGAGCTGGCCTCCGCCCGTACGCCCGGCGAGCTCGTCGCCCTCGCGCGGCACTCCGCCCGGGCCGGCGCCCTCGAACAGGACACCGCCGACCTCTTCGTACGGACCCTGTCCCTGGGCGGGCTCACCGCGCAGCACGTGATGACGCCCCGGGTGAAGGTCAACGCCCTGCGGTCCGACGCGACCGCCGCGGACGTCCTCAACCTCACGCGGGCGACGGGCCTGTCCCGCTTCCCCGTGTACCGGGACCGCATCGACGAGATCGTCGGCATGGTCCACCTGAAGGACGCCCTCGCGGTCCCCGCGCCCGCGCGACCGCGGACCCCGGTGGGCCGGATCGCCGTCCCGCCCCTCCTCGTCCCCGAGACGCTGCCCGCGCAGGCGCTGCTGGAACGGCTCCGCAGCGAGCAGCCCATCGCCGTCGTCGTCGACGAGTACGGCGGTACGGCGGGCGTGGTCACCCTGGAGGACATCGTCGAGGAACTGGTCGGCGAGGTCCGCGACGAGCACGACGCGGTCGCGGACGGCGAGCCCGAACTCGCCGCCGTCGCGCCGGAGGACGGCCGGCCCGCCTGGGAGGCGAACGGCAGCTGCCGGGTGCACGAGCTGAAGCGGATAGGGCTGGAGGTCCCCGAGGGCCCGTACGAGACCGTCGCCGGGCTCGTCGCCGACCTGCTGGGCCGCATCCCCGCCCCCGGCGACCGCGCCGAACTGCCCGGCTGGCGGCTCCTCGTCCGCCGGGTGGACCGGTACCGCGCCGGGCGCGTCCGGCTGGTCCGCACGGCGGACGTGGCGGAGGCCGCCCGGTGAGCGCGCTCCAACTCCTCTTCGCTGCCCTGCTGGTGCTCGCGAACGGCTTCTTCGTGGGCGCCGAGTTCGCCCTCGTCTCCGTCCGCCGCAGCCAGGTCGAGCAGCTCGGCTCCCCCCGGGCCCGCACGGTCCTGCACGGCCTGGAGAACCTGCCGCAGATGATGGCCGCCGCGCAGTTCGGCATCACCGTCTGCTCGCTCACCCTCGGCGCGGTCGCGGAGCCCACCGTGGCGCGGCTGCTGGAGCCGGTGTTCCACGCCGCGCGCCTCCCCGAGGGCCTGGTCCACCCCCTGGGCTACGTCATCGCCCTCGCCGTGGTCGTCTTCCTGCACCTCGTGGTGGGGGAGATGGTCCCGAAGAACCTGGCGATGGCCGCGCCGGAGAGGACCGCGCTGTGGCTGAGCCCGGCCCTGGTCGGCTTCGCCCGGCTGTGCCGGCCCGTCACCGCGGCCCTCGGCGCCTGTTCCGGAGCCGTGCTCAGGGTCTTCGGGGTCGAGCCGAAGGACGAGGTGGAGGCCGTCTTCACCAGCGAGCAGCTCAACCGCCTCGTCGAGGACGCCGGCCAGGCGGGCCTGCTCGCCCCGGCCGAGCAGGAGCGCCTGGAGGACGCCCTGGAGCTGGGCACGCGGCCCGTGCGGGAGGTGATGATCCCCCGTACGGCGGTGGTGACCGTCCCCCCGTCGGTCACGCCGGCCCAGCTCGAGGCGCTCACCGTGCGCACCGGCTACTCGCGGTTCCCGGTGCGTCCGGAGGGCGGGGGCGCGTTCCTCGGCTTCCTGCACGTCAAGGACGTCCTGGACCTGGAGGACCCGGACCGGGCCGTGCCGCAGCACGTCTGGCGGCCCATGGCCACGCTGCGGGCCGAGCTGCCGCTGGACGAGGCGCTGGCCGTGATGCGGCGCGCGGCGGCCCACCTGGCGCAGGTCGCGGACGTGTCGGGCCGGGTACTGGGCCTGGTCGCACTGGAGGACGTGCTGGAGATGCTGGTGGGGGAGGTGCGGGACCCGGCGCACCGCGTCCGCGTCGCGGGTCCGCGCCCGTCCCCGGAGGCGGACGCCCTCCCGGCGTAGCGGAGGTGCCCGGCGGCCGTGCGGTCAGTACGCCGGGGGCAGGGGATCCTGCGGGCCGCGGCCGCCCGGGCCGCGGCCCGAGAGGACCTCGCCGTACGCCTGCATCAGGTCCGGCAGCCGCAGCGTCGCCAGGTCCTCCCGCGTCGGCGTCCCGGCGTACCCGGAGAGCCGCAGGTCGCGGTAGGCGCACGACTTCTCGTACAGGGTCCGCAGGAACCTGCCGTTGCCCAGCTCGTCGATCCAGCCCTGCTCCACGACGTGGCCGCTGATCGAGTGCAGTTCGTCGAGCGACTCCTCGTCCCACACGTCGCCGTTGGCCGCCGCCAGCACCTTCCCGATCTCGGTGAGCTCCAGCGGCCGGTACGACGGGAAGTCGACGCGCGTGGTGAACCGGGACGACAGCCCCGGGTTGGCGGCGAGCAGCCGGTCCATGCCCTCCGGGTAGCCGGCGAGGATCACCACCAGGTGGTCGCGGTTGTCCTCGGCGCGCTTCAGCAGGACCTGCAGCGCCTCGTCGCCGTACGCGTCGCCCTTGCTGTAGCCGGAGTTGGAGAGCGAGTACGCCTCGTCGACGAAGAGGACGCCGCCGAGCGCGGAGTCGATCAGCTCGTTGGCCTTCACCGCCGTCTGTCCCAGGAACTCCCCGACGAGGTCGGCGCGCTGGGCCTCCACGAGGTGGTCGCCGCCGAGCAGCCCCAGGGCGTAGAACACCCGGCCGAGGATGCGGGCGACGGTGGTCTTCCCCGTGCCGGAGGGGCCGGAGAAGACGAAGTGCCGCTTCGGCGGCTGGACGGGGAGCCCCTGGCCCGCCCGTAACCGGGCCATCTCCAACTGCGCGGAGAGCGCCTTGACCTGCCGTTTCACCGGATCGAGGCCGACCATCCGCTCCAGTTCGGCGAGCGCCTTCGCCAGCAGCTCCGGGTCCGTCGGGCTCGCCGGGAACGGCGGCGCCGGCCGCCCCGGCACGGCCCCGCCCGCCTTCTCCCGCGCCCCGCCGGGCGGTGCGGGCGCGGCGGGCGGCGCCCCCGGCACGGGCCCGCCCGGCCCCGCGGCCGGCCCGGACTGCTGCGGGAGGCCGGGGCCCGCGACGTCGTCGAACCCCGGGTCCAGCAGGTCGGCGCCCGGCCCGCCGTCCGCCCCGCCCCCGACCCCGGCGCCGCCCGCCAGGGAGACCGCCGCGAGGCCCGCGGTCTCCTCGGGCGTCCCGTCGAAACCGTCGTACTCGGCGATGGCCGCGAGCCGCGCCGCCGTGTCCATGAACGCCGGGTCCACCCGGTGCACCGCCCGGTACAGGGGCAGCGCGGCGGCGGTGCGCCCGGTGCCCTCGTGCGCCCGGGCGAGCCAGTAGCGCAGCTCCTTGCGCTGGGGCTGCTCGCTGCGGCACCGCATCAGCGCCGCCGACAGCAGCGGCTCGGCCTGCCCGTACATCTCCAGCCGCACCCGCGCCATGCCGCCGAACAGCCCGGCCTCGATGCCCAGCAGCGGGTCGTCGACGAGGGGCTCGGTGTGCCGGACGAGCTGGTCCCAGTCCTTGACGAGGTAGGCCCGGCAGGCGTGCAGGAACCGCACCTGCGGGTCGGTGTCCACGGGCGGCAGCCCCGCCAGCGCCCGGTCGAGCTCCGGGACGTGCCGGCCGTCGAGCCAGTGGGAGGCGTGGGCGAGCAGCAGGTCGCGGGAGCTCTCCAACACCGGCTGCACCCACCAGCCCAGCCAGTACCAGGAGTTCAGCGTCCGCCGGTGGCGCCGCCGCTGCTCGCCGAACCGGGCGCGGTGGTGGTACATCCGCAGCAGCGCGGTCGTCGTGTCGACCCGCAGGGCGTGCAGCCCGAGCCAGGCGTCGGCCATGCCGGGGTCGATCCGCACGGCGGTGCGGAACTCCTCCTCGGCCTGGGGGTACGCGCCCATGGTGTAGGCGTCGACACCGCGCAGCCAGGCGAGGTCGGCGGGGGCCTGCGGGCCCTGCGTGCCGATGTCCATCGGGTCCCCCCACAACACGTGTCCCCGGAGCCGTCCCGCCGGGCGGGCGCCCGCCGGAGGCTTTTCGACCGCCTTCCCGTGGACGGGCTTTGACCGCACCGGGGTGCATCGTACCCGCGCGCGGGGTGCGCGACTAAGGGCGCGACCAGTGCTCGGGAGGCGTTCACGGGCGCGCCGGCGACAGTTACTGAGGGTAGCGCCAAGCGGCCGAACCATGGGGTGAACCGGAGCGGCGAGGGCAGAACGAAGCCCCCGATCACGGGGGAACAACCGGGGGCTTCGCGTCTGCGGCGACTCCGAAAAGCCGCACATTGAGAACGTAAGACCTGTACGGCCCCTCGGTCAAGCGAAGTTGAGGCAGTCTGGGCGGCCGATTTCCGACTCCCGCGGAAGACCCCCGTTGATCGTCACGGTGTGTGACGGATTGGCTTCGAATCGGCGGCTGAAAAGTGCCTCGGCAGCCACAGGTATCCCCCCTGGCACTCACGTATCAGGGTGTCCGCGAACGGCAGGGAGGGGTCGTGGGCGAAATGGCGGGTCTCCGCCACTGTCCATCCGTCCCAGAAAGCGGACTGCGCGGGTCCGTCGCGGTGCCGCCCCCGCCGCCAGGACTCCTCGGCGGCGCGCTCCATCCACATCAGCCGCGCCAGGCGGGGCCGGAGCGCGCGGCGCCCGGCGCCCACGCCCTCGACCAGGACGACCGGAGCGGGCGGCAGCCGCCGCGCCGGCCCGAACCGGCGGGCGCCCCAGTCGTACGGGCGGTACTCCGCCGCCTCGCCGCGCGCGAACCGGTCGAGGACCTGCGCGCGCAGACGGCCCGTCCAGGCGAACGGCTCGTCGTGCGTGGCGATGTCGTCGAGGTGGAGGACCGGAGCCCCGCCGAGGGCCTCCGCGAGCCGCGCGGCGAACGTCGACTTGCCGGACCCCGCGTGCCCGTCCACGGCGACGAGCCGCACGGGCCCGCACGACGGCGCGAGGGCGCGCAGCTCGGCGGCGAGCGCCCCGAGGCCGGGGCGGCCGGGGCGTTCGGTGGCGGCCTGGGACATGCCGCCACCCTACCGACGCCCCGGCGGGCGCATCGGGGGCCGCCCGGGGGACGCGGGCGCGGATTGCCTGGCGGAGGCGGGGTCCGCCGGCGATAGTGGGCGGCGCCGACCCGTCTTCCGCGCCCACCCGTGCGCCCGGACCGCAGCCGACCCGACAGGGGGACCACCCGCATGCCCGAACCGACCTCGCGCAGGACCGTGCTCGCCGCCGCCCTCGCCACGGCCTCCGCCGCCACCGTCGCGGCCTCCGCCGCCCCGGCCGCGCCCGCCGGCCCCGTCACCGCCCCGCACCCCGCCGGCGGGGACACGACCGGCCCGCTGATCGACAACCGCTTCTGGACCACCCCCGCCGACTGGCGCTCCGGCACCGCCGAGGGCGTCCGCGCCGTCGCGGGCCCCCGCCCCGGCATCGCCATCGACGTCCCCGTCGGCAGCGCCGACCGCACCGACCCGCACACCGGCACCACCGCCCGCTGGGAGTACGCCTCCTGGACCTCCCCCCGCCACGCCACGGCCGCCCCCGCGACCGAGCTGGTCGCCTCCTGGAACGCCGACACGCCCCCCGGGACCTGGATCACCGTCGAGCTGTCCGCCGGCTACCCGGACGGCACCGACTCGCCGTGGTACGTGATGGCCCACTGGGCCGCCGGCGACGGCGACATCCGCCGCGCCTCGGTCGACGGCCAGGGCGACGGCCGGACCCGCGTCTGGACCGACACCGTCGCGGTCGACGACCCGGCGAACGGGCCGCGCCCCACGTCGTACCGGCTCCGCGTCACCCTCCACCGCGCACCCGGGAGCGACCGCACGCCGACCGTGTGGCGGCTGGGCGCCATGGCCTCCGACGTGCCGGACCGCTTCACCGTCCCCGCCGCCGAGCACCGCGTGGTCCGCGAGCTGAGCGTGCCGCGCTACTCCCAGAACACCCACATCGGCCAGTACCCCGAGTACGACAACGGCGGCGAGGCGTGGTGCAGCCCCACCTCCTCGCAGATGGTCGTCGAGTACTGGGGCCGCCGCCCCACCGCCCGTCAACTGGCCTGGGTCGATCCCGCCTACGCCGATCCGCAGGTCTGCCACGCCGCCCGCGCCACGTACGACAGCCAGTACGAGGGCTGCGGCAACTGGTCCTTCAACGCCGCCTACGCCGCGACCTACGACGGCATGAACGCCGTCGTGACCCGGCTGCGCTCGCTCACCGACCTGGAGAACCTCGTCGGGGCCGGCATCCCCGTGATCACCTCCCAGTCCTTCCTGGAGGGCGAGCTGACGGGGGCCGGCTACGGGACCGCCGGTCACCTGATGACGGTGATCGGCTTCACGGCCGACGGCGACGTGATCGCCAACGACCCGGCGTCCCCGACCAACCAGGCCGTCCGCCGCGTCTACCGGCGGCGCGAGTGGGAGACGGTCTGGCTGCGCACCAGGCGCCGCGACGCCACCGGCGGGGTCGTCTCCGGGACGGGCGGCGTCTGCTACCTGTACTGGCCCGACGAGGCGACCCCGGCCCAGCGCCGGGCGCTCGCGGACGCCGGCGTGGGACAGGAGATGCGGGGCGGCGGCCGGGAGTGAGCAACGTCTCTCCCCACGGGGGCCTTCCCGCTGGCACTGTGGAGGGGCCGGGGGGACAGTCACAGCCGTACGACGACAGCGAGATGCCATGACCGCGAACGCAGCCGCCGCCCCCTTCCTCCGTGCCCGCACCGGAGGCCCCCAGGACGACGGCCCCAAGGTGCTCGAACACGTCCTCGGCTGGGTCCTCGTCGTCGTCGTCGCCATGTTCGTCACCCAGGCCGGCCTCCTCTGAGTTCCCCGGCGCACCCTCCCGCCGGGACGTGAACGAGCGTTACCGAAGGGTGTCTTTCCGCTGGTGACGGGAGGCACCCGATCGGGCATACTCGTGCCGCCACAGCCGCTGAACTGCCGTTTCCGTGACCCGGAGGGGCAGCATCGGCGAAGCAGTGTGACCCGGCGGCGCCGCCCAACCCTTCGCGCGCGCCCGCCGCAGCGCCCGACAGGGAGGAGAGCGCCGCAATGCCCGACCGCGCCCCGCAGCCGGTGGACCGCCAGCTGCCCACGGAGGAGGCCAGGGATCTGATCACCCTGGTGCGCGACATCGTCCAGGGGGAGATCGCTCCCCGGGCGGCCGAGGAGGAGGAAGCCGGGCGCTTCCCGCGCGAGGTCTTCTCCGTCCTCTCCGAAGCGGGCCTGCTCGGCCTGCCCTACGACTCCGCCCACGGCGGCGGCGACCAGCCGTACGAGGTGTACCTCCAGGTCCTGGAGGAGCTGGCGGCCGCCCGCCTCACCGTCGGCCTCGGCGCCAGCGTCCACACCCTCGCCTGTCACGGCCTCGCCGGGTTCGGCACGAAGGAGCAGCGGGCCGAGCACCTGCCCGCGATGCTGGGCGGCGGTCTCCTCGGCGGCTACTGCCTCTCCGAGCCGTCCTCCGGCTCCGACGCGGCCTCCCTGCGCACCAAGGCCGTCCGCGACGGCGACGACTGGGTCATCACGGGGACCAAGGCGTGGATCACCCACGGCGGCGTCGCCGACTTCTACACGGTGATGGCCCGCACCGGCGCCGAGGGCCCGCGCGGCATCACGGCGTTCCTCGTCCCCGGCGACGCGGAGGGGCTCACCGCCGCCGCGCCCGAGAAGAAGATGGGGTTGAAGGGCTCGCCCACCGCCCAGCTCCACTTCGACGGCGTCCGCGTCCCCGACTCCCGCCGGATCGGCGAGGAGGGGGAGGGCTTCACGATCGCCCTGTCGGCGCTGGACTCCGGGCGGCTGGGCATCGCGGCCTGCGCCGTCGGCGTCGCCCAGGCGGCGCTCGACGAGGCCGTCGCGTACGCGCGGGAGCGGCGCCAGTTCGGCCGGCCCGTCGCGGACTTCCAGGGGCTGCGCTTCCTGCTCGCCGACATGGCCACGCAGGTCGAGGCGGGCCGCTCCCTGTACCTGGCCGCCGCCCGGCTGCGGGACGCGGGCCGGCCGTTCTCCCGGCAGGCGGCGATGGCGAAGCTGTTCTGCACGGACGCCGCGATGAAGGTCACCACCGACGCCGTCCAGGTGCTCGGCGGGTACGGCTACACCGCCGACTTCCCCGTGGAACGCCACATGCGCGAGGCGAAGGTGCTGCAGATCGTCGAGGGCACCAACCAGATCCAGCGCGTGGTCGTCGCCCGCCACCTCGTGGGCCCCGAGAGCCGCTGAGGCCCCGCGGCGGGGCCTCGCCCGCCGCGTTGCGGGGCGCGGCTCCCCGGCGCGCGGCGGGCCGGGCGGGACCGCCCGCCGGCGTGCCGCGCCGTACCCCGGGTCCGACGGCAGCCGCCCCGGCCGCGCTCGTGCGCACCGGGGCGGGGTGTCGGATCAGCGGGAGGTCAGGCGGCGCGCCCCATCCGCGAGGCGGTGCCGCGCATCTGCGGGACCTTGATCGGGCGGGACCCCGGCCCGCCCACGTGCGAGAACGGCTGCGTACGCCAGTCGAGCTCCTGGGGGAGCGTCAGCAGCAGCCCCATATCCTGCTCCTGCGGCCCCGACCCGTCGTCGACGGGCCGCGCCTCCGCCACGGGCCGCCCGGAGCCGGTGCACACCGTCAGGACGAACGGGTTCCACGGCGTCGGGCACAGCGCGTGCTCCGGCAGGGTGTCCTCGTCCGCGAGCAGCGCGATGGGCTGCGCGCAGTCCGGGCAGACGACCCGGAACATCTCGAACATGTCGTATGCGTCGAGCTCATCGGCCTCGACCGAATCAACAGGCTCCTGCATGGAGAATCTCCCCCTCAGGCGGGCCGACCAGGCATGCGGCCCCGACCACCCCAAGCACTTCCCGGCGCGCCCGCCGGATAACCGTCCGGTCACGGACGTCCGTGGCCAAAAGCGTGTGGTGTTGGTCACATGCCGCCCGCAGGTGCCCGCGGGGTGACCGGACGACTGGGCCGGAGGGGTTCCGGGGCAATAGGTTGACCGCATGGAGGAGCTGGATCGTCAGATCGTCGAGTTGCTCGTCAAGGACGGGCGCATGAGCTACACCGACCTGGGCAAGGCCACGGGCCTGTCCACCTCGGCGGTGCATCAGCGCGTCCGCCGCCTCGAACAGCGCGGCGTCATCCGCGGCTACGCCGCCGTCGTCGACCCCGAGGCGGTCGGCCTGCCGCTGACCGCGTTCATCTCGGTGAAACCCTTCGACCCCAGCGCCCCCGACGACATCGCCGACCGGCTCGCCGACATCCCCGAGATCGAGGCGTGCCACAGCGTGGCCGGTGACGAGAACTACATCCTCAAGGTGCGGGTGGCGACGCCGCTGGAGCTGGAGCACCTGCTCACCAGGATCCGCTCCCAGTCCGGGGTCTCCACGCGCACCACGGTGGTCCTCTCCACCCCGTACGAGGCGAGGCCGCCCCGCGTCTGACCCCGCCGCACGACCGCCCCGGCGGTCGCGTCCGCCCCCGGCCGGACGCGGCCGCCGGCGCTGTCTACGCTGGTCACCATGACCGAGCGCGAACACCTCCCCCCTGCCGCCGACCCCGCTCGAACAGGGGGAGCCCCCACCGTGCTGCTGCGCGGCGGAGACGTCCACAGCCCCGCCGACCCCTTCGCCACCGCGATGGTCGTCGAGCGCGGACACGTCGCCTGGGTGGGGTCCGAGGGCGCGGCCGACGCCTTCGCCTCCGGTGTGGACGAGGTCATCGACCTGGAAGGCGCCCTGGTCACCCCCGCGTTCACCGACGCCCATGTGCACACGACCGCCACCGGGCTCGCCCTGACCGGCCTCGACCTGTCCGGCGCCCGCACCCTCGGCGAGGCGCTCGCGCTCGTACGGGACTTCGCCGCCGCCCGGCCGGGCGACCGGGTCCTGCTGGGGCACGGCTGGGACGCCGCGCGCTGGCCCGAGCGGCGCCACCCGAGCCGCGCCGAACTCGACGAGGCGGCCGGCGGCCGTCCCCTCTACCTCCCGCGGATCGACGTGCACTCCGCCGTCGTCACCACCGCGCTCCTCGACCTCGTCCCCGGCGTCGCGGACCTCGACGGCCACCACCCCGACGCGCCCCTCACCGGCGCCGCCCACCACGCCGTACGGGCCGCCGCGCACGGCGCGATCACCCCGGCCCAGCGCGCCGAGGCCCAGCGCGCCGCCCTCCGCCACGCCGCGTCCCTCGGCATCGGCACCGTCCACGAGTGCGGCGGCCCGGACATCTCCGACGAGGAGGACTTCGCCGCGCTGCTGGGGCTCGCCGGGGAGGAGGGGCTGCCCCGGGTCGTCGGCTACTGGGCCGAGGCCGTCGCGGGCGCCGCGGACGCGCGGCGGATCCGTGAACTGGGCGCCGTCGGCGCCGCCGGCGACCTCTTCGTCGACGGGTCGCTCGGCTCCCACACGGCCTGCCTGCACGAGCCGTACGCCGACGCCCCGCACACCGGCACCGCCCACCTCGACGCGGACGCCGTCGCCGCCCACGTCGCCGCCTGCACCGAGGCCGGGCTCCAGGCCGGTTTCCACGCCATCGGCGACGCCGCGGTGACCGCCGTCGTGGAGGGCGTCCGGGCCGCCGCCGAGACGGTCGGCCTGCACCGGATCCGCGCCGCCCGGCACCGCGTCGAGCACGCCGAGATGCTCACCCCCGAGACCGTCGCCGCCTTCGCCGAACTGGGCCTCACCGCCTCCGTCCAGCCCGCCTTCGACGCGGCCTGGGGCGGCGAGGACGGCATGTACGCCGAGCGGCTGGGCGTCGAGCGCGCCCGCACCCTCAACCCGTACGCGGCGCTGCTGCGCGCCGGTGTTCCCCTCGCCTTCGGCTCCGACAGCCCGGTCACCCCCCTGGACCCCTGGGGCACCGTCCGCGCCGCCGCCTTCCACCGGACGCCCGAGCACCGCGTCTCCGTCCGCGCCGCCTTCACCGCCCACACCCGCGGCGGCTGGCGGGCGGTCGGCCGCGACGACGCCGGCGTCCTCGTGCCCGGCGCGCCCGCCGACTACGCCGTCTGGCAGGCCGGTGACCTGGTCGTCCAGGCACCCGACGACCGGGTGGCCCGCTGGTCCACCGACCCCCGCTCGGGCACGCCCGGCCTGCCCGACCTGACCCCAGGCACCCCGCTGCCGGTGTGCCTGCGCACGGTGGTCGGCGGGCACACGGTCTTCGTGCGGCCGAACGAGTGAGTCGGAGGCGGTCCGGCCGCCCGGGCGGCGGGCCGGATGCTCCGCCACGACCTGCGGATCTTCGTCGCTGACCTGGGCGTTCGCCCAAACGCCGCAGGTGGCACGGGTGTTGACAGGCAACGGTGAACGGCGGGTAGGTTCGGCCGCGTCCACCACGGACGTCCGACCGGCCGAGCAGAGCCTTCCCGCCGCCGCGGAGCGCCGCTGGATCGCGGGGTGGCGCGCCGCACCGGCGCGCCACCGCTGGGAGCCAGGTTCAGCGCCAGCGCCCCGCGGCGGTGGAGGTCTCCGGACGGGCGTCCCCCCGGCTCCCGGGAGCCGGGGCGGGGTGCGACCCGGGTGGGGCCCGGACGTTCAGTAGACAACGGCTCTCGGACGACCCGCAGCCAGCGGGCCCCAAGGTCGGCCCGAAGGACGCCGGGCCCCCGTGCGGACCGGTACGCGCCACCCCGTCCGGCTCCGCCCGATGCCGCCGGTCGTCCGCGCCGCAGGCTCGCTAAGGTGGGCATCCGCGCTAGGACGTAAGGGGCAGTAGTGAAAGACGACGGTCAGAGTCAGCGGCGGTACGGACCGCTGGGCAGAGCCTTGGTGATCATTCCGACCTACAACGAGGCGGAGAACATCGGGCCGATCGTCTCCCGGGTGCGGGCCGCCGTGCCGGACGCGGACATCCTCGTCGCCGACGACAACAGTCCGGACGGCACCGGCAAGATCGCCGACGAGCTGTCCGCCGAGGACGCGCACGTCCACGTGCTGCACCGCAAGGGCAAGGAGGGCCTCGGCGCGGCCTACCTCGCGGGCTTCCGCTGGGGCATGGACCACGGCTACGGCGTCCTCGTCGAGATGGACGCCGACGGTTCCCACCGGCCCGAGGAACTGCCCCGGCTCCTCACCGCCCTGAAGGGCGCGGACCTGGTGCTCGGCTCCCGTTGGATCCCCGGCGGGCGGATCGTGAACTGGCCGAAGTCGCGGGAGTACCTCTCCCGGGGCGCCAGCGTCTACTCGCGGCTGCTGCTGGGCGTGCCGATCCGGGACGTCACCGGCGGGTTCCGGGCGTTCCGCACGGAGACGCTGCGGGGGCTGGGGCTGAGGGACGTGGCGTCGCAGGGGTACTGCTTCCAGATCGACCTCGCCCGCCGCGCGGTCGCCGCCGGCTTCCACGTGGTCGAGGTGCCCATCACCTTCGTGGAGCGCGAGCACGGCGACTCCAAGATGAGCCGGGACATCATCGTCGAGGCGCTGTGGAGGGTCACCGCCTGGGGCGTGACCGCCCGCGCCGGTCGCCTGACGGGCCGCGAGCGCCGCTGACGCGGGACGGGGACGGGCCTTTACGCCGTCCTGCCGCGGCCCCGGGCACACTGGAGGCATGACGACCGGTGCACCCCTGCTGCCCCCGACCCGTGGGCGTTCCCGCGCCCGCACCCTCATACCCCTCGGCCTGGCCGCCTGGCTGGTGCTGGAGATCTGGCTGCTGGCCCTGGTGGCGGACGCCGCGAGCGCCCTCGCGGTGCTCGCCCTGCTGGTGGCCGCCGGGGCGCTCGGCGCGGCCGTGGTGAAGCGGGCCGGGCGCCGGGCGTTCACGGCGCTCACCGAGACGCTCCAGCAGCAGCGGACGGGCGGTGCGCCGGCCGCGGACGGGAAGGGCGGCACCGGCAACGGCATGCTGATGCTCGGCGGGCTGCTGCTGATGCTGCCGGGCCTGGTCTCCGACGTGCTGGGCCTGCTCCTCCTCCTCCCGCCGGTCCGCACGGCCGCGGCCCGCTTCGCGGAACGCGCCCTGGACCGCCGCGTGGGCACGGTCCTCCGGCAGGCCCGCATCCACCGCCCGGACGGCAAGGTGGTTCCGGGCGAGGTGATCCGCGACGCCTCCGGGGACCCGGCGGACCCCCGGGGCACCCGCCCGCCGCTCACCCCCTGACGACCGGGGCGCCGCACCGCGGCCGGGCATCCGCCCGGCACCGGGTGCGGCCCGTCCGGCACCGGGTGTGCCCGGCGGGGCGCGGCCGGGCGCCCGCAGGCACGGGAAAGCCGCGGGGCGCGGTACGCCGATGCGTACCGCGCCCCGCGGCTTTCCCGTGCGGCCGGGGACTAACCCGTCACGCGGACTTCCTGCTGTCGCGCGGATGCACGGCGATGTTCATGGCGCCGGAGCGCAGGACCGCCAGCCGCTCGGCCAGCACCTCCTCCAGCTCCTCGCGCGTGCGCCGCTCCATCAGCATGTCCCAGTGCGTACGCGCGGGCTTCGCCTTCTTCTCCTCGGGGCCGTCGCCGTCCACCAGGAGCGCCTGGCTCCCGCAGACCTTGCACTCCCACTCCGGCGGGATTTCCGCCTCGACCGAGAACGGCATCTCGAAACGATGCCCCTTCTCGCATGCGTACTCCACCGCCTGGCGCGGGGCCAGATCGATGCCGCGGTCGGTCTCGTAGCTGGTCACCACGAGGCGCGTGCCGCGAAGAGCTCGCTCACTCATGAATCGTGCCTCCCGGGCTTGTCGCCCACAGGACAGGTGTCGCTGTCGTCGTCATCCGGTCAACGTCCGGTCGGCGGTAAAGATTCCCGTTGCGGGTCATGCGTCGCCCGTCGTGCCGCCCCTTTTTGTACCCACCAATGCCCGGTTTGTCACATCTGAAAGGAGATGTCACCCAGTGCTTCCGTCATCTGAGCACGCAGTAACGGTCCGCCTGGTAGGCCAAAGGCGTATACTACCGGCCTTTCGCTCCGCCGTCTAAACCGGTCCTCCATTCGATCAGATCCGTTCGGGTACCGGATTGCCCGCGGCGGCCACCGCACGCCGCACCGGCACCCGCGCGAGCAGCACGAAACCCGCCGCGAAGAACACCACCAGCGAGACGATCGCGTCCCGATAGCTGCCGGTCAGTTGGTAGGCGAGACCGAAGACCAGGGGCCCCAGCCAGCTCAGCCCGCGGTCGCTCATCTCGTACGCCGAGAAGTACTCCGCCTCCTTGCCGCGCGGCACCAGGTGCGAGAACAGCGACCGCGACAGCGCCTGGCTGCCGCCCAGCACCAGCCCGATGGCCGCCGCCAGCGCGTAGAACCAGACCGGCGCCCCGGCGGGCAGGAGGTACCCGGCGGCCAGGATCAGCGTCCACACGGCCAGCGACGCCAGGACCGTCCGCTTCGCGCCGTACGCGCGGGCCAGCCGCCCCATGCCGAGCGCCCCCGCCACCGCCAGCACCTGCACCAGGAGCACCGCGGTGATCAGCGTCGTCTGGTCCAGCCCCAGCTCCTCCGAGCCGTACACGGACGCCTGGGAGATCACGGTCTGCACGCCGTCGTTGTAGACGAGGTACGCCAGCAGGAACGACAGCGTCAGCGGGTGGCGCCGCATGTCCCGCAGCGTCGCCGCAAGCTGCCGCCATCCCGACCCGACCGCGCCCGCGCCGCCCGGCGGCATCCGGCGGTCCCGCAGCCGCCTCAGCGGCACGAGCGTGAAGGCGCCCCACCACAGGCCGGCCGACGCCAGGCAGATCCGCACCGCGGCCGACTCCGAGAGCCCGAACGACGCGTGCCCGGTGTACAGCACCAGGTTCAGCACGAGGACCAGCGCGCCCGACGCGTACCCGAACGCCCACCCCCGCGACGAGACCGCGTCGCGCTCCTCCGGCTCGGCGATCTGCGGCAGGTACGCGTTGTAGAGGGCCATCGACACGGCCAGCGACGCGTTCGCCAGGATCAGCAGGAGCGCGCCGAGCAGGTACCGGTCGCCGTCCAGGAAGAACATCCCCGCCGTGGCGCCGGCCCCCGTGTACGCGGCGGCCGCCAGCAGCGGCTTCTTCCGCCCCGTGCGGTCCGCCGCCGCCCCCGCCAGCGGCATCACCAGCACCGCGAGGACGATCGACAGGGAGACGGAGTACGCGAAGACCGACCCGGCCCGCACCGGGACGCCCAGCGGGTGCACGAAACCGTCCGCGTCGGCCGCCGCCTTCGCCACCGACGTCAGGTACGGCCCGAGGAAGACGGTCAGGACGCTCGTCGAGTACACCGAGCACGCGAAGTCGTAGAAGTACCAGCCGCGTCGCTCGCGCCCGCGGTCGGGCGGCGGCGCGGCGGCGTTCGCGCCCCGGTCGGCGGTCTCGGCGGTCACCCGCGCCCCCTCGTTCGTCCCGGCCCCGGCCCGCGCCGGGTCAGACCCACGCTCCCCGGCCGGTGAGCACCGCGCGCAGCGTCTCCAGATGATCGGTCATGATGCCATCGACGCCCAGGTCCAGGAGAGAGTCCATCCGCGCCGGATCGTTGACCGTCCAGACGTGCACCTGGAGTCCGCGCGCGTGCGCCTCGCGGACGAAGCGCCGGTCGACGACGCGGACGCCGCCCCACGCCTCCGGCACCTGCGCGGCGACGGCGCCGGCGCGCAGCGCCGCCGGTATCCCGTACGAGCGCAGCCGCAGCCCGACGACGCCCCGCACCCCGAGCGACGTGGCCAGCCGCTCGCCCGCCGCCCTGCGGGCCCGGGCCACCCGGCCCTCGTCGAACGAGCCCACGCACACCCGGTCCCAGGCGTTCGTCCGGCGGATCAGCGCGACCAGCGGGGCGAGCGCCGACTCGGCCTTCAGGTCCACGTTCCAGTGGGCCCCGGGGAACTCCTCCAGGAGCTCCTCGAAGAGGGGCAGCGGCTCGCGGCCCGCCACGCGCGCCCGCCGGACCTCGCTCCACGGCAGCCGGGCGATCCGTCCCCGCGCGTCGGTGACCCGGTCGAGGGTGGCGTCGTGGAACGCGACGAGCCGGCCGTCCGCCGTGGTGTGCACGTCCGTCTCGAAGTAGCGGTACCCGGCGTCGGCGGCCCGCCGGAACGCGGCCGCGGTGTTCTCCAGCCCGTCCGCCGCACCGCCGCGGTGGGCGAACGGAATGGGGGAGGGGTGGTCCAGGTACGGGTGGCCCGGTCGGGGGCCCGGTAGGCGAGTCACCGCGGCAGTATCACTCGTTCGGGTGTCCCCGAGGCGACCACGGTGCTGCCGGACGCCGTACCGGGGGCGGCGCCGGGCACGGCGAACAGGCGCAGCGAGAGCTGGGCGAGCGGTCCGATCGCCAGGGCGTACAACACCGTGCCGACGCCGAGGGAGCCGCCGAGGAGGAAGCCGGCGGCGACGACGCCGATCTCCAGGGACGTGCGGATCAGCCGGATCGAGCGGCCGGTCAGCCGGTGCAGGCCGGTCATCAGGCCGTCGCGCGGGCCCGGCCCGAAGCGCGCGGCGATGTAGAGGCCGGTCGCCAGGCCGTTGAGGACCACGCCGGACACCATGAGCGCGATCCGGGCGGGCAGGCCCCCGACGTCCGGGACGACGGCGAGGGTGGCGTCCATCGCCGCCCCGATGAGCAGGACGTTCGCGACGGTGCCGAGGCCCGGCCGCTGCCGGAGCGGGATCCACAGCAGCAGGACGACGGCCCCCATGATCGTCACGACGGCGCCGATCGACAGGCCGGTGAGCCGCGACAGGCCCTGGTGGAGGACGTTCCACGGCTCCAGGCCGAGACCGCTGCGGACGAGGAGCGCCGAGCTGGCGCCGTACAGGAGGAGCCCGGCGGTGAGCTGCACGAGCCGGCGCGGAAGTCGCCGCCCCCGTGGCGGGCCGGCGGACGCGGAGTGCGACGCGGACGACGAGCGGGACAAGGGGTACCCCCGGTGTGCTGGTGTGGTGGACTGACCTGTGTCACTCTCTTGCGTGCGATTGGATGCCGACCATGGCCAATTCGAGGAAGGTGGACTGAGATCATGACTCAGTGGACTTCGGCTGTGGGGGCCGCCCAACTGGCCCGTCAGTTGACCGCGCAGCAGTCCGGGCCCGCCGGTCCCGGGACGCGCAGGCCGCCCGCCTACCGGGCCCTGGCCGACGGGATCCGCCTCCTCGTCCTGGAGGGCCGCGTCCCGGTCGCCGCCCGGCTCCCCGCCGAACGGGAGCTGGCCCTCGCCCTCTCCGTGAGCCGCACCACGGTCGCCGCGGCGTACGAGGCGCTGCGCGCGGAGGGCTTCCTGGAGTCCCGGCGCGGCGCCGGGAGCTGGACGACCGTGCCCGCCGGCAACCCCCTGCCCGCCCGCGGCCTCGAACCGCTGCCGCCCGAGGCGCTCGGTTCGATGATCGACCTCGGCTGCGCGGCGCTCCCCGCGCCCGAGCCCTGGCTCAGCCGCGGCTTCCAGGGCGCCCTGGAGGAGCTGCCGCCCTACGCGCACACGCACGGCGACTACCCGGCGGGCCTGCCCGCGCTGCGCCGCACCCTCGCCGACCGGTACACGGCGCGCGGCATCCCCACGATGCCCGAGCAGATCATGGTGACGACCGGGGCGATGGGCGCGATGGACGCGATCTGCCACCTGTTCGCCGGGCGCGGCGAGCGCGTCGCCGTGGAGTCGCCGTCGTACGCCAACATCCTCCAGCTCATGCGGGAGGCCGGCGCCCGGCTGGTGCCCGTCGCCATGGCCGAGGACCTGTCCGGCTGGGACCTGCCCCGCTGGCGGCAGGTCCTGCGGGACGCCGCGCCCCGGCTCGCGTACGTCGTGGCCGACTTCCACAACCCGACCGGCGCGCTCGCGGACGAGGACCAGCGGCGGGCGCTGGTCGACGCGGCCCGGTCGGCGGGCACGGTCCTCGTGGTCGACGAGACCATGTCGGAGCTGCGCCTGGAGGACGGCATGGAGATGCCGCGCCCCGTCTGCGCCTTCGACCCGGCGGGCAGCACGGTGCTGACGGTCGGCTCGGCGAGCAAGGTGTTCTGGGCCGGCATGCGGATCGGCTGGGTGCGCGCCGCGCCCGACGTGATCCGCTCGCTCGTCGCTGCCCGCGCCTACGCCGACCTGGGGACGCCGGTCCTGGAGCAACTGGCCGTCAACTGGCTGATGGGCGGGGGCGGCTGGGAGGAGGCGGTCGGGCTCCGCCGCGCCCAGGCCCGCGAGAACCGGGACGCGCTGGTCGCCGCCGTCCGCCGCGAGCTGCCGGGCTGGGAGTTCGAGGTGCCGCTCGGCGGGCTCACCCTGTGGGTGCGCACCGGGGGCCTGTCCGGCTCGCGCCTGGCGGAGGTCGGGGAGCGCGTCGGCGTACGCGTCCCGTCCGGGCCCCGCTTCGGCGTGGACGGAGCCTTCGAGGGGTACGTGCGGCTGCCGTTCACGGTGGGCGGGGCGGTCGCCGACGAGGCCGCCGCACGCCTGGCCGCCGCCGCCCGCGCGGTCCGGTCGGGGGCGGCCGGCGGGCCGGCGGTGGAGGAGCCGCGGACGTTCGTGGCCTGATCCGGTCGTGGTCTGATCCGGGGAGGTCAGCCGGGGACGGCCGCCCCGTCCGCCGGGAGCGGGGCCTCCCGCACGGGCCGCTCCGGGAGGAGGTCGAGCACCGCCCGGCGGTGGGCCTCCGGCGACGTCTCGTCGTACGGGTCGGGGGTGGCCGGCACCTGGAGGCGCACGACCCGCCCGGTGCCCAGGCGCGCGTAGCCCCGGCCCGGGGGGACCTCGGGCGGCGGCGTCGTGTGGGGCGGGGTGCCCAGGACCGCCGCGAGCTGGTCGGCGGGGGCCGAACCGAGCGTCACGCGCGCGCGGGTGTGGGTCCGTACGGCGTCGCCGAGCGCGTCGACGGTGTCGAACTGCTCGGCCACCACCACCGTCACGTACGCCGCCCGCCCGTGCCGCAGCGGCACCTGGAGGAGGTCCTGCGGGCCCGTGCGGCCCTCGGCGGCCGCCAGGTCGGCGAGGACGGACGGCCGGTCCAGCAGGATCCACAGCGGGCGCCGCACCTCCACCGGCGCCGGTTCGCCCGCCCGCCGGGCCTCGTGCGCGGCGGCCAGGCGCCGCTCCGTCTCGTGGGCCGCCCACTCCAGGGCGTTCAGCGCGCCGGCCGGGCCGCACTCGACGCCCAGCACGCCCCGCCGGCCGGTCAGGCACGCGTACTCGCCGGTCCCGAAGCCCTCCAGGACCAGCACCTCCCCGCCGTGCTGGAGGGCCTGGAGCGCGACGGACCGCAGCAGGGTGCTGACGCCCCCGCCGGGCTGGCCCACCACCAGCAGGTGCGGCTCCGTCGAGCGCGGCCCGGTGCGCCACACCACCGCCGGGGCGTCCCGCGTCGCGTCGCCGTCGTGGACCGGGACCGTCCGCTGCACGGCGTCGGCGTCCGTGAAGCCCAGCACCGTCTCGCCGGGCACCGTCACGAACCGCTGCGCCGCGACCGACGCGGGGAGCGCGGGCAGCACGGTCATCAGCAGTTGGTTCCCCTCCTCGTCCCAGTCGAAGCGGTACTCGCGGCCACGGCCCGACTTGGCGTGCAGCAGCCGCTCGATCCGGGCGCGCGAACCCGGATCGCCGTCCGGGAAGTACGCCGGGTACGAGACGCGCAGCCGGGTCGGCCGGCCGTCCGCGTCGAACGCGAAGTCCCCGAAGGCCCGCTTCCACTCCCCGCCGTGGGCGAACAGCGGGCTCGGGTCGTCGGGCACCGAGAAGTGCGGGACCAGGGCTTCGTACAGCGCCCGCAGCCGCTCCGCCCCGACCTCGTCGGGGCCCGGCCGGGCGGCGGGGCGCTCCCGGCCCTTCCACGCCGCCGCGCCCATCACCGACACGAGCGCCAGCAGCGGCCCGTACGGCATCAGCACGACCCCCAGGACGCACACGGCGGCCAGGAGCAGCGTGGGGCCGCGCCGCTCCCGGGGGGTCGCCGCCCATCTGGCGCGCCCGGCCACCGCCAGCCTCCGCAGGCCGCGCGAGACCGTGATCAGAGGATGGAGGACGTCCGTGGCGCCGTCGGCGGCCGTGCGTGCGATCTCCCGACCGCGGGAGATCGAGGCGCTGCCGCTGCTCAGGATGCGGGGGAGTGGTCGACGGGCCACGTCGTCTCCTGGGGTCGTGGAAGGTGGGCGGAGTCGTGCGGAGCCGCGGGGCCGCGGAGGGGAGGGGGCCGGGCGGCGTCAGAAGTTGATGCCGCCGAGGAGGCTGGCGAGGCTCTGCCCGCCCGCGGTGATGCTCGGCGCGATCGCGGTGCCCGCGAGGTAGAAGCCGAACAGCGCGCACACGAGGGCGTGGGACGCCTTGAGCCCGTCCTTCTTGAAGAAGAGGAAGACGATGACGCCGAGCAGTACCACGCCGGAGATAGACAGGATCATGAGAGTTTCTCCCGGTTGGAGGGACGGTCACCATGAGTCATTCCAGGCTCACAGGAAGCATCTATGTGATAAAAGGTGCAAAAGAGTGAATTAGCGGCGTTTTCACTTGACCGGCGCACGTCGGGCTCTGCCCTCACGGGGCAGTACCCTGTCGGTTCACTCGTACGGCTGACCTCGCCGTACGTGCGGCAACGGAGCGGAAACAGCAGGAAAGGCGGCCCCCGATGAGCGAAACCCCCGACCCCGAGGTCGTCGACCTCGCGTCGAAGATCTTCGACCTGGCGCGGCGCGGCGACACCGACGCCCTCGCCGCCTACGTCGACGCGGGAGCCCCCGCGAACCTCACCAACGACAAGGGCGACTCCCTCGTGATGCTCGCCGCCTACCACGGCCACGCCTCTGCCGTGGAGGCCCTCCTCGCGCGCGGCGCCGACCCGAACGCCGCCAACGACCGCGGTCAGACCCCCCTTGCCGGCGCCGTCTTCAAGGGCGAGGACGCCGTCGTCCGCGCCCTGCTGGCCGGCGGAGCCGATCCGGAAGCCGGAACTCCGTCCGCCGTGGACACCGCCCGGATGTTCGGCAAGACGGACCTCCTGGAGCTGTTCGGCGCCCGGTGAACGAGCCGGGAACGGGCAGCGAACCCCGGACGGACACGGTGCCGTAAATGTGGTCGCGGCGGCGAAAACGCTGGGTCATCATGACGACGGGCCCGCAGGGGGCCACCGATGAGAAGGCAGAGGCAGAGGAAGATGGTCGACACCAAGCAGAAGACGACGGGCGGTCTCCCATGGCGCCGCGCGGCCTAGCCGATCACCGGCAATCAACCCACCCGGTTGCTTCGGGACACCCGACCGCGCCCGTTGCGTCGACAGCTTGATGTGAGGCGTTTTCCATGTTCGAACCCGTCATAGCGCCGAGCGGCACCCTGCTCGGCCTGCTGCAGAGGGGCCGCGGCGACGGCACGCTGCACGCGCTGGCCGCGCCACGCGCCGAAGCGCTCGCCGCCCTCGACCACTGCGTCCTCCACGACCCCCGTCAGGACTGGCAGGTGGAGAACCGCTCCCTCTACTACGCGCGCCTCTACCTGGACCTGCACGGCGGACTCGAGGCGATCGAGGAGCACCTGTTCGGTGTCGACGACCACCTCGACACCGAGGAGTGCCGGACCGGCCTCGCGCTGTCCGTGCTCGGCCACCTCGCCTCGTACGGCCGCCGTGACGCCCTGTTGCTGCTGCGCCGCTACACCGCGACCGGCAGCAACTGGGCGTGGGCCCTCGACGAGCTGGCCCTCCGCGACGACGACACCGCGCTGCGCGGCCTCGCCGACGTCGTCCTGGCCCGCTTCCCCACCACCCCCGAGGGCGACGCCGCGCTGGCCGCCGCCGTCCGCGACGCCTACGAGCCCCGCCCCTGGCGGCTGTGGGGCGAGGATCCGCGCGATACCGTGGGCGGCCGCGTGCGCGCCGCCCGCGAACAGGGCTCCTTCGACCGCTGGCAGCGCCAGATGCGGCCGACCGGGCCCCGCCCCGGCTGGAGCGTCCAGGCCGTCTTCGACTGGGCCCAGCAGGGACTGGAGCGCGGCACCGCCCTGCACGTGCCGGCCGCCCGCTGCCTCACCGCCGTGGCGGGCCCCGACGACCGCGAGCTGATCCTGGAGGCCGCCCGCGGCGGCCCCGACGGCGCCCGCTGCGCCGCCCTGCACTACCTCGCCGAGGGCCGCGACCCCGCCGTACTCGACCTGATCGAGGCCGCCGCGAGCAGCCCGTCCCGCACCGTCGCCGAGGCGGCCGTCGCCGCCTTCGAGCGGATGTGCGGCGAGGCGGCCGTCGACCGCGCGCGCGGCTGGGTGCACCGGCCCGACGCGCTCGGCACGTCCGCCGGCGGCGTCCTGGCCGCCCGCGGCGGCGAACAGGACGCCCCCCTCGTCCTCGACGCGCTGCGCCAGGCCGTCCGCACGGACGGCCCCGACGCGCCGTCGCTGTACCCGCTCGTCGACGGCGCCGGCCGCCTCGGCATCGGCTGCGCCGCCCCCGTACTGCGGCACGTCTACCGCGAGACCGCCTCCTCCGAACTGCGCGGCCGCACCGCCCGCGCCCTCGCCGCGACCGACCCGACCTTCCCGACCGGCCTCGCCGTCGAGTGCCTGTGGGACTGCGAGGAGACCACGCGGGAGGTCGCCGCCCGGCACGCCGAGACCGGGGACGTACGCGTCGCCGAGCGGCTGCGCAGGCTCGCCGCCGACCCGGTGGAGGAGGACGAGGTGCAGACCGCCGTGCGCAGCCGCATCGGCCCCGACACGCCGGCCGTCTGACCCGGCGGGCCCCGGCGCCGACGGCCCCCTCCCCTCCGGCGCCAACGGCCCCCTCCCCACCGGCGCCGACAGTCCCCTCCCCGCCGGCGCCGGCGCGGTCGAGGCGGGCCGGGCGGTGACCCGTGGCGGATGCCCCGGGCGGCGGCCCCGGCCGCCCACCCGCCGGAGTCCGGCCGCGCCCGCCAGAGCCCGGCCGCGCCTGCCGTGCCTGGGCGCACCCGCCGGAGCCCGGTCACGCCTGCCGTGCCTGGGCGCGCCCGCCGGGCCCGGGCGCACCCACCGGACGTCGTCGGGCGGTGGCCCGTGGCGGATGCTTCGGGCGGTGGCCCTGGCCGCCCACCCGCGGGAGTCCGGTCACGCCTGCCGCACCCGGCCGCGCCTGCCGGGCCTGGGCGCACCCGCCGGGCCCGGGCGCACCCACCGGACGCCACCGGGCGGTGGCCCTGGCCGCCCACCCGCGGGAGTCCGGTCACGCCTGCCGGAGCCTGGCCGCGCCTGTCGCACCCGGCCGCGCCTGCCGTGCCTGGGCGCACCCACCGGACGTCGCCGGGGGCCGGTACTTCGAGCGGACGCCCCGCCTGGGCGCGTCCCGGCAGCGGCGGTACGCGCGGTACGCTGCGGCGGGCGTCACCGGACGCGCACGAACCGCACACGCACCCCCGGCACGGCCTGCGCGGCCGCCACCAGGTCCGCCTCCCGGACCACGGCCACCACCGGGTACCCGCCGGTCGTCGGATGGTCCGCCAGGAACACCACGGGCCGGCCGTCCGGCGGCACCTGCACGGCCCCCAGCACCATGCCCTCGCTGGGCAGTTCCCCCGACCGCGCCCGCTCCAGAGGCGGGCCCTCGGTGCGCAGCCCGACCCGGTTGGACGCCGCCGAGACCCGGTACGGGCACGTGGTGAGCGTCCGCAGCGCCCCACCCGTGAACCAGTCGTCCCGCGGCCCGAACCGCACCCCCAGCACCACCTCCTCCGGCACGCCCCACCAGGGCGCCCCCTCGTAGTGGGCGGCATCCTCCGGCGGGGCACCCAACGGCAGCGTCATGCCGTCCGCGAGCGGCGCGGGCCCGAGCCCCGACAACAGGTCCGTGGACCGGCTCCCCAGCACCGGCTCGGCCGCCACACCCCCCGCGAACGCCACGTACGACCGGACGCCCCGCACCGCCGCGCCCACCTCCAGGACGGCACCCGCCGCGACCCGGACCGCCGCGCCCCACGCCACCGGCCGCCCGTCGACGGTGACCGGGCAGGGCGCTCCGCCCACCGCCACGGTCACCCCGCACCACGGCCGCAGCGCGCAGCCGGTGAGCGTCGTCTCCAGCACCGCCGCCCCCTCGTCGTTGCCGACCAGCCGGTTGACCAGCGCGGCCGCGTACGGGTCGAGCGCCCCGGACCGCGGCACCCCCAGGTGCGCGTGCCCGGACCGGCCCCGGTCCTGCACCGTGGTCAGCGCCCCGGCCCGTACGACGGTGAAGGCCCGGTCCGTCACGCGCCCTCCTCGACGAACCGCACCCGCACCCCCGGCGACAGCAGTGCCGCCGGCTCCCGCGCGGGGTCCCACAGCACCGCGTCGGTCGTCCCGACCAACTGCCACCCGCCGGGCGACGAGCGCGGATAGACACCCGTGTACGGGCCCGCCAGGGCGACCGCGCCCGCCGGGACGGCCGTGCGCGGCGTGGCCCGGCGCGGAACGCCGTACCGCTCCGGCAGCCCGGTGAGGTATCCGAAGCCCGGCGCGAACCCGCAGAACGCCACCCGGTACTCGGCCGCCGCGTGGATACGGCCGACCTCCCCGGGCGCCACCCCCCACACCGCGGCGACCTCCGCCAGGTCCGGCCCGTCGTACCGGACCGGCACCTCCACCAGGGGGCCCGCGTGCGCGTCGAGCGGTGGCACCTCCCACCCGGCGGCCTCCGCGGCCAGCCGCCCCGGATCGGCCACCCCGTCGAGCAGCACCGTCCGCGCGGCCGGCACGATCTCGCGGACGGCGGGCAGCGTGCCGGCCGCCCGCCTCCGCAGCAGCTCGGCGTGGAACGCCCGCGCCTCCTCGCCGCCGTCGAACTCCAGCAGCAGCGCCCGCCCACCCACCTCCAGGGCCCTCACGTGAACGCCTCCACCCGCACACCGGCCGCCTCCAGCCGGGCCCGCACCCGCCGGGCCAGCTCCACCGACCCCGGCGTGTCTCCGTGCAGGCACAGCGACCGGGCCCGGACGGACAGGGTCCGTCCGCAGTGCGACGTCACCGTCCCGAACCGGGCCATGGACACCGACCGCTCGACGACCGTCTCCGGGTCGTGGAGGACCGCGCCCTCCCGCCCCCGCGGCACGAGCGTCCCGTCCGCCGCGTAGGCCCGGTCCGCGAAGGCCTCCGTGACGACCGGGAGGCCCGCCTCCCGCGCGCACGCGTGCAGCCGCGAGTCCGGCAGTCCCAGCAGCGGCAGCCGCTCACCGGTCAGCAGCACCCCCTCGACCACGGCCCGCGCCTGCTCCTCGTCGCGCACGACCCGGTTGTACAGGGCGCCGTGCGGCTTCACGTACGACACCCGCGCCCCGGCGGCCCGTGCGAACACCTCCAGGGCGCCGATCTGGTAGGCCACTTCGGCCGCCAGCTCGTCCGCCGGCACGTCCATGGCGCGCCGCCCGAATCCGGCCAGGTCGCGGTAGGAGACCTGGGCGCCGATCCGGACCCCCCGCTCGGCGGCGAGGGCGCACACACGGCGCATGGTGGCCGCGTCCCCGGCGTGGAAGCCGCACGCCACGTTGGCGCTGCTGACGACGGACAGCAACTGTTCGTCGTCGGTCAGCCGCCAGCGGCCGAAGCCCTCGCCGAGGTCGGCGTTGAGATCGATCGATGCCCGGGTCACGTCCGTCGACTCCTTCGAAATCCCTGTCCGCACCCGCCGGAGCGGATCGTGCTCCGCCGGCCGTCACCACAGCTCCCGCCCCCGCGTCTCGGGCAGCCCGAGCAGCGCCACCACGGCGATGCCGTACCCGGCCGCCCCGAACACCAGGGCCCCGCCCACCCCCCAGCCGTCCGCCAGGAAGCCGACCAGCGCCGGGAAGAACGCTCCCACGGCACGGCCCGTGTTGTACGTGAACCCCTGCCCCGTGCCGCGCACCGCCGTCGGGTAGAGCTCGGCCAGGAAGGACCCGAAGCCGCTGAAGATGGCCGACATGCAGAAGCCCAGCGGGAACCCGAGGACGAGCACCAGCCCGTCCGCCCCTGCCGGGATGTTCGCGTACGCCACGGTGCACACCGCCGACAGGACGGCGAACAGCACGATGTTGCGCTTCCGACCCAGCCGGTCCGTGAGGTACCCCCCGGTCAGGTAGCCGAGGAACGCCCCCGATATGAGGAACGTGAGGTAGCCGCCCGTACCGACGACCGTCAGGCCGCGCTCCGCCTTCAGGTACGTGGGTACCCACGTGGCCAGGGTGTAGTAGCCGCCCTGCACACCGGTCGACAGCAGCACCGCGAACAGCGTCGTCCGCGCCAGCCCCGACCGGAATATCCCCGCGAACGAGCCGCGCCCGGCGCTCTCCCGCCGCACGCGGGCCGCCTCCGGGGCGTCCTCGACGTGCCGCCTCACGTACACCACCAGCAGCGCGGGCAGCGCGCCCGTCCAGAACATCACCCGCCACGCCGTGTCGGGGTCGAGGAGGTGGAACACCAGTGTGTAGACGACCACGGCGAGCGCCCAGCCCGCCGCCCACGCGCTCTGGACGCCGCCCAGCGTGCGCCCCCGGTGCCGCGCCGACGCGTACTCGGCGACCAGGATCGCCCCGACCGCCCACTCGCCGCCGAAGCCCAGGCCCTGCAGGGCGCGGAAGACCAGCAGCGTCTCGTAGTTCGGCGCGAAGCCGCACGCGACGGTGAACACCGCGTACGTGACGACCGTGACCATCAGCGCGCGCACCCGGCCGATCCGGTCGGCGAGTATTCCCGCGAGCGCGCCGCCGACCGCCGACACCACCAGCGTGACGGTGGTGAGGAGCCCGGTCCGGCCGCTGTCCAGGCCGAAGTATGCGGCGACGGCCACCATGCTCAGCGGCAGCGTGAAGAAGTCGTAGGAGTCCAGGGCGTAGCCGCCGAACGCGCCGGTGAAGGCCCGCCGGCCGCGTGGCCCGAGGGCGCGCAGCCAGGTGAGCGGCGGCTCGCCGCCCGCCTTCCGGGGGGTCGTGGCCGGTTCGGACCGGGTCGTACCCATCTGCACCTCGCAGGGGGTGAGGAGCGTGCCTGAGTGGAGCCGTGCGGTGACGACGAAGGTAGGGGATCGTTGAACGATCCCACAAGGCCTGTGGACAACCCGTTCTCTACGATGGCCACGGCGGCGGACGGGGTCCGCGGCGAGGGCCCCGCGGACGGCCCGGCGCGGGGCCGGGGCGGGAGCCGGGGTCGAACGGAGGGAAGGGGTGCCGGTGACGACGAGCGGTGGACTGGCGGACGACCGGGTCCTGCTGGGGCGCACGAGCACGGCCGAGCGGGTCGCGGACATCCTGCGTACCCGTATCGCCGAGGGGTACTTCCCGCCGGGCACCCGGCTGTCCGAGGACGGCGTCGGCGGCGCGCTGGGCGTCTCCCGCAACACGCTGCGCGAGGCGTTCCGCCTGCTCACCCACGAGCGGCTGCTCGTCCACGAGCTCAACCGCGGGGTGTTCGTACGGGTCCTCGCCGTCGACGACGTCGTCGACATCTACCGCACCCGGCACCTCGTCGAGTGCGCCGTCGTGCACGACCTGGGCGACCCGCCCTTCGCCCTCGACGGCCTGGCCGCCGCCGTGGCGGAGGGCGAGCGCCACGCCCGCGCCGGCGACTGGAGGGGCGTCTCGACCGCCAACATCCACTTCCACCGCGAACTCGTCGCCCTCGCCGGGAGCGAACGCACCGACGAACTGATGCGCGGCGTCCTCGCCGAACTCCGCCTCGCCTTCCACGTGGTGGACGACCCGCACGCCCTCCACGAGCCGTACCTCGTACGGAACCGGGAGATCCTGGACGCGTTGCGGGCCGGGGAGCGCACCACGGCCGAGCGCCTCCTCGCCGACTACCTCGACGATTCGCGCGCCCAGCTCGTCGAGGTCTACGCCCGCCGCGTGGCGGACGGCGCACCGGCCTGAGCCGCCCGCCCGCTGCCCCACCCCTGCGCTCCCGCGCCCCCGCGCCCCCGCGCTCCTGAGCTCCCGCCCTCCCGCTCCCGCGCCCCCGCCCCTGCGCTCCCACCCCCGGCCCCTCCCGCGCCGTTTCGACCGCTGTCACTGCGAGGACCTACTCTGTGCAGCGTGACCTCGCCTGCCCCGACGGAACCGACGGAACTCGTTCCGCCCCAGCTCAGCGCGGGGCCGCGGCCCGCGCAGGGCCCGGCCGCCGACGAAGGACTGGCGCGGCGCCTCCGCGCGCTCGCCTGCACCGCGCCCCTGCACGACCTGGACGCCCGCAAGGCGAACCTGGCGGGGGAGTACTCGGTCTACGCCATGGCGGAGGTCGCCCTCGCCGCGATCGACCTCGTCACGCTCAACATGGACTTCGACACGGGCGCCGACCACGAGCAGATCGTCGCCCGCCTGCTGCCCCGCGTCGCCGCCCAGGCCCCCGAGCGCCCCGCCGCCGAACACGAGCGCGTCGCCCGCTGGGTCCTGGAGAACCTGATCAACGTCGGCAGCGTCGACCGCGGCTTCCGCGCCGTCTACGGCACCTTCGGCCCCGACGGCGTGTACGTCCGCAGGGACTACGACTTCAAGCTCGTCGAGGAAGTCCCCGGCTACGGCGGCGGCGTCTACCTCCGCACCACCGACGAAGCCGTCAACGTCCTGGTGGGCGCCCTCGACACGGACGTCACCAGCGCCCAGATCGCCGCCGAGGTCAAGCTCGAGGTGCTGATCAGCCGCGGCCGGCTCGCCGACGCCCAGCTCGCCGCCGAGCAGGCCCGCTATCGCACGGTCCAGTACGCCGAGACCCTCCGCAAGACCCTGGAGGCGACCCGGCGCGACGTCCGCGCCGTCGACTGGCTCAAGACCGTCCCCGACATGATCGACGAGGCCCTCGCGCACGTGGCGGACCGGTACCGCCACGAGAACGCGATCCTCACCAACATCCGCAAGGCCCGGGACGAGGCCGAGGACCCCGAGCACAAGCGGCGCGCCGCCGAACTCGTCGACATAGTCAAGGACTGCATCCGCCGCCACACGCAGCTCCAGTCCCGCCTCCTGGAAGCCGGCCCGCTGTTCCGCGCCGAACAGGACCGCCAGGCCTTCGCGCGACCCGCCGCCCGCGCCGGCCTCGACCTGTACGGCCAGCTCGTCGCCCCGCTGCTGCCGCTCCCCGTCGAGCGGGCCACCCGCGTCACCGACGCGTATTTCGCGCACGGCACGGGCCTGCGCACCCCCGGCGCCGTCCGCGTCGGCGACCTCGTCGACCTGCTCCTCACCCCGCCCGCGGAGCGCGAGCACCTCGGCGCCGAGATGCCCGAGCCCGACCTGATCGCCACGCCCGACGACAGCCGCTTCAGCGAGGAGCAGCTGACCGCCGCCATGGACCTGCTCGACCTGGAGCACGACGCGCCCCGACGCCTCTCCGGCCTCCTCGCCGAGGCCCGCCTCCGCGACCCCGACCTGCCGTACCTCGTCGCCCTCCTCGCCGTCCACGCCGCCAGCCCCCCGGTCGGCACGGCCTACCGCCAGGGCGAGGAGCGCCTCCTGTTCGCCGTCGACGACGGCACGGAGCTGGACGACCCCGAGTTCGGCGGCGCCGACCTGATCGTCGGCACGGCCCTGCTCGACGCGGCGGGCATGGCCGCCGACCGCACGGACCCGACATGACCGCGACCACCAGCAGCACCGAGGAGCACCAGCCGTGAGCGACCACCACGCCGAGCACACCGACGCGTGGAGCGAGCCCGTAGCCGAGCGGGCCCCCGGGCCCGCCCCGTCCGGCGGCGTCACCCCCGCCGACGCGGCCGACGCCGCCCGGCTCGTCTCCTTCGGCCTCCAGCCCAAGCTGCTCCCCGCCCGCGACGCCGAGTACGCCGAGCTGCTCCGCCGCTACCGCGAGGACCCGGCCTTCGCCCGGCTCGCCGACGCCGTCGCCACCGGCCTCGGCCTCGTCGTCCTGGAGGTCTCCCCGCGCGCGGGCATGGCCGTCACCGCGGGCGAGGACTCCGTCTTCGCCGTCCGCATGGGCGACTACGCGCGCCGCGCCTCCGCCGACTCCGCCGACCGCTTCCTGCACGGCCTCGCCCACCTGGCGATCGCCGCACTGGCCTTCCCCCGCCCCGAGGACCTCGCCGACGACGGCTACATCGGCCGCGTCACCGTCAACGGCGTCGACGCCTTCGTACGGCAGGCGTGCCGCCTCCTGGAGGAGCGCGCCGAGCAGGAGGGCGAGAACACCGATCCCGCCTCCGACGCCCCCGGCCTCGAAGCCGCCTGGCGGGTCTACACGCGCCGCAGCGCCACCGGCGCCACCAAGGACGCCCGCCGCCTCGCCGGCTCCACCACCGGCATCATCGGCAAGGCCGTCGCCTTCCTCACCGACTCCGGCTTCCTCCAGCGCACCGGGGACGACGCGGGAGGCACGTACCGCACGACCGCCCGCTACCAGCTCCAGGTCCGCGACATGGCCGGCAGCGCCGCCCTGGCCGAACTCCTCGACCTGGGCGTCGTCCCCGTCACGGACGGCTCCGCCACCCTCCTGCCCCCGCCGGACGGCGACGACCTGGAGCTGGTCGCCGACGCGGGCCTTCCGTTCCACGGCTGACGCCGCCCGCACCGCCCGCCCCCGGGCAACCCGACAACCGCACCTCCGAACCACCGACGAGAGTCCGCCGCCATGTACGAGCTGTCCCGGGTCCGCCTCTACTCCATCGGACCCGCCGGTGCGCGTTACGCCGACACCGTTCTGGACCTGCGCGGAGTGGGCGCGCCCGTGCCCCGTCCCGCCCCCACCCAGGCGGAGTTCTTCGAGGACGAGCCGGTCGGCCCGCCCCGCCGCCCCGCCCCCGCGGGCGTGCTGTTCCTGGAGAACGGCGGCGGCAAGTCCGTCCTCCTCAAGCTGATCTTCTCGGTGATGCTCCCCGGCCACCGCAACACCCTCGGCGGCGCCAGCTCCGGCGTGCTCCGCAAGTTCCTCCTCGCCGACGACTGCGGACACGTCGCCCTGGAGTGGCAGCACACCCTCACCGGGGAACTCGTCGTCGTCGGCAAGGTCAGCGAGTGGCGCGGCCGCCAGGTCTCCAACGACCCCCGCAAGTTCGCCGAGGCCTGGTACTCCTTCCGCCCCGGCCCGGGCCTCAGCCTCGACAACCTCCCCGTCGCCGAGTCCACCTCCGTCCGCCCGCCCGGCGAGGGGGCCTCCGGCGCCCGGGGGCGCCGACGCACGATGAAGGGCTTCCGCGACGCCCTCACCGAGGCCGGCAGGGCCTACCCGCACCTGGAGGTGTACTGGGAGGAGATCCACGACCGCTGGAACGAGCACCTCGGCGACCTCGGCCTCGACCCCGAACTCTTCCGCTACCAGCGCGAGATGAACGCCGACGAGGGCGAGGCCGCCGGCCTCTTCGCGGTCAAGAAGGACTCCGACTTCACCGACCTCCTCCTGCGCGCCGTCACCGACACCCGCGACACGGACGGCCTCGCCGACCTCGTCAGCGGCTTCGGCAGCAAGCTCGGCCGCCGCGCCGAACTCACCGCCGAACGCGACTTCACCGCCGGCTCCGTCGACCTCCTCGGCCGCATTGTCGAAGCCGCCGACACCCGCGCCCGCGCCCGCGACGTCCACGCCGCCGCCGAGCGCCGCACCCGCACCCTCGCCCGCCGCCTCTCCGCCCGCGCCGCCGAGGAACGCGGCCGTTCCGCCGAACTCGCCGAGCAGGTCACCACCGCCGCCGACACGGTCACCGCCGCCGAACGGGCCCGCGCCCGCAGCTCCCTCGTCGCCGCCGAGCTCGCCTACCGGCACGCCTCCCTGGCCCTGGCCGCCGCCGAGAAGGGCGCGGCCGCCCAGCGCCGCGAGCTGTCCGACGCCCGTACCCTCCACGCGGCCTGGCAGGCCGCCGAAGCCGTCCTCCGGCACCGCGCCGCAGCCGACCGCTCCGCGCGCGTGGCCGCCGCCATCCAGGAGGCGGAACGGGACGCCGCCCCCGCCCTCGCGGCCCGCGCCAAGGCCGCCGCCGACCTCGTACGGGCCCTCCACGCCGCCGCCGAGGACGGCGAACGCCACGCCGACGAGGAGGAGCGGCGCTCCGCCGTCCTCCAGGAGACCGCGGAGACCGCGCACCGCGACGCCACCGCCGCCGCCACCGAGGCCCAGCGCGCCCGCAGCGAGGCCGGCCACCTGCGCCAGCGCCTCGCCGAGGTCGAACAGGAGACCGCCGAGGCCGTACGGGCCGGCTGGCTCGACGACACGGCCCCCGACGCGGACCCCGCGCGCGCCGCCCTCGCCGCCAGCGACGCCGAGAAGACCGCCGTCGCCGCCTGGGACACCGCCCGCGAAGCCGCCCGTCTCGCCGCCGAACGGGCCCGCGAGGCCGCCGCCGACGAGTCCCGCGCCGAACTGGCCGCCGCCCGCGCCGCCGACGCCGCCCAGGCCGCCGAGCACGCCCACCAGGCCGAGCGGCGCGCCGCCGGGTCCATCGCCGCCGACGAGCGCCTCGCCGAACTCCTCGGCCTCCCCGGGGCCCGGAAGGCGCCCCAGGTCCCCCGGCAGAACACCGGCGAGGACGCCCCGGCGGCCCCCGGCGCCGCCGCGCCGTCCGGCACCGCCCAGGGCGGGCTGACCGCCGAGGACCTCGACCGGTACGCCGACGAGCTGCGCGAACTCCTCGACCAGCACATCGCCTCGGCCGAACGCAAGCTGTTCGACCTGCGCACGGCCGCCGCCGACGACGCCCGCATCCTCGGCGCCCTCGGCGACGGCGGCCTCCTGCCGCCGGGCCCCGACGTCCTCGCCACCGTCGAGTTCCTCGGCGAGCACGGCGTCCCCGCCCTGCCCGGCTGGCGCTACCTCGCCCAGTCCGTCGACCCGGCCGACCACGCGGCGGTCCTCGCCGCCCGCCCCGAACTGGTCGACGGCGTCGTCGTCACCGACCCCCAGTCGTACGTCCGCGCCCGCGAGGCGCTGGCCGGCGCCGCCCTCCTCCCGCGCTCCGCCGTCGCCGTCGGCACCGCCGCCGCGCTTCTCGCCCCGGTGCCCCGGGCCGGGGACGGCGACAGCGAGGTGTTCCTCGTCCCGCCGAACCCGGCCATGCACGACGAACACGCCGCCGACGAGGAGCGCCAGGCCCTGCGCGCCCGCGCCGCCGCCCGCGACGAGGAGATCCGCGCCCTCGCCGCCCGCCTCGCCGGCGACCGGTCGCTGGCCGCCCGCATCGGCTCCTGGCGCGCCGACTGCCCGCCCGGCATGCTCGCCGAACTCGCGGAGGCCGCCGCCACCGCGCGCGAAGCCGCCGAGACCGCCCGGGCCGCCCTCGCCGAGGCCCGCACCGCCCGTGCCGAGGCCGACGAGGCCGCCGCCGAGACCGCCCGCGTACGGGACGAGCGCCAGGAGGCCGCCCAGCGCGCCCGCCGCGCCGCCGACGCCCTCTCCGGCCTCGCCTTCCGCCTCCGCGAACGGGCCGGCTGGCAGGCCCGCCTCCGGGAGCTCGCCGACGAGGCCGCCGAAGCCGAGGCCCGGGCCCAGGTGTGCCTCGAACGGGCCCGCGCCGCCGACGAGGACCGCCGCACCGCCCAGCGCGCCGCCGACGACGCCCACCGCACCGCCCGCGCCCTGCGCGCCGAACGCGCCGAGATCGCCGGCGCCCCCGAGAACCTCCCCGAGGAGAAGCCGGACGGCACCGCCCTCCTCGACGGCGGCGTCCCCCGCCCCTCCCTGCCGGCCCTCCGCGAGGCGTACCGGGCCGCGTCGCAGCTGTACGAGAAGGTGGGCGTCGGTGCCGACCTGCGCGCCGAGCAGGCCCGTGCCGAGAGCGACGAGAGCGCCGCCCTCGCCGAACTGGACCGGCTCACCAACAAGGTCCGCACCCGTGCCGCCCAGCTCCTCGACAGCCCCGAGGGCGCCGACGGCCCGTCCCGCCAGGCCGCCGCGGCCCGCGCCGAGGCGCTCGTCCAACTGCTGGAGTCCCGGGCGTCCGAGGCCAGCGAGAAACTGGGCCGGCTGCGCGGCGAGGCCGAGCGGCTCGCCCCCACGGACGGCGACGCGCACACCGACCTGCCCGAGGAACTGGTCCCCGCCGACGCCGAGCAGGCCCAGTCCCTGCTGCGCACGGCCACCGGTGACCTCGCCGCCCGCACCGACGACCTGGAGACGGCCCGCGCCACCCACGCGCACCTCCTGCGGGCCCACCGCGCCGCCGAGGACGCCGCGAGCGCCTTCGACGAGCTGGCGGCGCTCCTGCGCGACCTGTTGCGCGACCAGGCCGACGACGACCCGCAGGAGCCGCAGCCCTACGCCGACTCCCTGGAGGAGGCCCGCCGCGCCGCCGCCGAGGCCCGGCGTTCCCTGCGCGGCTGCGCCGCCGACCTGTCCGCCGCCGACACCGCCGTGCGGGAGGCGTGCGACGTCCTCGTACGGCACGCCAACTCCACCCGCTACGAGCAGGTGCGCACCCCGGCCCGGCAGCAGATCCGCGAGCTGCCGGCGTCCGCGCTGCCGGAGCACGCCGCCCGGTGGGCCGAGGCGTTCGCGCCGCGCCTGCGCGTCCTCACCGACGAACTGGCCCAGCTCGAACGCAACCGCGACTCGATCGTCGACCGGCTGCGCGGCCTCGTCGAGTCGGCGCTGACGACGCTCCGCTCGGCCCAGCGGCTGTCCCGCCTCCCCGAGGGGCTCGGCGAGTGGTCGGGCCAGGAGTTCCTCCGCATCCGCTTCGAGGAGCCGGACCAGACGACGCTCGTCGAACGGCTGGGCGAGGTCGTCGACGAGGCCACCCGCGCCGCCGTCAGGAAGAACTCCGACCTGCGCCGCGACGGCGTGTCCCTGCTGCTGCGCGGCGTCCACGCGGCCCTCCAGCCCAAGGGCGTCGCCGTCGAGATCCTCAAGCCGGACGCGGTGCTGCGCGCCGAGCGCGTCCCCGTCGGGCAGATGGGCGACGTGTTCTCCGGCGGCCAGTTGCTCACCGCCGCCATCGCCCTGTACTGCACGATGGCCGCGCTCCGCAGCAACGATCGGGGCCGCGACAAGCACCGGCACGCCGGCACGTTGTTCCTCGACAACCCCATCGGCCGCGCCAACGCCACCTACCTGCTGGAGCTCCAGCGCGCCGTGTCCGACGCGCTCGGGGTCCAACTGCTGTACACGACGGGCCTGTTCGACACGACGGCGCTCGCCGAGTTCCCGCTGGTGATCCGGCTGCGCAACGACGCGGACCTGCGGGCCGGCCTGAAGTACATCAGCGTCGAGGAGCACCTGCGGCCCGGCCTGCCGCAGCCCGCGCAGGAGGGCGAGCCGGCGGTGCACGGCGAGATCACCGCGACCCGCATGTTCAAGCGGAGCACGGCCCCGGCGCCCCAGCCGAGCGCCGGCTGACCGGCGGCGCCGCGCCGCCCGGCCCGGCCGCGGCGCCGGGCACCGCGGCCGTCACGCCCGGGACAGCTCTCCCCGTCCCGGCTGCGGGGCACGCGCGCCCCGCCGCCCCGGCACGTCCCGCGCGGCCCCCCGGGGCACGTCGACGGCCGGCACCTCCACAGCCGGCACGTCGACGGCCGGGGTCGCGGGGGCCGGCCCGTCCGCACCGCGCGCCGACCGCGCCTGCCGCCTCCGTATGCGCTCGGCGCGCCGGGCGGCCCGCCGGGCCGTGCGCCGCTCCCGCCGCAACTGCCGCGCCGTGCTGCTCGGCTCGGACACCACCCCGTACCGCTGCTTCCACACCTGCCGCGTCACCCACACGTCGAGGACCGACCAGGTCGCCACCACCGTGCTGCCGATGCTGCTCAGCACCAGGGGGAGCGCCAGCCAGGACCCGGCGAGCGTCAGCAGGTACGCCGCGACCGCCTGGATCAGCGTCAGCGCGGCGATCAGCCAGGCCCGCACCGCCACCGTGCGCACCGGGTCCGGCAACCTGCGCCGACCCACCGGCTCCTCCACCCACAGCTCGCGCCGCCCCGTGCTCATCCGCCGTCCCTCCCCGCCACTCGACCGACATCAGGGTGACTGCCCGCCTCGGACCGATGTACGCCGACAGAACCCGCCGCCCCGTACGACTAGACGCGTTGGCGCACGGGAAGATTCCCGGAAGGTGCAATTCCAGCCAACCGACACATCGCGAGAAGTGACACCTCGCCAGGTGTCCTCCGTCACGGTCCGGTTTGTCAACTCCCTTGATACCGGGGCAAGGCGTGATCAACAGTGTGCGCGGAGGCCGAAAAACGACCGGACGGGCCTTCGAGACGGCCTGGCGGCAGTAGTAGGCTCGCTCCGTTTGCTGGTGAGTCGATGTGTGCACCTCGCGCCGCGCCGGGCGGCCGGGCGGGCTGGGGGAGGCCATGGGCTTTCGCGGGAAGTCGATCCGCAGGAAGATCGTGGCGCTGCTGCTCGTCCCGCTCCTGTCCCTCACCGGCCTGTGGGGGTTCGCGACCTTCATCACCGGCCGCGAGGCCGACCACCTCCTCGACGTCGGCCAGATCATGCAGAAGGTCGGCTACCCCCTGGAGGAAACCGTCCACGTCATCCAGCGGGAACGCCGCCAGAGCCTCCTCTACCTGGCCGACCCGCGCACCGCCGACGCCCTCGGCACCCTGCGCCGCGACCGCGCGGCCACCGACCGCACCGTCGCCGCCATCCGCGCCCACGCCCGCGACCCGCGCGTCGTCGACGCCATGCACGACACCGCGGCCCAGCGGTTCACCTCCCTCCTCGCGGCGTTCGACGGGCTGGCGACGCTGCGCCACTCCATCGACACGAGGGCGGTCGGCCGCCTCCAGGCCCTGGAGTTCTACAACCGGCTCATCGACCCTTGCTACAGCTTCCTCGTCCACCTCCACGCCATCGACAACGTCGAGATGGAGAAGCAGGGTCGCGCCCTCGTCGGCCTCGCCCGCGCGCGCGAGATGCTCGCCCGGGAGGACGCCCTCGTCGTCTCCTCCCTCGTCAGCGACCGCCTCACCGCCGAGGAGGTCCGCCTCGTCTCCGACCTCGTCGCCCGCCGCCGGCAGTTCTACGAGACCAGCCTCGAAGTGCTGCCCCTGGCCGAGCGCGACGCCTACCAGGCGTACTGGAGCAGCCCCGAGACGCAGCCGCTGCGCCAGGCCGAGGAAGCCGTCATCACCGCCGGGCCCGCCGACGACCCGCGCGCCACCGACACCGCCCGCTGGCAGGACGCCGCGAACACCGTCCTCGGCGGCCTCGCCGCCGAGAACCGCCTGGCGGGGGACCGCTACCAGGACCGCGTCGAGCCCGCCGCGTACAGCGTCCTCCTCAAGGCGGGCATCGCCGGCATCCTCGGCTTCCTCGCGGTCCTGTGCTCCCTCGTCGTCTCCGTACGCGTCGGCCGCGGCCTCGTCCGCGACCTGACCCGGCTCCGCAAGGAGGCCCAGGAGGTCTCCGGCGTCCGGCTCCCCAGCGTGATGCGCCGCCTCGCCGCCGGCGAGCACGTCGACGTCGAGACCGAGGTCCCGCGGCTGGAGTACGACAAGGACGAGATCGGCCAGGTCGGCAAGGCCCTCAACACCCTCCAGCGGGCCGCCGTCGAAGCCGCCGTCAAACAGGCCGGGATGCGCCGCGGCGTCTCCGAGGTCTTCGTCAACCTCGCCCGCCGCAACCAGGTCCTCCTCCACCGCCAGCTCACCCTCCTCGACACGATGGAGCGGCGCACCGAGGACGCCGAGGAACTCGCCGACCTGTTCCGCCTCGACCACCTGACCACCCGCATGCGCCGTCACGCCGAGGGCCTGGTGATCCTCTCCGGAGCCGCCCCCTCCCGGCAGTGGCGCAGGCCCGTCCAGCTCATGGACGTGGTCCGCGCGGCGGTCGCGGAGGTCGAGGACTACGAGCGCGTCGAGGTGCGCCGCCTGCCGCGCATCGGCGTCGCCGGCCCCGCCGTCGCGGACCTGACCCACCTCATCGCCGAACTCCTGGAGAACGCCACGGCCTTCTCGCCGCCCCACACGGTGGTCCAGGTGCACGGCGAACGCGTCACCAACGGCTTCACCCTGGAGATCCACGACCGGGGCCTCGGCATGTCGCCGGAAGACCTCTTCGACGCGAACCTCCGCCTCGCCGAGACCCCCGAGTTCGAGCTGTCCGACACCGACCGGCTGGGCCTCTTCGTCGTCAGCCGCCTCGCCCGGCGCCAGAACGTCCGGGTCTCGCTCCAGCCCTCCCCGTACGGCGGCACGACCGCCGTCGTGTTCCTCCCGGCCGCGCTGCTCACCGAGGCTCCCGACACGCAGGGCGCCGGCTTCCGGCTGGACCGCGGGACCCCCGGCCGCTCCGGCACCGAGCCCGCCGCCCGGCGGGCCGCGCTCACGCGGGTGTCCTCCGCCTCCGACGGTCCGATCGGACCGGACGGCCCGCTCGACCTCCTCGGGGAACCGGCCGGCGGCTTCGACCGCAAGGACGACGAGGACGACGGGCACGGCCTCTTCCGCCCCCGCCCGCCCCTGCGTCCCGCCGACACCCCCGCGCGCGAGCAGCGCGAACGGTACGGGCAGCGCGAGGAGCACGCCCCGTACGGGCAGGTGCCCGACGCGCCCGCCGACCACCTCGCGCGCCCGGTCCCGCTGCCCCGCCGCAAGCCGGCCCTCGTCGCCCGCCACGGCCGCCGCGTCGGCGCCCCCGGCGCCCCCGCCGGCACCCCCGGCGCCCCGGGCACCGCCCCCGGCCCCGGCGCCCCCGGCACCGCGCCCGACGGGACCACCCCGACCCTCGGCGGCCTTCCCCGCCGCGTACGCCAGGCGAGCCTGGTCCCCCAGCTGAGGGACCAGGCCGACCGGCCCCCCGCCCCGGCCGGCCCCGGCCCCGCGGACCCCCAGGACACGGAGCGCGACGCCGAACAGGTACGCGACCGCATGGCCGCGATGCAGCGAGGCTGGCAGCGCGCCCGCAGTGAGACAGCACCAGGAACGACACCGGAGGGGGACGGTCGATGACCGCACCGAACGCCGCACCATCCAACTCAACCGGCGAGCTCAACTGGCTCCTCGACGAACTGGTCGAGCGGGTCGGCTCCATCCGCAAGGCCCTGGTCCTCTCCAGCGACGGCCTGCCGACGGGCGGCTCCAGGGACCTCAGCCGCGAGGACAGCGAGCACCTCGCGGCCGTCGCGTCCGGCTTCCACAGCCTCGCCAAGGGCGTGGGCCGCCACTTCGACGCCGGCCAGGTCCGCCAGACCGTCGTCGAGCTGGACGACGCCTTCCTCTTCGTCACCGCCGCCGGCGACGGAAGCTGCCTCGCGGTCCTCGCGGACTCCGACTCCGACGTGGGCCTCGTCGCCTACGAGATGACGCTGATGGTCAAGCGCGTCGGCGCCCACCTGGCGACCGCCCCCCGGTCCGGTCTGACCACCGGCGGGTGAGGGGGGATGCGATGAGCGACGCAGCGGTCGGACAGATGCGTCGCGGACGCCCCGCCGGCGACGCGCACCACTGGTTCGACGACGAGGCGGGACCGGTGGTGCGCCCGTACGCGATGACCCGCGGACGCACCACCACCCCCGCCCGTCACCGACTCGACCTGATCGCGGTGGTCGTGCCCGAACCCGCCGCGGACGACCCGGGCCGCGACCAGACGCTCTCCCCGGAGCACGTGGAGATCGTCGAACGCTGCAGCGAGTTCCCCCAGTCGATCGCCGAGCTCGCCGCCGGGATGGACCTGCCCGTGGGCGTGGTCCGCGTCCTGGTCGGCGACCTCGTCGAGGAGGAGCTCGTCCACGTAACCCGTCCCGTTCCGCCGGCCGAACTGCCGGACGAGAGCATTCTGCGTGAGGTGATCAATGGCCTTCGGGCGCTCTAGCCGCAAGGGTCCGCCACCGGTCGAGCCGGTGACGCTGAAGATCCTGGTAGCGGGCGGGTTCGGGGTGGGCAAGACCACGCTCGTCGGGGCGGTGAGCGAGATCCGGCCGCTGCGCACCGAGGAGGACCTGACCGAGGCGAGCCGGCCGGTCGACGACCTGGCCGGCGTCGAGTCCAAGTCCACGACGACCGTCGCCATGGACTTCGGCCGGATCACCCTCCGCGAGGACCTGGTGCTGTACCTGTTCGGCACCCCCGGACAGGACCGCTTCTGGTTCCTGTGGGACGAGCTCGCGCAGGGCGCCCTCGGCGCGGTGGTCCTGGTCGACACGCGCCGCCTGGAGGACTCCTTCGCCTGCATCGACTACTTCGAGCGGCGCCGCATACCGTTCGCGGTCGCCGTCAACTGCTTCGAGGGAGCCGACGTCCACCCCGCCGAGACGGTACGGGCCGCCCTCGACCTCGACGCGGGCGTACCGCTGCTGATGACCGACGCGCGGCTGCGCGAGTCCGTCAAGGAGGTCCTGGTAGCGGTCGTCCGGCACGCGATGACGTTCACGGAGCCGACCCCGGAGCCGGCCGCCACCTGAGGGCCTCGACGGGGAAGTCGAAGTACGTGTCCGGGAACTCCTCTGGCTCGTACGTGAAGTGCCACCACTCCTCCGGCAGGTTCACGAACCCCTCCGCCGCGAGCACCCCCCGCAGCAGGTCCCGGTTGGCCCGCGCCGCCCCCCGCACGCGCGGGTCGTCCGTGTGCGACAGCGTGTCGAAGCAGTCGAACCCCGTCCCCATGTCCACCGAGTTGTCCGGGAACCGCTCCTCCCGCGGCGCCGCGCAGTCCACCAGCGGCTCGCCCGGTACGTACGGCCGCGTCGGTGCCGCCGGCAGCCGCACCAGCGTCACGTCGACCGTCGACCCGCGGCTGTGCCCGGACCGTTCCGCGACGTACCCGTCCGCGAAGAGCCGGGACTTGTCCACGCGCGGGTGGAACTCGGCCTTCATCCGCTCGTCCGCCGGGTCCTTCGCCCACCGGACGAAGTGGTCGACGGCCCGCTGCGGCCGGTAGCAGTCGTACACCTTCAGCGAGTGGCCCCGCCGCAGCAGCCGCGTCTGCGCCCGGTGCAGCGCCCGCGCCGCCGGCCGGGTCAGCAGGCACACCGGCTCGCGGTACCCGTCCACCGGCCCGCCCACGAAGGTGTGCTCCGTCGCGTACCGCATCTCCTGGAGGATCGTCGGGTCCACCGCCCGCAGCTCCGTGAACTCCCGCGGCACCGGCGGCTCCCCGCGCGCCGCGGCGGCCGGCACCACGTCCGGGGGGACGGCGGGGGAGAGGGCCAGGGCCCCCGCGGCGAGGGCGGCGGCCACCCTCCGCGCACCGGCGGTACGTCCCGTCACACACACCGTCTACCAGTCCCGCGCCGATCGGTACAGTGCGCCCCGTGCAGAACACCCATTGCGCCCAGTGCGGCGCCCCCTTCGCCGACCCCGCCGGCTCCTGGCCCCGCACCTGCCCCGCCTGCGCCGCCGTCACCTACCGCAACCCCCTTCCCGTCGCGGTCGCCCTCCTCCCCGCCACGGGCCCGCGGGGCACCGGCCTCCTAGTCATCACCCGCGACGTCGAACCCGAACGCGGCGGCACCGCCCTCCCCGGCGGCTTCATCGACCACGCCGAGGACTGGCGGGACGCCGTCGTACGCGAACTGCGCGAGGAGACCGGCGTCGGGGCCTTCGCCCGCGACGTGCGCCTGGCCGACGCCATGAGCTCGCCCGGCGGCCACCTCCTCCTCTTCGGCCTCCTCCCGGAACGCCCCGCGAGCTCCCTCCCGCCCTCCGCGCCCACCGCCGAGACCACCGGCCACCACGTCCTGTACGCCCCGGCGCCCCTCGCCTTCCCGCTGCACACCGAGGCCGTCCGCAGATGGTTCGCCGGCGAGTACGACCGGCTCCGCACGGCCTAGGTCCGCCCGCCCAGGCCGCGCACCCGCACCCCCTCGGGCCCGACCGTCACGGCACCCTCGTCCGTCACGCGCTCCACCCGCACCTCGTCCCCCTCCCACCGCGACACGTACCGCTCCACCTCCGCCTGCTCCCACCCGTCACCCGCGTCCCGCACGGTGAGGCCACCGCCCGACCGGCCGGGCGCCGGCGCCCACACCTCCAGCTCCACCGCCCCGTCCCCACCCCGCACCGGAATCACCGCACCCGCCCGCACCAGCACCGGCACCCGCGACAGCGGCGCCTCCACCAGCGCCTGCCCCGGCCCCTCGTACGCCCGCCCCGTCACCCTGTCGTACCAGCGGCCCCGCGGCAGCAGCACCTCCCGCCGCTCCGCGCCCCGCACCAGCACCGGCGCCACCAGCAGCGCGTCCCCCAGCAGGAACGCGTCCCCGCACTCCCGCAGCAGCCGGTCCTCCGGCGCCGCCCACCACAGCGGCCGCGCGTAGGGCGCCCCCGTCAGCCGGGCCAGCCGCGCTAGCGTCACGAAGTACGGGCGCAGCCGTTCCCGCTCCTCCAGCGCCGCGCGCGCGTACTCCAGCACCTTCGGCCCGAACTCCCACGGCTCCCGCCGCCCCGCGTCGATCGCCGCGTGCGTACGGAACAGCGGCAGCCACGCCCCCAACTGGAACCACCGCAGGTACAGCTCCGGCGACGGGTGCCCGTCGAAACCGCCCACGTCGGGCCCCGAGTACGGCACCCCGCACAGCCCCAGCCCCAGCACCAGCGCCAGCGACGCCCGCAGCCCCGCCCAGCCCGTCGCCACGTCCCCCGACCACGTCCCGCCGTACCGCTGCATCCCCGCCCAGCCCGACCGGGAGAACAGGAACGGCCGCTCCTCGGGCCGCGCCCGCACCAGCCCCTCGTACCCGGCGCGCGCCATCGCCAGCCCGTACACGTTGTGCGCCTCCCGGTGGTCACCGCCCCGGCCCTCCAGCGCGTGCCGCGCGGACCGGGGCAGCGTCATGTCACCGAACGGGGTGAACGACACCGGCTCGTTCATGTCGTGCCACACCCCCGAGAAGCCCTGCGCCAGCCGCTCCCCGTACAGCCCGCCCCACCACTCCCGCACCGCCGGGTCCGTGAAGTCCGGGTACACGCACTCACCCGGCCACACGACCCCCCGCACCACCCGTCCGCGCGCGTCCCGCACGAACGCGCCCCGCGCCCCCACCCGCGCCCCGCTCTCGTACACCGACCCGCCCGGCTCCGCCTTCACCGCCGGGTCCACGATCGACACCAGCCGCACGCCCCGCTCCCGCAGCTCCGCCGCCAGGCCCGGCAGGTCCGGGAACCGCTCCCGGTCCACCGTGAACACCCGGTGCCCGTCGTAGTGGTCGATGTCCAGGTGCAGCGCCGACAGCGGCAGCCCCCGCTCCCGGTAGCCGGCCACCACCCGCCGCACCTCCTCGGCGCTCCCGAACCCCCACCGCGCGTGCTGCGGCCCCAGCGCCCACGACGGCGGCACCGCGGGCGCCCCCGTCAGCTGCGTCCAGCCGTGCGCGATCCGCGCCGGAGAACCCACCACCACCCAGCAGCGCAGCGGGCCCCCGCTCATCCGCACCTCGCTCAGCCCCGGACGGTCGTGCCCCGACCCGGCGCCCTCCTCGCCCTCCCGCAGCGACACGTGCCCGTCCCACGTGCTGTCGTAGAACGCCAGGTGCGTCCCCGCGTCCGCCACCACCCACTGCACCGGCATCGTGATGTACAGCGGGTCGGTCCCCGGCCCGAAGGCCCCCCGCGGATCGGTGTTCCACAGCCGGTACGTCCCGTCCGGCAGCCGCGGCCCCGTCGCCCGCCCCCCGAGTCCAAAGAACCGCGCGTCCGCCGGCACCTCCGACCGCTGCACCCACCGCGCCCCGCCCCCGTCCACCGGCTCCCACCACCGCGGCGGCAGGTCCCGCCGCAGCACCACCCCGCCCGGCGTGCGCACCTCCACCGCCCCGTTGCGCGACACGGCGACCGTCACCCGTTCGGCCACCACCCGCCAGCCGCCCTCCGTGTCCGGCTCCAGCACCACGCGCGCGTCCGGCTCCGGCACCTCACCCGCCAGCGCGTACGACGGCGACGGCTCCGCCCCGTCCCACCCCCAGAACACCGCGGCCCCACCCGTCACGCACACCCGCAGCTCCGACCGCGCGAACCGTACGATCCCCCCGCCCGGCAGCGGCTCCACCCCCACCACCCGGCCCGGCACCCGCGCCCGCTCCGGACCCCGCCGCGGCAGCCCCGCGGCGTCCGCCCTCCGCCGCCGCCACTCCGAACGCAGGGCCCGAGGCCCCCGCACCCTGCCGAACACCCACATCGAACGCACCAACTCGCGACCGTCCATGCCGAGCACCCTGCCACCCGCCGAGGCGCCCCCGTGAGACGTTCAACAACCGTTCACCCGTGGTGACACCACATGTTCAGTCCGCCGACCATGGGTGGGGACACCTGGTGCGAAACACACTCCCGTGGCATCGTCCCTGTCAGCCGCGTCACGCGCACATCCAGCCCGAGCGCGGGACACACGCAGATCCGCGTACAGCCAGGGAGCACACCCCATGACATCGACGTCAGCGACAGCGCACTCCGAGCCACCCGAGCCGCTCTGGCAGCCGGACCAGGACCGCATCGCCTCCGCCGCGGTCACCCGCTTCCAGGCGTGGGCCGCGGAGCGCCACGGGGCCCCCGCGAACGGCGGATACCCGGCACTCCACCGCTGGTCCATCGACCACCTCGACACCTTCTGGCAAGCCGTCACCGAGTGGTTCGACGTCCACTTCACCGCCCCCTACGCGCGCGTACTGGGCGACCGCTCCATGCCCGGCGCCCGATGGTTCCCGGGCGCCACCCTCAACTACGCCGAACACGCCCTCCGCGCCACCGACGAACGCCCCGACGCGCCCGCACTCCTCCACGTCGACGAGACCCACGAGCCGACCCCCGTCACCTGGGCCGAACTCCGCCGCCAGGTCGCCGCCCTCGCCGCCGAGCTCCGCGCCATCGGCGTACGCCCCGGCGACCGCGTCAGCGGCTACCTGCCCAACATCCCGCAGGCCGTCACCGCCCTCCTCGCCACCGCCGCCGTCGGCGGCGTCTGGACCTCCTGCGCCCCCGACTTCGGCGCCCGCAGCGTCCTCGACCGCTTCCAACAGGTCGAACCCGTCGTCCTGTTCACCGTCGACGGCTACCGCTACGGAGGCAGGGAACACGACCGGCGCGACACCGTCGCCGAACTCCGCCGCGAACTTCCCACGCTCCGCGCGGTCGTCCACATCCCCCTCCTCGGCACCGCCGCCCCCGAGGGCACCCTGGAGTGGGACGCCCTCACCGCGGGCACCGCCGCCCCCCAGTACGAGCAGGTCCCCTTCGACCACCCCCTGTGGATCCTCTACTCCTCCGGGACGACCGGCCTCCCCAAGGCCATCGTCCAGTCCCAGGGCGGCATCCTCCTCGAACACTTCAAGCAGCTCGGCCTCCACTGCGACCTCGGCCCCGACGACGTGTTCTTCTGGTACACCTCCACCGGCTGGATGATGTGGAACTTCCTCGTCTCCGGCCTCCTCACCGGCACCACCGTCGTCCTCTACGACGGCAGCCCCGGCTACCCCGCCACCGACGCCCAGTGGCGCGTCGCCGAACGCACCGGAGCCACCCTCTACGGCACCTCCGCCGCCTACGTCATGGCCTGCCGCAAGGCCGGCGTCCACCCCTCCCGCGACCACGACCTGTCCCGGATCAAGTGCGTCGCCACCACCGGCTCGCCCCTCCCGCCCGACGGCTTCCGCTGGCTCCACGACGAGTTCGCCGAGAACGGCGCCGACCTGTACGTCGCCTCCGTCAGCGGCGGCACCGACGTGTGCAGCTGCTTCGCCGGGGCCGTCCCCACCCTCCCCGTCCACATCGGCGAACTCCAGGCCCCCTGTCTCGGCACCGACCTCCAGGCGTGGGACCCCCACGGCAAGCCCCTCGTCGGCGAGGTCGGCGAACTCGTCGTCACCAACCCCATGCCGTCCATGCCGATCCGCTTCTGGAACGACCCCGACGGCAGCCGCTACCACGGCAGCTACTTCGACATGTACCCCGGCGTCTGGCGCCACGGCGACTGGATCACCCTCACCGACCACGGCTCCGTCGTCATCCACGGCCGCTCCGACTCCACCCTCAACCGCCAGGGCGTCCGCATGGGCAGCGCCGACATCTACGAAGCCGTCGAACGCCTCCCCGAGATCAAGGAGTCCCTCGTCATCGGTCTGGAGGAGCCCGACGGCGGCTACTGGATGCCCCTCTTCGTCCACCTCGCCGACGGCGCCGCCCTCGACGACGCCCTGACCGACCGCATCAAGGGGACCATCCGCACCGAACTCTCACCCCGCCACGTCCCCGACGAGATCATCGAAGTCCCCGGCGTCCCCCACACCCTCACCGGCAAGCGCATCGAGGTCCCCGTCAAACGCCTCTTCCAGGGCACCCCCCTCGACAAGGCCGTCAACCCCGGCTCCATCGACGACGCCGACCTCCTCCGCTTCTACGAGGACCTCGCCCGCCGGCGCGCCCAGCGCCCCGCGAACTGACCGGCCCACCCGCCACTGTCAGTCCCCCTGATTACGCTGAGTGAGCATCTGGCAACAACTGATCACCAGGGGGACCGATGGCCCACACCACGAACACCGCATCCCTGCGGCAGGCGCTGCGCCGCGAAGCACCGAGCACGCTCGGCCTCCTCACCGACGAGCAGGACTTCGCGGCCATGCGCCGCTACCGCTCCTTCACCTTCGACGACCACACCACCTACCTCCGCGAGGCCGAGCGCCTCCTCAAGACCCTCGCCGCCGGCGGCACCCACACCACCGTCACCCTCTTCGACCCCGAGGACTACGCCGCCTACTGCGCCGAGACCGGCCTCGACCCCGACACCCGCGCCAGCCGTACCCGGTACACCGCCGTGACCGCCGCCCGGGGCGCCCGCGTCACCTACACCGGGCAGCCCATCGGCGAACTCGTCCCCCTCCTCGTCGACGCCGCCGTACGCCACGCCACCCGCGAGTACGCCGCCCTCCTCCTCGACGACACCGGCCAGTGCGCCGACTGCGGCCAGGACATCGGCCGCGCCGCCTTCGACCAGGCGTCCCGCGCCGTCCTGCGCATCCTCGACCAGGCGGGACCCGGCGCGCACCAACTCGTCTGCAGCGTCCCCGTCGCCGACGAACACCTCCTGGCCGTCCTCCGCACCGACCGCACGGCCACCGAGCCCGCCCGCCTCGACTCCGCCGAGGCCACGGAGTTCCTCACCGTCCTCGCCGCCGGCATCGCGCGCGCCACCCCCGGCGGACTCGTCCTGCGCACCAGCGGCCCCGACGCCCCCGACCGCCTCCGCGGCTGGCGCCTCGACCACGGCCGCCTCGTCCCCCTCACCGAGGCCGAGGTCTTCAGCGCCTACTGCACCGACGCCGACACCGGCGAACCCCTCCCGCCCGAACCGGGCGTCGAATACCGCGCGGGCTTCGACCTTGCCCCCGACGACGGCCGCTCCACCCACCACCACTGACCGGGAGACAGACCCACTGACCGGGAGAAAGGCGAAAGGGGCCCTCCCGCACCACGGGAAGGCCCCTCACCCCGGTTCACCGGCGGCACACCGGCCTCACTCGCCGGACAGCACCGCCTGCGCGGCGACCCGCGCCTCCTCCGCCGAGTCGGCCGCGCGCGCCGCGGCGGCCGCACGCTCGCACTGCGCGAGCGTGTACTTCGCCAGCGTCGCCCGCACGTAAGGAATCGACGCCGCACCCATCGACAGGGAAGTGACGCCCAGACCCGTCAGCACGCACGCCAGCAGCGGATCGGACGCGGCCTCACCGCACACGCCGCAGCTCTTGCCCTCGGCACGCGCCGCCTCGGCAGCCATCGCGATCAGGTCCAGCAGCGCCGGTTGCCACGGGTCCTGGAGCCGCGACACCGCGCCCACCTGCCGGTCCGCCGCGAACGCGTACTGCGCGAGGTCGTTCGTGCCCAGCGACAGGAACTCCACCTCCCGCAGGATCGACCGCGCCCGCAGCGCCGCCGACGGGATCTCCACCATCGCGCCGAACTTGGCCCGCAGCCCCGCCTCGCGGCAGGCGTCCGCGAACGCCTTCGCGTCCGCCCGGTCCGCCACCATCGGCGCCATGACCTCGAGGTACACCGGCAGCCCCTCGGCCGCCTTCGCCAGCGCGGTCAGCTGCGTCCGCAGCACCTCCGGGTGGTCCAGCAGCGTCCGCAGGCCCCGCACGCCCAGCGCGGGGTTCGGCTCGTCCGCGGGCGTCAGGAACGCCAGCGGCTTGTCCGCGCCCGCGTCCAGCACGCGCACGACGACCCGGCCCTCCGGAAACGCCTCCAGCACCTTCCGGTACGCCTCGACCTGCTTCTCCTCGGACGGCGCCCGCTCACTGTCGTCCAGGAACAGGAACTCCGTACGGAACAGCCCGACGCCCTCGGCCCCGGCCTCCACCGCCGCGGGCACGTCCGCCGGACCGCCGACGTTCGCCAGCAGCGGCACCTTGTGCCCGTCCGACGTGGCGCCGGGACCGGTCGACGCCGCCAGAGCGGCCTTGCGCTCCTGCGCGGCCCGCTCCATCTCGGCACGCTTCTCGACGCCGGGGTCGACGAAGACCTCACCCGTGCTGCCGTCCACCGCGATCACGGTGCCCTCCGCCAGCTCGCACGCCCCCGGCAGCGCCACCACGGCCGGCACGCCGAGCGCCCGCGCCAGGATCGCGCTGTGACTGGTCGGCCCGCCCTCCTCGGTCACGAACCCGAGCACCAGCGACGGGTCCAGCAGCGCCGTGTCCGCCGGCGCCAGGTCCCGCGCGATCAGCACGTACGGCTCGTCACTGTCCGGCACGCCCGGCATCGGCACGCCCAGCAGCCGCGCCACGATCCGGTTCCGTACGTCGTCGAGGTCCGCGACCCGCCCGGCCAGGTACTCCCCGGCACCCGCCAGCAGCGCCCGGTACGCGGCGAACGCGTCGTACACGGCCCGCTCGGCGGTGGAACCCACGGCGATGCGCCGCTCCACGTCGGCCATCAGCTCGGGGTCCTGCGCCATCATGGCCTGCGCCTCAAGGACGTGCTGGGCCTCACCGCCGGCGAGGTTGCCCCGCGCTATCAGGTCGGCGGCCACCGCCTCGACGGCCTGGCGGGCGCGCCCCTGCTCCCGCTCCGCCTCCTCGGCGGGAATCTGCTTGGCCGGCGGCTCCAGCACCGCCGTGCCCATGTGCCGTACCTCGCCGATCGCCACACCGTGGCTCACACCGACGCCGCGCAGCGTTGTCTCCATCTTCACCCGTCTCCGATCGAGCGGCGGCCGAAGCCACCGTTTAGGGAACATCCCGTTCAACGCCGCCACGTGGACGGCGGTGACGTCACTGCCATACGAAGAGCGTCTCGCCGGCCTTCAGGTCACCGTCCTCGCGCAGCTCACCGAGGGCGTCCGGCGTGGCCTCCAGCGCGACGACCGGGCAGATCGGGGACTTGCCGGCCTCCTCCACGGCGGCCGGGTCCCAGCGGACGATCTCCTGGCCGCGCGTGACGGTGTCGCCCTTGTTGACGAGCAGCTCGAAGCCCTCGCCGTTGAGCTGGACGGTGTCGATGCCGAGGTGCGTGAGCACGCCGTGCCCCTCGCCGTCGACGACGACGAAGGCGTGCGGGTGGAGGGAGACCACGACCCCGTCGACGGGCGCGACGGCCGTCGACGGCTCGCGCACCGGGTCGATGGCGGTGCCCGGTCCGACCATGGCCCCGGAGAACACCGGGTCGGGTACGGCGGCGAGTCCGATGGCGCGTCCGGCGAGGGGCGACGTCACGGTGGTCATGGAGGGCCTCCCAGGGGGCGGAGATTGAGTGTCGCCGTCGCTGCCTGTCCTGGACGGCGTACTATTCAGAGCGTATGTCATAGAAAGTCCGGGTTCCGCACGAGAGGCCCCCGTTGGTAGACCTCGGGGTTGCGGGAACGATTTGCCTCAACTGCCGGGCAGGAGTACTGTCGTAGCCCTGCCTGACGCCCGGCGCGACGACGCCGAGGTTCGGCAGCGGCGCCTGTCAGGGCGAGATCCTAACTGGTCTACACCACTACTGGTCTACACCTCTGTGTGTGGCTGGCCGGGGCGTGGTCAGAGGGTCGGGAAATCCCTGATAGAGTCGGAATCGCCGGAAAGGGAAACGCGAAAGCGGAGAACGGATCGGCAGCCCGGTCCAGCGGGTGGCGGAGACGGAAAACGGATCTG
>NZ_JBWKJG010000026.1:0-71502 GCF_056432325.1 Streptomyces sp. NPDC045287
CTCCGACGCCGAGACCTACGACCGCCTCATCGTCGAGGTCGACGACCCCCGCACCACCGTCGCCCTCATCGAACGGGCCGTCACCCGCGGCTGAAACGCCCACCGGGGCCGTCGCCCGGCCGCACGGCCCGCGCCCGCCGCGGCCGGACGCCCCCCGCCCCGCGTCGGCACGGGCCGCGGGCCCGGACCACGAAGGCGACCCGCGCCCCCTCGTCCCGGCCCGCTCCCGTCCTTCGACAGCCCCCTCCCGGAGGACGGGAACGGGACGCCGCACCGCGCGGGGCGCCTTCGACCGGCCGCCGCCCGGCTACCGCAGGGCGTAGAAACGCACGGGTGAGTTCGGTTCGAAGCCGATGCGCCGGTAGACGGGCGCCCCCGCGGCGGTCGCGTGCAAAGTGGCGCGGGTCAGCCCGGTGGCCCGGGCGCCTTCGTACAGCGCCTTCCGCGTCACCGCCTCGCCGTACCCCCTGCGCTCCCACCGGGGGTCCGTGGCGACGAGTGCGACGAAGAGGCGCCCCTCGGCTTCCAGCGTCCCGGCGCACGTCACCGGAACACCGTCCCGCACCCCCAGGTAGGCGCGCACCTCCTCCTTCCACAGCGTGGAACCGGCGAGACCGTCGCGGCCGTGCTCCAGCGGGAAGCCGTAGGCGCGGGAGTTGAGGTCCGCGTAGGCGCGCACCTGCTCGTCGGTCCTCACCCGGACGAAAGTGAGCTCCGGGTGCGTCGGCTCGGGAACGGGGAGCAGGTCCCCGGCCATGCCGGTGCCGGGAAAGGCGTACGCGAGACCCGCCCGTTCGGCCGCCGCCGCGAGGGCCGGGCGCGCCTCGGGGTCGAGGAGGTCCTCGAAGACCCACAGGAAGCCCGGATGCCTCTTCGAGCGCATGATGTCCGCCGCCTCGGCCAGACGCCGCTCCACGAGCGCCGTGTCCGCCCCCACCTCGGTCAGCACGACGCAGTTCCAGAAGGCGAACCGGCAGTCGGCCCAGCGAACGGAGATCCCCGGAAGGTCCCGCACGTCGGCACGCGCGTCCCGGTCGAGCACCATGGACCGCCAGGCCGCGGCGAGTTGCCCCACCGACTCGACCGCTTCCGCACGACACGTCATCGTCACTCCTTCGATCATCGAGTGTTCTGCAAAGCCGCCCGAGTGACAACGACCGCAGCCGTCCGACGATTCGGGCCTCCCGGCCCCGCCGCACCACGGGCCGCCCGTGACCCGCGTCGCCGGAGGTGGGCGCATCCGGTGCCGGGGACCCCGCGGGGTGCCGGGCGGGCGGGGCGCGGGCCGCGGGCCGCGGGTACGAAGGGCGGGCCCGGCCGGCCCGTTGAGGCGCGGACCGCTCGACGCGCGACTTCCGGACCCCGCGCGCTCACGGGCGGGCTCCCGGTGCCGCCCCGGGACCCGCCTGCGCGCCGGGGGAACCCCGGGCGTCCGCCGGTCCGGCCGGTGCGGACCGCCCACCCGCGTACGCGCACCGGCGTGACCGTCGTACGCCCCGGGAAACCCGTGCGCGACCGCGCACTCCGGCCGGCCGGCCCCGCCGAGCCGGAGCGCTCGGCGTCGCGGCACCTTGATCGAGCGGGGGATCGAGGTTTCGCCGTGAACGCCTGGTCCGGGCATGATTCTCACCGTGCGTGAGGACATGGCCCGGGGCGGGCACGGGCGGTACAGGCTGACGGAGACGGAGCACGGGCACGTCTGGGGGGTGTGCGCCGCGGCGGACGGCCTCTTCGGGGAGCCCCGGCGCGGGACGTACGAACTGTTCGACTGGGTACCGGAAGGCGCCGGGCCGCACGGCTGGGTCGGCAGCCGGGTGTGGCTGGTGCCGGACGACGAGGCGCTCGGCCCCTGGCTGCTGGAGGACGCGGAGGTCCCGGGGCGGCCCGGGACGGACCACCTGGTCCTCACCGGCCTGGACGACTACGAAGGCCCGCCCGAGGGGCACAGGGGACGCGTCCGCGTGCACGACGAGCGCCGCTGGCTGGGCTCCTGCCGGGAGTTCGCCCGTGTCCTGCCGCCCGGGCGGCTGCCGCCCCCGCTCGTCCTGAGGGGACTCGCCCCGGGCGCTCGGTTGGGGGCGGCCCTGACGAAGGGCACCCGGCGGGCGCTGGACCTGGAGCAGGCCGCCCTGGAGATACAGGACGACCAGGGCGGGCCGCTGGTCGAACGGCTGCTCTGGGCCAGGGTCACCGCCTGGCGCCCCTCCTGCCACGGCACGGACCTGATCGACCTGGAACTCGACGGGTACTTCTTCGCCCCCGTCCCCGAACACGCCCGGCCCGTCTGGGAGCGGTGGCTCGCCGGGCCGCCGGACACCCCGGGCGCCTGGGCCGACCTCGACACCCGGCGGCGCGGGGCCTGGCTCGACATCGTCCGGGAGCGGGCCCGCTGGCGCACCGACCCCGACCGGCCGACCGGTCACGCCTACGAACTGGACGGCCGGCACGTCACCGACGAACCGGGCCTCTACCTGGCGCTCGGCGAGGCGGTCAACGGGCCGGGCGGCTACTTCGGCGGCTGCCCGGCCGCCCTCGCCGACTGCCTGGGCGGCACCTTCGGCCACACCCCTCCCGCCACCCTCCTCTGGCGGGACGCCGCGACCGCACGCGAGCACCTGTCCCACGCCCTGACCCCGGACGGCCAGCCCTACGACCTGTTCGCCACGGCCCTCGAAGTCCTGACCGAAGGCGGCGTGCGCGTCACCCTGGCGTGAACCGCGGCGCACCGACCGGACGGGGCACCGGTACGGTCTGCGGCCGGCGCGCCGGGCGCCCGTTCCGGCGGCGGCCCGCGCACGCGGTCCCGCTCCTCCGGCGCGGGCGGGCGGACACCGGCCCGGCCCCGCCCTTCGCGGGTGGGAACCCGGGTCCCCGGCGGGACGGACGGGGAAGGGCAGGGATTCGACGCTCGTACGAACGTCGAGAAGGGAGCCGCGCCAGACGCCGGTTCGAGTGGTTTACCGGTCCCGTCCGTGTGAACGCGCTTCCTCCGCGTCGCGGATACGCCAAGAGTGACATGCGATGAGCACACAAGACATGAGCACTCCAGACGTGAGTATCCCGCCCACGAAGAACACGGACGCGTCGAGCGAGGAGCGACTCGCTCCGGACGTCCCGCGCGCCGCGCGCCCTTCGCCTCCGCCGCACGGCGCGCGGCCCTCACGGCGCTCCGTGGTCACGGCGACCGGTGCCTCGGCGCTCGCCGTCGGCCTCACCGCCGCCTCCGCGGCCCCCGCCACCGCGCTGAGCCCCGCCACCGCGCCCGCGACGGCGCCGGCCGAGGTCCCACCCGGCGTCGAGCCCCAGGCGTACACCACGGTCGCCCGCGCCATCGTCGTCCACGACGAGCACGACAGACCCCTCGTCCCGTCCTACGTGAAGACCGTCGAGAACGGCCTGCCCCCCAGCCGGGCGAAGGCGACGAAGCGGGTCCTGGTCGTCGGGGCCGGACCGGCCGGCCTGCTCGCCGCCGACCTGCTCAACCGGGCGGGCCACGACGTCGTCGTGATCGAGGCCAACGGCAACCGCGTCGGAGGCCGCGTCAAGACGTTCCGCAAGGGCGGCCACGAGAACGCGAAGCAGCCCTTCGCCGATCCCCGGCAGTACGCCGAAGCCGGCGCCATGCGGCTGCCCGACAGCCACCCGCTCCTCATGGCACTGATCAAGAAGTTCGACCTCGCGCTCCAGGAGTTCCACCTGGTGGACGTGGAGGTCGACCACCCGGAGAAGCGGGCCAACCGCACGTGGATCCACGTCAACGGGATCCACGTGCGCCGGGCCGACTACGAGAAGAGCCCCGAAAGGGTCAACGACACCTTCGGCGTCACGGGCCCCCACCGCACGAAGACCGCCTCCGCCATCCTCGCCCACGCCCTCGAACCCGCACACCAGCTCATCCGGGGCAAGGAGGGCACCGCCCTCGTCAACGGGTGGGTCGAGGTCCTCAAGAGGTACGGCAACTGGTCCATGTACCGGTACCTCACCGAAGCCGCCGGACTCGACACCAGGACCATCGACCTCGTCGGCACCCTCCAGAACCTGACCTCGCGGCTGCACCTCTCCTTCCTGCACAGCTTCCTGTCGAGCGCGCTGATCGACCCCAGGACCAAGTTCTGGGAGATCAAGGGCGGCTCCGGGGTCCTCGCCGACGCGCTGTACGCCCCCGTGAAGGGAAAGGTGAGGCTCGACAGGCGTGCCGTACGCGTCGAACGCGGCGGCGGCAAGGTCAGGGTGCACACCGTCTCCGAGGGCGGCCGGACCGGGGAGAGGGGGGTCACGGAGGTCTTCGAGGGCGACGAGGCGATCATCACCGTCCCCTTCTCCGGATTACGCCACGTCTCCTTCGACCCTCCGCTGACCTACGGCAAGCGCCGGGCCATCACGGAACTGCACTACGACGTCGCGACCAAGGTGCTGCTGGAGTTCTCCCGCCGGTGGTGGGAGTTCACCGAGGAGCAGTGGAAGGAGGCGCTGAACTCCATCGAGGACAAGCTCTACGACAAGTACAGGGCGGGCCGGGTCAAGGACGGCAGGTACCTCGGCGCGCACGGCTCCGTGAAGGACCTGGGGGTGACGATCCCCGGCGGACTCAAGGAGTGCTTCGCCGCCTTCCGCCCCGCCATGAGCGGTGAACCCGACGCCGCTCACGTCCGGGGCGGCGGCTCCGTGAGCGACAACGCCAACCGCTTCGTGTTCGAGCCCTCGCACCCCGTGGAAGGGAGCGCCGGAGGCGTCATGCTCGCCTCCTACAGTTGGTCCGACGACGCCCTCAAGTGGGACGCGTACCCCGACGACGAGCGGTATCTGCGCGCGCTCGCCGGGGTGCAGGCCGTCTACGGCCGCCGCTGCGAGGTCTTCTTCACCGCCAAGTGCAAGACGCAGTCGTGGATGCGCGACCACTACGCCTACGGTGAGGCGTCCGTCCTCTTCCCCGGCCAGCATGCGGAGCTGTTCCCCGACATCCCCACCTCCGAAGGGCCGTTGCACTTCGCGGGGGACCACACCTCCGTCAAACCCGCCTGGATCGAGGGCGCCCTCGAATCCGCCGTCCGGACGGCCCTGAAGGTGCACACCGGCTGACGGGGACACCGGGGGCCCGGGCCCGCGGCCCCGCTCGCCGGGACGCCGCCCCGGGCTCCCCGCCCCTCCGGCACCCGCGAGGCGGACCGCCTCCGGGCCCTCCCACCGGTCGTCACGTGACCGTGCGGCACCCCGGAGGCGCGACCATCGAGTACGTGCGGTTCCGCGCCACCGCACGGTCAGCACCCTGATGAGCCGATCCCACCCCGAAGCAGACGGCCCGCCCCCCAGCGCACCCGGAGGATCGCGGCGCCCCGCAACCCGGCAACCCGGGGGCCGGGAAACGAGCGCGGAGGAACCGCGTCCGCGCACACCGGCTCACGCTTCACCCTCCGGCGTCGAGAGGGTGGGGCCCACCTCACCGGCCGCCCGTGACCAACCGCGGTGACCGGCCGTCAACGAAGCGCGCCGGGGGCGACTGCGCCTGAGTACGCGTACTCAGCCGCCCGCGCCGCTTGGCCCTGACGGGGCCGGTCCGCGCCCACCACGATGGAGTCCCCCGTCGAGAGAGGTGTTCATGGGCCACGACCTGCAACTGCGCGTTGCCACTCCGGAGGACCGCGAGTGGATCCACGAACTGCGCCACCGGGTGTACGCGCAGGAACTGGGCCAGCACGCGCCGGATCCGGCCGGGCGGCTCCGCGACGGGCTGGACGGCGACAACGTCTACCTGGTCGCGGCGCGAGGCGCGACCCGGATCGGCTTCGTCAGCCTGACTCCGCCCTGGTCGGGGCGGTACGCGCTGGACAAGTACCTGACCCGCGACGAACTGCCGCTGCTGGCCGAGAACGACCTGTTCGAGGTGCGCATCCTCACCGTCGAGCCGCGCTGGCGGACCACCGCGGCGGCGCCGCTGCTCATGTACGCGGCGCTGCGCTGGATCGCCGCCCGGGGTGGCCGCCGGGTGGTGGCGATGGGACGCACCGCGCTGCTCGACATGTACCTGGCCACCGGCCTGCGCCCGGTCGGCCGCACCGTCCGCAGCGGTGCGGTGACCTTCGAGGTGCTGACCGGCGGCGTGACCGAGCTGACGAAGGTCGCGATGGACCGCTACCGCACCGCGCTGAAGCGTCTGGAGTCCGAGGTGGACTGGCGGCTGGACGTGCCGTTCGCACCCCGGCCGGACGGCTGCGAACACGGCGGCGCCTCGTTCACCGCCATCGGCACGGACTTCCGCACCCTGCACCGGCGCCACCGGGTGGTGGCGGCCGACGTGCTGGACGCCTGGTTCCCACCGGCCCCCGGGGTGCGGGCGGCACTCGCGGAGGACCCGGCCTGGACCGCTCGGACCTCGCCGCCGTCCGGCGCCGAGGGCCTGCTGGCGGAAATCGCCGCGGCCCGGGCGCTGCCGGCGGAGGCACTCGCGGTCGGCGCCGGTTCATCGGACCTGATCTTCAGGGCGTTCGCCCGGTGGCTGACACCGGAGAGCAGGGTGCTCCTCATGGACCCGGGCTACGGCGAGTACGCCCACGTCACGGAGAGGGTGATCGGATGCCGGGTGGACCGGTTCCGGCTGCGCCGCGAAGACGGCTGGCGGATCGACCCGGCCCGGCTGTCCGCCGCCGTCGGAACCGGCCGCTACGACCTCGTGGTGGTGGTCAACCCGAACAACCCGACCGGACGCCACGCGCCGGCCGCGGAGCTGCGCTCGCTGATCGCCGCCGCGCCGGACCGAACCCGGTGGTGGATCGACGAGGCGTACCTGGGCTACGTCGGCCTGACCGAGTCGCTCGCCGACCTCGCCGCGACGGACCCGCGGGTCGTGGTCTGCAGCTCCCTGTCGAAGATGTACGCGCTGTCCGGTGTGCGGGCCGCGTACCTGGTGGCCGAGCCGACCACCGCGGCGCGGCTGCGCCGGTGGACGCCGCCCTGGCCGGTCAGTCTCCCGGCGCAACTGGCCGCGGTGGCGGCCCTGCGCGACCCGGCGTACTACGGCGACCGTTGGCTCCGCACCCACGCGCTGCGCCGGCGACTGGCCGTCGACCTGGCCGGGCTGGACGAGGCCGTGGTGGTCGAGGAAGGGGTGGCGAACTTCCTCAACGTGACCCTGCCGCCCGACGGGCCGAGCGCCGCGCACCTGGTGAACGAGTGCCACCGCCACGACGTGTACCTGCGTGACCTGTCGCCGCTGTCGCCGGAGTACCAGGGGCGCACCGTGCGCGTCGCGGTCAGGGACACCGCCGAGAACGCGCGCGTCGTGGCCGCGTGCCGGGCGGCCCTGGAGGCGCTGCGGCCGGGGCGGTCCTCGCCCGTCCCCACGCCTCCTGGCGTCCCCGCCGGATCCGCCCGATGATCACCACGGCCTCCCTGGCGCCCTACCTCGGTGGGGCACTGGCGCTGGGCGGCGTCGCGGTGGTGGCGTCCCGACGCCGTGAGCTGCTGGTCCGGTGGTGTGCCTGGGCGGTCGGGGTGCCGCTGGTCACCGGCGCGTTCTGGTGGGGCCGCCCGGGCGCCGCGGCCGTCGCCATCACGGCCGGGGTGATCGCGGTGATGGAGTTCGGCGGGCTGATGCGGCTGGGCCGGGCGGACCGGGTGGTGCTGGCCGCGGCGGTGACGGGCGTGGTGCTGACCGCCTGGTGGGCACCCGGCCAGGTGCTCCGGGCGGTCGGGATCGGAGCGCTCGCGGTGGCCGCGGTACCGCTCCTGTCCGGCGACGCCGACCACGGCCTGCGGCGGCTCGGCACCGGCCTGCTCGGGCTGGCCTGGCTGAGCGTGCTGGCCGCGCTGGTGCCGCTCGGAGCGAGCGCGCTCGCGCTCTTCACGGCGGTCTCGGTCGCCGACATCGTGGCGTACTTCGCCGGTCGGCGGCTGGGCGGGCCGCGGCTGTCGCCCCTGTCACCGGCCAAGCGGTGGAGCGGGACCCTGGCCGGGGCCGCGGCCGGCCTCGGCACGCTCGCCGTGCTGTCCGTGCCGAGCTGGCCGATGGCGGTTGCCGTGGCGGTCGGCGGTCCGGTCGGCGACCTCCTCGAATCCATGGTCAAACGGGGGGCGCGGGCGAAGGACGCCGGGCGTTGGCTCCCCGGCTCCGGTGGCCTGCTGGACCGGATCGACTCGCTGCTCGTCGCACTGGCCGTCCTGCTCGTCCTGCGCTGACCCGCGCCGCCCCCGGCCGGACGGCGTACACGGCCGCGAAGGGCCGACCCCGACGGACGAACCCCGCGGAGGAGAGCGGCTCGCACCGGTGGAGGGCCGGCTCCCGCCCCGGGACGTCTCCGCCCCGGGACGGGGGCGTCCCGGGAAGCGGGTCGACGCGCGGGCCACCTCCCCCTCCACGACCCCTACGGCGAGAGGGCGACGAGCACTTCGCGCAGCGAGGTGACACCGTCGGAAGCGAGGAAGTGACCGGCGCGGGGGACCACGTCCGCGGTGACGCCGAGCAGGCCGGCGAGACGATCGGTGTGACCGGGGGGAACGTACGGGTCCGCGTCCGACCGGATGACCGTGAGTCGACCGATGCGGTCGCCGAGCCCCTCCACCTCACAGCCGTCACCGATGTAGGAGTCCAGGACCGGGAGCGCGGGGAGCGGGTCGACGAATCCGGAGACCAGCACGAGCGCGCCGAGGCGCCAGGGGCCCGGGAGGGAGCGCAGGTGGCGCAGCACGGTGAGACAGCCCAAGCTGTGCGCGACGAGGATCGTGTTCTCGTCGACGGTGCCCACGTCGGCGCGTACGGCCTTTGCCCACCGCGCGGGGTCCGGGGCCAGGGGGTTCGGAAGAGCGGGAATCGTGGTCGGGACGCCGTCGGCTTCGAGCTGTTCGGCAAGCCAGCCGAACCAGTGGTCTCCGGGGGACGCGCCGTAGCCGTGGATGATCGAGGCGCGCCGCCGGGTTGTTCCTGTTGCCATGCCACAGGACGGTATGGGTTCACGCCAGCGTGAAGGTCAAGCCGATGAGGAGGATTGCGGGTGCTGATCAGCGAACTCGCCGAACTGACCGGCGTGAGCGCGCGTGCGCTGCGCCACTACGAGGAACGCGGCCTGCTGGCCCCGGCCCGCAACAGCAACGGGTACCGGGAGTACGCCGAGTCCGATGTCACGCGGGTGGCCCAGATCAGGACGATGATCTCCGCTGGCCTGGGAACCTCGACCATCCAGCGGTACCTCGACTGCGCGCGCACCGGCGATCACGGCACGTTCCTCGAAATGTGCCCGGACCTGCGGGCCGAACTGGACGCCCTGGCCCGCCGGCTCGACGCCGAGCAGGCCGAACTCCGCGCGAAGCGAAGCCGCTTGGACGGGCTCGTGTCACCACCCCTTCGGTAGCCTCCGCGGTGTGTTCAATCGCGCTCGCGCCGCGCTGCCGCCCGCGTCCGGGACTCGGTCGGTCCCCGGGGCCCGTCGCGCGGCGGCGCCGTCACGCGGCACGTGCCGCACGGGGACGGAAAGCCCCCGGCGGCCCGGCTGTTCGGGCTTCGCCGTACCGACCGGGAACTCCGCCGGCAACGTCGGAGCGCGTGCCGGCGGAGGCGGGAGTGAACCGTCTCGGTGCGGTCAGTCGGCGGGGGCGGCCTGGTAGAGGCCACGGCCGGCGCGGTGGGCCCGGGAGGTGGCGACGAGGCGGTCGAGCGTGCTGCGCACGGCGTTGATGCTGCCGGGTGTGTCGTCGCGCTTCAGCGCCTGGTTGACGTCGCGGGCGCGGACAGGGGTGCTGCCCGAGTCCTTCAGCGCGCTCAGCACCTGCTCGGTGAGTCCTCCGCCCGCCTCACCGGATGCGGCGGCGGTGGTCTTCTTCGCCGGTGGGGTCTTCGCGCGCTTGGCGGGAGCGGTCTTGGCGGAACGGCGCGTCTGCTTCTGCTGGGAGGTCTTCTTCGCGGGCGGCTTTCCCTCCGTGCGCGTGGTGGCCTTGCGCGGGGTGGGCCGGGCGGGGGTGTCGGTCTGCGGTGCGGCGGGGGTGTCGGTCTGCGGCGCGGGAGGGGTGTCCGCCTCGTCCGCGGGGTGCTTTTCCTCGTACGTGGTGGCCTTGGGACCGGTGGCGAGTTCCGCTTCCGTGCTCGCCGAGGGGGCGGGCTTGGTGTCGGGCTCGCTGAGGGCGGAGGCCGGCTGCCGCACCGGACCGGTGGCGGACAGCGTCTGCAAGGCGGTGAGCGCGCCGCGGACGGACTCCAACCGGTCGGTGACGGCGACGAGTTCCTTCTCAAGGTCCTGCTGGCGTTCTTCCAAGCGGGGAAGTTCGGCCTGGAGAAGGGCGATGGTCGCCTCGATACTGCCCGGCATGCCGTTCGTAGAGCTCACGATGTCGCCTTCCATTCCCGTGCTGTGTTTGTTGCACTGGTAGTCGTGTGACTGCAGTGCAGCATAGGTCTACTTGCGCCGTGACGTCCTTCTTCTGCCCATTACGCAAGACACGAAGCCCGAGGCACCGCTGACGGCGGGCCCTTCCCGCGGGACGGTTCGAGCCCACGACAACGTTCCTGACCTGGCTCAGCGGCCACGAGCTGACCCTCACCACACGCCGCCGGGCCGGCACCGGCCGCTGCCGCGCGGAGGAGCCGTCGACCGTCCGGTCACTGGCGTTGGGTTTCCACGGGTGAGGGGGTGCGCGGGGCCTCCTTGGGAGGTGGGGGTGGCGGACGCCGCCGGTGCCGCGTTCGTCGGAGGAGGCGGCCGGTTGCGCGGAAGACGGTCCGTCGAGCGGGCGTGGCACCTGGCACGTGGCGCCCGTCGGGCGACCGGCCGCAGCGACCTCGCTCCTGCACCTGGCGGCGTGCCGGGCGAGCACACCGGCAGTGAGCAGGGATCCGTCGTCGGGGTGTGTGGACACACCCGTCGCAGGCGGGGAGACGAGGGCGACGCGGAAGGCTCCCCTTGATGGACGGATCAGGGCTGGGGCGGGGCGCGGACGACGGGTGGGTGGACGTCGTTCGCCGCGGTGCCTCCGGGCTGCTGCACCGGGTGGCGGGGGACCGGGAGCGGGTGGGGGAGCAGGTTCGGCCGGGCGGTGTTCAGGACGTTTTGGGCAGGGGGCGCGAGTTGCGGGCGCACGATCGGTTCGTGGACGCCGCCGAGCGGAGCGGTGACCACGACGGGCGATGAGGCGGATCCGCCGTCCGCAGGCTCGGCAGACCGCCCCCTGCGGACGGCGGATTCCGAAAGGGCCACCCCGCCCGGGCGGGGAGCACCTGGCGGCGCGGCGCGTCGGCGTGGATCCGCCGGACTCCGGAGACCGGCGGCGGGCCGCCCCGCACGGGACGGCCCGCCGCACTCGACCATCGGCTCCGCGGCCTCGCGCGACGACAGCGGGGAACGGCGGTACGGCCGCACGGGGGCGGATGGCCCCGGTCGGGCACCGGGACCCCGCCGACGGCGAAACCACGGTGGACGAGGCGGAGGCCGCCGAACGTGCCGGGCCGAACCGCGCGCGGGCCCTACGGGCCGTGCGCGGACCCCGCGGGGCCGGGCCCGCCGCGGCGTCAGCGGCGGTCGGCCCGGTGGCTCTCCGGCGGCCCCAGGTAGCTCGGCTCCAGCCCGCCCGTGTCGACCACGAGCCTCTGCACCACCACCGTCGGGTCCACCATCCACAGCTTCAGGGTGTGGGTGCCCGGCCCGGCCACGGTGTGCTCGGTGACCGTGAGGTTGGTGTTGTCCGAGGTGTTCCGCTGCCACTGCTTGTTCATCGACGTGTCGTCGGCGCCCGTGACGCGGGTGACGTTCACCGTCCGGGGCGGCGCGTCGTCGAACGACACCGCGTACCGCAGGCCCTCCGTCGGCAGCACGTTGTTGCGCGGTGACAGGTACACCAGCACCCGCACCGTCCCCGGGTCCGTCGTCAGCGTCACCTCGTACTCCAGGCGCGGGCCGTTCCCACCCGGCGCGCGGCTCGGCGCCGTCACCGGCCACGGCGTCATGCCCGACCCCGTCCGCCCGATGTCCGGGATCTCCCGCCAGGTCACCCCGCCGGCCCCCACCGCCCGGGTGGCGTGCGCCGCCTCCATCGCCACGTACCCCGACGCCTCCACGAATCCCCGGCGCCCTTCGCGGACTCCGAGCCGCGGGTTCTCCACGCGCGCTGTCACCCGCACCGTCCGGCCGCCCGGCCCGTGCACCGTCAGCGGCACCTCGGCGGTCCCGCGCGGCGCCCGCCGCCAGTCCACCCGCACCGTGGCCCGCACCTGGTCCGTCACCCGGCCCCGCGCGGGCTCGACCGCCAACCACGGCACCGGCGACTCGATCCGGTACGCGAACGCCTCCCGGCCCCGGTTGAACACCTCGACGTACGGATCGGGCGCGGTCCGGTACGGGCTCAGCACGGGAAGCACCGCGGGCGCGTCCGAGGCCGGCCACCACGCGTCCGAACCGTCGATCCCGACGCCCATCTCCGCCCCCGCCGGGACCTCGACGCGCTTGACCGCCGGGAACACCTCGTCGGGCAGCGCCACGTGGTTCGGCGTCTGCGGCTGCTGCCAGGGCGCGTCCGGGCCGTACCGCGCCACGTCCCCGTAACCGATCTTCGGCTGGCTCTGGAAGCCCTTCCACTTCCCCCCGGCCAGCGTGTCGTAGTGCTCCGACAGCGCCCGGTCGTCGGCGAAGCGCGCGTCGGTGACGTCCGCCAGCGCGTTCGCCGCCGCCCGGCCCTGCGCCGCGTAGTGCAGGTTGGTGAACTCCGCCTCGCGCAGCGCGTACAGGTTCGCCGTTGCCTTCACTTGGTAGAGCACGAGCTGGAAGTACGCGTCCTGCCGCTCGGCCGGGAGCCGCGCCCCGATCCGCTCGGCGCGCGCCGCGAGCCGCCGCCACTCGTCGGTGACCCGCTCCAGCTCCCGGTAGTGGTTGAGGTGGTACGGGCTCTGCTGGTCGTCGTAGACCACCGCCGAGGAGTCGGTGGCCGGGTCCTTCGCCGGGTCCAGGGTGATCCGGCGGTTCAGCAGCTCGGGCTTGCGGCGCGCCTGGAGCACGCCGTACGCGTGCAGCACCTCGGCGATCGCGGCGGCGTACCGGGGACCGAAGTTCTCCTCCGCGTACGCCCGCTCCCACTCCTCCAGGCGCTCCAGCGGCCAGCGGGCCGGGTCCCACGCGTAGTCGAGGAAGAACTGGAGCGGCAGCTCGTGGTTCTTCATGTCGCCGACGTTGACCACCCACAGCCGGTCCACGCCGTACGCGTACGTGAGGTGGAGCTGCTCCCAGGTGGAGGCGAGGTTGACGGTGTCGACCCACTTGTAGTTGCGGCCGACGCCGACGTAGTCGAAGTGGTAGTAGATCCCGTAGCCACCCGCGCGCGGCTCCATCGACGGGTCCGGGAGCTTGCGCATGTTGCCCCAGTTGTCGTCGCAGAAGATCACCGTGACGTCCTCGGGCGGGCGCAGGCCCTCGTCCCAGTACCGCTGGACCTCCTTGTAGAGCGTCTGCACCTGCGGGATGTCGGTGAGCCGGTCGGCCCCGACCTCCTCGGCGAGGATGCGGCGCTGGGCGGCGAGGATGGACTCCATCAGCTCGATGCCGTCGCCGTCGGGCAGGCTGACGTCGCCGTTGCCGCGCATGCCGAGGGTGACGACGCCCTCGAAGTCCTGCTCCACCATGCGGCGGACGCCGTCGCGCCAGTACGCCTCGATGGCGGCGCGGTTGCGGCGGTAGCTCCACTCGCCGGTGCCGCCGTACGGGTCGCGGCCCGGGACGGTGATGTTCCCGGCGGCGTCGCGCTGCGCGGCGACGGCGTGGCGGTTCCACTCCTCGATGCCCCGCATCATGGGCGCCTCGTGGGAGGTGCCCATGACGATGCCGTAGCGCTTGGCGGTCGCGTGGTTCTCCGGATCGTCCTCCGCGAAGGCCCGGCCCCACACGGCGGGCCACAGGTAGTTGGCCTTCAACCGCAGCATGACCTCGAAGACCTTCTCCCAGAACTTGCTGTTGAAGCCGTTGGGGTGCCCGGGCGCGAGGCCGGGGCCGAAGTACGCCGGGGCCCACGTGCCGAGCGCCGGGTTCTCGTCGTTGACGAAGAAGCCGCGGTACTTCACCGCCGGGGTGCCCTGCGTGTGGCGGCCCGGCAGCACGTACAGCTCGTCGTGGCGGTGCGGCGGCACGTCGTCCCAGAAGTGCCACGGCGACACCCCGATCTGCCGCGACACCTCGTACACCCCGAAGATCGTCCCGCGCTGGTCGCTGCCCGCGACGACGAGGGCGCGCCGCACGCCCGGCAGCGGATCGCGCACGATCTGCTGGAGGGACGTCTCCCACTTCCCGGCGATGCCGGACACGTCCAGCTTCCCGGCCCCGACCAGACCGTCGATCAGCGGGCTGCGGCCCAGCGTGCCCACCAGCACGACGTCGCGCGCCCCCGCCCCCGGCAGGCCGTGCGCGACGGCGGGCTCGGTGCCGGTCACCCGGCCGATGTCCGTCCGCAGGTCCCCGACGACCCGCACCACGCCCGGGTGGTCGCCTTCGTCGACCACCAGCGGCGCCGCCCGTCCGCCCGCCACCAGCGGAAAGGCGTCCCGGACGGGGACGAAGGACACGAACCGGCGGTGCGGGCCGGCGCCGGACCCCGGCCTCCCGGCAGCGGCCCCCGGCCCGAACGGCGAGGCCGGGGCGGCGCCCGCCGCGGGGGAGGGGGCGGCGACGGCGGTCACCGCGGTGGCCACGGCCGCCGCCAGCACCGTACGCCGACGGGGGGAGGGGGAAGCGGGCGTGCTTCCTCCGAGGGACCTGCTCATGAACTCGACCTCCGGAACAGAACGATCGGGACGGGGCGGAAGGGTGGGCGAAGGGAGGGAGGGGCGGGGGCGTGTGCGGGGCGCGTCGCCTAGCCGCGGGCGCCCCGGAACAGCCGGACGGGCACCGCGTCGGCCAGCAGGCCGTAGCCGTGCGGGTTCAGGTGCAGATGATCGCCCGAGTCGGCGGCGGGCAGCAGCCGCTCCCGAGCGGCGGGATCCCGCACCGCCGCGTCGAAGTCGATCACCGCGTCGAAGCGGCCGCTGTCACGGATCCACGCGTTCACCGTCCGCCGGGTCTCCTCCCGCAGGCCCTCCGCGTCGTCGTACATCCCGTTGCCGCCGAACGGCAGCAGGGTCGCCCCGTACACCTCGATGCCCTGGGCGTGCGCGCGGACGACGATCTGCTCGTACGCGGCGATCAGCCGCGCCGCGACGTCCTTCTGCGCGGCGGGCGTGGCCGGCGCCGTACCGATGTCGTTGATCCCCTCGAAGACGACGAGCCGCTCCACGCCGCTCTGCGCCAGCACGTCGCGGTCGAGGCGGGCGAGGAGGTTCGGGCCGAGACCGTCGTTCAGTACGCGGTTGCCGCCCGCCGCCTGGTTGAGGACGGCGGTGTCCACCGTGCCGCCGGGCCGCGACAGCAGGCGGTCGAAGAACTGGTCGGGCCAGCGGTCGTTCCTGTTGGTGGTCGACCCCCGCCCGTCGGTCAGCGAGTCCCCGACGATTGCGACCGCGGTCGTGCGCGCCGGCGCCCACGTCTCGATCCCGCTCAGGAAGTACCAGTGGTCGGTGGGGGTGGCCCCCGGCAGGTCCACGGCGTCGGTGTGGTCACCGGCCAGCAGGTGGGACGTGGTCCTCGACCCGGGGTGCGAGGTGATGTCGCGCGACGCCTGGCCCTCGGCCAGGTACGTCGTCACCGTGAGGTTGCTCCCCGCCGCCACGTCGAACGGCAGCGGGTCGGACACGGCCTGCGCGCCCACCGGCACGGTCGTCGAGGTACTTCCCTGGAAGGTGACGGGGCGGGCGGAGCCGGCTTCGATCCCGGCGACCCCGGCCCGGCCGCCGGTCGGGCGCGCCACCGACACCGAGGTGAGCGGCAGGGGCGCGCCGCCGAAGGCGTTGGAGAAGCGCAACCGGATCCGTTCCCCGCCGACCGTGACCCGCACCGTCTGGCGCAGGGTGCTGTCGACGAGGACGGCGTCCTCCTGGGTGAACGGCGCGGGCGGCATGTTGCCGGGCTCCGTCAACTGCGGCATGGCCGTCCAGGTGTTCACCCAGTGCCGCCCTCCCGGGGCGGTGCTTCCCGTGCCCGACGCACCCGACGCTCCGCCGGTGGAGGCGGTGGCCAGGAGCGCGATCACGAGGAGGCCCACGGCGGCGAGACTGCTGTGGGATGACGTTCTTCGCACGGTGGTGCCGTCCCTTCATGGCGCCGACCGTCAGCGCAGCCCCGTGGACCGCGCAGTCGGGTATGACGGCGAAACATTTCGGAAAGGTGTGTTCACGCGGTCTCTTGCGGAGCGACGACGACGTTAGGCAACCATCTTTCGGCACGTCAAGGCGCGTACCACCGAAATGTTTTCGAAAGAGGCGGTCGAAACCCGTAAGGCGCGCTGGACGTCTGGAACTCGTCCTCGCCGGGTGCGGTCGAGGGGCCGTACTCCGAGGCTGGTGACCGCCGGTGGTCACCGGTGTCCGAGGGGCGGCCGGTACGCGTGTTCGCCCCGGGCCGCTCCCACCCCACGGAGGGGCGCCTCCTCGCCGGGAGGGTGCCGCAGGGGCCACGCCCGCCGTCACCGGCCCGGCGCCCGGCCGGGGCGGGAGACCGGCCGGCCTTGCTCGCGCGATGCGCCACCGTCCTGACGGCGAGTCGGCCGCGAGCCCGAGCCCTTCGGAACGGTCCTTCAGGACGGCCTTTCAGCGGGCTTCGGCGCGGCCCTTTGGAACGGCTCTTCAGCGCGGCCCTTTGGAACGGCCCTTCGGAAAGCGGCGGCAGGCGCGCTGGTCCGCAACGGTCGCCCCCGGCGCCCCGCCGCCCCACCGGTCGAAACGGTGCCCGCGGGGCCGGAACACGCTGTCACCCGGCCGTCCGGGCCGCGAACCGGCCGCGGACCACGGGCCGTCCGCCGCCGTCGCCCCGCTGCCCGCGGACCGGCCCTCTGCCCGGACCGCGGAGCCGTCCGCACACGGTGGAACCCGTCCCGGCGCCCGGCCGGCGCCACCCGGTGAGGCGTGGGGCGAACCGGCTCCGTCGCGAGGCTCGCCCCCCTCGCGGTCGACCTCGTCGCCGCGCGGGCATCCCGCCCGAGACGCTCCGTGCGCCGCGTCCGGCGGCTGGCCCGGCTCGGACCCCGCACGAAAACGCCCCGGCCGGTGTCCGGCCCACCGCGGAGGGGGCCCGGGCACCGGCCGGGGCGGCTTCGGCGCGGGGGTCGTTCAGGCGCCGACGACCAGTGCGCCGAGGATCATGCCGCCGACCAGGCCGACGGCGCTGACCACGATCGCGACCGTGGCGAGTCGCTCGTGCCGGACGGCCTTGGCGATGATGGCCAGCACCAGGCCGATCACGCCGAACACGATCGGCAGGAAGATCAAAGCGACCACACCCAGCACGATCGCGACGATGCTCAACGTGTTGTTGGCCGACGCGCGCTGCTGTCCGGTGGGCTGGTTGCTGTACTGCGTGGTCATCTGCCACTCCTTCAGGACGATCACCCTGAGACCTGATCCGGAGGCGGACCGGCCCGCCACCCGGGTACCCCGAAGACCGTGGCGAACACGGGGACTTGGGAGAGCGCGCCGGGAACCCCTCCGCCACCGGCCTGCCGAGCGTTCGCCACCCCGCTCCGTCCCCGCCGCCGGCCTGTGCCGTTCCGCCCTTCCGCTCGGACCCGCGGTCACCGTTCCGGGCGGTCCCGGGGGCAGGTGCGGTTCGGCCCGGAGCGTCGTGGGGGAGAGGAAGGGGCGGCGGCGGTGCTCGGCCAGGCCGCGCGGCCGTGTTCTCCGACCGGTGGGGCGGCACCGGGAACGACTGACGTGAACGACTGACGTGAACGCGTTGGGACCGACCGGCACACCGCGGCCGGGGCCGCCGGTGGGGGAGACGGGCGCCCGACCCGTGGCGCGGGCCGCAGCGGCACCCCTCGGGGTGGCCGGCCGACGATGCGCTGTTCGGCCCCCTGCCCCGGGAGCGGGCGCTCTCTCGGCGCCTTCGCCTCCTGGGAACGACTGTGCCGGCTGCCGCGCCTTCAGCGCACGGCCCGGTCCGCTGCTTCTCGGGTGACGTCGGCGTAGAGGCGGAAGAGGGTCGGGCGGGCTTCGCCGTGGTCGTGTTCGGACAGGGCCGCCCAGCACCGGGCGATGAGCTCCCGGGCCTGGGTGCCGGGCCAGGGCCGGGGCAGGAGCTGAGGCGGCAACAGCGGGTCGGGGTCCATGGCACGGGTGAGTTCGGCCGCCAGCTCGACGGCGATGGTGAGCAATTCGGACGGGGAGAGCCCGGCGGAGCCGGTGAGCCGGTCGAGGCGGGGCCGGGCGACGCGGCTGAGGCGGTGGTAGCGGTCGGCGATCTCCTCCAGGGGCCACAGGCGGCGGGCGAGTTCGGCAGGCTCTCGGATGCCGCCCCTGCGCAGGTCCGTCGTGCTGAGGAGGGTGAGCGCACCGTGGGCGCCGAGGCGGTGCGCCGCGTCTTCGACGTACGACTCCCAGGCGTTGGCGCAGACGTACAGTCCGCCCTGGAGCGGGGCGCCACCGAGGTGGACGAGCGTCTCGCGCAGGGCGTCCCGGGCCGTGCGCGCCGATTCGGGCACGGCGAAGGCGGCCAGGTGCCAGACGCCGTCCCAGGGGGCGAGCCCGGCATCCTGGCGGAACGCGTGCCGCAGGAAGTCCGCGTTGGGCGCCAGGGCCTGTGTGGTGTCCTCCGTGGCGTGCAACACGGCTTTGCGACCGCGGCCTTCGTGGGTGAACCGGCTCTCGGCCACGAGGCGTTTGACGCACAGCCGTACCTGCTGGTCGCTCATGCCGAGGGCCGCGGCGACGGTGTACAGCTCGTCCGCGCTGACCGTGCCGTCCTCCCGGATCAGCGCGTGGACGAGCATGCGGGTGGGGATCTCGACGTGGTCGGTCACGGTGTGCGCTGTCCTCTCGGTCCGTCCGCCTCGACGGGACGGTGCATGCTGGTCACGGCGCCGAACCCCAGCAGCCCGCGGAGACAGGGCGTGCGCTCGGTCCGTACGGCCGTGAAGCCGCGCCGCTCGTACAGGGCTCTGGCGCGCGGATTGGTGTCGATCACGTCCAGTCTGATCTCCCGGCAGCCCTGCTCCGCCGCGACGGCGGCCACTTCCTCGATGAGCAGGCTTCCGACGCCGCGGCCGCGCACGTCCGGGGCGACGGCGATGCCGTCCATGACGAGCTGCCCGGGGGCCGGCCGGCGTTCGAACAGGGCGAGGAGCAGGAGGCGGTGCAGTCCTGCGAGGCGTCCGTACGCGCGCAGCACGGCGGAGGCCGACCCCCCGGTGAGGGCCCGTCCGCCGAGCTGGTAGCCGGCGAGACCGACGAGCTGCCCGCCGAGGAGCGCGCAGACCGCGCGGTCGGCGTTCAGGTGGGCGGCGATGAAGGGCACCGCCTTGCCCGGCGGGTTCAGCGCGGGGCCGAGTTTGCGGCCGAAGGCGTCCCAGTACAGCTCGGCCGCCCGCCGCTCGGCTCCGACCGGGACGCCTCGCCGGACCGTCACCGGTCCGGTCCCGGATGTCACGTCCAGTCCCATGCCGCGCCTCCTTCTCTCCGAGACTGAAATCTATCAGATGGCCGACGATCGTTCTCCTAATGATAGTTTGAGCTCCCGTGCACACCCGAACAGAGGCGGTCATCCCATGTGTCCAAAGACCCGGCCCCGACGGCGCGGGCTCCGCATCGCAGTGTGGTCGCTCGCCACGGTCCTGGTCGTGGCCGCCGGCCTCGCCGGTGTGGTGCTGTGGCAGCACTCCTACGACATGGACGAGCAGCGGGTCTCGATCCGCCACGGCGGCCACACCCTCAACGGCGTGCTGGCCACCCCCAAGGACGGCCGCGCGCGCCACGGCCTGGTCGTGTACGTCCACGGCGACGGCCCCGTCGACGCCACCCACGACGACGGGTACAAGCCCCTGTGGGAAGCGAACGCCAAGGCCGGGTACGCCTCCCTGTCCTGGGACAAGCCCGGCGTCGCAGGCGCCCCCGGCAACTGGCTCGACCAGTCCATGGACGACCGGGCCGACGAGGCGGCCGCCGCCATCGCCTGGGCGCGCGCCCGCCCGGACATCGACGGCGACCGGATCGGGCTCTGGGGCGCCAGCCAGGCGGGCTGGGTCCTGCCGAAGATCGCGGCCAAGACCCCGGTGAGGTTCGTCATCGCCGTCTCACCCGCGATCAACTGGCTCCGGCAGGGCCGCTACAACCTCCTCGCCGAGCTGCGCGCCGACGGCGCGTCGGCCGCCCGCACCGAGGCCGCGATCGCCAGGAGCGACACCACCCGCCGACTGCTGGAACGCCGCGCGACCTTCGAGGAGTACGTCAAGGCCACGCACGGCGACACGGACGGCATGACCGCCGACCGCTGGGGCTTCATCTCCAGGAACTACACGGCGGATGCCACGCGAGACCTGCGCGCCCTGCGCGGCACACCGGTGCTGCTGACCCTCGCAGGCCATGACATCAACGTGGACACCGCCGACACGGAGCGCGTCTACCGCGAAGTACTGGACGGGGGCGGCGCGTTGACGGTCAAGCGCTACCCGCACGCGACCCACTCCCTGCTCAAGCGGTCCATCGAGCAGTCGGACGTCAAGACCGCGCTCACCGCGATCTTCTCCCCCCGCTCGCTCTTCGCGAACGGATTCCTGGACGACCAGCGGCAGTTCCTGCGGGAATCCGGCCGAGGCGGCAACGACGCCCCATGACCGTCCCGCGAAGTCGGCCATGGCGCGTCGTGCGCGTTCGCGCGTACGACCCGGGGCCCGGCGCCGCCCCTCGACGTCGTCCGCGCCCGCCCGGCGCCCTTGTGTCGTCGCTGTACGGCGCCGTCGCTGCCGTCCGGCGCTCCGGCCGGCCGCCGTCGTGGTACCGGCCCGGCCCCGGCCCCCACCCGGCGTCCTTGCGCCGTCGCCGCCCGGCGCGCCTGTTCCATGCCGGTCCGGCGTCGCGGCCCCACCGCCCGCCGCCCCGTCCCGACCCGGGGCGGGACGCGGGCGTGGACGTACGCCTCCGTGCCGCGGGAACGTCAGAGGGGCGTCAGGGGCGGGCGGCAGCGGCCGTCCGCGTCAGATGACGCCCTGGGCGAGCATCGCGTCCGCGACCCGTTCGAAGCCGGCGATGTTGGCGCCGGTGACGTAGTCGCCCGGAGCGCCGTAGCGGGCGGCGGTCTCGTGGCAGGTGGTGTGGATGTCGTTCATGATGTGCGTCAGCTCCTCCTCCACCCGGGCCGGCGACCACGCCGTACGCGCGTGGTTCTGCGCCATCTCCAGGGCGCTCACCGCGACCCCGCCCGCGTTGGCCGCCTTGCCGGGGCCGAAGGCGACCCCCGCGCGCTGGAAGAGGTGCACCGCCTCGGGCGTGGTGGGCATGTTCGCGCCCTCGGCGACCGCCTTCACGCCGTTGCGCACGAGCGTGGCCGCGTCGTTCTCGTCCAGCTCGTTCTGGGTGGCGGACGGCAGCGCGATGTCCGCCGGCACCTCCCAGACCCGTCCGCCGGGCACGAACCGCGCCGAGGCCCCGCGCCGCTCGGCGTACTCACTGATCCGCCCGCGCTCCACCTCCTTGACCTGCTTGAGCAGATCGACGTCGATGCCCTTGTCGTCCACGACGTACCCGCTGGAGTCCGAGCAGGTCAGCGGGTTGGCGCCGAGGGCGAGCAGCTTCTCGACGGTGTAGATGGCGACGTTGCCGGAGCCGGAGACGACCGCCGTCTGCCCCTCCAGGTCCTCGCCGCGCTCGCGCAGCATCGCCGCCGCGAACAGCACGCTCCCGTACCCGGTGGCCTCGGGCCGGATCGCCGAACCGCCCCAGCCGACTCCCTTGCCGGTGAGGACGCCGGCCTCCCAGCGGTTGGTGATCCGCCGGTACTGTCCGAACAGGTAGCCGATCTCGCGTCCGCCGACCCCGATGTCACCGGCCGGCACGTCGGTGTGCTCACCGATGTGCCGGTACAGCTCCGTCATGAACGACTGGCAGAACCGCATGATCTCCGCGTCGCTGCGGCCGTGCGGGTCGAAGTCGCTGCCGCCCTTGCCGCCGCCGATGCCGAGACCGGTCAGCGCGTTCTTGAAGACCTGCTCGAAGCCGAGGAACTTGATGATCCCGAGGTTGACGGACGGGTGGAAGCGCAGGCCCCCCTTGTACGGGCCGAGCGCGCTGTTGAACTCCACCCGGAAGCCCCGGTTGACGTGTACGCGGCCCTGGTCGTCCTGCCAGGGCACCCGGAAGATGACCTGGCGCTCCGGCTCGCACAGCCGCTCGATGAGGCCCGGCTCGGCGTACTCAGGCCGCGCCGCCAGCACGGGCGCCAGCGTCTCCAGCACCTCGTGCACGGCCTGGTGGAACTCCGGCTGGGCGGGGTTGCGCCGCTCGATCTCGACGCGCAGGGCGTCGAGCCGGGTCTTGCTGTCGTCTCGGGTCGTCACGGGGTCCCTCTCTGACACGGCTGCTACCGGTACGAGACCGGTGATGGGCGCTCGGCGCCGTTGCCGCGCGCAGGACGGGCCGTCCCGGGCCGCTCGTCAGCGCGTCGCACTGGCCACCCGGGAAACGGCCGGCCCCTCAGTGTTACCCCTGTGTAAAGCCCGAGGCCAGCACGGGTGTGCCACTGTCCGGATTCTGAGACTCCGCCACATCGGCCGAGTCGACGAACACAGCGGCCGGCTGGGGGACGGACCTGCCGGTTCGGCAGGATCAGCCGGGGGCTGCCCGCTGCGCGGACCGGCCGACCGCGTCACCGAGGTGGGCTCCGGCTCCGAGAATCCCGCCGGAGCCGCTCGCACGGGTACGGCCGGCAAGGGCGGCGGCCCGTCGCCGCGCGCGGACCCTCAGCCGGCCCGTCCGGCGTGGTGGGTGCGGAAGGTGCGGCGGTAGGTGTCGGGTGGGACGCCGACGGTGCGGTTGAAGTGACGGCGGAGCGTGGTGGCGGTGCCCATTCCGGTGGCGGCGGCGATGGTGTCGATGGTGGCGTCGGTGCCTTCCAGCAGTTCCTGGGCGTGACGTATGCGTTGGGTGTGAAGCCATTGCAGGGGGGTGGTCCCGGTGATGGTCCTGAAGTGCCGGGCCAGGTGGCGGGAGCTCATGCCGGCGTGCCGGGCGAGGTCTTCGACGGTCAGCGGCTCGTCCAGGTGTGCCAGGACCCAGGGGAGGAGTTCGGCCAGGGGGTGGTTGCCCGGGGCGGGGAGGGGAGTGCGGACGAACTGGGCCTGGCCGCCGTCGCGGTGGGGCGGGGTGACCAGGCGGCGGGCGACGGTGTTGGCGACCGTGGTGCCGTGGTCGAGGCGGACCAGGTGGAGGCACAGGTCCATCGCGGCGGCCTTTCCCGCGGAGGTCAGGACGCCGCCGTTGTCGACGTAAAGGACGTCGGGATCGACGGTGACCTCGGGGTGACGCCGGGCGAGTTCATCGGTGTGGGCCCAGTGGGTGGTGGCGCGCCGGCCGTCGAGCAGCCCGGCGGCGGCCAGGACGAACGCGCCCGTGCACAGGGAGGCCACCCGTGCCCCGGCCCCGTGGGCGGCACGGACGGCGTCGACGAGTTCGCCCGGCGGGTCGACGTCGACGTCGGCCCAACCCGGCACGATCACGGTGTCCGCTCGTGCCAGGCCGTCGAATCCCTCGTCGGGTTCCAGCCGGAAGCGGCCCACGGTCACCGGTCCCGCACCGCACAGGGAGAACCGGTACCAGGGATCGACCAGATGGGTCAGGTCCGAGCCGAAGACCTCGCAGGCCAGGGACAACTCGAAAGGGAGCATGCCGTCCGCGACGGCCAACGCGACGCTTCGCATGTCCGAAACTGTACGGCCCATGTCGTTCCGGACCGTCGTCGGGGTGGTGGGGACCCGGCCAGGATGGATCCCGTCACAGCGCACCGACCCGCCGGAAGCAGGAGAAAAAGGCGGCCGGTCGCGCGGATACGGGAGCTGGCATGAGAGTCAGAGGGAGCGGTTTCGTGAGCGGCACGGCACACAACACGGTGGCGGTCTACGGCGCGTACGGGCACACGGGCAGGTTCGTGGTGGCCGAGCTGGTCGCCCGCGGGTACGTGCCGGTCCTCTCGGGCCGCGACGGCGAGAAGCTGACCGCCGTGGCCGGTGCCACCGGGCTGGAGGCCCGCCCCGCCCCGGTCGATGACGCGGCCGCTCTCGACCGGGCGGTGGCCCGTACGGCAGCGGTGATCAACTGCGCGGGCCCGTTCGCCGCCACGGCCGGCCCGGTGATCGAGACGGCTCTGCGGGCGGGGATCCCGTACCTGGACGTGGCAGCGGAACTCGAGGCCAACCTCGACACCTTCGCCCACTACGCCGACCGGGCGCGCGAGGAGAAGGCGACCGTCGTCCCGGCGATGGCGTTCTTCGGCGGCCTGGGCGACCTCCTGGTCACCGCGGCGATGGGCGACTGGACCCACGCCGACGAGGCCCACATCGCCTACGGCCTCAGCGACTGGCACCCCACCACCGGAACCCGCCGGTCCGGCGCGGTCTCCCGCGAACGGCGCGGCGAGCACCGCCTGCGCTACGCGGGCGGCAGGTGGGAACGCCGCACCGACACGCCGCCCACCGTCCAGTGGCCCTTCCCCGCCCCGATGGGTCCCCGCCCCGTCGTCACCGAGTTCACCATGGCCGATGTCGTCACCGTCACCGACCACCTCTCCATCCGCGACGTCCACACCCACATGGCCGTCGACGCCGTCCAGGACATCGCCTCACCCGACACCCCCGCGCCCACCCCGACCGACGACCTCGGCCGTTCCGACCAGACCTTCCTGGTGGACGTCGTCGTCCGTTCCGGCGGCACCGAGCGCCGCGCCGCCGCCGAAGGCCGCGACATCTACGCCGTCACCGCGCCCCTGGTCGTCGAGGCCCTCGACCGTGTCCTGACCGGACGCGTCCGCACCACGGGAGTCGCCTCCGCCGGCCGCATCTTCGACGCCCCCGACTTCCTCACCGCCCTCACCCCCCACATCACCCTGCGCCCCCGTCCCTGACCTCCTGCGACCGGACACCGCCACCCGCTCCACGCCCAGGTGGACCAGGGCTGCCGCCGATCAGTGGAATCGCGCAGTCGTCACGCTTCTGACCGGAGGGCCGTACGGGGTGGTGGGGCGCCGCGCAGCCCCACGGCCCGTGACGACCGCGCTGCACGTGACGTGTCCGGGCGGTGAGGCACGGCCGGCCGGCACCCCGGCGCCGTCCGGGACGGACAGCAGCCCGGCCAGGGCCTCCCGCTCGTGCGGGTGCCGTGTCAGGGACGTCCCGGTGGTCGCGCGGACGGGGGAGCGGGTGGGCGGCGCGTCGTCACCCCGGGACGGCGGGGGAGGGGCGGAGAGGTCCACGGCCGTGGGCACGGCCGTCTCGGCGGGGCGCACCGAGGCGGCACCGGGGCCGCTCATGCGTGCGTCCCGTGCTTCTCGCCACCCGACTCGGACGTGACCTGGTAGGACAGCAACCGCTGGAACAAGCCCGACTGTTGGGCGAGTTGGGTGTAGGTGCCCTCCTGGACGATCCTGCCTTCGTCGAGGACCACGATCCGGTCGGCGACGGCGACGTTGGTGATGCGGTGGGTCACCAGCAGCACCACCCGGTCCCGGGCCACGTCCCGCAGCCGCTGGAAGATCCGGTATTCGGCGCGGGGGTCGAGGTTCGCCGTCGGCTCGTCGAGGACCAGCAGCCCGGCCTGGCGGAAGAACGCCCTGGCCAGAGCGATGCGCTGCCACTGACCGCCGCTGAGTTCCTCCCCGTTGAGCCACTCGCGGGCCAGGAGGGTGTCCAGCCCGGCGCCGAGCTGGTCGACCACCTCGTCGGCGCCGGCCGCCTCGCACGCCTCGTGCACCGCCGCGTCCCCGCGCGCCGCGGGCTGCCCCTGGGTGACGTTCTCGCGTACGGTCAGCGGCCAGCGCGCGTAATCCTGCGGCACCAGGGCGACCCGCTGCCACAGCGCCTGCGGGTCGGCGTCACCGGTGGGGACGCCGTCCCACAGCACCTGCCCGCCCGTGGGCAGGTACAGGCCGCTGACCAGCTTCGACAGCGTCGACTTCCCCGAGCCGTTGAAGCCGACCAGGGCGGTGACCTCCCCGCGGCGCAAGGTCAGCGAGACATCGGACAGCGCGTCGCGGTCCTTGCCCGCATAGCGGTGGGTGACCGACTTGATCTCGATCGTCTCCGGCGGTGCGGGCCGGTGCGGGCCGCGGCGCATGCGGAACCCCCCGGCCTTGTCCAGGAAGCCGCTCCAGTCGTCCATGTACAGGCCCGTGCGCACGGCGCGCGCCCCGACGGCCACCAGGCCACGGACCGACTGGCCCACCGTTTGCAGGGCGAAGACGGCCGTCCCGGCGTACCCGACGGTGATCCGGCCGGTGGTGAGGAGCCACACGACCGCCGCCCACACGACCGCCGATCCCAGCCCTCCGCACACTGCACCGACCAGGGACATGCGGGCGCCCTTGTCGGCCGCGGCGCGGTCCTCGCGGTTGATCCGGGCGACCGTCTGCCGGTACCGGCCGGACAGGAAGCCGGCCATGGTGCCGGCGCGGATCTGGTCGGCGGCCTCCCTGGTGTAGATGTGCCAGCGCAGCACCGACAGCATCCGCTGGTCGCCGTTGCTGCGCAGGTTCGCCAGGTAGCGCACGCGGGCGGCGCTGACCTGGGCCAGGGCCTGGGGCAGGCTGGCCGCCACCAGCAGGGGGAGGAGGACGGGGTGCACGCCGGCCAGCACGATCGCCCCGGCGAGGAAGCTGGCGCTCGAAGCGATCAGGTCCTGGCCTTCGTCGATCAGGTCGCCGGTGACCTGCGCCCCGCGGTCGGCGGCCTCGCGGTCGCGGTTGAAGTCGGGTTCGTCGTAAGCGCACAGCTCCACCTCGGCGCAGCCGGCGAGCAGCATCTGTTCGGCCTCGCGCGACATCTGCGGGCCCAGGCGGGAGGACAGCCAACTGACGGTGATTCCCAAAAGGGCGCGCGCCGCGGAGGCGCCGGCCAAAAGGGCCACGGACGGCCAGGCTTCCAGGAGCCGGTGGTAGACGTCCCCGTCGGCCAGGAGGGCGGTGAGGGTGCCGTTGATGGCGACCAGGCCCAGGGCCTGCATCACGCCGGCGGCCGCCTGGCACAGCAGCAGGCCGATGGTCGCCCGGCGGTCGACCCGCCAGGCCAGGGCCAGCGAGCGGCGCACCAGACGGGGCAGGCGTCGGGCCATGTCGCGCATCCGGATGGACCGGCCGGCCGCTTCACGGCTGCCGGTCAGATCGACGTAGCGCATCTGCGGCTCTGCGACGGCCGCCTCGGAGGCGCCGTCCGGCGTGGTTTCGGGGCGGTCGTCCGGCTGGTCGTGCGGTTGGGCGGGCGGTTGGGCGGAGGGCGCCGCGGGGGTGGTGCGCGGACCGGGGACCCTGTCGGCTGAGGCATCGGTGGGTCCGCTCATGCCGTCCACCTCGTACTCGGTCGTGCCGAGCGGCGGGCACCGCTGCCGACGCGCTGCGCGCGGTGGGTGCCAGGGCCCGGGGCGGGCTGCCGCTGTTCGAATTCGGCAGTCCGATGCGCGGGAACGGGTACGGGATTCACGGATTCCTCCACAGGAGTGCGCAAGGGGCCTGGGCGAGTCCAGAGCGCCCCGCGGGGGTTCTCCGGCGGGGGACGACGGTGGTCCCCCTTCCGGCCCCTGGCGGTCCTTCGGCGTGGTCGTGGTGCTCAACGACCCGGCCGAGGCATCGAACGCGTGTGTTTCGGTCGCTCTCGACATCCCGAAGCGAAGCGGGCGGTGGAGCGTGGACGATGCACCGACCCGCCCCCGGCAACAGGAGTGCGAAGGAAGGGGGGTGGCCGAAACGCCGATGCTCGCCGGTGGCGGGCTGAACCTTCTGTCCCTTCGGCTCCCCGGCAAGGACCGGCCCCCTTCCCGGGGAGGAGGCTCCGATCGACCGGATGCGGGCGCCGGGAGCGAGCGAAGCCGCCGGCCGCGGTTGCCCGGAGCGATCGCGTCGTACGACACGGTGAGGAGGCGCTGCTCGACGGTGGCCCCGGCAAGGGCGTGGTGGGCGCCCTGGGAGAAGCCGCCGCAGCCGACGATGTCGACTGGTCGGAATCGTTCCCGAAGAGGATCCGGGCCCCGAAGACCGCCGTCGTCCTTTTGCCTCCGGCCGGATCCTCTCCTTCCCGCCCGCGGCCCTCTCGTCGTCACGCCCGGTGACCCCTCCGGCCGTCCCACCTCCGCTCCGGCGCGTCGGCAGCCACGACGATCATTTCGCTGGGAAAAACTCTCCCAACTTGGCTCGATCAATCCATTGACTGGCGTGTTTCGTGCGGACAGCAGGCCGGCAGATCTTGTATTGCAGGGAGCCGTGGGGCATCTGCAATAACGCCGGTTGACACCGTGGCGCGGACATGCCATGGTCAAGAGTGTTAGCTGAGATTAAACGCACGAATTGATCCTGAGTGGCGGGGTGAAAGCGGGCGGGCATGTACCCTCCCGCGCTGATCTTCGTAGGCCCGTTGATGTCCCGACCGCGGCCGTGCCGGAATTGATCGATCAGCAATGCTCCGCGGGGGCGCACGCGAGACCTGGCACTTCCTCTGATCCATTTCGCGACCACGGCGAGGGGTGCGTCGTGTGGCCTGCGGCCTACGGGTTCTCCAGGCAAACCATACGCCAAGAAAATTTCGTTGCGATTTCCAATCAAACCTCATTGGGGAAACGGTGAAATTTCCTGAGAGTCGATTATGGGCCGCAGCGGCGGCTGTGGTGGTTTGGCGAGGCGCTGACGATGCTCTGCCGTGACCCCTCTCTCCGTCCACGCGAAGAGGGCCGTGAACTGCTCGGGTCGCTTCAGCGCGACGCCCTCCCGGAACGGCGGGGACCGGCGGATGTCGTTCCCCCGCGCTGCGAGGCGTTGGTGAGGGAACCCATCTGGCAGTACGTCCCGCGGTGGCCGGAGTGCGCCAAGGTCCTTGAGGAAGGCGAAGGGGTCGTCCGGTGCTGAGCGTGTCCGGTGCGCGACACCCCCGGGCGATCGGCCTTCCCTCTCTCGCCCGGCCGCTCCTGCGGGGCGAGGGCCCCGTCGTCCTTCCCTCCCGGCGAACTAGTGGCACCCTTCAGGGCCCGTCGCCTTCCCGTGGTCCCGAGCCGAGGTTCCCGCACATCTCTTCGTGCCGGTGAACCTCTGTGCTCGCACGCCCTGACGCTCCCCTGTGGCTGCCCGGTTGGTGGATCGAGTAAGCCCGACGGGGATCCAAGGTGGAAGGCATCCACCCCTTTCCGAACGGTTCTTCATTCGATGGCGGGTGTGCACTGGATCTTTTATTGTCGTGTACGCCTCATCAAGTGACGGGTGAGGCAGAAAACAGCGCTGGGGCCAAGCGGACCGTGTTTCGGGAGTTCTCAATGATAAATCCGGAGTTTTCTGTCACAGGCAAAGACGTGCAGAGTTTTCGCGAGCACGGCTTCCTGAAGCTCAGGCAGATCTTCTCGCCAGAGCTCGTTGAACACATGCGGAAGCTGGGCACTTCGGAGGTCGCACCGCCCTCGGGCAACTACGGATCGGGCTTCAGCAAGCTGAAGTACGACATCGGCAACGACGACCCGGAGATTCTCGGGCTCATGAGTGACCCCGCTTTCTGCGGGGCGATGAACAAGATCATCGGGCAGCGGGTCTTTTTTACCCAGGGTCTCGGCTTCGAGTTGGAGAAGAACAAGAGCACCGGGTTCCCCTGGCACGTCGGCACCCAGAGCTTCGGGTTCCAGCGCCGCGAGGACGCGGGGTACACCATCTGGACGCCCCTGTGCGACATCGTCGCCGATGGCCAGCGCGGCGGGATGAAGTACGTCTCCAAGAAACTGCTGTCCGGTGAATTCGTGTACCAGCACATCAACCTGTTGCCCGGGTACATGAGCAGCCAGGCCGAATCCGGCCGTGACTTCACTTACGACGACTTCAGCGACCTGAAGAACAGCCTGCTGAACTCACCTCAAATGAAGGGCCTGCTGGACCACTTCGCGGTGGAGGACTCGTTCGAGCCCGGCGATGCCCTCATCTTCGACAAGTACGTACTGCACCGCAGCGTCCAACTCGGCGAGGGCCCGATCCCGTCCCGCCTGGCCTATGCCCTGCGCTTCTCCTCGGTCGACGCCCAATACGACAAGGAACGCGTCGAGGCTCTCGCCTACCCGCGGGTCGCCTTCAACTACGACGTGGGAAGCGACTTCAACGAGAAGGTGGCCTCGGAGCAGGGCGAACTGGTCTATGCCAGCCCATACTTCGGCGGTACCCGCGAAGCCCGCACCCTGGACGCCGTCTGACCCGGTCCCGGAACGGTTCCGCCGTCCCTTGTTCAGAACTGGAAAGAAATGGCGATCACCGAGCACAGTGCTCTCACGGGACTTCGTCCGGCCTCGGTCCAGGACAGCAGGCAGCTGGAGGAGATCGCGCGGGAGGCGTACGGGAAGTACCTCGGCCTGGTCGACGAACCACCGGCCCCCCTGCTCCTCGACTACCGCGAGGTCGCCGCATCCGGCCGCACCCATGTCGCGGTCTCGGACGACGGGGTCATCGGCATGGTGACGGTCGAACCGGACGACCCGTACCTGATCCTGCGCAACCTCGCGGTGCACCCGGTCTGCCAAGGGCAGGGAATCGGGAAGAAACTGGTCGAGTTCGTGGAGGAAATGGCTCGATCGGCCGGGCTGAAGGGCGTCCGGCTCTGGACCCGGGCCGAGATGGTCGAGAACATCTCCTTTTACAGGCGTCTCGGCTACGTCATCACACACGCTGAACGCAACGAGCACGCGCATCGCGTGTTCCTCTGCAAGGAATCGAGCTCACGCCGGGATTGACCCCCGCACGTCGAAACACGCTTGCGAAGCAGAAACGAGCTGGAAGGGAAAAAGTGGTTGCTGATTCCACGGTCGTCGCGACCCGGCTTACCGAGACCTTCGTCGCGGAGGTGAAGGATCTGCCGATCACCCCGGAGGTGATCGACGAGCACGGGCGGGCGATCTACGAGACCTACCTGGACCACAAGGTTCTGGTGTTCCGTGCCCAGGACATCGCGGCCGGCGTATTCGCCAAGTTCGGCACGATCTTCGGGCGGCCGGAGGAGCACCACGTCATCAAACTGCGCCACCCCGAGGAGCCGACCCTCACCTACCTCTCGAACCAGGACGAGCCGGGCCGGAACAAGGAAATGAAGACCTCAGGCCAGGGCTGGCACTCGGACTACTCCTACAAACTGGTGCCGGCCAGCGCGACGATGTTGCACGGTCTGGAGATCCCGGCGAACGGCGGGGACACCCTCTTCGCCAACGCCGAGGCGGCGTTCGCCGACCTGCCCGAGGAACGCAAGGCGTACCTGCGGACGCTACGGGTGCGCCACCAGTACCGGTGGTCGCCGAACCGCGAGGACCCGTGGGCCCGCTGGAAGTACATCGGTGCGGAGGAACGCAGGAAGACCCCGGAGATCACCCACCCGCTCGTGCGCCGGCACCCGGACACCGGCCGCGAGTGCCTCTTCATCCAGCCCCACGTCATCGGCAGCGTGGTGGGGATCGAGGGGATGGAGGAATCCGAGAGCACAGCCCTGATCGACGAGCTCATCGCGCACATCACGAGCGCGCCCTACACCTATCGGCACAAGTGGAGCCCCCTGGACGTGGTGGTCTGGGACAACCGCTGCCTCCTGCACTCGGCGACGACGAAGGACCTGGACGAGCGGCACGTGCGGCGGCTGCTGCGCCTCACCACGCACGGGCAGCCGGTGACCCCGTCGCTGCCGGAGGTCGGCCACAGCCGGTTGTCCGCCCAGTCCGGAGACTGACCGGCCGGGCCCGGCGGCGTGGCTCCCCGCGTCACCGGGCCGGGCACCCCGAAGCAGCGGGCATCCGAATCCTCCCCTTTCGCCGGGGTGTCCGTCCCGCTGCTCCCGTGGAAGCGCCGCGTCCCAGTCCGACCGAGCCGACCTCGAAGCGAGCCGCCATGTCATCCGGTATCCCCGTCCGCCTCTCCGGCAAAGACCTCTACGCCCACATGCTCGCGATTCTCGAGAGGCTGGTGGGCATCGACACCACCAGCCACCGGTCGAATCTCGAACTGATCCACTACGTTCAGGACCTGCTCTCGGGCAACGGCATCACGAGCCACCTGCACTGGAACGAGGAGCACACCAAGGCCAATCTGGTCGCGACCGCGGGACCCGCGGCGGACGGCGACCGCGGAATCGTCTGGTCGGGGCACACGGACGTCGTACCCGTCGAAGGCCAGGCGTGGTCGGCGGACCCCTTCGCGCTCCGCGTCACCGACACCGTCGCCATCGGTCGTGGAACGGCGGACATGAAGGGCTTCATCGCCTGCTGCCTGGCCATCCTGACCCAGGTGGAGCACGAGCGCCTCACCACGCCCCTCACCCTGATGCTCACGTACGAGGAGGAGATCGGGTGTGTCGGAGCGCGCCGCCTCGTCGAGGAGATGCGCACCTGGGAGGGGAAGGTCAAGGGCTGCATCGTCGGTGAGCCGACCGGGCTGCGGGTGGTCGTCGGCCACAAGGGCAAGCAGAACCACAGGCTCACCTTCGACGGGGAGCCCAAGCACGCCGCCCTGGCTCCGCTGATGCCCAACCCGATCGCCGCCGCCGCCGCGGTCATCGGCCGCGCGACGGCGCTCAACGAGACGTTCCGAACAACGGGCCCCCACGACGAACGCTTCGACATCAGCCACTCGTGGATCAACATCGGACGAATCGAGGGTGGGGTGAAGCCCAACATCGTGCCTCAGCACTGTTCCGTGGAGTACGAGGTCCGGAGCGTCCCCGGCCACGACTGCGACTCCATCGCCTCCGAACTCACCCGCCTCGCCACCGGGGAGGTGCAGGAGGACATGCGGGCGAAGTCCGGCCTCGCCGAGGTCCGCGCCGAACGGCTCTCCGACACCCCCTCCTTCTCGATCGACCCGGCGCACGAGTTCGTCGCCTTCGTTCAGAAGGCGTTCGGCGCGGCCGACGAGCCGCAGTTCGTGCCCTTCGGCACCGAGGCCGGCCTCATCTGGGGACACGGCCGGATCCCCGCCGTCGTCTGCGGCCCCGGCTTCATCACCGAGGCACACGTCGCGGACGAGTTCGTCTCGCTGGACCAGCTCCAGCAGTGCCTGGACCACCTGCGGTCCCTGCCCCTCGGCTGAAGCTCCACCCGCCCGGGTGCCCACGCACCGGCCCGGTCGGCGCGCGACCCGTACACACCCGCGCGGCGACCGTCGCGTCCGACAAGGAGAAGAACCACGTGAGAAGTGACGGCGCGCTCGATACGGAGACGACGCCCGACACCGTGGTGCAGCGGTCCCGGCTCGGCCGGCAGTTCACGAAGCTGTGGGCCGCGACTTCCGCCTCGGCCGTGGGCGCGGGCGTCTCGCTGGCCGCCGCACCCCTCATGGCCAGTACGCTGACCGACGACCCCCGGCTCATCGCGGGGGTGAGCGTGGCCCTGACGCTTCCCTACGCGCTGTTCGGCATCCCGGCGGGTGTTCTGGTCGACCGGGTCGACCGGCGCCGGACCATGGTGCGCATCGACTTCTTCCGCGGGCTGGTCATCTCCGCGCTCGTCCTGCTGGTGGCGCTGGACTCGGCCGGCCTGGGGGCGCTGTACGCGTGCTTCTTCCTCATCGGAACGTGCGAGACCTTCTTCCGGAACGCCGCCCAGATCCTCGTTCCCTCCGTCGTCTCCGAAAAGCACCTCGTCGCGGCGAACGGACGCATCATGAGCTCCGAGACGGTGGGCAACCAGTTCGTCGGACCGCTCATCGGTTCCTCGCTGTTCGTGCTCGCGCCCGCCGTTCCCTTCGGGATCAACGCGGCCACCTTCTTCGCCTCGGCGACCCTGCTGACCTGTTTGCGCCTCCCCGCGGGGGGCGACCCCGGCCCCTCCGCGGAAGAACGCCCCCGGCTCCTCACCGACATGGCCACCGGCCTGCGCTGGCTCTTGCGGCACCGGCTGCTGCGCAACCTGTCGCTGACGGCCGGGGCGGTCAACCTCGTCTACACCGGCGCCCTGGCCGTGCTCGTCGTCTACGCGCACCACGAACTGGGCCTGTCCGACGTCGGGTACGGGGTGCTGGTCGCCTGCCAGGCCGTGGGGGCCATCGGCGCCGCCAAGCTGTCGCCACCGCTGGTCCGGCGCATAGGCCACGGACGGACGCTGGTGAGCGTGGTCACGGCGTTCGGCTGCAGCAACCTGATCATCTGGCTGTTCCCCTCGGCTTGGGCCGTCGGACCGGCCCTCGCACTGGGCGCCTGCGCCAGCGTCACCTGGAACACCGTCACCGTCGTCCTCCGGCAGACGCTCGTCCCCAAGGAACTGCAGGGTCGCGTCAACAGCATCTACCGGCTGTTCGCCTGGGGCGCCCTGCCGATCGGCGCCGGTCTGGCCGGCGTGATCTCCAACAGCTACGGCACCCCCGCCGTGTACGCGCTCGGCGTCGGCGTCATGGCCGCCGTCGCGGTCCGCCTCGCCTTCGGCGTCCGCACGTGGTTCTCCCGTGCCTGACCCGCGCGAGGCGGACGCCCCAGGCCCCCGCCCCCGTACCTTCACCGCGCCCGCGCACCCGGAACGCCGCCTGCGCGTCGGCCGTCACCGCCCGGTGGTGCCCCGTGCCGGCGTCGACGCCGACCCGTACCCGCGCGTGGGACGTGCCCGAGCCCGTCGCCCCGCCCCGCCGTGACCAGCCTTCCCCGGTCCGGGAAACACTCCGCCGACAGGTCCCCGACCAGCGGCGACCGCAGCTCCCCACCGGTGGTCGGAGCGCCCCGGAGGACCGGGCGGCCGTTCTCCCCGAACCGTCGACAGCAACCAGCCGTCAGCCACACCCGGTCCTCCCGGACCGCCCACCTTCTGAGGGAACCTTCCATGACGCAGCCGCCCACCGCCCCGCACGCTCCCCGGTCGGGACTCGGGGCCGAGTACCTCGACCTGCTGAAGCGGCAGGGGGCCGCTCCCGCCGCGTTGATCGAGCACGTGGTGGCCGACGACCTCGTCACGGTGGCCTACCGAGGCCGCTTCCTCGCCTCGCCGGTCTTCCTCTCGGCCGCCGAGCGCCACGCCGTGGCCGCCGACCTCCTCCAGATCCACCGGCTGCTGTCCGAACTGCCCCGGAGGCTCTTCGGGGGCGACATCGAGGGGCTGGCCCGCGGCGTGGGGATGACCGGCACCCAGGCCGACATCGTCCGGCGTGCCGCGACGGCGGACGCACCGCTGATGCCCCTGGCCCGCTCCGACCTCTACCGCGGAGCCGACGGCTTCAAGCTGCTCGAACTCAACATCACCAGTGCCCTGGGCGGCTTCGAGAACGCGGGCATCAACCGGGCCATGCTCCGGCACCCCGTCCTGGCCGGCTTCGTCGCGGAGCGGAACCTCGGCTACGCGGACACCTTCGGCGGCATCGTCAAGACGCTGTACGCGGAGTGCGCCGCGCACATGGACACGGACGGCCGACGACCCGTCGTCGCCCTGGTCGACTGGCCGGAGAGCTTCGTCTCGTACGAACCCCGCCTGCGAGTGATGGCAGCGCTGTTCGACGGCATGGGGATCGACGCCGTGCCCTGCCACGTCGGTCAGATCACCGAACGCGGAGGCCGCCTGGAAGTCGCCGGCCGCGCCATCGACGTCGTGTACCGCTTCTTCCTCGTCGAGGAGATCGCCACCCCCGCCGACGCGGCGGCCGTCGAGCCCCTGCTGCGCGCCTTCGAGGAAGGCAGGGTCGGCATGTTCAGCCGCCTCGACTCGGAGCTGTACGGCAACAAGGGCACACTGGCCATGCTCTCCGACGAGCGCCACCGCTCCGCCTTCACCGCCGAGGAACGGGCCTGCATCGACCGTTTCCTGCCGTGGACCCGGCACGTCAGGGCCACCACCACGGACCGCGCGGCGCAGGAGGTCGCCCTCCTGCCGTACGCCGTCGAGCACCGGGCCGACCTCATCCTGAAGCCGACCCTGCTGCACGGCGGCAGCGGCATCGTGCCCGGCTGGACCGTCGGCCCCGAGGAGTGGCGGGCGCGGCTCACGGCGGCGATGGACGGCCCCTACGTGGTTCAGGAGCGCATCCGGCCGATCCCGGAGGTCTTCCCCGCCGACGACGGCGACGGCACACAGGACCTCTTCCTCAACTGGGGGGTCTTCCTCACCGACCCGCAGGTCACGGGAGGGGACGGCTACAACGGGTGTCTGGTGCGGGGCAGCACCGACCCCGAGGTGGGCGTCGTGAGCATGTCCGGCGGGGCACGCGTCGCCTGCTCCTTCCACGAGACCGGCGAAGCCGTCGAACCGTCCTGACGGTCGGAACACCAGTGAGGAGGCACTGATGAAGATCGCAGTGATCGACGGCTACTCCACCGGACGGGCACTCGTGTCCGCCCTCCGTGCCCGCGGAGGGGTCTGTGTGCACGTGCAGTCCGCCCGGTGGATGCCGGAGTACTTCACCCGGGGCTTCGACGCCGGGCACTACGAGGCCCTCCTGGACGGCGGCGGCGACCCCGCCGGGCTCGCCGCCCGGCTCGCGGAACTGGGCGTGCACCGGGTGGTGGCGGGCACCGAGTCGGGCGTGATCCTCGCCGACACCCTCACCCACCTCATGGGCCTGCCGGGAAACCGGTACGAGACGCTCGCCGCGCGGCGCGACAAACGGCTGATGGCCCAGACGGCCGCGGCCGCGGGCGTGGCCGTGCCGCGGGGAAGGTCCTTCGACGACGCGGACGAGGCCGCGCGCTGGTTCACCGACGTCGGCCTGACCGAGGCCGTCGTCAAGCCGTTGAACAGCGCCGGCACCGACAACGTGCGGTTCTGCCGCACCGCGCACGAGGTCGGTGAGGCGTGCAAGGCGGTCCTCACCTCCCACAACCTCTTCGGGCAGGCCAACACCGCCGCTCTCGTCCAGGAACGCGTGCACGGCGTCGAGTACTACGCCAACACCGTCTCGCACGAGGGGACCCACCGGTTCGCGGAGTTGTGGCGGTACACCAAGCGGACCGGCACCGACGGCTACCCCGTCTACGACTACGAGGAGCCGGTGACGCTCGGCTCGGCCGAGGCGGCGCCGCTGCTGGACTTCGTCACCGCGGCCCTGGACGCCCTGGGAATCGCATCCGGCGCGGCCCACACCGAGGTGATGATGACCGCGCGCGGGCCCGTCCTCATCGAGACCGGCGCCCGCCTCGGCGGCGGCACCGCGCCCGACGTGGTGGAGAACCACTCGGGCGTCTCGCAGACCCGCCTCCTGGCCGACACGCTGCTCGACCCCGCACGACTCCGGGACTTCGACGATTCGTCCGTCACGTGGTCCGGGGCGCTGCGCAACGTCGCCCTCATCAACCCGGTGGCGGGCGTCGCCAAGCCGCTGGACTGGACCGAACGCCTACGGGCGCTGCCCACCCTGGTCCACCTCGCGCACGGAGTCGTCCCGGGCGACTACCTCCCCGACACCAGCGACTTGATCAGTTCACCCGGATACGTGTACCTCGCCGCCGAAGACCCGCAGGACATCGCACGGGACTATCGGGCCCTGCGGGCCATGGAGGACGAAGGCCCCTACACCCACTGACCGCCGTTCGGCCGCGCACGGGCCGCCCGGATCGGCGGAGGGAAGAGACGACGGCACCGGCCACCGCGCCCGTACCCGGCAACGGTCACGACCACTTCCCGGTACCGCCCGTGCAGGCCGGCGTCCCGCCGATCCCCGCCACCGGACCGGGACGGATCGCCCCGCGCATGTCCCTGCCGGCGGCGATCCGTCCCCGGCCCGGGCCCAGGTACGCCGGACAGCCTCCCGGCCGGAGCCCGGGCAGGCCGCGCGTCGGACCCGGTCACACGACCCATGGTGGCCACCGGGTGGCCGACGGGGCCTTCAGCCCTTCCGCCAGGGCGGCGGCCATGCGGCCCACGGCCTCCCGCAGGACGGCGGGCGGCATCGTGTACGGAATCCGCAGACGGTTCTCCAGGACGCCCGGATCGGTCGCGAAGCAGGCGCCGCCCTCGATGCGCACCCCGTACTCCAGGCTCCGCTCGGCGAGGGCGACCGCGATGGGTTCGCCGATGTCGACCCAGATCGACAGCCCGCCGGGCGGCAGCCGCCAGGACCATTGGGGGAGGTGCTCCTCCAACGCCCCGGACAGGGCGGCGCGCTGCACCCGCAGTTGTTCCAGGTGCGCCGGAAGCAGGTCCTCGACGCCGTCGAGCAGGGCGTTGGCCAGCAACTGGTCCAGGACGGAACCGCCCAGGTCGGAGGCGACGCGCTGGGCGGCGAGTTCCGTCACGACCTGCGAGGGCGCGCGCAGCCAGCCGATGCGCAGCCCGCCCCAGTGGGTCTTGCTCATCGAGCCCAGGGTGATGACCCGACACGCCGCGTTCGGCACGGCGAGGGCGGCGAACGGGGCGGGCGCCGGGACGTCGAGGGCCAGTTCGGCGGTGGTCTCGTCGATCACCAGCCAGGTGCCGGTGTCCCGGGCCGCGCGCAGGACCCGGGCCCGGACCTCCGCGGGCATCGACAGCCCCGTCGGATTGTGGAAGTCCGGCATGAGGAAGGCCAGCCGCGGCAACGCCTGGCGGAGCGTGGCCTCCATGATCCCGGCGTCCCAGCCGTGCTCCGACACGGGTACGGACACGGTGCGCAGACGCGCCCGGCGGATGGCTTCGAGGGCGTTGGGGTACGACGGGTTCTCGACCAGTACGCGGTCCCCCGGCGCGGTCAGCAACCCCAGGACGAGGGTGAGGGCGTGCTGGGCACCGGCCGTGATCAGGATCTGCTCGGGCACGGTCGGCAGGCCGCGCCGTGTGAACCTGTCGGCGACGGCCGCCCGCAGCCCCGGCAACCCGTAGGGGTGATACCCGGTCCTGCGCGCGTGCAGGAGCAGTTGCGGAGCGATCCGGCCGAGGGCCTCCTCCAGGACCCGCGGGGGCAGGGAGGGGGCCGCCCTGGCCAGGTCGATGGTGGATTCCGGGGCGGGGAGCACCCGCGTGACGTGGTGGGGCAGCGCCTCATCCGGCAGGGCGGTCCAGGTGCCGGAGCCCTGACGGCTGCGGGCGTACCCGCCGGCGCGGAGGAGGTCGTAGGAGGCGGTGACGGTCGGCCTGCTGAGGCGGAGCGCCTCCGCGAGGGCCCGCTCGGAGGGGAGCCTGACGTGGAGGGCGACCTGTCCTTCGAGGATGAGCGCGCTGATGGCCTTGGACAGGTGGCGGTAGGCGGGCCGGGCCCCGCGCATCTCGGGCAGCAGAGCGGCCAACTGACGTCCGGTGAGGGCGCGTGTGGTCTGGTTCACCGGGCCACCTCGAACACGACAGCCGCCATACCCATACCACTTCCGGTTGATTGGCCAGCGGATTCCCGGCGTCGACTTTACAGACTTGTCGTCAGGTGCACAGCACGGAGCACCGCCTGGACGTAGGAGGAGCACACATGGGAATCGCCACCACGCGGCGACCGCGTCGGCGCACGGGCCGGGACACCGCACCGCCCTTGACCTACCTGCCCCTCGACGTACGGCCCGCGCGGCGCCTCGCCCAGCTCCTCACGGGGCTCGCCCTGTACGGGTTCAGCCTGTCCCTGCTGGTCCGGGCGGCGCTGGGAGTCAATCCCTGGAGCACGCTGTACGAGGGCCTGCAACACCATTCGTCATTGAGCTTCGGCGCGATCAGCGCCGTTGTGGGAGCGCTGGTGCTCCTCGCCTGGTGGCCTCTCAGGCAGCGCCCCACGCTCGGCACCTTCGCCAACATCGTCGTGCTCGCCTGCTCCTCCGACCTCGGGCTGGCCCTCATTCCCGAGGACCTCGGGCTGCCCGCGCGGGCCTGCCTGCTGATGGCCGGCATCCTGCTGAACGGGTTCTCCGTCGCCGTCTACGTGGGCGCGCGCTTCGGGCCGGGGCCCCGGGACGGCCTGATGACGGGCGCTGCCGCGCTGACGGGCGGCTCCCTGCGACTCGTCCGCACGGTGCTGGAGGTCTCGGTCCTCGCCATCGGTTGGACCCTCGGCGGCACCGTGGGCATCGGCACCGTCCTGTACGCGCTCCTGGTCGGCCCCGTCACCCAGTTCTTCCTCCCCCCGTTCACCTACCGCCTCCCCCACCCCACCCCGCCCGACGGCGGCACGGGGCGCGCGACGGTCTGACTCGCCACAGAGGCGCGAAGGGGGCCGTCCCCGCGCGGGCAGGGGGCACGGCCACGCCCTTCCACGGGGCCGGGCAGGGGCGGGGGGCCGTCCCCGCGCGGACGGGGAGCGCCTCACGCCCGGCGCAGGCCGCCGTGGACGCCCGCGAGCAAGCGGAGGAGAACGGCACCCGCCGGCACCGGGCGCGCACCGCCAGGCCACGGCGACGGAGGCCGCAGCCCTGCGTCGCGCCCGTGCGGAAGGGGCCGGCTGCCGGGCGGGGCCGCAGCGCTCGGAGCGGACGGCGTGACCGGCCCCACGCCGCACGGCGGCAGGGAGCCGGCGGTGAGAGCGCGGGGACGCGCAACAGGACACCCTCTTGATGCGGCAGATCGGCCGAAGGTGTGGTGTGACCCCCTCGAAGGGGGCGGGCGCGCCGCAGCTTGTCGTAGATGTGGTTATTGTGCGGTGTGGTGCCGCCGTGGATCTCCCGCGGCACTCGACCGCCCGTTCCGACGAGCTCCCCTCCCTCCGTCCGCGAAGCTGGGTTCTTGCCGTATGCACGTAGACACCACCGCTCCGCTGACCTTCGGGATGCTCGTCTTCGATGAGGTGGAAGTCCTCGACATGGGAGGCCCCTTCGAGGTCTTCAGCACCGCCGGTCGGCTGGCCGGCACCGCCGACGAGCCCTTGCTGAGAGTCCTGACGATCGCGCCGACCAACCGCCCGGTCCGCTGCCGGGGAGGACTGAGGGTCCTCGCGGACCACACCCTCGACGAGGATCCGCCCTTCGACGTCCTGGTGATCCCCGGCGGCGTCACCACGGCGGTCGAAGCGGACGCAGACGTCATCGCCTGGCTGGCCCGGCGTCGGCGGACCTCCGTGCTGACCTTCACCATCTGCACGGGGGTCTTCCTGCTGGCCTCCACCGGAGCCCTGGACGGCCGCCCGGCCACCACCCACTGGGAGGACCAGGAAGAACTGGCCCGCCGCTGGCCGGACGTCCGACTGCGCACCGACGTCCGCTGGCTCGACGACGGCGACATCGTCACCTCGGCCGGGATCAGCGCGGGCATCGACGCCAGCCTGCACATCGTGAGCCGACTCGTCAGCGACCACCTCGCCCGCCGCACCGCCATCCAGATGGAATACGCGTGGACGGCCCACCACCCCGCCCAAGCCGGCCCACCGGGCACAGCCTCACCGCACGGGACCTGACCGGCCCGGCGGCAGCGCCGGCGGCTTCGTCGGCCGGGGGCGAGGAGCGGAGTCGCACCCTGCGCGAGCCCAGCCGCCGAGTGGGACCGTCCCGCGCGGACGGGGAGTGCGCCCTCCCGCGGTGGGAGCGCACCGGGGCCGAGGGGCCCTTCCCCGCGCGGACGGGGGCGCTTGGAGGCTTCGCGCGCACGCGGCGTGGTGCCGATGGTGCGGTACCGGCCCTTTTTCGTCTGTACGGCGGCCGGGATCGACCCCCTCCTCCACCGTGCCACGCCGTCGACCAGCGCCACGTCGCTCCGGCGACCGGCCGGACCGTCGTGAACCGGCCCACGCGGGCGCCGGTCGCGGTGCGCGGCGAAGGCGGAGCCGCCCGCCGCGTTGCCTGCCGCCCCGCGATGGGAAAGGAGTGGACTGCCGGCCCCCGTGAGGCGGGTGTGGGCACGGAGACGGAAGGGGGCGAAGCGTGCATGGACAACGCGACGGCGCTCGTACGTGATCGCCGGTACGAACAGGTGGTGGACCTGGCGGTGCGGGTCCTCGAAGCGCCGAGCGGACAGGAGGTGTGGAGGGCCGTCGCGGACACGATGCTGGACCTGTGGGACGGGACGGCGCTCGTCATGAAGGGCGGCGGGTGGACGCCGGATGCCGGTGAGGTGCGCGTGTGGCGCCGGGACCGGGGGCCCACCGCCCTGGACCCGGTGACGTCCCGTCAGGTGCGGGCCGGGTTCCCCTTCGCGGGCCACTACGGCGCGGGGCGCGACCGTACCCCGATGACGGCCGCGCAGATCGCCGGCGGGAGGGCCTGGCGCGACAGCGAGACGGCGAGCGTGCTACGCGGCTCCCTCGACACGGAACACGTCCTCGCCGTCCCGCTGCGGCAGCTCGACGGACACGTGCTGGGCTTCCTCGTCCACCGGGCCGGACGGGACTTCACCGACCGGGAGCGCGAACTGGCCGCCCGGCTCCAGCCCCTCCTGGCCGCGGCGATGGTCCACGCGCATACGCTCACCACCTCCCCGCCCCCGCCCCCGGCGTCGGCGGTGGTGGAGCGACCAGGGGTGCCCGTACCGGAGCTCACCGCCCGTGAGCGGACCGTGCTGGCCCTGCTGGCCCAGGGGTTGACGGCCACCGCCCTCGCACGCCGTCTCGGCAGCTCCCCGCGCACGGTCCACAAGCACGCGCAGAACGTGTACCGGAAGCTGAACGCCTCCGACCGGCTCAGTGCCGTGCTGCGGGCCCAGGAACTGGGGCTGCTGCCGGTCGGCCGGTGCCGGTGCCCGGGCCCCGGGTGCGCGGGCGGCGCCGCGCCCGCCGGGGCCGGGCCGGTACGGTGCGGCGGTCCAGTCGTGGGGGTGCCGCGCGACGGCCGGGGGTGAGGCCGTACCCCCTCGACCGCACCGTGGCCCGGCCGTATCCCGTCGCTTCGCCGGTGGCCGAGACGCCGGACCGGCCGGCACCGCCGCTTCGAGAACCGGGCCCGGCCCCGGGCCGGTGGAGCGTGCGGCTCCGCTGCGGGGCGGACGGGGCCCGGCGACGGGGCGGGAGGGCCTCTTCCCGCGGTCGGGGTGATCGCCGTGGCGTTCCCGACCGGCGGCTTCGGTGACGGGGCGCACCACCACGCCGTCGTACGGACGCCGGTGCACCGTCACGTGCCCGTCGCGGACCACGGCGTTGCCCGGGCGTGCCACCGGGCGCCGGCCCGCACGTGCGTCACCGCCGGACACCTGCTCGGCGCGCCCGGTGTGTCGGCCGGGACGGTACGCCGATCCTGCGGTCGGGAGCCGGGACCCTCCGCGCGGTCCTGTACGCGTGCCACCGCCTCGGCGCGACACGCGCCGTCCTTTCACGGGTCCGCGTGCGACAGCAGGTCCACGAGAGCGTCACCGCGAGCCGTCCGACTGACCCAGACGTGCTGTTTGCGCCGCTCGCGGGTGAGGAGGGCGGCGGCTTCCAACTGCCCGCAGTGGTACGTCGCGGTCGCCAGGGGGCAGGCCACCGTCCGCGCCAGCTCTCCCATGGTGCGGGTGATCGTCAGCGCGCGCAGGATCCGCGCGCGCAGGTCGCCGAGGACGAACGTCAAGGCGTCCGCCGACTCGGGCCTGAGGCCCCCCTCCCACAGGGAGGACAGTTCGGCGACCGGGTAGCCGAGCCACACCATGTCGGGCAGGTCGAGGCTGAACAGCGACGCGCCGTGGCCGGACACGACGGGTACCAGGACGAGACGTCGGCCGTCGAGCCCGCACCACCGCGGATGCGGATCGGGCACCCGCAGGGTTTCCGGGCGGTAGCCGACCCGCGGGCTCAACCCGCTCAGCACGGTCTCCAGCGCCCCGCTCACCGCCGCGACGCCCACGCGCTGCGTCTCGCGATCCATCACCGGCCGGGCCTTGTCCCACACCGGCGCGAGCACCTGCCACACCGCGCGGAGGAGGGACGCGTACGCCGTGAGGAACGGCCGCGGGCGCGCGGCCACCGCCCGCCACCGCGGCGGAACACCGGTCCGCACCCCGTCCCCGTCCGGACCGTCCTCCCGCCACGTCTCCAGTTCGTGCAGCAGCACGTCCGGTGACAGCTCCGCCAGGCGCTCCAACTGCACCGCCGGGTCGGTCTCCCACAACGGGGCGGCGGCGGACAGGCAGTGCGGGATCCGCAGGGCGTCCCGTGCGGTCAGCGGCTGCAGCACCGCTGACGCGTCGCCCGGCACCGCCTCCCGCACCTTGCGCCGCCACGCGGGGTGCACGCCCTGCGCGGGGCCGCCGAAGGCGTCGGCGACCACGGACATGAGCGTCGCCCCCGGCTGCGGGAGCACGGAGACGCGAACCTCGTCCAGCGGCCCGAGCGCCAGGCGCGTGTACGTCACCACGCTGCCCCACCGTCCTGCCGCGGGGCGACGCCGCGCACACGGCGTCGTCGCCGGGCGCCGTGCGCCCGCCCGCCCTTCCCCCCGCGCGCGAGCATGCGGGTCCCTCCCTTCGTCGCGAACCGCTCCCCGGTCCGGACGGCCCGGGAAGCGTCCGCCCGCCGCGCGGTCGGTGCAGGTCCCGGCACCACTTGACCTGCTGCGACTATGACCAGCGGCGATCCGCGGCCGGTATGGGCACAACTGCGTACGGGCCAACCCCGGCACCCCACTTGACGGAACCGCTCGACGACCTCACGGGCCACGCCGGGACCGTCGGCCCCGGCCGGAGGCGGCACGGCCGCGGTCGTCCGACCCTGGAGGGGCGGCTGCGGAAGGGGGCGCTCAGATGCCGAACTCCGCGGGCGGGATACCCAGGGCGGCGCATGCTTCGCGGACGGCCTGCTGCTCGGACGGCTCGAAGTACCCGTCAGCACCGGCGACGACGATGCCGGTCTGGATGACCGCGCGGGCTTCCGCCGGTTTCTTGGCGGCCTTGGCGATCTCCTGCAGCACCTCTGCCCTGCCCGGTCCGAAGTCGGCGACGAGCCTGTCCACATGCTGGTTGAACCGCTGGCGGAGCTGGTCCGCCGGGAAGTTCTGCAGGACCTCGTTGGAGAGGATCAACTCTTCCACACGCTGCCGTTCCGCCGGCTCCACATGTCCGTCGGCCGCGGCCACCAACGCGCACATCGCCATGCTGGCGTCCCGGTAGGCACCGCTCTTGAGTTCGGTCTTGACCGAGGCGAGCTGGGACTTGAACAGTCCGACCAGCTGGGCCTTGGAACCACCGGGGGCCTGCCCGGAGCCGTGGCCACCGTGCTGGCCCTGGCCGGGAAGCCCGTGCCCGCCCGCTCCCCGAGCGCTCTGGGACTGCTGGAGGTTCTTGGCCTGGTCCTTGATCCGGTCCCACATCGCCACTGGTGCCACCTCGGCTTCTGTTGCTGTCTGTCCGGTCGTGATGCTCGGACGCGCTTCGTCGCGGCCCACTGGGGGAACGCCCCCGGAAGCCGCCGAGTTCCCCAACGGCAAAGATTCCGTAAAGATGGCTGACCAGGGGAGGCGAAACGGCCGTGCGGGCGGACCGCGGCGCACATCAACGGGACTCCTCGCCGCCCCACGCCCGTGGTGTCGTCCGGTGTGGGCGAGGCATTCGTTTTCGGTGTGGCCGCCGAACCACCGGGCTCGCCGCGGGCTCGGGAAGCCCGCTGGCTTCCTCGTCCTCCCCGGGCCGGCGCGCCGGGGGAGTGCAGGTCGTGCTGCACGAGGACGAACCACCCCGGTTCGAGCGGCCGAAGCGGGGCACCCGAGAACCCGGTACGGCCGACCGGAGCCGTCCACGACGTCCGGGTGGCCGCGAGAACGGCATCATCGGTGTTCTCGCCGGAGCCGGCGTCCGGTGCTGCGCTGACACGGGACAACGCGGAGCCGACGACACCGCCGGTGCCCCCTGCCGGGGCCGACGGGAGGCCCTGCCCACAGGCCGACAGGCGGTCAAGCGCTCCCACGTCGCGAGCCGGGCCCTCGTCGGACAGGCCGTCGCCACCCTCGGGTCCCGGCAGCTCCTTCACACGCTCCGATGCTCGCCCACCCGCATCGCGAGCCTCGTCCAGGCCGCCCTGTGCCTGCATCACGCCGGCCCGGACTGAAGGTGGAAAAGGCCCGGTGCGCCGGCCCCGTCCGCGTGAGTCGGGCTTTTCGCGCCCTGACCGAGAGAACGTCTCCCGTCGGTCCCGGCGGGCCCCGACGGCGTCCGGGCCCCGGTGGGCGGCCGGGTCAGGTGTCGTACTCCTGGATGCGCCGTCCGTGGTCGCGCGCGGTCAGTCCGGGCAGCCGCTCCGTCAGTTCCCGTACGACGGCTCGCACGTCGAGGGTGAGCAGGACGCGGTCCCGCATCAGGACGCGGCCGTCGACGATCGTCGTGCGGACGTCGGCCGCACGGGCGCTGTGCACCAGGGTGGCGGCGAGGTCGTGGACCGGCTGGGTGTGCGGGGCGGTGAGGTCGACGAGAACGAGGTCGGCGCGCCGGCCGGGCGCGAGGGCCCCGACCCGGTCCCCGAGGCCGACCGCGCGGGCGCTCTGCGTGGTGGCGTGGTGCAGGGCCTGGCGGGCGGTCAGCCAGCGCGGATCGCCCTCGGCGGACTTCTGGACCAGGGACGTCAACGCCATGGCCTCCCACACGTCGAGGGAGTTGTTGGAGGCGGCGCCGTCGGTGGCGAGGCCGACGGGGACGCCGACCGCGCGCAGGGCCCGTACCGGTGTGGTCGTCGGCCAGGCGAACTTCAGGTAGCCGCGGGGCGCGGTGGCCACCGCCGTACGGCCACCCGTGCGTTCCAGCAGCGGCAGGTCCCGCTCCAGGATGCCGGTGCCGTGGGCGATGAGCAGGTCGGTGCCGAGCAGGCCGGTGCGGTCCAGGACCTCGATGGGGGTGCGGCCGTGCCGGGCCAGGCTGGTCTCGGTCTGGTCGCGGTTCTCGGCGGCGTGGATGTGGACGGGTAGGCCGTGCGCGCGGGCGAGGTCGGCGGTGTCCGCGAGGTCGGCGTCGGTGACGGTGTAGGGGGCGTGCGGGGCGAGCGCGGTGGTGATGCGGCCGTCGGCGGCGCCGCGCCGGCGGAGCGCGAACTCCAGGGACGCCTCCCGGCCCCGGGGCCCCTGATCGGAGAAGTAGACCTGACCGAGGTGGGCGCGCAGCCCGCACTCGGCGACGACGTCGGCGACCGCGTCCATGTGGAAGTAGTGGTCGGCGAAGCAGGTCACCCCGCCCCGGATCATCTCGGCGCAGGCGAGCCGCGCACCCAGCGCCACGTCCCGCTCGGTGAGGTTGGTCTCGACGGGCCAGACGACGTCGTTGAACCACTCCGCCGTCGGCAGATCCTCGGCGAGCCCCCGCAGGGCCACCATCGGCGCGTGCGTATGGCAGTTGATCAGGCCGGGCAGCGCGACCTGCCCGTGCGCCTCGATCCGCGTCACGGCCGGCACGTCCCGCGCGGCGGCTGCCGTGGTGACCGCGTCGATCACCCGGTCGCGGACGACGATCGCGGCGTCCTCGCGGAATCCGATCCGTTCCGCGCCGTCGTGCACCAGGACCGCACACCCGGTGACGACGAGGTCGGCGGGAGAACCGCCCGGGGTTCCGACATCGCTCATGGAACCAACCTACGGGCCGTCGTACGGCACGACGGGGATTCGACACCGCTTGCGACGACACGGTACGACCACCGCGACACGGTACGGCCATGCGCACCGAGGAAGGGGCCGACAGGCCGGTGCCGGGGCAGTGGTCGAAGAGCGCGCGCCGCTCCTGGTTCCCGCTCTCCTGGACGGCGGCAACTCCGACGCGTACGTCCGAAAGTCCGGCCGGCACCGGCACCTCAGCCCGGCCGCGGGCGGGACCGGCATCGGACGGAACGGAGCCTCCCGCGAAGGCCCGGCGCATCCACGATCCGGCTGTCCGTCACCACATCGAGCCGACTATGCGTGACAGTCCCCGCGCGCACCGTGTTCACTCGTAGGGTCGGGCCAGTTGACGGAAGGAAACGAACGAGATGCCCCACGACCTGACCGAGCTGGCGCGTATCGGCCGTGTGCTGGAGGAGGCACACTCCCTGCTGGAGGCGGACCGCAAACGCCTGGAAGAGCAGTACGGGCCGACACCGTACACGGACATCACTGCCGGCAGCCCCACGCAGACGCTGCACGGCATCGCGAGCCTGTCCAACGCCATGTCCCAGACGCTCAAATGGCTCGCTCTGGCCGCCGGCTACTCCGTCCTCGGGTTGGATCGCCGAGCCGATCACGCGCTGGAAATGGCGCAGATGAAACCGGTGGCCTTCCCGTCCGGTGCGGACCGCATGGCACGACCGCTCGGCGACGCCACCGTACGGGCGATGGAAATGGTTCGGGACCTCGGCTTCTTCGACGAGGAGATCGCGATCGCCGTCGACGTGGCCCTCGCGGCTCCACAGGCGACGTATCCACCGGCCGACTGGAGCGCACACGCAGCCGAGCGGCAGCGACGCGCCCAGTTCGAATAACACTGACCCATTGCCCCACTGACCCGCCGCTCCCGGTCCGCAGCCGCGCTCGCTCCTGGGCGGCGGCTGCCTGGTCTTCGGTTGTGGCCTGTCGTGCCCGGCGTCGGCCACGACAGGCCCGTGCCCGGTCTGCCCGCCGTCCCACCCCCGAAGCGGCGAGGTGGGGAGAGCGCGGTCGAGGCCGGGGCCGGCCCGTGCCGGTAGAGGAGCGCGCGGGCAAGGACCGGTGTCCAGCGCTCTGGGGCAGCACCACCGGGCCGCCCCCGCCCCCGCGCCCTCGGCCGCTCGCGGGAACGGTGGGTCCAGCCGGCCCCAACCCGGCGCGGGCCGTGCCGCACGCCGCCCGTGCCGCCAGAAGCGCGGCGTTTCCCGGGCGCACCCGTCCGGTGCCGGCCCCGGCCCGGCGTGACGCCCACGACCCGAACCCGTTCGCCACGGTGCTCCAGGAGCCGATGGCCGGGCGGGCAGGCCCGCGCACGGCACCGCCGCCAGGCCGCGGTCACTGAGGCCGCCGTCGTGCGCCGCGCCCGCGTCGAGCGGGCGGCCCGGCAGGACCGGGTCGTAGCACGGGGCGGCGGTGCGGTGGGGCGGTGGCAGGGGGTGCCGGTACGGGGGTGTCCTCGCCGCGTCGGGAGGTCTCGGCGGCCTTCTTCAGCGCGAGCTCGTCCCGGCCTCGGCCGGCCCGCCTCCGCTCGTGCGAAGAGCACCCTTGAGGCGCCCGACGCACACCTCCGCTCACGACTCACGCGAAATAACCCTACTTTTCCTGCTCTTACTGGACTTGGTGTTCAAGCAGTTGGATTCCAGGGGTGGACAAGAGCCCTTGTTCTTCACTCTGTTACGAGCAGACGTACAGCGGGCGCCGGGGGATTCACCGTTGGCGTGAAGGTGATCCTCGTCGTTCAGGGGCTGGGTGTGCCGCCCGACGGCCTCCAGTGGCTCGAAATGTCCATGTGGCACGTACAAAAAGGGCTGGCCAAAAGGGTGTTGTGGGAAAGTGTCACCTCAAGTGCCTTTCTGTTTGCATGAGTTGAGGGACGGGTTGAACCCTCAATGAGTTTCGGACAACGACCCGGCCGCCCCTGCCCATCTCCTTCACTTCTTGAAAGCATCGACCTGCTCCGAGCGGCCCGCACCTCCGCCCGGAGACGGTCGTGCCGGTCCACTCCGGCACCCGCGTCACCGGCCGTCGCGCGTACGGCCGGACACAAGGAGAGCTGCAGAAGTGGCTGACAGAGCGTTATTTTCCAGACACATATCGACAACCGGGTCTCGTCCCCTCCAGGGCGGTTCCGCTCCGCGGAGGCGCGCTGCGCTGACCGCGGTCCTCGCGGTGGGCGCGCTCCTCCTGCCCGTCACGACGACGGCGGGTCCGTCCGCCTTCGCCGCGGGCACGGACCGGGCGCCTCGGCAGATCGAGGTCGCTCCCCGGTCCGGGGCCGGGAACGTCGAACTCTCCGCCCCGCAACGGAAGAAGCTGCTCGAGGCGGCCTCCGACCAGAGCACCGCCACCGCCCGCCACCTGAAGCTCGGCGACCGGGAGAAGCTCGTACCGAAGGACGTCGTCAAGGACGCGGACGGCACCGTCCACACCCGCTACGAGCGCACCTACGCCGGGCTCCCCGTGCTCGGCGGCGACCTGGTCGTCCACGAGGGCCGTGCCTCCCGGACCGTCACCAAGGCCACCCCGGCGCGGATCACCGTGGACACGGTCGAGCCCGCCGTCGCGACCAGCGCCGCCAGGAAGGAGGCGCTGGCGGCGGGCGAGGAGGAGGGCGTCGCCAAGAGGGCCGTCTCCCGGGCGCCCCGCCAGGTCGTCTGGGCGGGATCCGGTGAACCCGTACTGGCGTGGGAGACCTTCGTCACCGGCGTCCAGGAGGACGGCACCCCGAGCCGCCTCCAGGTGGTGACCGACGCCACCACCGGTGAGCGGCTGCACAGTTCGGAGCAGATCCACGCGGGCGAGGGCCAGAGCCAGTACAGCGGCCCCGTGCGGATCGGCTCGGTCCACAACGGCACCGCGTACGAGCTGACCGACCCGGCGCGGGGCAACCACCGGACCTACTCGTTCGCCCCGGACAACACGCAGACACTGCTCACCGACGCCGACGACCACTGGGGCGACGGCACCGCCGCCCACGAGCAGACGGCCGCCGTGGACGCCGCGTACGGCGCGCAGAAGACGTGGGACTTCTACCAGCACCGCTTCGGCCGCAACGGCATCGCCAACGACGGGGTCGGTGCTCGCTCCCGGGTGCACTACGGCAGCGGATACGCCAACGCCTTCTGGGACGACCTCTGCTTCTGCATGACCTACGGCGACGGCCTCGGCGACGCCCGGCCCGTGACCTCCATGGACATCGCGGCCCACGAGATGAGCCACGGCGTCACCTACGCCACCGCCAACCTGCACTACTCGGGCGAGTCGGGCGGCCTCAACGAGGCGACCAGCGACATCATGGCCGCCGCCGTGGAGTTCTACGCCGACAACCCGCTGGACACGCCCGACTACACCATGGCCGAGCTGATCGACCTGCGCGGCACCGGCCGGCCGATCCGGTACATGGACCAGCCCTCCAAGGACGCCTCCGCCAAGGGCACCTCCCAGGACTACTGGACCCCCGAGACCAGGAAGCTCGACCCCCACTTCAGCTCCGGCGTGGGCAACCACTTCTTCTACCTGCTGGCCGAAGGCAGCGGCCGGAAGACCATCAACGGCATCGCGTACGACAGCCCCACCCACGACGGCAACCCGGTCGCCGGCATCGGCATCGAGAACGCCGCCGCCATCTGGTACCGGGCCCTCACGGTCTACATGACCAGCCGCACCGACTACGCGGGCGCCCGCGTCGCCACCCTCCGGGCCGCCAACGACCTCTTCGGCATGGACAACGGCGCGTACACGGCCGTCGGCAACGCCTGGGCCGCGGTCAACGTCGGCCCCTCGTACGTCAACAACATCGCGGCCGTCGTCCCGCCCGCCCAGGAGTCCGCGGTGGGCCAGCCGACCGAGTTGCGGATCGACGCGGTCTCGACCCGCCCCGGCGCCCTCCGCTACGCCGCGACCGGCCTGCCCGCCGGGCTGGGCATCGACACCGCCACCGGAGTCATCAGCGGCACCCCGACGACGGCGGGCGACTTCACCACGGTCGTCACCGTCACGAACTCCGCCTCGGAGTCCCGCGACGTGACCTTCGCCTGGTCCGTGCTGGCCTCGGGCGGGAACTTCTTCACCAACCCGGCCCGGGTCGACATCCCCAACTGGGTCACCGTCGAGTCCCCCATCGTCGTCACCGGCCGGACCGGCAACGCGCCGGGCGACCTCAAGGTGACCGTCGACCTCGTCCACGACTTCATCGGCGGACAGGTGATCAACCTCGTGGCCGAGGACGGCACGGTGATCCTGGTGAAGGACTTCGTCTGGGACGAGGGCAGGGAGCTCCACCACACGTTCACCGTCGACGCGTCGGCCGTGCCCGCCAACGGCACGTGGAAGCTGCGCGTCACCGACAACACCCCCGGCATCTTCACCGTCGACCCCGGTTACCTCGACGGCTGGAGCCTGACCTTCTGACGCTCCTGCCCACCCGGGCATGACGCCACCGGGCCCGGTCGTCCCCGAACGACCGGGCACCGCCCTGTCCGCGGACCCGGGGCGGCCCGTGCTCGGCGGCGGTTCCCTCCCGGACGCCCGCTGCGCTCCCGTCCCGCCGCCGGAGGCCCGCGCCGGCCGTCGAGGCGGACGCGGGCACAAGACCGAAGCGGTGGGCGACCGGCAGGAGCGTCACTCCTCCGGCCGCCCGTTCCAGCGGCGCAGCCGGCGGGGTTCGGCGGCGAGGGCCGTGCGGACCTCGCCGCCCGGGCCCGTCAGGAGTCGTACGTGATCTCCAGGTCCGACGGTCCTGTCCGGCCCGCTCCACCGCGAAGGCGACCGCTCCTCCCGCGGCCGGCGCGCGGAGCCCCCCGGCCTCGACGGCCGCGTGGTGCGCCCACACGTCGTCCGACAGGGCCGGGGTCACCAGGACGCCCCGCCCCTCCTCGCCGTGCCACTCACGCACGTGCCCGCTGAGCACGTCGTCGGATGCCGCATGGACACGGCCCGCTTCCCCGGCCGGTTCGGTGCCCGATGTCCCGGCCGCCGTCCGACGGATCGCGCCCGGCGCTCCCCTTCCGGGACAGCGCGAACCGCTCCGCCGTCCGGTACGCCCGGTCGGCCGCCGGTCCGCCGGCCGTGTCGTCAGCGCCCTTGGCGGTGGGCCGACGCCCTCGGAGTCGACCGGCGCCGAGGCCGTCCGCCCAGTTCGGGGCACCCCGGGCGCCGACCCGCCCGTGCCGTTCCCGCTGGGTGCTCCGGCGACCGCCCGGCCGGGCGGTGATCGGCGTGCCCGGTCCGTCCGTAAGCACTTCTCCGGGCTCCGCCGCGGGGAACGGAAGTGGCTCCGGGCGCGAGGAGTCGATCCGGCTCCATCCTGCGCCATGGCGCTGCACGCGTCCCGGGCGTCGGGATAGGGTCCGATGGGAGGTGCGGGGGAATGAGTTTCCGGTTGGCGGCGTACGCCGTGTGCATCGAGGGCGGGCGGGTACTGCTCGCCCGTCACGTGTCGCCGGTGGGCGAGAGCACCTGGACCCTCCCGGGTGGCGGGGTCGAGCACGCGGAGGATCCGTTTGACGCGGTGATCCGGGAGGTCGCGGAGGAGACCGGCTGCGACGCGGTGGTCGAACGCCTGTTGGGCGTGGACTCCCGGGTGATCCCCGCGGCCGAACGTGCCGTCCCCGGCGGACCGGAGCACCAGAATGTCGGTGTCTTCTACCGGGTTCGTCTCACCGGCGGCTCACTGCGGCCGGAGCCGAACGGCGACATCGCCGAGTCGGTCTGGACCCCGCTTCCCGATGTCGCTCGCCTGCGCCGGTCGTCGCTGGTCGACATCGGCCTCGCCCTGGCCCGGACGCTTCCGGCGACCGGCCACGTCGCCGCCGTCCCGGTCGGTGGTCTGATCCAGCACTGAGGCGCCGTCGCCCTGGGAACGGCCCGTCCCGCAGGCGGTTCCGTTCGCCGGGGCCTTGGCCACCCCGTCCTGATGGTCGGGGAAGCCGGCCGGGAAGACCGACGAACTCGTACCCGGGACGAGGGTGCCATCGTCATCGAAGAACACGGCGCCCGCATGATCGGACGAGAACACCGGCCGAGGGGGCTGCCATCACGCGGAACGCCGGATCGGGTACACCCCCACGCACTGCCGGTGCACGCCCACAGCTAGCCGGTTCTGATCTTTACCGCGGCCCGCCCGGCGTGCTGTGCTGCCCCTATGGACCAGACCAATGAGCTGAACGGAACGCCGGCCACCGGCCCCGCTTACCCCACCGTTCCGCACCGGCCGATGGCCGTACCGGCCGGGGAGGCCGAGGAACGGGCCCGCGCCTTCCACGAGGTGATGGCCCGTCGGCGTACCGTGCGTGAATTCTGCGACCGCCCCCTGCCCGAGGGCGTGGTGGAGTGGGCGATCCGTACCGCCGCCACCGCGCCCAGCGGGGCGAACGTCCAGCCGTGGCGCTTCGTCGTCCTCACCGACCCGGAGCGCAAGCGGCACCTGCGCGAGGCGGCCGAGGCGGAGGAGCGGGAGTTCTACGACCGCCGGGCCTCCGCCGAGTGGCTGGAGGCCCTGGCGCCGCTGGGCACCGACTGGAGCAAGCCGTTCCTGGAGGTCGCGCCCGCGGTGATCGTGGTCTTCGAGGTCCACAAGGGGCCCGACACGCCGCGTCCCTACTACACCAAGGAATCGGTCGGCATCGCCGTCGGCCTGCTGCTGGCCTCGCTCCACCAGGCGGGTCTGGCGACGCTCACCCACACCCCGAGTCCGATGCGTTTCCTGAACGAGGTCTGCGACCGTCCGGCGGAGGAACGGGCCGCCTACGTCATCCCGGTCGGCTACCCGGCCCAGGACGCACGGGTCCCCGACATCCACCGCAAGCCCCTGGAGCAGGTGATGGTGCGGCTGTGACCACGCCGCCGGCGGCGGCACCCGCCGGGTCGCCCGTCGGGGCGGTACCCGTCGGGGCGGTGCCCCCGGGCGGACGGCGGGACGTCCGCCCGGGGGCACCGTGTGGCCCGGGGCTCTCCGGGCCGTTCCGCGCTACTTCAGTCCGCTGTCCAGCGCGGTCATCAACCGGCCGTTCGGGGTGTCGCCGGACATCTCCCAGACGAAGCCGCCCAGCAGCCCTTTGGACTTGATCCAGTCCGTCTTCTTCCCGATCGACCAGGTGTCGTCGAAGGACCACCACTGGCCCCCCGGGCCGGTGTAGCCGAACGTCGACACCGACTCCTCGTCGTGGTGGACGGTCATGGACGGGAAGCTGGTGATCAGGTTGTTGTAGCCGCGGGTGCCGGCCTCGGTGCTGAACTGGCCGGGGGCCGCGCCGTTCGCGTCCTGCCACTCGCCGTTGGCGCCGCCGTCGGCGACGCCCTGCCAGCCGCGTCCGTAGAAGGGGAAGCCCACCGTCAACTTGCGCGGGTTGACCCCGGCGTCGAGGTACGTCTGGATCGCGTTCTCGATGCTGAAGTGGAAGGGGTAGGGGTCCTGCGCGTCGGCGCGGAGGTTGGACGCGTGACCGGTGCGTCCCGGTTCCCAGGAGTTGTCGCTGCCCGCGCCGTGGAAGTCGTACCCCTGCACGTTGGCGTAGTCGAGGGAGTCGAAGATCCGGCTCAGGTCCCAGCCGGCCTCGATCTTCGCCGGGTCGGCCGGGGTGAACGCGGTGAGCAGCCTGTGCTCGCCGCCGAGCGCGTCGAGCTGCTTGCGGAACTCGGCGAGCAGGGCGGTCAGGTTGTCCTTGTCCTGGGAGCCGTAGTGGTTGCCCGGGTGGCCTTCCGAGCCCGGCCACTCCCAGTCGATGTCGATGCCGTCGAAGACGCCCGCCGCGGTGCCCGGCCCGCCCGCGCCGTTGTAGACCGGCAGGTTGCCCTTGATCCATACGTCGATGCAGGACTTGACGAGTTTCTCCCGGGAGGCCTGCGTGGCGGCGGCGTCCGAGAAGAACTTCGAGTACGTCCAGCCGCCGAGCGACACGAGGACCTTCAGCTTCGGGTACTTGGCCTTGAGCTTCTTCAACTGGTTGAAGTTGCCGCGCAGTTTGCCCCAGCCGTCGTCGGCGACACCGTCGACCGACTGGGCGGCGGACATGGGGCGCGCGTAGTCGGCGTCCGCGTCGCCCGCGCCGGTGCCCTCGTCGGGGTCCTGCGGATTGCCGGAGGTGCTCTTGGTCACGCCGGCCTGGCAGGTGAGGTTCTTCGGGTCGAGGTTCTCGAAGGCGTAGTTGACGACGTCGAGCTGGGCCGCGGCGCCGGAGGTGTCGAGGTTCTTCACGAAGTACTGGCGTCCGTAGATGCCCCACTGCACAAAGTACCCCACCTTGAGCTGCTTGCCCGGGCCGGCCACGTCGTCGGTGGTGACGTTCACGGCGTTGGAGGCGGCCGACGGGTTGTCGGCGGTGTCCCGGGCCTTGACGGTGAAGGTGTAGGCGGTGGCCGGGGAGAGCCCGTCCACCGTGGCCGTCGTGGTGTCCGCGCCGACGGACTTCACCAGCGTGCCGCCCCGGTGGACGTCGTAGGCGGCCACGCCCACGTTGTCGGTGGACCCGTTCCAGGCCAGGGTCACGCTGGAGGCGGTCTTGCCGGTGGAGCGGAGGTTGCCCGGGGCGGTCGGCGGGGTGGGGTCGGTCGACGGGTCCACCGTCTCGACGGTCAGCGGGGCGCCGGCCGGACCGGTGTTCCCCCGCCTGTCCTTGGCCCGGACGGTGAAGGTGTAGCGCGTGGCCGGGGACAGGCCGGTGACCGTCGCCGAGGTGCCGCTCGTGGTGGCGACGGTGTCCGGGCCGCTCAGCACCTCGTACGCGGCCACGGCGTGGTCGCCCGGTTGCGCTGCGGCCCAGCGCAGTGCGACCGAGTGCGCGGTGACCGCGGTCGCCTCCGGCGCGCCGGGGGCGGTCGGGGGGACGTCGGGGGTGCCGTCGCACTTGTCGCCGTTGACCGTGCAGCCGGTCGGGGTTTCGGCCGTCCCGGTCGCGGTGAACCAGTAGCTGTACGGCTCGGTGCTGCCGCCGGCCGGGACGTTCCCGTTGTAGAAGGCGTTCTTGACGGTCACGTGGCGGCCGGAGACGGTGACGTCGCCGTGGTAGTTCCCGGTCAGGGACATCCCGGCCGGCAGGTCGAACTCCAGGGTCCAGCCGTTGACCGCGGCCGTACCGCTGTTGCGGATGACGTACGTTCCCTTCCACCAGGAGCCGTTGTCCTGGGTGGTGAAGGTCGCCGTCAGGGTTCCGGCGGCCTGGGCGGGTGCCGCGAGGGTCGTGAGGGCCGCGAGCGGCAGGAGCATCACGGCCACCAGGGCGGTGATCCGCCGCCGGAGCCGTCCGGCGCCGGAGGGGCGGGGTGCCCTCGCCTCGGAGAGCGGTCTTCTTCCGTGAAGTGGTCTGCGCCTGTGGAACATGGCTCTCCCTGTCGTGGTGGGGTGGTACAGGGGTGAGGTGAACCGTGCGCGTGCGCATGCTGTGCCCGGGCGAAGGCAGGCCGGTGCGCTGAACGGGCCGGGGTAGGGCCCGATGCCGTCTTCGGCAGGTGTCCACAAGGTAAAAGGTCTGGACCAATGCGTCAACAGGTCGGGGCGGCCCGGGAAGACCCGGCCCGGCGTGACCGTTCGGCCCTCCGGCCCCCAGGCCCCTCACCGCCCGACCGCCCCGCGTTCACCCCCCTGCTCGTCCGCCCCGTGGTGGCGCAGGTCGACGACCGCACGGGCCGGGCCCATCCCGGCGGCGTCGACCGAGCACCGGCCACTGCGCGGATCGGACCGTGGGCCTCCACACCCGTCGGAGATCGTGGGGATCGTCCGGCGCGAGACGTCGACGCCGTGGACCTCAGCGAGGTGAGCCTGGACCTCTCCGGCGGTCAGGCCCTTTGCGGACGGCGAGACGACCACCTCGCTCACCCCGGTCGGACGCTTGGGCCGCTCCTTGGCGCTCCTCGGCTCGAAGGAGCCGTCGCGGGCGCGGGGGAGGGGCGTCCCCACCGGACCGACATCGTCCAGGGCGGTCTCCACACGCGTGCCGTTGCGGGAGTCGCCGCCGTTCTTCCCGGCCGGGTCGTGCCCGTCGCAGCCAAGACGGTCGGTGACCTCGCCCTCCGGGACCGACTCCGGCAGCCGCTTCGTCGGCTGCTGGAGTCGGCCCGCCCTCCCCGGTCGGCCGCGGGCCCTTGGCCCGGGCCCGGGAGAGCGGCTCGTCGACCAGCCGGTCGTCCACTGCGCCCGCCGACTGAGGCTCGGCCACCTCGATGATCTCGGCCTCGGTCACGTACTACTGGTCATCGGCGCATCCCCCGTGATCGGGAGTCACACCGAACGGCTTGCGGTCCCGACGAGCATCGTTCTCCACGACGTCGACGGTTTGGCCGGATGCGTTCGGCGGTTCCTCATCGTCCGCCCTGGGGCGGGTTGTCGGGACCGGTGACGGTGACGGTGGCGCGGGCCGTCTGGTCGACGTGGAGGGTGAAGACGTCGGGACGGGCGTAGTGGCCGGTCGGGTCGAAGTCGAAGCGGGCCCGGGGCAGGTCGTCGAGGTCGAGTTCGGCGGCCAGGATGCCCTCGCTGCCGCGCAGCGGGCCGGCCAGGACTTCACCGAGCGGGGACACGATGAGCGAGCCGCCACCGATGAGTACGGTGTCGGGTTCGTCGCCTTGGACGGGTCGGACTTCGGCGGGCAGGGCGTCGCGCCGCAGGTACTGACTGGCGCTGAGCACGAAGCAGCGCCCCTCCAGGGCGACGTGGCGCATCGTGGCCTGCCAGACGTCACGGTCGTCCACGGTAGGAGCGCACCACAGCTCAACGCCCTTGGCGTACATGGCGGTGCGGAACAGCGGCATGTAGTTCTCCCAGCAGATGCCCGCACCGAGACGGGTCGTGCCGGTGTCGATCACGGGCATCGTGGAGCCGTCGCCCTGCCCCCACAGGTAGCGTTCGGCGGCCGTGGGCATGAGCTTGCGATGCAGGCCGAGGTACCCGTCGGGGCCGAAGAACAGCGCGACGCAGTACAGGGTGCCGCCCTGGCGTTCGACGGCGCCGACGACGGCGTGGCAGCCGAGTTCCCGGGTCAGCGCGGCCAGGGCGTCGACCTCGGGACCGGGTACGTCGATGGCGGAGGCGTGGTAGCGGCGGAACAGCTCACGGCCGGCCGGGGTGCGCCTGCCGACGGTGATGTCGAAGTCCAGCCCTTTGGGGTAGCCGCCGAGGAACGCCTCGGGAAGGACGACGACATCGGCGCCGTGCCGCTCGACGGCCTCCCGGATGAGTTCCTCCGCCCGGCGGAGCGCGGCGGGCGTGTCGAAGAGGGGAGCGGCGGCCTGGACGACGGCCGCAGTGAGTGTGGTCATGCCGTCGACGCTAGAAACCCCGCCGCGTGCCGAGCAAGCCGATCCTCGCACGGGTCGACATTGGCGAAGCCGAATTCCGCAAGGCTGGCTTGAAACCTCTGGTGGTCCCCGCCGCGCCGGCGCACGAGAGCGGTGCCACGAAGGTGGCGGCGGCCCTGCACCCGGACGCGGACCGGGGATCGAGGGCCTGGCGGGGGCGAGAGCCCGGTGCGGGCGCGGCGGGTGACCGTGCCGGGCAAGGCCGATCGGGCACGACCAGTGCGGTCACCCGAGTACGAAGCGGCAAGCCTGCCGCGTCTGCTGGTGACCGCCGCCCGTACCACGCCGGGCCGTACCCCGCGTCCGCATGATCCGCGCGGTGATCCGTTCCAGCAGTTCGGGATCCAGCATGCGCAGGATCGTAGAAGGCCGTCCGACCGCCACGGGAAGGAACCAGCGGATCGGCCGCGACCGTTGCTCACGCGCTCACCGCACTGAGCGTTCCAGCGCATCCCGGTGATCGGAAACCCACTGACAGGCCGTCCGAACCTGCCTCACCGCCCCAGCGTCACGAAGCCGGACCATGGCGGCGTCACCCGCATCGGCCTGGGACTCGATGCCCCGCCAGCACCGGTCCTGCCACCACAGGATCGTGGACACGAGACAGCGCCGGTCCGACAACTCGTAGCTGTCGACGATCAGCCTCATGCGCCGGGCCGCCTCCTCGACGTCGGTGACCGAAGGGCCCAGATCGAGGTACTGCCAGCAGACATGAGCGACGTCATGGATCCGCGCGCCCGGCGCGGCAAGGTCCCAGTCGATGAATGCCGCCGGCCGAAGCTCCTCCCCGCACAGCCGATAGACCGTGTTCTTGGGCGACAGATCGTTATGGCATACGACCTCTTGGTCACCGGCCAGCGGGGTGCCGGCCGTCAGGTCGTGGAACTCACGTACGAGCCGGGCGACCGTCGCCAGACTCTCGTCGGATGAGACAGCAGCAGGTTGTCGCGGCTCCCACGCCACATGCCCTTCAAGGTAGCTGAGGACTTCACGGCCCTCGTCGTCCACACCGAGATACCGCGGGGCACCACTCCAGCCACGTGCTTCAAGCAACCTCAGCAGATCGCCTACGAACCTCGTGCGAGCCGGGGCTGGACGGCGCACCGTGTCCCCGACACGAACGACCGCATTGACGAAACCTCCGGGCAAGGACGACTCAGGCATCCGTCCACCCTGCCCGATCGTCGGCCCGAACCGCCATGGACTTGTCCTGACGCTTCATCCGCCTCCGAGGCAACTCCGCCAGATGATCCACCGCGCAGGCAGTCGTCCCCGACCTGCGTGAGCCCCCCGAGAACCGGTCACACCAGCTCTTTGACCTGTGGCTTCAAGGTGGTGGAGGCGCACCCGCCCGCCCACCGTCGGCACCGAGGGCGGCGAGGCGGGGAGTGGTGGGACCGGGCGGTCGAGACACCGTACGGCTGCTGGCCGGACGCCTGTCGGCGGAAGGCGTCTGACTGGTCGCCCTGACCGCTGCGGCGGTTCGCCGTCGCCGGACTCCCACCCCCAGCACACGGTGCCGCCCCGGCCCCTGTACGCCCACCTGCGTCGGTGCCACGCCGACGCCCGCCACCGGGACGTCCGGCCCTGTGGGCGGAGCCCGGTGCCGGGCCGGGGGAGAGATCTCCTACCCGCGCCCTACCCGACACGACGCTGACGTGGGACACGACGCTGACGCGGGCCCCGGGCGGCGGGATGCGGGCCTGGCCACGTACGCACCTGGACTGCGAGGGGGGTGACAAGTCGTCTCCCCGGCGGGAGAGCCTCTGGCCGCACCACCTCTGGCCGCACCAGGCGTCAGTGGCGAACAGACGACGGGCCACGGCGACGCCGACAGTGGACCACCGCGGCTTCGGAGTCACCCGTGCCGCAGCCGACCCGGAGGCGGGATCACCGGCGGACGGCATCCCGCCCGGTCCCCGGAGACACCCTCTCCTCGGCCACCACACCAGCGTTTTTCGTACCCACCGCCACCGACCACTCCCCACGCCGCGCCGGCACGGCCATGATGGGAGCGCTCCCGCGCCACCGCACGCACAAATCTGCCGACACCGGAAGGACCGCCCATGCGCACCGCTCCCCACCTCTCTCGGCGGGCACTGCTCACGGCTGCCGCCGCGAGCGTCACCACGGGCGTCGCCGTCGCCGCGGCCGCTCCCTCCCAGGCGTCCGTCGCCCACCGCTCCCGGCCGTCCACCGCCTTCGCCGGGTTCCGGACGGTGGGCCGGGTCAAGAGGGCAGCCGACGGCTCGGTGCAGTACACCTGGCCCGGCATCGCCTTCGAAGGCCGGTTCCGCGGCACCGGTGTCGGCATCGTGCTCGACGACTCCGCCAACGACTACGACGTCCAGATCGACGCGACGACCGTCAGCACGGTGGTGACTCCCGGGCGCACCACGTTCTGGGTCAAGGGCCTCGCCGACACCGAGCACACCGTGCGGCTCGTCAAGCGCACGGAGAGCCCGTGGGCCGCCGGCCGCTTCGGCGGGTTCGTCGCCGCCCGGGGAGGGAAGGTCCTCGCCGCCCCCGCGGCGCGGAGCAGGCAGATCGAGTTCATCGGTGACTCCTTCACCGCCGGGTACGGCAACGCCTCGGGCACGCGCGACTGCTCGGCCAACGGAGGAGTCAACCGGAACAGCAACGCGGACCTCGCCTTCGGCGCCCTCACCGCCCGGAAGCTCGGCGCCGACTACCAGCAGAACGCGTTCTCCGGCCGCGGCATGGTCCGCAACTACAACGGCGGCGACCCCGGCACCGACTACCGCACCTACTACGACCGGGCCCTGCTGAACGTCGACGGCGACGTCTGGCAGAGGCCGCGCAGTTGGCGGCCGCAGGTCGTCGTCATCGGCCTCGGCATCAACGACTTCTCGACCCCGCTCCACCCGGGCGAGCCGTGGGCCACACAGAGCGAGCTGATCACCGCCTACGCGAGCGCCTACCACGGCTTCCTCGACAAGCTGCGGGCCCGCTACGGAAGCAGGACGTTCCTGGTGGTCAGCGCCACCCTGGTGGCCGGCACCGCCTTCGCCGACACCGCCCGGGGCATCGTCGAAGAGCGCAACGCGCGGGGGGACGACCGGGTCGGCTACTGGTACTACGACGATCCCGGTCTGGACCGGCTCGGCTGCGACTGGCATCCCTCGCTCCGCGACCACCAGATCATCTCCGGGCTGCTCGACCAGTACCTCGCCACTCTGCCGCTGGACTGGTGACGAGCCCGCCCGAGGTCGACGACTCCTACTCCCCGGCGGTCAGGGCCGCGGCGACGGTCCTGCTGGTGATCGGGGTCGGCGGCGCCTTCGAGAACGCCCTGGTCGAGGCCGGCACCTCCGACCGCGTCAAGGACGTCACCGACTCGTGGTCCCTCTCCACCCTCGTCCCCGCCGGGCTGGTCGCGGCCGTCTTCCGTGGGGCCCGGGTCCGGTGACCGCCGCGGTGGTCACGGCCCCTGGTGTGGCGCCGCCCCTGCTCGCCGGTGGCGGAGCCCGTGCCGGGATGACGGTGCTCGCCGTCTCCTGCGGATCCGCCGCCTTCCCGCACGCCGACGAACCCGGCTTCCGGCCGTTCGAGGAGCACGTCAACCCCTCGGTCATGCGAGCGATCAAGGTCCGTACCACCTGCACGACGGTGCTGTCGGCCCTCGGCCCGGGCGGCGTCCCGGTGGCCGAGTGGACCCTTGACGTCCTCGGACCGTGACCATCTGCCCTGTCCCCTCCCCGTACACAAGGAATGTGAAGAGAACATGAGCACGAGCCAGCCGACCGTCACCGCGTTCTCCGTCTACCCCGTAGCGGGCCGCGACTGCATGGAGCTGAACCTCTCCGGCGCCCACGGCCCCTACTTCACGCGCAACGTCGTCGTCCTGACGGACTCCGAAGGGCGTACGGGCCTCGGCGAGGTGCCCGGCGGGGAGAAGATCACGCAGACCCTACGGGACGCCGAGTCGCTGGTGATCGGTTCGAAGGTCGGCGACTACAAGCGCGTCCTGCGCCAGATCGCGGACCGTTTCGCCGACCGCGACTCCGGCGGACGCGGCGCGCAGACCTTCGACCTGCGCACCACCGTCCACGCGGTCACCGCCGTCGAGTCGGCCCTGCTGGACCTCTTGGGCCAGCACCTCGACGTGCCGGTCGCCGCGCTCCTCGGGGACGGTCAGCAGCGCGACTCGGTACGGGTGCTGGGCTACCTCTTCTACGTCGGCAACCCCGACCACACCGACCTCGAGTACGTCCGCGAACCCGACGCGGACACCGCCTGGTACCGGATCCGGCACGAGGAGGCCCTGACTCCCGAGGCGATCGTCCGCCAGGCCGAGGCCACCTACGAGCTGTACGGTTTCCGCGACTTCAAACTGAAGGGCGGCGTCCTGGACGGAGCGGAGGAGGTCAAGGCCGTCCGCGCGCTGAAGGACCGCTTCCCCGAGGCCCGGATCACCCTCGACCCGAACGGCGCCTGGTCGCTGCGCGAGGCCGTCGAGCTCTGCGCACCGCTGGTCGGGACGCTCGCCTACGCCGAGGACCCCTGCGGGGCCGAGGGCGACTACTCCGGGCGGGAGGTCCTCGCCGAGTTCCGCCGCGCCACCGGCCTGCCCACCGCGACCAACATGATCGCCACCGACTGGCGGCAGCTGACCCATGCCCTCGCCCTGCAGTCGGTCTCCATCCCGTTGGCCGACCCGCACTTCTGGACCATGCAGGGTTCCGTGCGCGTGGCACAGCTGTGCAACGCGATGGGACTGACCTGGGGCTGCCACTCCAACAACCACTTCGACATCTCGCTCGCCATGGTCACGCACTGCGGAGCCGCGGCGCCCGGCGCGTACAACGCCCTGGACACGCACTGGATATGGCAGGAGGGCCTGGAGCGGCTCACCACCGCCCCGCCCCGCATCATCGGCGGAGAGATCGCCGTCCCCGACGCCCCCGGCCTCGGTGTCCAGCTCGACATGGACCGCCTCCTCGCCGCCCACGAGCTCTACCGCACGAAGGCTCTGGGGGCACGGGACGACGCCGTCGGCATGCAGTACCTGATCCCCGGATGGAAGTTCGACCCGAAGCGGCCCTGCCTCGTGCGGTAGTACCGCAACGGTCTTCGGCGTGTCGGCCCGTCATGTGGGTCGTCGGTCTGGTCACGGGTGGGGAACTGGTTGGCGCCCGGTCGTGGAGGGGTGAACTGAAGGCTTTGCATCGGTTCGTGCACCGTGTCGCCAGGTCGGAGCCGCGCGAGTCGGCGCTTGCGCATGTGCGGGGGCCGATCGTTCCACCCGGGCGGAAGAACGGCTGGACACTGGCGGAGGAGGCCGGGCGCGCGGGTCCGGACCGGAGCCACCGGCTGTTGAACCGGATCGACCGGGACGCGGACGAGGTCCTGGACGACGTGCGTGCCTTTGTCGTCGAGCGCCTCCGATCACGCGCTGCAGGTGCGGCAGCCACTGCCGGTCGCGGGCACCGCCGTTGGAGGGGAAGGCACCGTACCCGCTCCCGGTCCTGACCCGCCCACGGCGAACCAGGGAGGACCGCAGCCGCGCGAACGCCGTTTCGAGAGCGCGTGTGGGATGTTTTCACCCCTTCTAGGGGATTTTTCACAAGCGCCCGATACGGCAGGCGTCGACTCAGTACGGTGCCGGCCATGGCCGAGGGTGCGAAGAGACGGGACGAGCTCATCGAGCGGGCGCCGCTCACGGTGGTGCGGCTCTGCGTCGTCATCGACCTCCCGTGGTACCGGTCGGCCCCTCACCACAGGGGAGGCCGCTGGAGCCGGCACCTGCCCGCCGACGACGGCACGCGTTTCTCGCTGCCGATCGCCGTCCCCCTCGCGGTGGTCGGATTCCCCTTGACGTCCTGCCCGTCCTGGTGGCGGAGCACCGGGACCCGCCCCCGCCTCCCGGGCCGCGGGGACCGGCGGTTCCTCATGGCCCTGCTCACCGCCCTGATCACCGATGAGGCGGCAACCACGCATCCGCTCCACCGGAGAGCAGATCGTCTTCAGCACCGCAGGAGGAAACGATGCCCACCCCCGCCGAGGCAGCCGTCCCGACCCGCACCAGCGGGACTGCGGAGCAGCGCCACGCCCTGGGCGCGGCGCTGCTGGGGTTCTTCGTCATCACGCTGGACGCGCTGATCGTCTCGGTGGCGCTGCCGTCGATCGGCGCGGACCTGGGTGGCGGGATCACCGGTCTGCAGTGGGTGGTGGACGGCTACACGCTGATGCTGGCCGCGCTGCTGCTCTCCGCGGGGTCGGTCTCGGACCGGATCGGCGCGAAGCGGGCCTTCGGCCTCGGGCTCGTCGTGTTCCTGGTGGCCTCGACGGCCTGTGGCTTCGCCCCGAGCCTGCCGTTTCTGGTGCTCGCCCGCTTCGTACAGGGCGTCGGGGCCGCCGTGATGATGCCGGCGACCCTGGCCATGATCCGCGAGGCGTATCCGGACGCCCGGGCCCGCACCCAGGCCCTGGCGATCTGGGCTTTGGGCGGTTCGGTGGGCTCGGCGGCCGGGCCGCTGGTGGGCGGGGCGCTGGCGACCTGGAACTGGCAGTGGATCTTCTTCATCAACGTGCCGGTCGGCGCGGTCGCCCTGGTGCTGCTGGCCCGGGTCGCCACCTCGCCACGCCGCGCGGTCCCCTTCGACCTCATCGGCCAGGTCAGCGCGGTGGTGACGCTGAGCGCCCTGACCTACGCCCTGATCGAGGGCGGGCAGGACGGCTTCGGCAGCCCGGTGATCCTGGCCTCGCTGGGTGTCGCGGCTGCCGCGCTGGTGGTGTTCCTGGCCGGCCAGGCCCGCGGCCGGGCACCCATGATGCCGCTGGACCTGTTCCGGTCGCGGCCGGTGGTCGCGGGCCTGACGGCCGGATTCGCGCTGAACTTCGGCTTCTATGGGGTGACGTTCCTGTTCAGCCTGTACTTCCAGGGCTTTCGCGGCCAGTCGGCCCTGGCCACCGGTCTGCTGTTCCTGCCGATGACGGTGCATTGCGTGGGCGTCTCCCTCGTCTCGGCGGCGGCGACCCGCAGGTTCGGCGCCAGACGCACCATGATCGCCGGGCAACTGGTCATGGGGACGGGGCTGTTGGTCCTGTGCCTGCTGCCGTCCACGACCCCGGTCTGGACGGTCGCGGTCCTGCTGATGCCGGTGTCCTTCGGCGGCACGCTGGCCGTTCCGGCCATGACCGGGCTGGTGCTGGCCTCCGTTCCGGCCGAGCGCGCCGGCCTGGCCTCGGGCGTGCTGAGCACCTTCCGCCAGGTCGGCGGCGCCGTGGCCGTCGCGGTCTACGGGGTGCTGGTGGCCGGCTCGTTCGCCTCCGGGATGCGCGTCGGCCTGATCGCCGGCACGGTGATGCTCGCGGTGGCCACGGCCGGGGTCGCCCGCGCCAGGGAGCCCTGAGCGCGCCGTCCGCCCGGCGGGCACAGGATGCCGCGCGGCGCCGGGGGAACGGAGACGGGGTCCGACGGCCCCGCATCACCGAAATCCACTGCCGCCCCCGCATCAAAAGACGCCGATAGTCCCACCCATAAAATATTCAGAATCACCTTGACCAACAAAGAGCCGGACCTTTTCACCCTGGAGGCACCTGCAGCGCATCCGGCCTCACTCGGTGCAAAAAAACGGATCACGCACCTCGGCCTGCCCGCTGCGGCCGTTCGCCCGGCTTCTCAAAAAACCCGCAACACGCCAGATTGACCAGAACCCGATGTGCCGATGGCCCACCTCTGGGTGTCAACACCGTTCGCACCCCCCCGCCGGGGCCGATGGGAGTCTCTTTCCGCCGACCAGAAAGCCGTCAACTGGTCCCACGTGAAGATCCACGCCTCCATCGAATGAGTCATGCTCATTCGCAAGTTTTGACGATTCCTTCGCAAGCTCCGGTGCTCGATTATTCGGATCATCTCCCTATATCAGGCGGCCCTCGCCCTGCATATGGCTAGCTCAGGACAGTGAGGGGAAATCCTCATTGACCCCCATGGACGGCGAGAACGACCTGTGCTCTACTTCAAATGAGCAGAAATGGCAAATGGCGCCGGGTCGCCACATTCTCGGTCCGCTGGTTTCCGTTCTGCTGCCGCGCCCGTACTGCACAAGGAGGTCTCGATGGCGGAAACTCACGCGCTCCCCTTCCCGTGGCATTCTTTCGACCTGAGGTCACGTTTCCTTCCGGAGGGGTGGCAGCAGGAAATCCTCGAAGTGGCACGCGTAAGCGCCGAGGACAAATACCTGGTGCCCTCCTATGCGACATCGAGGGAAGCGGACAGCGAATCGCAGATTCCCGTGCACACCGTGGACGGCGTCACTATCGCCGAAGAACTGCCGTGGCTGTATTCACTGTATCGGCAGCAACTTCGCGACATGGCGCAGACCCTGACCAGAGAAGAGGTGACGACCGCGACGGATGTCCGCACCGGACTCACCCTGAACGTGCAGCGGGGCAGCCAGGAACGGTACGAGTGCCACGTCGACTGGAACCCGTTGAGCGGGCTCCTCTACGTGACGGACCACCCCCGGGGCTCGGGCGGTGAACTCCTGGTCTCGAACAGGGGGGACGTGCACAGCTGCGAAGAGGTCGACGCCGACTGCACGCGCATCTACCCGGTGGCCGGGCACGCGCTCTTCTTCGACGGCCGGTACCACAGCCACTACGTCAATGCCCTCAGGAACGAAGAGGACGTCCGCGTGGTGCTGGCGATGAACTTCTACACGGCCTCCCATCCGGAGAAGAACCGACCAGAATCCCTCGATCGCCATTTGGGTCTGTTGCCCTAGACGGCGGTCGCACTTCCCCGCGGAGCAGTCCGGAAAGCGTACGAGGAGGGTGAACGTGATGGCGAACGACGGTGTGGTGCTGGTGACCGGTGCCGGTTTCCGGTCGGCCGAAGGATCGAACGACACCGAGAACATCTACACTTCTCGGTTCTACAAGCCGAACATCGGCGCGTGCGTTGCCCTGGAAGTGGCCATGACGGGCCGCTCCGTGGTCATCGCGTCCAGCTCGGAGGCCAAACTGTCCCGGGTGCGGCAGTCCATTCTGGACATGTGCGGAACCGCGACGGTTTCGACTGCTCCTGTCGACCTGTCCGATCCGTCGTCCGTGCAGAGGATGGTGGACGACCTCCCTGAGGGAAAGCACGTGGACGTCGTCCACTCCGCCGGGCTGGGTGCGGCGAACTACAAGATTCCCGACGACAATCCGTACCTTCCCGTCGAACGGACACCCATCGGTTTCCCCACCCAGGAGTTCGACGCCGTGGTGACCACTCTCCTGCTACTGGTGCAGAAGGTCATTCCGCGAGTCGCAGAACAGGAACGCACGCGGCTGATTGTCGTAGGCTCCATGAGTGGTATTCGCGCCTACCCTTTCGGGTATTCGCACGCCAGCGCCAAAGCCGGTCTGCACCACGCCGTACGCACGCTGGCCCTGGAGTTGAACCAGCGCGGAATCCACGTCACCGAGGTGAATCCCGGTGTCGTCGACACGGGACTCTACGACAATCCCGCGGTGGCCCAGGCTTCGGCCGCCGCCAGCAAGGCCTTCGGGTACACCTTCGAAGGGGACAGAATCCCACAGATGCCGCCTCGAGAAGTGGGTCGGGCCATCGCCTACGCGCTGAACTCGGCGGCGCACGTACTGACCATCAACCTCGTTCCCTTCGGACAGGAACCTCACACCGGCAGCTGAACCCCTGCCGGTCAAGGAGGGGACGGGCCGGCACCGGGTTGTCAGGGGGAAGCGCCGCCCTGGGGTCTTGGCCGGCGCCGGGGCAGCCGACAACTCCGCGCCGAAGACCTGATCACCGAGGTGGCCGGCATGAGGGCGTAGAGGGCGTTGATGCGGGAGCAACGAGCTCGCGAGACGCCCCGTGCGTCGAGGTGCCGGCCGGAGGCACACGGCCCGGCCGAGGTGGCCCGGGAGAAGGGAATCGAGCAGATCGGGCGGCCAGGGCACGAGCCGGGTCGGTGGGGCCGGCCCGGCGGCGTCCGGCTGACCCGGGCCAACCGGGCCGAGAACCGCACCGAGGCACTGAGCCGACGGGGAGAACCGGTCGGCGGGGAAGTCGGGGACACCACGGGTGCGGACGGCGTCTCGAAGATGCGGTGGGTGGTCTAGGTGGTGGTCGTGGTCGGGCTCTTCTCGGGGACGGTCAGGATGACGGTGCGTCCGTCGGGGTCGGTCAGGGCGTGTCGGCCCGCGGGCCGGTCGGTCGCCGGTGCGGTGAGGCCGAGGCGTAGGGGGCCGGTCGGCGGCTGCCGGGTGGCGGGGTAGAGCTCCAGGACGGTTCCGTCCGCGAGGGTGGCGGCGTAGTGCACCGGTCCGTTCCCGTGCTGTTCGCGTACGAGGTCGAGGCCGATGCTGCGGTAGAACTCCCGGCAGTCGTCGAGCCGGGTGGTGTAGAGGACGACGAGGTCGATGACCACGGGATCGCTCCTGTGGGGTTGCTGGGGACTGTGTGACGGGTCGGCCCACCCCGATGGCTCCGGGGCGAGCGGTTGGTCCATGCGGCGCCGGCTCACCCCCACTCGGGCAGGGGCACGCGGCCTCTTCGAGTTCTGCTGACCGCGAGTCCGGACCATCCCCGCGCGGGCGGGGAGTACCACATCCAGTACGTCCAGACGGCCGCCGAGGCGGGACCATCCCCGCGCGGACGGGGAGCGCACTTCCTGACCTGCGAGCCCATGGGCCGATGCCCCTGCCTCTCATCGCCTGCCCCGAAACCGGCATAGCGCCCACACCCGTGACAACGGGCGGCTGGGTGGTGGACGAGCAACAACGGCACGGCAGCGGGAGCGCACCGGTTCGACGCCCGATGGGGATCGGCGGGTACGGCGGCGGGGCGGCGATGCGGGCGCGAGACGGGAAGACGGCGCCTCGGGAACCCGGTGGACTCGCACGTCGTCTTGTCGAGCGCGTCGGAGAAGCGGTCGAAGGTGGCGTACGGCGAACAGGCGCGGCCCGGAAGCGAGCGGGCGGCGGCGGGCCCGGTGGCGGTCGGTGAGGTGATCGCCACCGGGCCGGCGGTGAGGCCGGTGAGTACGGTTCTCAGGCGCATGGCCGTCGCCGTAGAACCGGCCGGTGACGTACGGGAAGCCGCCCCGCGAAGCGTCAGCCCTGCGGCGGCACGGCGACGAACGCCTCACGCGGCTCGCTGGTCGGGATGAAGCGGGTGACACCGGCCTTGACCGGCACCAGGTCCTTGTGGATGGCTCTGGCGACGTTCTGGATGGTGGTCACGCCGTAGGTCATCGTGCTGTTGCCCTGCGTCAGCACGGTGATCGTGTAGTCGTGCCCGGCGCCCTTGAAGGTACCCAGGCTGTGCACCCGCCAGCCGTGCGTGGAGCGCTGCAGCCAGCCGTTCTTGACGTGCACGGAGACGGAGGAGGGCGCGCCGGCCGGAGTGCCCCAGCGCTGCGAGGAGACGACCTGGCCCATCAGCTTCAGGATGTACTCGCGGGAGTTGTCGCTCAGCACGCTGTTCTTGGCGGTGATGAGCTTCAGCAGCTTCTGCTCGTCGTTGACGTTCACCTGGGTCAGGCCCCAGTAACCGCCCGTGCCCGGCACGGTCCTGGTCATGCCGGCGGCCGTGAGGAACCCCTTGATCTTCGTCATGCCCAGCTGCTTCCAGAGCTTGCTGGTCGCGTTGTTGTCGGACTTGGTGATCATGGCCTTGGCGAGCGACTGCTCGGTGCTCGTCAGGTACCGGTTGTGCTTCTTGGCGTCCCACAGCAGCGCGGCGAGCACGGTGACCTTGACGGTGCTGGCCGAGTCGTAGGCGCTGGTGGCCCGCAGGGTGCAGGTGGTCCCGGTGCTGCGGTCGTAGAGGCCGACGGCGATGGTTCCCTTGCGGCCCGCGACGGCGGCCGTGATGTCCTTCTTCAGCTTGGCGGCGAGGCCCGCCTTGGCCGACGTGCAGGTCACGGCCGGGGTGGCGGCGGTGGCCGGCGCGGCGGTGACGGCGGGTATGAGCAGCGCGGCACTGACGGCGGCCGCGAGCACGCCGGCCCGGCCGGTGGCCCGGTGAGTCATGAGAAGTCCCCTTGGAGGTCGTACGGGCGTTTTCTGAACGCCGTTGAGCGCACCCGTGCGCTGCCTCAGTGGACTCGCCAGGACGGTCGACAGTTGTACGTAGGTTCGGAAAAGTGGAGTTCCTCACCGGGTTCTCGCCGGGCCTCGGGGCCGGGGCGGATCACAGAACGCGCACGCGCGGTCCTGCTGGTCCCCCTTCTCCCCTCGCACCGGCAAGGGGAGGCGCCCCTGGGCGTGTCAGGCCGTGCCCCGGCGGCGCCCGCTCCGGCCACGATCGGCACGCCCAGTCGTAACGGTGTGGGTCGGCCAGTACCTCGCTGCGCCACCGAGCAGGCCGACGTCCAGCGCCGCCGTCAGGCTGCGGCGGCCGAGGCGGCCACCCTGCGCCGTGCCCGCGCCGAGCGAGCCGGGCCCCCAGGGGGAGCCTCGGAACCCGGAGCAGACGCCGTGCCCGCGCCGCGAGGGGCGGCGGCGCGGGCACGGCGACCGGCATCCGGCACCCGGGCTCTGATCGTCCCGAATGCCGACTCGCGCATCGCGTCCTACCGGCCGCAGGCCGGACGTACACCCCGAAGCCAAGGGCCGAAAGGACACCACCTTCCAGGCGGTCAAGACCGGCTCGACCAGAGCCCGGCGGGCATCGGGCACGTCACTGCGGTACGGACGACGAGCACTCACACACCGTGCGACGACCGCCGGCGCCACCCGTCACAAAACCACTCCAGAACACCAACCACCAGGAACAGATGCCCCCTAAGCCCAATACCGGTGACTTTGAGTGGTGTGGGTCGTTGGTTGTGGTGTGCCAAGGCCTGGGCAGGTGAAGTCGTCGGGTGGCCGGTTGTCGGACCGGAT
>NZ_JBWKJG010000027.1:0-69652 GCF_056432325.1 Streptomyces sp. NPDC045287
GGGGGGCGGGGGGGGGGGGGGGGGGGGGGGGGGGGGGCGGCCCCCCCCCCCCCGGCCGCCCCCCCCCGGGGGGGGGGGGCCCACGGCCGTGGGTGATCGTCGCGGTGTGCGGATCAGGCGGCGAGTGCGGACCTGCGGCAGCGGGCGGTGTACGCGGCGGCGGTCTCGCCCGGGGCCGGGGCGGGCAGCGCGGCCCTGACCTTGGCCACCAGCTTGGTGTGCTCGGGCTGGTCCGCCGGGGTCAGGGGGCGGCGCCAGATGGTGGCCAGGTGCGTGTAGGCGGCGCGGGCGAGGTGCTCGTCGAGGACGTCGCTCGCGGAGCGGTCCGGGGCGGCGTCGGCCAGGGCGCGGAGGGTGCCGGTGGCCAGGGCGCGGACGGAGCGGCGGTCCCCGGCGGTCTGCCGGGTCATGGCCAGCGGGGCGCCGGCGGGGCCGTCGACGGCCCGACCGCGCGTGGTGGGGATCGCGTCGGCGGGGACCATTCGGGCGGCGTCGGCTCGGCGGGCGGCGGGGATCGCGCGCTCCCACTGGGCTCGCCGGTCGGCGGGGCGCTCCTGGGGCCGGGCGACCTTGAGGGTCTGGACGGTGGCGCGGCGGTGACGGGTCAGGTCGACCGCGAGGCGCTCCTCGCGCGCCCACTCGTCGTACTGGTGGTTCCAGGTGTCCTGGGTGATGTCGACGTCGACGAGGCGGTTGCTGGAGCTGCAGCGGATCGCGGCGTCCCGGCCGGCCTTGCCGGTGTGGTGCGGGACGAGCTTGAGCAGGCGGGTGCCGCGGTGGGGGGTCACGGGCACCCAGGTGCTGCAGGCCGGGCAGACCAGCGAGATGCGGCGGGTCTGCGTAGTTTCCACGGTCCGCATGTCGATGTGTCCGGGCGACAGGGTCGAGAGGACGATCGCGTCGAGGGGGCTGACGCGGGAGGTACGGGTGCGGCCCCGGCGCTTGACGGCCTTGGGCATGGCGAGCTCGGGCATGGCGACTCCTCGGCAGAAGAGGCAGAAGAGGGGGAGAGGTGTATGCGGGGGCGGATGCTCTCTCCGCCCACCAGGCTCACGGGCCAGCGGCCCGCGTCCCGGCGGACAGACAGCGCATCAGCGCTGTGCAAGCAGTTCCGCCGGCCGGGGGGTTTGGTCTTGGCTACCGCCTCCGGCCACCTGCCCGACTCCGAAGAGACGGGCCGCAAAACTGCAGGTGCAGGGTCATATGACCCAGCATCAACCGGCGCGGTTACACCGGTTGTTGCGACTTCCTATCGGAAGCTGATGGAGACGTTAGACCCGCTCGGGCGCCACCGTCAACAGCTTCCGATAGGAAGTTTTCCGCCCCATGTAGCCCTGCGTGAGCAAGACGCAACTCTGGGCACGCTCAAAGTAGACTACTCACCCATGAAGCGCCAGGGGACCGCGAGTAGTACCCGAAAAACTCGCAGTGAACTAGTCTCGGAGGGCACACCACTGCACATGGCCGAGTGGGCAGTGCACGTCAAGGAAAGGGGGCAGGTCAGCATGCCCAAGAAGTCCGGATATGCAGAGATCGCCGATCACTTCCGGCGTCAGATCCAGGAGGGGACGCTTCGCCCTGGCGATGAAATGCCTAGTTACGCGGAGCTCAAGGAGCAGTTCGGAGTAGCTCACACCACCGCGAATCGCGCGTACCGGATCCTCAAGATGGAGGGACTGGTTCTCACCAGCCCGGGCGCGAAGACGGTCGTGGCTTCGCCGGCCAGCAACAACATCGGAACCCGGGTTGCCCTACACGCAGCTACAGGCAGCGCCTTGGACGGCGGCGAGTCGTCACAGATTCTCGAGGTGGGAACCGTAGGTGCTGACGCACTGGTAGCCCCCCGGCTGGATGTCGCACCTGGCACGCCGGTGCAAGTCCGGCGCCGAGTCGTCAGCAGGGCAGGCGTACCCGTCCATCTGAGCAGCAGCTACTACCCCGCCTACGTAATCGCCGTGACTCCCGAGCTTCAGCAGCCGGTCTCCACCGGCGCTTCGCGAGAGCTGGCGGCCGAGCGGCTGGGTGTCCCTCAGGACCAGGTCCTTGAAGAGGTGACCAGCCGACAGGCCACCGAGGCCGAGAAGGAGGTGCTGGGCCTGACCGCTTCTGAGGTGGTCGTCACCCAGGTCGTCCGCACCGTGACGCTTACGGACGGGCGCGTCGTTGAAGTAGCGGTGAAGGTGGCCGAAGGATCGACCATCCTTCGGTGGACTACGTCTCTCCGAGGGCCCGACCCGGAGGAAGACGGTGACGCCTGATCGCTCGATTTTCTGGCACCCAAACGGTCAAGCGGTTATGGGCACTGACCTGTGGAAACGCCGGCGATGACGGCGTTGCCCACCCGGGCCTACGGGCTAGGACCCGAACGGCCGAGCACCCCGCCCGTTACTTCCTATTGGAAGTTGCGCTATGGTTCCCGCCATGACTAAGAAGCCGGCTACGGCCAGATCGATCGCGGACGTCTTCCGCGCCCGGATCGCCTCCGGCATGCTGCAGCCGGGCGACAAGCTGCCCAGCACGAAGCAGATCGCGGAGGAATTCGGCGTCAGCGAGCTCCTCGTGTACCGGACCATCACGCAGCTCAAGGAGTCCGGTCACGTCGTGGCACGTCAGGGCGCGGGCGCCTATGTGCGCATCTACAACCCGCTGTTGTGGAACCCCGGCGAGTACGAGCGCGGGGAGCGCCGCGACGATCCAACGAGCAACACGGATGACTGGAAGGCTCAGGTGCGGGCCCAGGGTCGGGAGCCCGAGCAGGGCATCCCGCAGGTCTCGATCGAGCCAGCGCCGAAGGACATCGCGCACTGGCTCGGGCTGGAACCGGGTACGCGGGTCGTCGCTCGTCGACGGCTGCGTCTCGTCGATGGCGAACCCTGCCAACTCGCGGACAGCTGGTTCCCCATCGAGATCGCCCAGGGTACTCCGCTCATGGAAGAACGCGACGTCACCATGAAGGGCGGCATCCTCGCCGCCACGGGTAACCCGCAGCACCGCATCCGCGACGAACTCGACATCAGGATGCCCACGGGTCCCGAGATCGAGCGTCTCGGCCTGCAGAACCTGCCAGGCACTCCCGTATGCCAGCACGCCCGAATCGGCTACGGAGCCAACGATGTTCCGGTCCGCGTGATGGTCACGATCGCCCCCGGCGACAGAAATCGGATCATCTACGAATTGGAGCTCGCTCGATGATCCTGCGTCCCGCGACCACGACGGATGTCGACGCCCTGATGTCGCTACGCATCGAGGCGGAAGGGTGGCTCGCTGCCGCCGGAATTGACCAGTGGCGGAACCCTCAGACGCGCGAGCCGGCCTTGAAGAAATGGCTGGCGGACATCGAGGCCGGTCGTACTTGGGTCGTTGAGGACCAGGCCATGCTCGGGACAGTGACGCTTGCTCCGGCCGACATGGATTTCTGGCGACCGAGCGACGACCCCGAAAGTGCCGTCTACGTAGCGAAACTCATCACCGCTCGGTCCGCGAAGGGGAGCAACCTCGGCGGCCGCCTCCTCGACTGGGTCGGCAGCCAGGCACGCGCGCAGGGCAAGCCGTGGGTGCGGCTGGACTGCTGGCGCGACAACCTGGCGTTGCAGCGGTTCTACCTGAACGAAGGCTTCACGCACGTCCGTACCGAGGCCCCCGCCCATCGCCTGTCAGGGTGGATGGGCCAGCGGCCGGCCTCGGTCGTACGCCACCCACACGCACTCCTGACCGCCTCCGGACCACCGGAACTCGCAGGCTGATCCAACAAATCCGATACCGAGTTGACGATGTTCCACGAAGGGGTGACCGATGACCGTCTCGTCTGACGGGCAATTCGCTTCGCGCCCCCCTACTGACGGACGCGGCAATTCGGACGTACCGCGTTTCCCCTTACTTTCCATGTCGTCACGGGGGGTTAGGGTGATCGCAGATGTAACCGGCGACAGCAAAGAGCCCTCCATGGCCATGCCGGGCCTTGGAGGGCTCTTGGACGGGAGTCCCGTCCACACGATGCACCTGATGGGAGGTGATCGCGGGATGCAGCGTACCCGCGGACGGGAACTCCGCCGCGTATCCGCGCCGTTGACAGGCGTGATCACTTTCGTCATTCAGGTGTGCGGGCACACCGACTCCGCCTCTGATTTCGAGGGGGTCGGCGTGACGTAGTCGCCATGGCCGCGCGCGCCAAGAGAGCGGACCGACAGTCCACTCGGCCTCGCGCGGCCCGTCCACCGCCTGGAGATCCCTCCAGGCGGGTGTTCAGATCCCGGTGCCAGCCGGTTCTGAACTGCAGCTCATCGAGCTGATACCAGTCGGCCCTCACGGGCCAGCAACACAAGCAGGACCCCTGCCAGGGGGTTCTGCAATCCGTTTCGCAGGGCCCCTGCCAGGGGGCTCCGCAGCCACCGTTCCGTAGCCCTGCCAGGGGTTCCGGAACACCCGTTCGAATCACGCAAGGAGAGAAAGGCTCGCCCCTGGTTCTTCGTCCGGTCGCCCGCTCCTCCCGGAGGGGGCTTGGTCCCTTCCATCCACTCGTCGGCCCGTCCCGCGTTGCGGGGTGGTCCGGCTCGCATATGAAAGTTGGTGTCCCCCATAGTGCCCGATCCGGCGGTCCCTGAAAAGCTGAAGGTCGCCCCTTTTGCCCATTTTCGCCCGCCTGTCGCGTTCCGCGTGACGGGATCGACTGCCCCCGTTTGCCCTGTTCGCGGTATTGATCACGAAGATTCTTGGGATCGGAGTGTCACACCGACCCCGGTCTGGCACACCTCTACCGAGGGGGGAACCCCTGTTCTCCTGGCGGCGCCGGCCGCCTCGATGCTCCGGGGCTGCGCCCCGCCCCGCGGGACACGATCTGACCGTGCGGGAGCGACCGGGGTCCTCGCGACTCCTCGGCCTCTGTCCACAGGCTGGCCGGGTCATCGTGCCCGGGTGATCACCGCTCGCGCCGCTGCGCCTCTCGTCCACCCCGCCTTCGGCAGGTCTGTCCGCTTTGGCCGTTACACCACGGCCACGACCATCTGCACTGCTCTGCCCACCCCAAGCGCTGATCCGCGCGACGCTTCCTACCTTCCGGTCGCCGGGGGGTACTCGGTGAGCACCCGAGCGTCAGCCGGTGGCGACGGACTTCGGCGGCGCGTCCACCTTCTTGTCGATGAAGGCCCACTGGCCGTTTGGTGCGGAGTAGGGGGTGCCGGGCGGAACGGTCAGCCACAGAGAGCCGTCGTCAGCGATCAGGAGCAGTCCCTGCGCGTGGAGGGAGTGCAGAGTGTCGCGGGTCTCGGTCTGTGCGGAGCCCATGGACTCGGCCAGGTCAGTGACCAGGCTGGTGTCCTCGAGGATCAGGTCGAGATGGCCTGCGGCGCCGAGCGGGATGTACGGCCCGTAGATGCGGCGGTAGTCCAAGAGGAGCTGCATGGTGCGGGCTTCTCCCGACTCAGGCCCGAATGCTGTGGCGATTGTGCTCATCACCTCGTTGTCGGAGCCGACCGGGCGTTCCCAGTCCTCGTAAAAGACGCCGGGCGGCTTCATGTCGTACAGGTACCTGGGGCGAGGGATCCGCTCGGCGCGCGTACCGCTTCGCTTCCTGGCGGCGCGGCGGGCGTTCTTCTGCGCCCGGCGGGCTGCGGAGTCCTTCTTCTTGGAGGCCATGCCCTGGGCAACGATGGCCTCCGCGGCGGGTTCTTCTCCACGCCGTGTGCGCAGGTGGGCCGATGAACGCGGCCGCGGTGGCGAAGACCGCTGCCGGAGCCTTCCCCGGACCTCGCTTCGGCAAGAGGCGGACGCCGCTGGGGCCGGTGCCGACCTTCGGGCGGCCGGGTGACGGCGGCCTGGACGATCCGCTGCGTCTTGGTCGTGCGATGCGGCTGCGGCTGCGCGCCGCGGTCCAGGCGTTGCTGGCGGACCCGTCGATCGCGGGGCAGTCGGACGTGGCGAAGTTGGCGGCCGTGGTGCTGTATGCGAAGTCGCGGGCGCCGAAGGGTGAGAAGAACGACCACCAGACGTCGATCTGGGTCGCGGAGCTGGGCCGGTGGATGGGTGTGGGGGAGTCCACGGTCAACCGCCGTGTGCTGGCCCCGTTGCGGGCGTCCGAGGGGCTGCACACGCAGGTGGTGAGGGACGCGCAGGGTCACCCGACCGGTCTTGAGTGCCTGGTCATGCCGCTGTGGCGGGCCCGTAAGAGCGGCGGGGCCGCGCATCCGCTGGCTCTGACGAAGGGTGAGCTGGCGACGCTGCTGCGCCTGATCGAGGCGTTGTTCGGGCCGGGCTGGGCGCCGGAGGGCAAGGAGCCGACGCCGCCGGGGCTGCTGGCCGGCCGCCGGGGCAAGGGGGCTGCGACCGACCGGCTCGGGCTGCTGCTGATGGTGCTGAACACGCGGGCGTCGGGCTGGCTGCAGCTGTGCGGCGGGTCGGTGAAGGCGCGGGAGGGGCGCGGGGCGGCGACGCTGGCCCGGCTGTTGGGCTGCTCGCCGGCCGGGGCTCGGAAGGTCCTGGCAAGGTTGACGGAGGCCGGTGTCGTGGCGCGGCAGCACCGGGAGACGTCGACGCGGATGCTCGGCCGGGGCCGGGTGATGCTGCTGCCGGTCGCCCGCGCGTACGGCCGCCGCCCCCGCCTGGAGGCCGTTCAGGAGCCCAAGCCCTCATTTTTGGTGCGTCCCGATGGTGCAGTCGGAGATCATGGTCAGGCCGATGAGGCTGCTGCCCTTGGTACGTCTGGGCTCGGCGGTACTGAGGGGGCCGGGGATGCGGTGGTTCAGGAGCGTCCCGATAGTGCAGAGCTCCACGCAGACCACGCGTCTGTGGTTACTCCCGGTGGGTCTCTCTCGCTCTCTGGTCGTTTTTCCGGCGAAGGCCGTGGGGGTGAAGGCCCTCGGCCGGAGCGCGCGTGCGCGGGCGAGGACCAGGCCGTCGACGACGCCACCGCCGTTGCCGGGAGCGGGTCACCGGTGGCCAAGGGCGGCCCGCTGCGCGGGGAAAAGCCGAAGGAGTCCTTGGTCGATGAGCGGATGGGGCAGCGTGCTGCCGGGGCTGGTGCCGGTGGCCGGGCGAAGGCCGCGGGGTGGGAAAAGGCGCAGCGACAGAGGCGAGTGACCCTCCCGGCTGATCTTCGTCTGCGGGTAGCGCTGGGGCCGGTCTCCTGGCTGTGGGAGCGGCTGTCGGGGTGGCAGCAGGACCAGGTGGAGGCCGCCGCGAAGACGGAGCTGGCGCAGATGGTGGGCCTGGGCGTGGCGCCGGAGGGTGCGCCGCGGCTGCTGGCCGACCGGCTGACCGACCGCCTGGCGGAGACCGGCGGCGAGGCGATGGTCACCGGCCCGTACGGGTGGCTGATCCGCCGGGGGCTGCCCCAGCGGCCGTCGTGCACGGACCGGCGCTGCGACGACGGGATCCGGCTGGACACCGGGACCGGGTGCGAGAACTGCGCCAACGTGATCCACATCCGCCGCGCCCACCGGGCCCGAATCGGCGCGGACATCGACCGAGAGCTGCCCGGCCTGTCCGACGACGAGCGTCGGCGCGCCCTTGAGGAGCGGCTGCGCGAGCAGGCGGCCATCGAGGCGGAGGACCTCGCCTGGCGCCAGGAGCAGGCCCGCGCGGAGCGGGCTCGGCGCGATGCGGCCCGTGCGGCAGCCGCTGAGCAGGCGGAACGCGAGCGGCAGGCCGCGGCCGCCGTCGACGCGGTCCGCCAGGCGCTGGCGTGCGAGGACTGCGGGCGGGCGCGGTCGGCCGGGCTGTGCGAGGCGTGCGACCACCGCCGTCAGACCGAGGTCCTGATCGGTGAGGCCGGCCTTCTCGCGGCGGCCGGGTCCGCCGACCTGAGCGAGGCGGGCAGCATCGAGGCCGCCGTCGCCGGGGCCCGCGCGGCCATCGAGGACCGCACCGCCGCCGCGTGGCAGGAGTTCCTTCAGATCACCGACGTGGCCGCCCTGGAGGCCGATCCGCAGGCCGCCGCGGACGCGTACGCGTTCACCGCGTTCCAGGCCGCGCAGCAGGCCGTCGGCGAGTACCGGGACGACGCCCTGGCGCTGCTGAGCCGCACCCAGGAGGCCGAAGCCGAGGCCCGCCGGGCGTACCGGTTGGAGCAGGGCCGCCCGTGGTTCCAGCACAACCCGGCCGGCGCGGACGCCGTCGCCGCCGCGACGAAGGCCGCCGACACGGCGAGAGAGCGCGTGGCCGAGTACCTGTTGGCGGCGCGGCTGGAGCAGCTGCGCGAGCGGTCCGCCGCCCCGGCCGAGAGGCCCGCGTCGTGGACGGAGCGGCTGCCCGGCCTCGCCGCGCGCCCGCTGGACGACGACGCCACCGGGGCGGTGACCGCATGACCGGCGAGCTGAGCGGCGTCGACCTCGCCCGCCAGGCCCTCATCGCGGCCCGGGAGGCGGCGAAGAAGAACGGCGCCGGCCGCGCGACGAAGACGAAGCGGCGCACCGGCACGACTCTGCGGCGGGACGGGCGCGAGCCGCTCGGGCTGGGCGCGGCGATCAGCATGATGATGACCGAGCGCGGCCTGGTCGCCCCAGCCGCCGGCGGCAGCGTCTTGGCCCAGTGGGAGGCCATCCTCGCCGCGGCCGCACCTGAACTCGCCGGGCGGGTGAGGGCCGTGAAGTTCGACGCGAACACCGGCCGTCTGGACGTCGTCCCCGACGCTCCGGCCGTCGGCACGAAGCTGCGCTGGAGCGCGCCGAAGCTGATCGCGGCGGCCAACGAGACGGTATCGAAGGCGAACGTCCGCGTCCTGCACATCCTGGCGCCCGCGCCTGTGAAGGTTGGCCTCGCCACGGCGGCCGCCGACTCGGCCTCGCCGCCGGCCGTTCCCGCCGCGCCGGCGCCGCGCCCTGCTCCGTCGGACGGCTACCGCCGCGCGATCGAAGCGCACCGCCAGACCGCCCAGCAGCCTCGGGTGGACCCGGCCATCGCGGAAGCGGGGGACACGCAAGGTCAACATCACGACGAGGCAAATCAACCGAAGGGGTGACGTAGCTGCCTCGAAGGGGTGAGCGTGTCGCGACTCGTCCGCGGATGTGCTTTCCGTGCGGTGTGGTGCCGCCGTGGATCTTCCGCAGCACTCCAGCTACCGCGTCCCGACGAAGCTCCCCGCCCTCCTGCGGGAGCTGCGCTCCCGGCTTCCCAGCGCGGACGATCGCGTGCGCGCCATGGTCGATGGCGGGGACCCGACGGAGTACGACGCGCTCGCCGACGCGCTGTACCGCGTGTTCGTCACCGCCCGGAACCTGGCCCCGTCCCGCAACTCCACGAACTGCTCTATCCATCCCAACGGCCCGATCGACCCGGAGCCGCCCGAAGGCTGGGGGCAGTGCCTGTTCTGCAACAGCAACCGGCGCGTAGGAGACCCCCGGGCCCGGCAGGGCGCACCGGCATCAGGAAGCCGGTACGAGGTTCCGCCGCCGCCCTACACCCACGAGGCCCTTCTCGAACGGATGCGACGGATCAACGACGTCGTCTTCGAACTGCACTACCGCTCCCCGGAGGAGGACTTCGCCCTCACCGCGGACCTGGTCCACGGGGCGTTCATCATCGCCCGCGAGCTGTCCCGGCCCCGCTCCGACTCCCGCTGCCGCCAGCACCCCGGCGCGCCGATCGACCCGGCGGCGCCGGACGGACCCCGCTGCCTGTTCTGCGTCGCCAACGACATCCGCCGGACACCTACCGCCCCGCCACCGCAGATCCGTGACCGCCACCGCCCGCCCCGCCCCCGTCGACGACCCTGACGCAACGCTGCGACCACATGGAAGGTGACACCAGTGCCCTCCCCGTACGACCACCTGACCGCGGCCGAAGACCTCCTCGAGGAGGCACGGCTTCTCCTTGCCGCCGGCCGCCACCGGGCAGCCGACAGCCACACGAACCTCGCCACCGCGTACCTCTCAGCGGCCTTCGCACGGCAGAAGGTCATCCTGGAGCCCGCGCCGGTTCCCGAAGCGCGCCGGGAACCGCTGCCGGAATGGTGCGGAACCTGCGACGGACCCGACCTCTCCCTCAGGTGGATCACTGTCACCCTCCCCGGCGAGAACAGACCACGCATGGCCCGCTGCCCCAAGTGCTACCCGGCCTCCATGCGCCGCGCCACCCACACCTTGAGCGAGGACGGCACAGCGCCTGAGACAACCCGCACGGCACTCAACGGTGCGGCAGAATCGCCCTCGTAGACCTCTTTCCCCACCGTTCGCCAGGCCCATGTGGCGCGCTGCGCGGCCGCCACCGCGCAGCCGGCTGCACCACGGACCGCGGCGTGCACCGTCGTGCCGCTGCGAAGACGGAGGGCCTCGAAGCACTGAGCTCGTTCCGGAACAACCGTACGATGCCCGCTGGCCTGACGGCGGCGCTGCCGGGTGGAGGCGGCCGTCGCTGGGCATGGCCGAGAGCCCCTCTTGAACGACGCGCTCCAGCCGGAGCTGTACGACGCGCCGGCCTCATGCCAGGACTGAAAGGCCAAGGCGATGGACATGGAACGCCCGGACTGGTTCGGCCAGGCCGACGACTGGTGGCGCGCTGCCGCGGGTGCCGATGTGGCCCGCCACGCCCAACCGATGGGTGTCTCTTCTGACGGCAGGCTCGGCGTGCTGTGCTCCGACATGCCCTGGTCCGTCAACCTGCGTCTTCTCGCGCCGCATATCGTCAGCCGCCTCAACGCCCAGCGTCCACCCGGCGTACCGGAGGTGTCGGGGCTCGTCGTGCTGAAGCCTTCCCCTCCCGAGGAACTGTCCCAACGGTGGGCATACCTGGTCGGCGCGGACCTTGCCGAATATATCCGCCCACGCAGCCTGGCCGACTGGGGCCGGGAACTCCTCACCGAGGCGGACACCGTTCAGGCACGCGACCTGCTGGCCCAGCGCGCTCCCGTTGTCCTCGCCCGCCTGCGCGCCGTCCTACCCGAGACCTCCATCGTCCGGCTGCGCGAAAGCAGCCTTCGCCCCGTGTGGGTGCTGGTCGCCACCTCCTCCGAATTTTCCGACCGGCAGTTCCTGGAGAACGTCCTCATGGACGTATGGCACGACGTGACACAGACGGCTGGCCCCGAACACCAGCTGTGTCTTCTGCACGCCGATGAAACACCTGCCGATCAGATGATCGAGGAATGGGCAACGTCCGTTCGGGCGACTGACCTCTCAACCCCACCACGCGTCGACACCTTCATGTATCCGGGCGCAGTCAGTCAGGATGATGCGGAGACCGTCCGGCGACGCAACGAGTGGCTGGTGGGCACAGAACGCGATCTCTGCGTCGCTTTCGTAGTCCGGGAAGACGAAAAGCTTCCGCTCGCCGAACTCGCCCGCGAACACGGCGCGACCGTCTTCCGGGCTCATACACAGTGACGCCAGACCACCACATTCCTGAGAAGGCGACGAGACGGCCGTACTCGCCTCTGCAGGCCGAGCTTGGGCACTCTGGAAACGCCGCAGCCCAAGTTGCATAAGGTGTGCAACTGTGACTGATGAGATGAGCGCGGTGCTGGCCGGGCTGACTCCCACCGTTGTTCCGGTTGACGGCGCCGACCCCGAGCTGATCGCGATCGGCGAACGCTACTGGGCCATGGCTGGCTTCCATCCTGAGCTGGGCACGCCTGTCTGGTGCGAGAAGACCGCAGACATCGACACACTCGGCTGGGGCGGCCCTCTCTACGTAGTTGCGGCAGGTGGTGTACGCGCCGTCGTCGATCACGCGTGCCCTGAGTGTCACGGCCAGCTCAGCCTGACCTCCCGCACCGCGCTGGCCGATCTAGCCAAGGGCGAGACACCTGTGTGCGTGGCGTGCACGGAATCCCTGATGGCCGCCCTGCAGATGCTCAACGATCCGACGCGCAAGGCCAAGCGTGAAGCGGCTCGTGCCCGCGCTGCAGAGCAACAGGCGCTCGACACGGCTCTTGCTGCCTGGCGAAACGCACAACGCGAAGTTATGGAAGACCGCTACCGGCTGGCGTTCTCCGAGACGGTGCCCACGGCCTCGGTGCGTGAGATGGTGGCAGCCTTGGCGTTGCTGCGCTACGCGCCGTCGACCACGCCGATCTCCGCGATCGGGTCCTGGCTCGATCCTTTCCACCCCGCACAGCGCGAAACCGTCCAGCTCTTGGGGGCACTGGTCCGGGCCGGTCTGATCAGGATCCACCCCACCACCCCGGTCACCGCTATGGAGTGGGAACCGGCCTCGTTCCAGGCCGCCCTCGCCGCGGCGGATGGTGATCCCGAGTCCGTACACGTGGCTCCCCGGCTGACGTCGCAGTTCTTCCCGCTGGACAGCTGCTTCTACGCACCTTTTGCCACGAGCGCGGGAACCGGAGCCCAGCGCCTGGACACCGTGCTGGGCGAACGTCTGGCACTGGAGCACCTCACCGCAGGCCAGCACGACGACATCCTCACCCTGGCCCAGGAACTCATCGCCGAAGAAGCCCTGCGCTACTTCACCTACCGACTGGAAGACCTCAACCTTCCGGCCGTGACGGAAAACCACATCGAAAGACTGCGTGAAGCCGCCTACAAGGTCGCACGGCACCGGCCGCTAGGAGAGATCTACAACCTGGTCTGGCGCTCCACCCGGGCTGCCGCGGAATCCGCGCAGAAGAACCCCCGCGCCCCGCGCACCAACATCAGTACACACGCGGTCAACCAGTTCGAGACTCACTCACTGCGCGCTGCCACCGAACCCACATGGCCGATCAAGGCTTTCGGCGAGGTAACGGGCTGCGGGCTGAGCGCCATGACCCGAACCCTCTTCTACACCGTGCTCAACCTTCAGCCACTGGAGACGTCCTTCTGCGACATCGAGCAGGGGCTTCCCCAGCCGGCCCCCGAGCCAGCTCCTTCAGTTGCTGAGACCGGAGCCCAGCCTGAAGTAGACGCCCCGGAGGATGAAGACGATCTGGCGTTCATCATCCGATGGCTCCACACCTACCCTGGCAGCTGGGACCCGGAGACCGTCTTTCGATGCCTCGATGACCTGGAGCAGACCGCTGCCGGGATGGAGTACGACGTTGAACAGCGGGTCGCCAGGCGGGCGGTCGCACACCTCAAACTGCTGCACAAGCGTCTGACCATCGTTCTCGACCCGCACCAGACCGCCCTCGCAGTAATTGCAGCTACCGATCTTCTCCAGCACCCGGTCACCGACAGTGGCCCGGAGACGATGCGATCTATCGGAGCCGTTGTGCGCCAGCACCTAGTGGAGACCATCCTCCAGACGATGCCGGAAGCCTCGACGGACGAGTGACCCTGCAATACGCCCAGGCCGGCGCCCCCTCGGGGCGTCGGCCTTGAACCTGTGGGGCCCTACTCGATACCGGGTCCAGCCACGTGGACATCGCTGGCGGGCATCGTCCGGCCGTGAGTGTCCCTGCGGCCGCGCGTGGTGTTGTGGTCGGTATGGGGTTGGTGGACCGGGCAGGGCCCGGTATCAAGGAGCGCGCGGACCGGGCGGCGGAGGCGGCGTGCGAACTCGCGGACGCCGCGCACGGGTGCGGCTGGAGCGCGGTGGCCGCCGACGACGTCCTGGCCGCGATCGACATCCTGGCCGCCGCGCTCGCCCAGATCGACCCGGAAGCCTGCGAAGCCCTGGCCGTAGTAACGGCCGCGACGGCCACGGCCCGTCGCGCCTGGGCCTGCCGGTCGACACCGAGCCGGAGACGGACCCGTCCACAACCGCGACGACGGTGCCCGCACCACGCACCGGGCGTCGGCCCCGGCGGCGTGGTCTCGGCCCGGGATTCCAGGGCATCCTTGACCGGCCTGCTGGTTGAAGCGGGACAAGACCATCACGACGGACGGACGACGCTCATGGGCTCTTGCGGATGCGACTACGGGATCAACACCGGTCCCGCCATGTTGGCGGCCGGTTTTCTGCATCGGCGCGAGCGCGGCAAGCAGTACAAGGCTTCCGACCCACAACTGCTGGTGATGAAGATCGTGAGTCTGCTCACGGGTGATGCGCCGGTGCGGTTCGACTTCGCTGTCCAGGCCGAGGAGCTGAACATGTCCGTGGAGGAGCTGCGGGCCGGGGTGGCGTGGCTCGTCGAGCGGGAGTTCCTCGCTCTGGACGGGGACGTGGACGGGGTGGCCAGGCTGTGGGTGAACCCGGCGCTGGCGTTCGCCCCGGGGACGGACCCGAGGACGGCGGCGGCCCGGTACCGCTTCCCGTACATCATGCCGGCGGAGGGCGGGATGGCGGCGGCGGAGCCGGTCATCGTCCACTCGTACACCCCGGAGCTGTGGCAGGAGGTCTACGAGAACCAGCGCGAGATGTTCGAGGATCCGCCGGTCTTCTCCCGCTGTGAACAGCACACCCGCTGAGCCAGTCGGACCACCGGTTTCTGTACGCCCCGCAGGCCCGTTGAGCTGGGCATGAGTACTTCGACCGGCGGCTTCACCGCTCCCTGCGGCGCCGTAGACACGATCATCGATGAGATCCGGCACCGCCGCCGCACCGCCGAGGACGCCCGCCGCCAGGACCGGCGGGACATCCCTTGGCTCGATCGCCATGACGTCGTCGTCCGGCGGATCGCGGCCGAGGCCGAAGAGCGCGGGCCTACTCCTGGCCCTGGGCATCCTCCTGAACGGCGAGGACGGTTCTGAGGCCACCGCCCCCGACCGGTGGACCGGCCAGCCGATCCGCGTCCTCGACCTCACACCCTGACCCCGGGGCCGGACCACCCCGGCACGAAGGCGGGCTCGGCGGGACTGGACGAGGCGGCGGCACCTGGGGCCCCAAGCGGCTTCCGGCCCGACGGGCCAGCGCGCACAGGAGGCACTGGGCAAGGGCAGGCTGCCCGGCGCCGCCGTCAGGCCGCGGCTACCGAAGCCGCCGCCCTGCGCCGCGCCCGCGCCCAACGAGCCGCCCGCAGGACCAGGCCGTAGTGCAGCACGACGCGGCGGGTGCAGTACGACTGGAGCGCACCGCGTGAACACCACAGCCCGGAGGCAGGGCACGGGCCGCGACGAGCAGTGGCAGGCCGGGTGACCCAGGGGGACCATCCCCGCGGACACGGGGAGCACATGTGGAACACCGACATGATGCCCTCAATGTAGGGACCATCCCCGCGCGAGCGGGGAGCACACCCTGGCCGGTGGCGCTATGTCCACGCCGGGGGGACCATCCCCGCGGGCGCGGGGAGCACCCGATCGCCTCTGCTCGCCCCTGCGGGGCCGTGGGACCATCCCCGCGGGCGCGGGGAGCACACTTCCTGACCTGCGAGTCTATGCGCCGCCGACCCGGTTTCTCATCACTTTCACCGAAACCGGCAGAGCGCTCATATAGACCAAAATGGGTGATCGAGGGGCGGGTGGGCAGCAGTGGCACGGCAGCGGGAGCGCGTCGACCCGGACGAGCACCGGCGGCACGCCGAGGGAGCGGCGAGAAGGAACCCGGCCGGCCACCTCTTCTGGAGGTAGAGACCGGCGGTCCCGCAGCGCTACCCCCGCGGACACGGGGAGCACAACCAGGGCCTGGTGAAGGACGGCAAGGAAGCGGGACCATCCCCGCGCGTGCGGGGAGCGCGGCTGCGGATCCCGCGAGCCCCTGATCCACAAGGGACCATCCCCGCGGGTGCGGGGAGCGCTGCACGTAGTCCGCCGGGAGCCCGTCTCCCTTGGGACCATCCCCGCGGGTGCGGGGAGCGCTGGTACCGGGTGATGTCGGTGCTCATCAGGTGGGGACCATCCCCGCGGGTGCGGGGAGCGCCTCCTCGACCTCGGCGGGGGCCTTGGCGGGGGGGGGCCATCCCCGCAGGCGCGGGGAGCACACCGACGACCTCGACGTGACCGTTGTGGACGAGGGACCATCCCCGCGGACGCGGGGAGCACGTGCTGCCGTCGTCGCGGTGCCCGGCCGCGGTGGGACCACCCCCGCGCGGGCAGGGAGCACGTCTGCGGCCACGGCGAAGGTCACTCTGGGAAGGGCCCATCCCCGCAGGTGCGGGGAGCACCCAGTACACGGCGACGCGGTCACCCTCACGGGGAGGACCATCCCCGCGGGTGCGGGGAGCACTGCTGGTCCTGCTGGGGCTCGGCGCCTTTGCCGGGGCCATCCCCGCGGGTGCGGGGAGCACAAGACCATCGAGAACCGCGTTCAGCGCTGGTCGGGATCATCCCCGCGGACGCGGGGAGCACAACATCGAGCGCGGTCCGAGGAAAGAGCGCGGGGGATCATCCCCGCGGACGCAGGGAGCACTCCGCTGGGAGTCCGCTGGGGGGCCATCCCCGCGGGTGAGGGGAGCACGCCCGGGCGTCCTCCTCGCTCATCTTGGCGGGCGGACCATCCCCGCGCGGGCGGGGAGCACCTCCTTTCGTGCGCCCGCCCCGCGCGGGCGCTGGGACCATCCCCGCGGGCGCGGGGAGCACTCGCGGTGGCTCACGGCGCGGAGGTGGGCCGGGGGACCATCCCCGCGGGCGCGGGGAGCACATCTCCGGGCCCTCCCCAACGTCGAGATACAGGGGACCATCCCCGCGGGCGCGGGGAGCACGCCTGAATGTACGGCGACGCTAGGTCCATCGCGGGGACCATCCCCGCGGGCGCGGGGAGCACGAGGCCGCCGCGATCAGCGGGGCGGCCCGACCGTGGACCATCCCCGCGGGCGCGGGGAGCACATCGCGGCCCGGATCTCGCGGTCCCGCTGGCGGGGACCATCCCCGCGGGCGCGGGGAGCACAGCGGGGCGGCCCTGTGATGGCGCGGGAGCCGGGGACCATCCCCGCGGGCGCGGGGAGCACCCGCTCGGCCCGCGCGGGCGGTAGCCGGCCCTGGGACCATCCCCGCGGGCGCGGGGAGCACAAGGCGCCGGACAAGGCGGGGCTGCGGAGCCGGTGGACCATCCCCGCGGGCGCGGGGAGCACACTTTCTGACCTGCGAGTCTATGCGCCGCCACCCCGGTTTCTCATCACTTTCACCGAAACCGACAGAACGCCCATACCCATCAAAACGGGTGGACGGGCGTGCGGCGGCGGGAGCGCGCCGACCCAACCGAGCACCGGCGGCACGCCGGGAGCGCGGCGAGGAAGAACTCGGCCCGACCGCGTCTTCTGTAGGTAGAGGGACCGGCGATCTCACAGCGCCATCCCGCGGGTGCGGGGAGCGCGACCCGGACGGCGAGGACATCCCCTCGTCACGGGACCATCCCCGCGCGGGCGGGGAGCACCAGTGGCCCACCCAGCTCATGGCCGGAGCCACGGGACCATCCCCGCGCGGGCGGGGAGCACCCGACGGTACGGGCCAGCGCGGTCATGTCGTGGGGACCATCCCCGCGCGGGCGGGGAGCACCTCACCGCCCCGCCGGAGGTCACCCCGGCCGGGGGTCCATCCCCGCGCGGGCGGGGAGCACAGCGATGGCCATAGGGAATGAGCTGACGGCTAGGGTCCATCCCCGCGCGAGCGGGGAGCACCCGATCCGACCGAGGAGCTGGAAGGGCGCCATGGGTCCATCCCCGCGCGAGCGGGGAGCACGTGTGGGCGCCTGGGCGCGTGGGCGCCTGGGCGGGTCCATCCCCGCGCGAGCGGGGAGCACCTGGGGAACGCTGCCGTACGGCCACGGGAGCCGGGTCCATCCCCGCGCGAGCGGGGAGCACACTTCGTGACCTGCGAGTCTATGCGCCACTACCCCGGTTTCTCATCACTTTCACCGAAACCGGCAGAGCACTCATATAGACCAAAGCGGGTGATCGAGGGGCGGGCGGGCCGCCGGGGGCGCGGCGAGAAGGAACTCGGCCCGACCGCGTCTTCCGTAGGTAGAGGGACCGGCGATCTCACAGCGCCATCCCGCAGGCGCGGGGAGCACGACCCTGACGACGAGGACATCCCCCTCGTCACGGGACCATCCCCGCGGGTGCGGGGAGCACGTCCTGGCGTGGGGCGGCCTGATCACGTTGCTGGGACCATCCCTGCGGGTGCGGGAAGCACGAGGGGTCGACGGCGGACCCGGGATCACCCGAGGGGCCATCCCCGCGGATGCGGGGAGCACGCCAGGCACCGTTAGGCACCGATGCCCGTCAGGGGGCCATCCCCGCGCAGGCGGGGAGCACCCTTCGAAGGGGAACGTCGATCGCGGGATCCTGGGACCATCCCCGCGCGGGCGGGGAGCACTGGTACCGGTCGGCTCCGATCACGCGGGATCATCCCCGCGGGTGCGGGGAGCACAAAACTCCCCGCAGAATTCAGAATTGCGCGGCGGGATCATCCCCGCGGGTGCGGGGAGCACCGCTTGCCGTACTTGGCGACGTAGGCCGTGTAGGGATCATCCCCGCGGGTGCGGGGAGCACATCGTCCCTTCTGCTGCGGAGGGGTGGGGCCGGGGATCATCCCGCGGGTGCGGGGAGCACACTTCCTGACCTGCGAGTCTATGCGCCGCCTACCTTGTTTCTCATCACTTTCACCGAAACCGGCAAAAGGGCTAAATGCCTCACTTCCCCGAAGGGGGGCGACACGGCAGCCGTGGCCCGGCACGACAGTACGGCGGTGGGACACCAGGGCCCAGACAGGGTGGCCGGCCGAAGCGGCGCGCGCAGCGGGCGGCGAGGCGCCGCGACGGCTCGGTAGCAGGCAGGTGGCTTCGCAGCGGCTCGATGCCGGTGCGACGGCGGGCGGCTGAGCGGCGCGGGACCGGCCGGGCGAAGCAGCCGTGCGGGCCAGCAAGACCGCCCGGCTGCCGCCGGTGGCTTCGCCCGCGCTGACCAGGGAGTTGTACGCATCCCACTCGGAGTCGACGCTGATGCAGCTGCCGAAACCGTAGCCCTGGCCGACAAGATGTCAGCCCCCGGCGGCACGTCGGACAGAAGCCCATCCCGCGCGAGCGAGGAGCACGTCGCCCAGGCCCGCGAGGCGTTCGTGGGCGCGGGCGGGGAGCACACCTTCAGCGCCGCCCGCAGGTGGTGCGTGACGGGACCATCCCCGCGGACGCGGGGAGCACGACCTCGACCAGGCCGCCGATGTCCTGCACGAGGGACCATCCCTGCGCAGGCGGGGAGCACGGGCGCCGAGGCGCTGCGGCTGATGGACTGGACACCGTGGCGCGGCCCGCGGGACCATCCCCGCGCGGGTGGGGAGCACATCTGGTTCGCGAGCTTCCGGGCCTCGTCCCGAGAACCATCCCCGCGGGCGCGAGGAGCACCGCGCCGAGCTGGAGAAGCTGGACCCGGCCGAGGGGCCATCCCTGCGGGCGCGGGGAGCACTCCATGAAAATGGGCCCGGCGGGCGCCACGTCGGGACCATCCCCGCACAAGCGGGAAGCACCACGTGTCCCCCACGCGCCGCGTACGCGCCCCGGGACCATCCCCGCAGGTGCGGGGAGCGCGGCCCCGTTCATGGGCCGCCCGACCGGCGCCGGGGACCATTCCCGCGCGGGCGGGGAGCACGCCGCCCGCGCCATCCGGGCCACCGTCGACAGGGGACCATCCCCGCGCAGGCGGGGAGCACGCACCTCCAGGACCGCCCGGGTGCGCCGGTCCGGGACCATCCCCGCGCGAGCGGGGAGCACCGCCCGGCGCCATCCGCCGGTCCGGCCGCCGGTGGACCATCCCCGCGCGAGCGGGGAGCACGGTCTTCTCTTCGAGTTCGCGCAGGCCACAGCGGGACCATCCCCGCGCGAGCGGGGAGCACGGCTCGTTGGTCTGCGGACACACGTGTGTTCCGGGACCATCCCCGCGCGAGCGGGGAGCACTACCAGCTCTACGGCGACCGCCATTGGGCGAAGGGACCATCCCCGCGCGAGCGGGGAGCACCTCGGACTGAGCACCACCGGCACCCCGGAGCAGGGACCATCCCCGCGCGAGCGGGGAGCACCGGATGGCTGGGAGTCGGAACCCCCCGCAACACGGACCATCCCCGCGCGAGCGGGGAGCACTCACAGGCGTTGCCGCAGCGGCGGTTGGAGCGGGGACCATCCCCGCGCGAGCGGGGAGCACTCTTGACCTTGACCGTGCGCCCGCCAGCCCACGGGACCATCCCCGCGCGAGCGGGGAGCACTGCAAGACCGCGGTGGAGCACGGCGCGGAGGTGGGACCATCCCCGCGCGAGCGGGGAGCACAAAAAGGTGGCGGCCCCGAATCCGCTGACGAGGGGACCATCCCCGCGCAAGCGGGGAGCACACTTCGTGACCTGCAAGTCTATGCGCCACTACCCCGGTTTCTCATCACTTTCACCGAAACCGACAGAAGGCCCATATATGTTAAAACGGGCGTGCGGCGGCGGGAGCGCGTCGACCCAGCCGAGCACCGGCGGCACGCCGGGAGCGCGGCGAGAAAGAACTCGGCCCGACCGCGTCTTCCGTAGGTAGAGGGACCGGCGATCTCGCAGCACCATCCCGCGGGCGCGGGGAGCACCGTCGGAAACTGTCGCGCTGATCTCGTCGCGGGGGGACCATCCCGCGGGTGCGGGGAGCACAGTGAGGACTTCTCGCAGGTCCCGTACGGCGGGCCATCCCCGCGGGTGCGGGGAGCACAGGGGAGGGTTATGTCGTCCAGATCGCACGTGGGGACCATCCCCGCGGGCGCGGGGAGCACTCAGCGGGTCTTCACGGGAATCAGACGGGTGTGGGGCCATCCCCGCGGGCGCGGGGAGCACGACCAGCAGATGCGCGGAATCATCGCCGAAGGGGGGCCATCCCCGCGGGCGCGGGGAGCACATCGTCTGCTCCTTCTCGAATCCGACTTCCGGGGGGCCATCCCCGCGGGCGCGGGGAGCACCCCCGCCACCGTGATGAAGACGTCCCGCCCCCGGGGCCATCCCCGCGGGCGCGGGGAGCACGGCGTGGATGCTGGGCCGGCGGCCGGCGGGGTGGGGCCATCCCCGCGGGCGCGGGGAGCACCAAAAAGGTGGCGGCCCCGAATCCGCTGACGAGGGGGCCATCCCCGCGGGCGCGGGGAGCACGGGTCCAGGTGGTCGGCTACGTACGGGGTCGCGGGGCCATCCCCGCGGGCGCGGGGAGCACACTTCCTGACCTGCGAGTCTATGCGCCACTACCCCGGTTTCTCATCACTTTCACCGAAACCGACAGAGCACTCATATAGACCAAAGCGGGTGATCGAGGGGCGGGTGGGCAGCAGTGGCACGGCAGCGGGAGCGCGTCGACCCGGACGAGCACCGGCGGCACGCCGAGGGAGCGGCGAGAAGGAACTCGACCCGACCGCGTCTTCCGTAGGTAGAGGGGCCGGCGATCTCGCAGCGCCATCCCGCGGGTGCAGGGAGCACGTCCGACACCGCGCCGAACCTGGCTGCGTTCCAGGGGCCATCCCCGCGCGGGCGGGGGAGCACGAGGCGCTGCGGGTGGTCGAGGACGCGGCAGGGGGGGACCATCCCCGCGGGTGCGGGGAGCACCGGATCAACGCGGCGCACCTGCACCTGTCCGCGGGACCATCCCCGCGCGGGCGGGGAGCACATGTCGGGTGATATCTCGGCTATCAGCCGGTTGGGACCATCCCCGCGCGGGCGGGGAGCATACAGTCGCTCGCGCAGCTCGCTCTGGGAGATCGGGACCATCCCCTCGGACGCGGGGAGCACCCGCCCGCAGCGCGATCACGAACGCGAGGTCGGGGACCATCCCCTCGGACGCGGGGAGCACACTTCCTGACCTGCGAGTCTATGCGCCGCCACTCCGGTTTCTCATCACTTTCACTGAAACCGGCATAGGTGCTAAAACGCCACTTTCCTGGAAGGGCAGCATGCCGGCCGGAGGCTGGCACGACAACGTGGTGGCGGGGGACGGGGGCCAAGTCAGGGCGGCGAGCCGGAGCAGTGCACGCAGTGGCGAGGCGCCGCGAGGGCGCGGCAGCGGACAGGTGGCTTCGTAGCGGGCTCGACGCCGGTGCGGCGGCGGGCGGCCGAGTGGCTCGGCAGCGGCCAGGTGAAGTGGCCGCCGTGCGGACCAGCAGGACGGCCCGGCTACCGGTGATGCCACTGTTTACCGGCCAAGAAGTGGTGCTTATCCCAGAGTTGGCGCTGGTGCGGCTGTTGAAGCCGTAGCTCTGACCGCCGCGTGGGCGGGGCCGCACGACGTCGGACCTGGTGGCACGTTGGCAAGGATCGTTCCCGCGCGGGCGGGGAGCACTGGACCGGCCCGCTGTTCGAGGCGGTCGCCCTGGGACTATCCCTGCAGGTGCGGGGAGCGGTGTCGTCCACGTCGGTGTCCGCCGTGCGGCCGTCTTCGACGGTCCGAGTGTGGGAGGAAGTCAGCCCTGTTCTGTCCAGGAGTGCAGGGTGTGGGCGATGACGCGGACGTCGAGCTGGCCGGTGGCGGCTTGTTCGACGAGATCGGCGGCCTGGATGGCGGTGACCTTGACGGTCTGGCCGCTGGCGCGCAGGAACGCGACGGCTACGGCGGCGGCGTACAGCTCGTTGGAGTGCTCCAGGGCAGGCAGCCGGACTAACGCTTGGAGCAGGGCGGCTGCCCGGTGGTGCGGTTCAGGGTAGACGGTGGTGCCCATGACGACGGCGCAGTGCCGGGCGCGGGCCGCTTCCAGCGCGCCGTAGTCGATGACGTCCGGGTCGCCGGGGATCTGCTGCTGGGCGACTTCGAGGAGCCAGCCGAGGTCGACGGTGAGGATCACGCGGCTTGGCCTCCGGCCGAGCGGGGGCCAAATCGTTCGGCGAAGTAGTCGGCGTTCTCTGTGATGAACTCGCGGGCCCCGGTCAGGAAGCGAGCGCGAGCCACATCATCGGCGATCATGCGCGCAGCGTACTCTTCGGCCGGCACCTGGTGGTCGGCAGCGAGCAGTTCCAACTGCTCGTAGACCTCTTCCGTCACGCTGATGCGAAGTTCACGACCAGTAGTGTTCGATTCCTGACCACTCATGACAGTCTCCTGGCGGCTGGGGGAACGGCACCGGGACGAGCCGACAACGACCTACGGGGCCGGACAGGGCTTGGGGGGCCAGACAACCGAGACGATGGTCCCGGCTGTCTGCCCACTGCACGTTTCCACCGTAGCGAAAATCCCACCCGGGTTGGATTACCCCGCGAAAGCCGCCTGCCGCACCGCTACCCAGGAGCGAAGACCCCAAAGACATAAGTAGGACAAGCCAGGCGATACCACTCTGCTGAGGCGAGGTCCCCTAAACGTCAAGGGGTGGGGCCCATGCAGCCATCCCCACAAACGCAGGAGAACACCAGCCGGAACATGCTCCGGCTCCTCCTGCCATGGCCCCCGGCTTTATGAGAGCACGAAGGCGAGGTCATCGGCGATGTAGACGCCGGTGGATCATCCCCGCGCAGGCGGGGAGCACGGCTGGTCGCATCCCGAGGAGCCCTGGGAACTGGGACCATCCCCGCGGACGCGGGGAGCACGCGATGCGTTCCTTCTCCTGCTGGATCATCTGGGGGCCATCCCCGCGCGGGCGGGGAGCACCGGGTTCCCGACTGTCGGTCCTACGACTGTCGGGGACCATCCCCGCGCGGGCGGGGAGCACGCCCGGCACGACAGGTCGTCGTCCACCACCGCGGGACCATCCCCGCGCGGGCGGGGAGTACGGGGTGAAGCGCAACTCCGGGTCGGCGACGACGGGACCATCTCCGCGGGTGCGGGGAGCACCGCCGCTTGGTGGCCGGCATGCCGCCGGAGGCGGGGCCATCCCCGCAGGTGCGGGAAGCATCTCACCATGGCGCGGCTCACGGAAGTCGCCCGGGGGCCATCCCCGCGGGTGCGGGGAGCACGTCGCGTTGGCGTTGCCGCGCAGATCGGTCGCGGCGCCATCCCCGCGGACGCGGGGAGCACCGTTCGCCGCTCTGACATAGGAACGTTCCTATGGGATCATCCCCGCGGACGCGGAGAGCACGACGCGACCACGGCAGCAACAGCCCCGGCCACGGGACCATTCCCGCGCGAGCGGGGAACACGCCATGCGGATGTCGGTGACGGACGGGAGCTGGGGACCATCCCCGCGCGAGCGGGGAGCACCGCGCGGCGGAGCAGCGCCGCCAGGCCGCTGAGGGACCATCCCCGCGCGGGCGGGGAGCACTCCTGAGTCTGGGCGGTCGCCGGTTCCCCGTCGGGACCATCCCCGCGCGGGCGGGGAGCACCCGCCCCAAGGCCACGGCCGCAGCGCGGGCCAGGGACCATCCCCGCGCGGGCGGGGAGCACCGGATGGCGGCGGCGAGGTCGCGCAGCGCATCGGGGACCATCCCCGCGCGAGCGGGGAGCACCTGCCCATGATCGTTCTCCTCACTTCTCGCGAGGGACCATCCCCGCGCGAGCGGGGAGCACCCGGGGGTTCTGCCGCCTGGGGCTGCGAGGGGGGGACCATCCCCGCGCGAGCGGGGAGCACCCGCCCTCGATCGGGGACGCGGACCAGGCGACGGGACCATCCCCGCGCGAGCGGGGAGCACGGCATCTACTCCACCGTCGGCGGCGCCGTCACGGGACCATCCCCGCGCGAGCGGGGAGCACCGGAAGCTCCGGAGTCCTTGCCGGCCGGCGCCGGGACCATCCCCGCGCGAGCGGGGAGCACACTTCCTGACCTGCGAGTCTATGCGCCGCCACCCCGGTTTCTCATCACTTTCACCGAAACCGGCAGAGCGCCTATATAGACCAAAGTGGGTGGTTGAGGGGCGGGTGGGCAGCAGTGGCACGGCAGCGGGAGTGTGTCGATCCGGACGAGCACCGGCGGCACGCCGAGGGAGCGGCGAGAAGGAATCTGGCTGACTGCATCTTCTGGAAGTGGGGACCGACGGTCCCGCAGCGCTACCCCCGCGGACACGGGGAGCACCTGGCCGCGCCCGTGCCCTGCTGCAACTGGTAGGGCCCCCCGCGCGGGCGGAGAGCACATCGCGTCCAGCGACAATCCCGCCTTCCGCGAAGGACCATCCCGGCAGGCGCGGGGAGCGCCAAGGGCGGTGACCCGAGCAAGGTCATCGACGGGGACCACCCCCGCGGGCGCGGGGAGCACCCGACGCGGATAGAGGCGGCGCGCCGGGCCTGGGGGCCTCCCCGCGCGGGCGGGGAACGCTGGGGGTTCTACGAGGAGATCGCGGCCGGCGCGGGGCCATCCCCGCGGGCGCGGGGAGCACCGTCTCGTCAAGCCCGCTCAGAGCCGCGCGATGGGGCCATCCCCGCGCGGGCGGGGAGCACCAGATGGTGAGCTTCGTGGTCGGCCGCTGCCGGGGGCCATCCCCGCGCGGGCGGGGAGCACTTCCGCAGCCACGGGCGGACCTGGGAGGCCGCGTGGGCCATCCCCGCGCGGGCGGGGAGCACACTTCTTGACCTGCGAGTCTATGCGCCGCCACCCCGGTTTCTCATCACTTTCACCGAAACCGACAGAAGGCCCATATATGTTAAAACGGGTGTGCGGCGGCGGGAGCGCGTCGACCCAGCCGAGCACCGGCGGCACGCCGGGGGCGCGGCGAGAAGGAACTTGGCCCGACCGCGTCTTCCGTAGGTAGAGGGGCCGGCGATCTCACAGCGCCATCCCGCGGGTGCGGGGAGCGCGACCCGGACGGCGAGGACATCCCCTCGTCACGGGACCATCCCCGCGCGGGCGGGGAGCACTCGGGTAAGACCCCCATCCTGGCAGCGTTCCAGGGACCATCCCCGCGCGGGCGGGGAGCACCAGTGGCCCACCCAGCTCATGGCCGGAGCCACGGGACCATCCCCGCGCAGGCGGGGAACAGCCGGTGTTGGAGCACTGGCTGGGGGCCGCCCCGGGACCATCCCCGCGCAGGCGGGGAACAGGAGTGGCTGTGGCGCATGGCGTCCGGGCAGCCGGGACCATCCCCGCGCAGGCGGGGAACAGAACGCCTTGTCGGAAGACATGAGCTACGGGATGGGACCATCCCCGCGCAGGCGGGGAACAGGCGGACACACCACCGCCGATGCGGTCACCCGCGGGACCATCCCCGCGCAGGCGGGGAACAGGTCACCGGCTCGTCGGACACGTCGGGCGGTGCGGGACCATCCCCGCGCAGGCGGGGAACAGGAGCAGACCCACCCCCAGCCGCGCAAGGCCGCGGGACCATCCCCGCGCAGGCGGGGAACAGCGCGTCGGCACCGCGCTCGTTGAACTGCTGGAGGGACCATCCCCGCGCAGGCGGGGAACAGACTTCCTGACCTGCGATTCTATGCGCCGCGTACCTTGTTTCTCATCACTTTCACTGAAACCGATAAAGGGGTCAAATGCCTCACTTTTCCGAAGGGGGCGAGCGTGGCGGCCGTGGCCCGGCACGACAGTACGGCGGTGGGACATCAGGGCCCGGATAGGGTGGCCGGCCGAAGCGACGCGCGCAGCGGCGGCGCAGCGGGGGGCAAGGCGCCACGACGGCTCGGCAGTAGGCAGATGGCTTCGCAGCGGCTCAGTGCCGGTGCGACGGCGGGCGACTGAGCGGCGCGGGACCGGCCGGGCGAAGCAGCCGCGCGGGCCAGCAAGACCACCCGGCCGCCGCCGGTGGCGTCGCACGCGCTGACCAGGGAGTTGTACGCACCCCACTCGGAGTCGACGCTGATGCAGCTGCCGAAGCCATAGCCCTGGCGGGGGGACTGCCGCACGCCCGGCTATCAGGCCGGCGCCCCAGGACCATCCCCGCGGACGTGGAGAGCACCGCCCCCTGATGTAGCAGTACGGGCGGGCCGAGGGGCCATCCCCGCACGGGCGGGGAGCACCGGCCGCGCCCCCGGCTCTCGATCAACCCCTCGGGACCATCCCCGCGCAGGCGGGGGTAGTTCGACGACGACCCTCCTCGCCCTGTCCCTCTCCGGGTCGTCCTCGCACCCGCGGGGGTAGTCCGATGTACGCGCAGCGGTGTATCCGCCCGGCTATGTCTCCATCGTGTGCTCGGGTCTTGGGGCGGGCCGGAGATGGCCAGGGGCCCTGCCCGGGCCCCCTGAGCTTCGAGGGCTCGGCGCCGCCTATCGGGTCAGGCGCAGGTGCCAGCCGTCGGCGCCGCGGGCGAGGGCGGGGGTGTAGGTCTCGGGTGCGGGGCGTCCGGCGGCCTCCCAGGCGGTCAGCCAGTCGCGCAGGATGGCGAGGGACGGGGAGTCGGGGCGGTCGGCGAGGATCGTTCCGTCCTGCTGGAGGACGGCGGCCGTCGTCGCAGTGGAGTGGCCGATGGCCCACAGGTCCGGGGTGAGGCCGGCCATGGTGAGCTGCGGGTCGGTCTGGGTGGCGGTGAAGGTCCGCCAGGACGGCCAGTCGAGCTCGCCCCCGTCGTACGGCTCGGTGTAGGCGTCCTTGAGGAGGCGGGCGAGCGCGGTGCGGGCGCCGGTGTGGAGGTGGTCGTCGCGCTCGCGCCAGGCGATGGAGATCCACGACGGGGCTGGCGTCCGGTTCTCCCAGTCCACCCACCGGCCTGGCAGGTCGAGGTTGTCCTTCGGGGAGCCGGTCGCCTCGATGTACCCGCCGGTGAACACCGCTTCCACGACCGGCTCGCCGCCGTTCACGCGGATCTTGGTGACCACGGTCATGTTGGGGACGGTCGCGATCGGTAGCGGGGCGACGATCAGGCCGCCGTCGGTGACCTGGTCCACCCACGCTTTCGGCAGCAGCGGCGGGGTGCACCAGGCCACCATCCGGTCGTATGGGGCCTTGTCCGCGAACCCGGTGGTGCCGTCGGCGACGTGGCAGCAGATGTGGTCGAGGCCGCGCTCGTGGTGAATGAGGTTCGCCCAGCGCGCGAGGTAGGCGTCGATGTCGAGGCTGGTGACATGGCCGGTGGGGCCGACGAGCTCGGCGAGCAGGGCACCGGAGTAGCCGGAGCCGGTGCCGAACTCGACGACGTTCATGCCGTCGTGGACGTCTAGGGTGGTGAGCTCACGGTGGATCACGGCCGGGTTGGAGCGGTGTGGGGTGGCGCCGCGGCCGTCGTGGTGGGTGTAGTGGCGTTCGGTGACGGACTCGGCGGCGTCGGCGACGGTGGTCACTGCTCACTCCTTCGAGGGGCTACGGGCACTCGTATGCGACAACTGCTCCGGGCGGGTGAAGGACACGCGACCGGCGACTGGTCGGCGGGGTCAGATCGTCAGGGCGGTGTGGTGGTGCCATCCGGCGTCCGCATACTCGCCGACGGGGCCGTGGCCGGGCAGGTCGGCCCAGGCGTGGTACTCGACCGGCGGCGGCGCGAACCGGGCCCCGAGGCACCAGTTGAGACGGCGGCCGAGCAGGGCGGCGGTGAGCACGGCTCCGAGGGAGGTCTCCATGCAGGCGGCCCGGCCCGGCCACCAGCGGGCGGTGTGTCGGACCGCGCCGACGAGAACCTCGGCCCGGGCCGCGTCCAACTCTCGCCGGCCCAGGCAGCGGACGAGACGGACGGCCCGGACGGTGTGCCGGAACGGCAGCCGTAGCAGGACCAGGGCGAGCGCGAACCCGGCCGCGGCGGCCAGCCGCTCACCGAAGGTGCCGGTGCGGACGGTGGAGTATGCCTCCATGCTGGTCACGACCGCCACCCCTTCCACCATCGGCGGCGCGGCCAGGACGGCGCTTCCCCCTCGTGTGCGAGGCCCTGCGTGGCCAGGGCCTCGGCGACCGTACGGACGTCGGCGGCGGCCTGCTCGGCGCCGATGCCGTACCGCTCGGCGTACCGATCAGTGGCTTCCTCCTGGCTGGTGGAGGAGAGCAGGAGCATCACGGCGGCCGACGCGGTCGACGTCAGGTAGACCCAGCGGCCGGTCTGCTCGCTGAGGATCGCGCCGCCCTCGTCGGTGAGCACGGGGTGGGTGCTCTCACGCAGCCACCACACGGCCGTTCACCTCTTCCCACCACGTCGTCGGGGCGGTGGCGTGCTGCCGCAGCCACACCTCGGCGGCCACCACCAGGTGCAGGGCTCCCTGGGCGGTGGGCTGCCCGGCTGCGGCCCGGGCGAGCGCGTCTGCGACCGGCTGTTCGGTGACCAGGCCGAGCGCAGCCAGCTGCGACGACGGCCCCAGCAGGTCCAGCAGGATGGGCGCGTTGTCGCGCAGGCCCGCGTACGCGAGGGCGTTGAACCCGCCCTTCGTCGTACGGGCCAGCACGAAGCCGGGCAGCACCCGGCTGTCGGTGAACGCCGCGTCCAGCAGCGGCTTGTAGGTGCCGGGGGCGCCGCGCTCGTCGGCGGGCACGGCCAGGCAGGCCCGGATCACCTCGTTGTCCAGGAACGGGGCGGCCAGCTCGATGCCGTGTCCGGCGAGTGCGAGCGCGCGCCACCCGGCGGTGTCCGCTCCGACCCGCGCGAGGTCCTGCCGGTCGGACCACTCGGCCAGCCGGGTCGGCGCGTCGGTGAGCTCACCCGCGGCCTCGTCCACGGCGGAGGCGAGCATCAGGCGGGCGCCGTGGGTCATCCAGTCCGCCGAGGCCAGCAGCGGCGTCCAGGCGAGCGGGCGCTGAGCCTGGGGAATCCAGTCCCGCGCGGGCCCGCGCAGTTCGGCGGCCGTCTGCCACCAGGCCCCGGCTAGGTCGACCTTGGAGGCCGGGCGGACGCGGCCAAGGACGTGGAAGGCGGAGGTGTGCCGCAGGCGGGCGTGGGCCAGGGCGTGCTGCAACGCCCGGCGGTTCCTGCGCTCGCGCAGCAGATCCGCGAGGTAGGAGGAGGGGGCGGACAGGACGGCGTCGCCGGCCGCGCCGGTGAAGTGCACCCCAGGGCCAGGGGTGTTCTCGGCGACCGTGTCGAGGACGGCCCGCTTGATCGAGGCGGTCACCACGTACGCGTTCGGGGCGTCGGTGACAGGCAGGGCGGACAGGTCGTCAAGGCCCGCGTAGTACACCGTGCCCGCGGCACCGGGGACCGTATGGTGGGTGAGTCCCGGCACGGTGGCCGCGGTGCGGACCGCGAACGCCAGGTCGTCGTCACGCAGGCGTTCGTCGGCGAACGTCACCGCGGCCACCGGCCCCCGCTGGGCGGCCAGGCACGCGAGCGTGGTGGAGTCCAGCCCCGCCAGGTCCGCGCTGACCGGCCGGTCGCCGATCCGGGCGGCGACCGCCTCGGCGAGCGCGGCCCGCACCACCGGGGCCTGCTCACGCAGATCCACTCGCGGGTAGGACACCGGCTCGTACCTCTCGACTGCCGCCCCGTCGGGGCCGAGTAGCAGCAGGTGCCCGCCGGGCACCCGCTTCACGTCGCGGAACAGGCTCCGGTCGGCGAGCACGTCGGGCTGTCCGAAGGCGAGATGCGCGGCGAGCGCGGTCACGTCGATGGAGGCGCCGTCCAGCGCGGCGAGCGCGGAGGCGGCCGTCGACCACCAAATGCCGGCCGCGTCGGTGCGGTAGTACACCGGGTGCTGCCCGGCCAGGTCCCCGATGATCACCAGCGTCTCGCCGCTGCGGGCGACGACGAGGTACGAGCCGGGCCAGCGCGTCAGCGCCCGCCAGCCTTTCGCCCGTACAGCCGGCAGCGCGCCCTGGAGCTGGGCGTCGTCGGTGCCGCACTCGCCGATCACCGCCAGCGCCGCCCGCTCGTCGCCCACCGTGCGGACCCGGGCGGCCGGCCACCCGCACGTCCACGTGCTGTCCAGGCCGGGGATCGCCCGGCCTCCGGCGGGCCGCCGGTTACTCCCGGCGGCCCCGTACCGCCCCGCGCTCCACCTCATCGGTGCCCTCTCCCTTCTCCATACGTGTCGAAAGGCGAAGGCGCCGAGCCCGCCCGCCCCAGTACGAGGGCGAAGCAGGCCCGGCGCCTCCTTGCCGGGGTCAGGGCGTGGCACTCGATTCCCCACCGGGCCCCGGCCGTTCGCGGGTCAGGCGTTCTTGTACTGGGTGTCGTCGGCGGTGTCGAAGTTGTTGGTGCCCAGCGTCACCACGACGACGGCGCCAGCGTCGAGGACGACGGGGGCCTGGTAGACCGGGGTGGTGTTCTCGCCCATGGTGGACTTCCTTCCGCTCGTTGCCCGGCTGTCTGTGTCGCCGGGCTGGTGACCATCAGTCAACGCGCAGACGCGGCCCGTGGGGAGCTGCCAGAATGTCTGCCAGCTGTAAACCAGTTGTGAACCAGCACGACGGACGATCGGGCCGGACATGACCATCGGGGAACGCATCCGCGCCGCGCGCGAAGCACGGCGGCCCAGATGCAGCCAGGAGAAGCTCGCGGACGAGCTGTCGGTGGCGCGCTGGGGGAAGACGGGATTCCTCGACCGGCAGCAGGTCTACCGGTGGGAAAAGGGCTTACGGGTCCCCCGGGTGTGGCTGCCGTTCATCGAACAGGTCCTCAACATCGATCTGTCCGAGGACAATGGGGGCCAGTTCGCCGATACCGTGACCTCGGTCATGCTCCTGGGAGGCACCGACGTGGACCGACGACAGTTCCTCGCGGCATCCGCCGCCGTCGGCCTGGCCGCGCTCGACCTCCCAGACGCCGAAGCGGTCACCCGCCGCGCGAACCGGCCCGGCCCCGTCGCGGTCGGCACGGGCGAGGTCGCCGCGGTCCGCACGATGACCACCACCCTCGGCGACGCCGCCGCCGAGCTCGGCGGCGGCCACGCCCGCCACCTCGCGGTCCGGTACCTGACCGTGGACGTGAAGCGGTGGCTGGACGGCCGCTACACCGACAAGACCGGCCGGGAGCTGTTCGCCGCGACCAGCGAGCTGGTGCACCTGATCGGCTGGATGGCCCGCGACGAGGGCAACCAGGGCCTGAGCCAGAAGTACCACCTGCACAGCTACCGGCTCGCCGCCGAAGCCGGCGAGAACGAACTTGCTGCTACCGCCCTGCGCGGGCTCGCTGACCAGGCCATCGACCTCGGCCACATCCCCACCGCCGTACGGCTCGCCGAGGCGTGCGAGCAGCGCGGCAGGAGGCTGACCAACCCCAAGGCGCTCGCCTACTACCGCAACACCTACGCCCGGGCGGCAGCAGCCGATGGCGACCACACCACCGCCGCGAAGCTCCTCACCTCCGCCCAGGCCGCGATCGAGCACGCGCCAGCCCTGCCGGGGCAGTCCTGGGCGAGCCACTACAGCCACGGCCGATGGGCCCACGAGTCGGGCATGATCCACGCCAAGCTCGGGGACCTCGCCGCCGCCGAGGAACACCTCCACCTCGCTCTCGACATCCACGGCCTCGACCGCAAGCGCACCCGGGCGATCGTGCTCGCCGACCTCGGACACGTCCAGCTCAAGCGCGGCAACACCGAGACGGCCCTGGCCACCTGGAGCGAGTTCCTCGACTGCGCCGACGGCGTGCAGTCCGTACGGATCAACGACGGCCTGACCAACATCGCCGCCCGCCTGCCCTCGATCCCCGACAGCCCGGCCGCCGCCGCCGAGCTCGGCGAGCGCATCGCAACCCGCGCGTGAGGCGCCCGTGACCACCGCCCGGCAGACCGAGAACCCGGCCACCTGGGACGACCTGTTCGTCCGCGACGTCGACGAGCAACCGGTGCAGTTCGTACGGCCCGCCAACACCGACCGCCCGCCCTGGCCGCTGTACGAGGCCGCGGTCTATCGGGGCACCGTGACGGCCGAGTCGGACGGCGGCCGGCCGCTGTGGCGGGTGCAGGGCAGCCCTGAGGCGCACCGCGATCTGGACGACGCGATCCATGCCCTGCGGCGCCCGCCGTCGCGGATCCGCGAGCGCGAGCAGGTCGCCGCCTGGGCCCGCCGCCTCCTCGCCGACGACTCGCTCCTGGCTATCGACGTGGAGACGACCGGGCTGGAGAACGCGTACGTGGTGCAGATCGCCGCCGTCGACCGCCAGGGCACCGTGGTCTTCAATGAGTACGTGCAGCCGAACGCCCCTCGGGAGCCGGCCGCCGTCGCCGTGCACGGCATCACCCCGGACCGCCTCGCCCAGCTCCCGGCCTTCGCTGAGCTGCTGCCCCGCCTCACCGACGCCCTTTACGGCAGGGTCGCGGTCGCGTACAAGATGGACTTCGACCGCGGCGTCATCGAGCGCGAGCTCCACCGCTACCACGGCGACCCCGCGGCGGACGCGTGGCTGGCCCGGGTCCGGTGGGAGGACACGATGGTGCCGTACGCAGTCTGGCGCGGACTGTGGTCGGTCAAGCGTGGCGGCGCGGTCGCCTCCGTCTACCACACCCGCCGCTTCACCCTGATGCCCCGGTTGAAGAAAGCGCTGAGGGTCCCACCCCGGCCAGCCGCGGACCGGGCCGCCCGTGGCGGCCGGGCACCCCGCCGCCGGCGCCCATTGAGCCGGACCTGCCGAGCGCGGATATCCGCATCGGTTACGCCCGCTGCTCGACCTTCGGGCAGGAACTCGGCTCCCAGCTCGACGCGCTCGCGGGGCACGGCACCCCGAGGGACAAGATCTTCAGCGAGAGGATCAGCACCCGGGTGCGGGTCCGCTTGAAGTTCGAGGAGGCGCTGAGGACGGCGCGGGAAGTCAAGGCGCATGCCCCGCACTGCCGGGTCATCTTCACGTGTACGAGATGAAGCGGCTCGGCCGCGACGCCGCCGAGCTCACCGCGCTCGCCGACCATCTCACCGCCCACGGTCTGGTGCTGGAGATGCTCGCCGGGCCCCTGCCCGGCATCTACGACCCCACTGGTCCCGGCAAACTGCTGTTCGCGTTCTTCGCGGCGATGGCGGAGACCGAGCGGGAGAACATCCGCGAGTCGCCCCTGGAAGGGCTCGACATCGCAACCCGCAAGAGCAGGCGCGGCGGCCGGCCGCCGGTCATCACCGACGACATGCTCCACACCGTGCTGCGGCGCCGCGCGGGCGGCGAGTCCGTCGAGCGGATTCAGCCCGGCCTGATCATCCCTACTGGCAAGCGCAAGGGACAGAACCCCTCCGTGGCCATCATCTGTCGGGCGCTCGCCGAGCACGCCAAGCGCGAGGCGTACCCCGAAGCCGTCGAGGCCGCGCACGCCGACGTCGTCCCCGCGCCCGCAGGGGTACGAGGTCGGGCGCCGGTGGGAGGGGGCGTCCCCGCGCCTGCGGGGGCAGCCCCCAGCCATGACGTTCGGCTGGCACAGGGACACGGTCGTCCCCGCGCCCCTGGAGGCGTACCGGCCGCTGGTCGGAAAGCTTCTGCACCCGGCCGGCGAGCCGCTCGCCCCCGCGGAGGCGGTGACCCGTCTGGTGCTGCGCGGGCCCGACCCTGAGGGCCGGATCCGGGCCCTGGTCGCCGAAGCGTTCGCCCGGGCCGGCGGGGACATCGCCCGCGGGCTGACGCTCGCGGACCTGGCGACGGCCTGGCGGCCGCTGGTGATGACCAGCGACAAGCTCGCCTCCGCCTACGCCCTCGAGCGCCGCTCCCCGTATCTGGCCCGCGACTTGGTCGAGCTGTCCTACCGGCTCCCCACCTCGTACAAGATCATCGATCCGGTGCAGGGCAAGCGGATCCTGCGCGACGCGGCCAAGGTCCTCGGTCTGCCCCGGGAGGTCTGGGCGAGCCGGGACAAGGTCGGCTTCTCCAGCCCCGTCCCGCTCTGGCTCAACGGACAGCTCGCCGCCTGGGTCGACACGACGATCACCACCGCGCTCGCCGGTGCCCCGCCCGCCTGGCGGCCGCTGCTGGAGGCGGGACTCGCCCCCGGCGGCCGGTTCGACCGCACCCGCATGCAGGCCCTGATGGCCGCCGCCTGGTTCTCCGACCAGAGCCTCAGGGCGGCCGCATGACGACCCCGCTCGTCACTACCGTGTCGGCATGCACTCCGACACCACCGACGCCAAGAGGTCGGCCACCGCCCGCGGTGCCGTCGCCATCATCACCAACCGCCGCGGCGAGCTGCTGATGCACCTGCGCGACGACCTGCCCGGCGTCATCGCCTGGCCGAACCACTGGAGCCTGCTGGGCGGCGGCTGCGACCCCGGCGAGGCCCCGGCCGCCACGATCATCCGCGAGCTCGACGAGGAAGCCGGCCTCGAACCCCGGAACCTCACCGCACTGTTCGAGGCCCCCGACGCCTGCGGCTCCGGGCAGCTCATCACGTTCTTCGCCGCCTGCTGGGACGGCGACGAGACGCGGCTGCCGCTCGCTGAAGGCGTCAAGCTCCAGTTCTTCGCCCCCGAACACCTAGACACCCTCACGATCCCGCCGTTCATCAAGGACGGGATCCACCGCTACCTGGCCGCCCGGCCCTCCTGAACACCCCGCGGGTGCGGGGACGACCGGCCGGCGGCGGTCACGATCGCGTCGTGCTGCGAGCTACCCCCGCGGGCGCGGAGAGCACTACGAGAACGAGGAGACCGGCGACGGCCGCGTCGGACCATCCCCGCGGACGTGGGGAGCACCACTCACCGGCGTCCTGGGCACACCCAAGCTCGGGACCATCCCCGCAGGCGCGGGGAGCACTCGTTCCGGCCGATCTCCCGGCCGATCGCCGCAGGACCATCCCCGGGGACGCGGGGAACACAGGCCCTCCAAACCTGCTGGTGCGTTGCCGAGGGGACCATCCCCGCGCGGGCGGGGAGCACCTCGGCCGCGTTCAAGATGCAGCGGGCGCCCAGGGCCATCCCCGCGCCAGCGGGGAGCACACCCGGCGGGTGGGGGCGGCCTGGTGGATCGAGGGGCCATCCCCGCGGGCGCGGGGAGCACGCCATGGATCACCCCCAGATTTCTGTAGGTGGGGGACCATCCCCGCGCAGGCGGGGATCACTGCACCGTCGACACGGACAGGCTGACGGACGTGGGGACCGTCCCCGCACGCGCGGGGAGCACGCAAGTCCGGTCTTGAGCATCTGGCCCACCGCGGGACCATCCCCACGCGGGCGGGGAGCACGCGCAGAACACCAGCGCCGGAGCCGGCACCTAGGGACCATCCCCGCGCGAGCGCGAGAAGCACGCCCCGACTACTCGCGTGAGTACTCGAACTCGGACCCATCCCCGCGGACGCGGGGAGCATCGGGTGTCAGTCGCCTCCCAGGCGCGGAGCTTGGGACCATCCCCGCGCGGACGGGGAGCGCGTCGGCTTCAAGAACCTTGCGGACGAGGTGCTGAGGCCATCCTCGCGTGAGCGGAGAGTGCCGGTCGTCTCCGGCACCGACGGCGTGGCCCCAGGGGCCATCCCCGCACAGACGGGGGAAGTCGAGGGCAGCCCTAGCCTGACCGTACACCGGGGGCCGTCCCCGCGCGGGCGGGGGGCACCGCCGTACGGGAAGTCTTGGCGGTAGGCGTGTGGTGGTTCGGCAGTAAGGTTCCCTGTGCCCCGTGTTCGGGGATGGCCCTCGCAAACGAAACAGAGTGCCAGCGCCCCGCGTGTGCGGGGATGTGGGGCCCGACCTTTGGTCGGGCCCCTTTTTTGTGGTCAGCGTTTGCTCAGGCCGGTGGCGGGGCTGTAGATGATGCGTCCGGCGGGGCCTGAGATGCAGGTGCCGGCTGGTGTGAGGATGATGACGGCGGTTCGTTTGACCGCAGGCTGGTCGACGGAGGGCCAGGCTTCTACGGCTGGCAGGGGTGCGGTGCCGCGGAACCATGCTGGGGGGATGGTGATGGTGTTGAGTAGGAGGTCTCGCTGTTGTTGTCGATATGAGGTGACTTCTTGGTGATTCGTAGGGTTAGTGTGGTCTGTTAGATCTGCTGGGTTTTGTCCTTGCGGGTCGTAGGTGAGTGTGCCGTCATGCTGCTGGTAGAGGCAGACAGCGGTGATGGAGGGTTCGCCGAGTCGGGACACGGCACGGATGCCCTTGATGCCGCCGTCGTCGCCATCGCCGTGTGCCGAGCCGGAAGCGAGCGTCTTGGGGCCGGCGGGTCGCCGCCGGGGTCCTGTGTAAGGGCGTACTACGCGTCCGTTGGCTTCGTTGCGCTCGTTGGCGAGGGCTTCTTGCCAGGTGGTCCAGGTGCGTGTGAGGAGGGGTTCCCAGTGGGGGTGGGTGGTGGTCTGGCGGGGGCCGTATACGGCTTCGATCAGGGGTGAGGAGTCGCGTGGGGTGGAGATTCGCACGAGCGTGTCGGGGGAGCGGCGGCGGTCGAGTTCGTGGTATGTGGCGGCGAGTGTGTAGGGGGCGTAGACGAATCCGTCGGGGTTGCCGGTCTTCTTGCCCTTGGGAGGTTCGACGAGGGGGAAGTCAGGGTGGTGGGGATGGGGGAGGTAGAGGACGCGTAGTGCGGGTTGCCGGCACCACTGGGGGCGGTATTGGTCGTTGACCGTGTGCCGGTGGAGGCGGCCTCGGCGCTGGAGGAGCAGGTCGGCGGGTGCGAGGTCGGTGGTCAGGTGGTCGAAGTCGAGGTCGAGTGATTGTTCGATGACCTGGGTGGCGATGATGAGGAGCCGCTTGGGGCGGTGGGGGTTGGGGCGTCCCTGGTGGCGGGTTTCGTCAGGTCCGGGGCCGAGGAGGTGGGTGAGGTTCTCCTCGAGGGGCTGGCGGTCGCGTGGCATGAGCCGGCCGTGGAGGAGGATGATCTCGTCTTTGTGCCAGCCGAGTTTCTCGGCTTGGGCTTTCGCCTGTTCGTAGAGGGCGATGGCAGAGGCCACTCTGGTGCGGACTACGCCTACGCAGCCGCCGTTAGCTGCTTGGGTGAGAAGTTCGGCGGCGAGTTGCTGGGGGCCTGGGTCCGGGTCGAGGGTGATGGTGGTGTTGAGGGCTGGGGCTTGGGTGGGGGTGGGGCCGGCTCGGCGAATGCGTCCTGCGGTGTCGAGGACGGTGATGGGGCCTGTTTCGCCTGTGTCTTGGGGGGTGACGCCGAGGCCGGTGCACCAGGCTTGGGTGAGGTTGTCGCGGACGGATGTGGGGAGGGTCGCGGAAAGGACTACCAGGGAGGCGCCGGCGTCGGCGAGCCATTCGACGGCTGCGGTGAGGAGGTCTTGTTGGTAGAGCTCGTAGGCGTGGGCTTCGTCGATGATGACGGTTTTGTTCATCAGGCCGAACAGGCGCAGGAACCAGTGCCGGGATCTTTGGGAGGCGAGGACGACCTGGTCGATGGTTCCGATACCGAAGGTGGCTACGAGGCCAAGGCAGCGGCGCAGGTACCAGGGGTCCAGGATGGCGCGGCTCTTGGTGGGTTTGTCGGAGGGGGCGGGATGTTCGTGATGGGCGTCGTCGAGGGTGCCCATGACGAAGCCCATGAGGTCTTCGATTCCGCCGGGGTCTTCGGGGGGCGGGGTGGGGCGGGCGGCGTCCAGTAGGCGGTGGACGGTGTCGGTGGTGAAGGCGGTGCCGTGGACGAGGGCGAGGTTTGCTGCGTCGGATGTGACAGCGTTGGTCATGAATGTTTCGATTTCGGTGGCGACCTGGTTGGTCGCGGCCCGTGTGGGCATCGCCATGTAGAGGCCCTGGTATCCGTTACGTACGGCCAGGTGGTGGGCGCACCACAGGGCGAGGCGGGTTTTTCCGGAGCCGGTGTCGGATTCGACGATGATCATGGCTGGTCCGGTTTCGGGCAGGATGCGCATGGTGTCGGCCTGGAACGGGCGCGGGTGCGTGCCGGGCCAGATCTCTTCCCAGGTGGCCTGGGCGGTGGGCCATCGTTCGAGGCGAAGTTCGTTGACGGATTGCCTGGCGTTGTCCTGGGAGGCGGCCCACCAGGCTGTGTCGTGCATGCCGGTGTGGCGGTAGGTGAAGCGGGTCTCGTCGGAGGCGAGCCAGTCGCTGAGGACGACGAGCCCGGCGAAGGCCACTAGCGCGGAGGGGCGCAGTGGCGCGACAGTGTCGACAAGGCGGGACACGTCGACACCTGTGAGGTGGGCGACGGTGGCCACGAGGTCTTGGTGGACGGGTGCCCATTCGGGTCCGGCGGCACCGTGGGCTTTGCTTACGGTGTCGTGGTCGGGGAAGTGGCCGTGGTGGGCTCCCAGCCCGTAGGCGGCGGCGTGAAGGCCGCGGTGGGCCCGGTCGCGGCATCCTTCACTTGGAGGACAGTCGCAGCCGGTCAGGTGGGGTAGTACGGCGGCGGTGACGTGCTCGTGGCGGGCCCACCAGGCGGCTTCCCAGTCTTCGGGAAGCGGTAGGCCGGCATCGCGCGCCGCTGTCTCCCATGCCTGGCGGGCGACCCGTAACCGGGTGGTCGAGAATCGGCCACGTCCGAACTGGCGCTGGAAGGCGGCGGATGCTTTGCCAAGGTCGTGCAGCGCGACGTAGAACGCGGTCACTGCGCGGGCAGTGCGCTCGTCGCCAGCGCCGAACGCTTCGATGAGCCGGGCTCGCATGGCGGGCGCGAGGTAGCGGTCCCATAGCTCGAGCGCGGCTGCGGCGGCGTCGAGAAGGTGTGCGGGCAGGGGGTTCCAGTCGGGGCCGCCTTGCTTGCGGGAATGGCCACGGCGGTCGGTCTTACCCCATACCAGCCGGTAGGGCTTGTCCGGTTTCCGGTTTTCGGTCATACAGTCACTCTCCGCTGTGCTACGGTCACGCCTCATCCTCTCCGCTTGGAACCGCAAACGTAAGAGAGTGAGAGACATCTGATGGGCAGCCAAGCACCGCCACCCCCGACGGCCTTACGGCCCCGATGGGACGTCCGCACCGAAGCATGCACCCCAGCACTGACAATGGCTGGCCGCCCGCTGACACTCAGCATCGCCGAGACCCTGGAAACCGCCGATGACCTGCGGTGTATCAACGCCTCCACCCCAGGCGAGACGGTCGCGCTGATCGAATTCCTCCTCGCCCTCTGCTACGCCTCCGGCACCTACCCCGCCACAGAGGAGGAGTGGGAGGACTGGGTGACGGAACAAGAACCCCTCGGTCCGGCCGCCGCGTGGCTACGTGACCAGCCCGCTTCCGACTGGGACCTGCTCGACTCCGCAGCCCCGTTCGGGCAAAACGCGCTCCTGGCACCCTTCCTTGACCAGCACGGCGCGGGCCCCGCCCAACTCGTCATCGAGCACACCGGCGACTACATCCAGTTCTTCGACCACCACCATCTCGAGCACCCCGCCCCGCTCCCCGCCGCGGCAGCATTCCGAGCCCTACTCACACAGCACACCTACGGACTCGGCGGCCGCGCGAGGATCTCCGGCAAGGAGACACTGGGCCCCACGATCACCAACCTCGCCGTCGGTAGGCTCGGCTCCCGAATCCGCGTGATCGCACAGGGCGCCACCCTCGGCGACACCCTTCGCCTCAACCTCGCCCCACACCCTGGCGAGCCGGGCACGTTCAACCGCACCTGGACACAGCGAGAACGCCGCGGCTTCACCACCAAGCCTCAAGGACGCCCAGTCGACGGCCCTGCCGACCTGCACTCCGTCCTGGGCAGGTCAATCCTCCTGCGGCCCACGACGCAGAAGGACGGCACCGTGAGCGTGGACCGGGTCCTCATCGGCGCCGGCGAACTTCTCGCCCCCCTACCCGCCGCCTACCTGCAAGACGTCGTCTTCACCACCACAGCGAACGGCACGACGAAGCCGCTCGCCCCATCAGCAGCCCGAGCCCTGTGGCGTGAAGCCCACGCACTGTACGCAGCCGTCGCCGAGCGCACCAAGGGCACCGACCTGTACGGACGGATCGCGTCCCTACCCGCCAGCCACCCCGTCACGCTGTGGGCCGTCGGCCTGATCGCCCGACAAACGACGGCAGTCACCTGGGTCGCCGACGAATTTCCCTTCGTGCCCGGGCGCCAGGCAGCGCTGCGGCAGGCCGCCGAGACCGGAGCGCGCATCGCCGACCATGTGGCCACCTGCCTCGGCAAGGCCGCGCACACCGCATGGACGATCGCCTACCCCAACCCGAAACCAGCCGACAAGGCAGCGCAAATCGCGCGCTTCGACGCGCGCGGCGAGCACTGGGCCGCTACGGCAGAACCCTTCCACACACTCCTGGAGGCAGCCGCCCACAGCGACTCCGTCGTCGAGGCGCTGCGCACCTACGCGGCCACCCTCCACACCACGGCCAAACGCCTGCTCGAACACCGCCTGGCCTCCCTGCCTCCTAACAGCCAGGGCTTTCGCGCCCACGCGGAGGCAGCCAACCGCCTCGTCACCGAACTCGCCAAGAACAATCCGGCCCCCGCGACGGAGGATCCGCTCGCATGACCACCGACAACACCGACAGGACCCCGGCCGAGCAACTGACCGGGTGGCTAGCCGGTCTGGTCCGCACCCGCGACTACGGCCAGCTCGCCGCACTCCGCCGCCCCCGGGCCCTCACCCTCAGCCACATCACCGCCGCTTCCCACGCCCCCACCGAAGCGCAGCGCGAGATCTACGAGCAGGTCGCTTTCCTTTTCGCCGTCTACCACCGAGGCGCCTCCCAACCGTCGTACGGCTTCAACAGCCTGGGCGCCGCCGCCCGCCGAATCGGCAGCCCTGTCGCCCGGGGACCGAAAGACCCTGGCGCCTCTCGCCTCATGGACCGGCTCGTCTCCAGCCGCCGCATCCCCTGGCGGCATCTGCAACACGCCATCGAACGGCTGCGGGCCTGCGACGTACCGCCTCCCTCATGGGTGAGCCTCACCGACGATCTCAGCCGGTGGCACGAGCGCGGCCGGCCCATCCACCGCGGCTGGGCACACGACTTCCACACCAGCACATATGCCAAAAAGGAGACCTCGAAGTGACCAGCACGCCTCCCACCCTCACTGGCCGCCAGTTCCTGTCGCTCCACCTGCTGGAAACCGTCGTCGCCGCCCTGCCGGTCCGTGACGAGAACGGCTCCCCGAAGTCGATCATCTACGGCGGAGTCGAGCGACACATGATCACTAGCCAGGCCCGGCGCCGGGCCGAGCGCGTCCACTCCCGCAACCGCGCGAACTCCGGCACCGGTGCGCTGGCCGGCCACACCATGGGCGTACGCACCCGTGAGTGGGCGCTGACCACCGCCCGAGCCCTGCACACCCAGTACGGCTGGGACCAGGAGCAGGCGGTAACGACCGCCCGCTGCGTGCTGGAGGCCATTGGCCTGAAGTTCGGCGATCCGGCGAAGAAGACCACAGCGAACCTGACCAAGGTCCTGGTGTTCGCTCCGGCAGACGCCGGCGACAAGATCGCAGAACACCTCCACGCCGAACGGGACACCCTGGGCCCATGGGTGGCCGACTACCTGGCGGCCAAGCAGGCAGCGGAGAAGCCCAAGGGAAAGAAAAAGAGCCCGGCCGACGCCGCCCCCGAGGAGACCGAACCCTCTGCAGAATCAGGGAAGCTTCCCCTCCTCCCCAAGACAAACCGCACCGCGGTGCTGACAGCGCTCGCTCCCCGCGACGCCATCGACATCGCTCTGTACGGCCGGTTCCTCGCCGAAATCGCCGACTCGCCCAACGTCGACGGGGCGATCCAGACCGCTCACGCCTTCACCGTCCATGAAGCCGAACAGGTGGACGACTTCTATGCCGCGGCAGACGACGCCAAGCTGGAGCGGAAGAAGAACGCGCTGGACTTCCTCGACGCGGCCGATGACTCCGGCGCCGGCATGACCGGCTACCAATCACTCATCTCCGGAACGTTCTACCGTCACGCCGTGCTCGACCGGCGGGCACTGCGCAACAACCTCCGAGCCGCCGGCATGACCGAGGAAAAAGCCGAAGCCGCCGCCGAAGCAGCTGAGAAGGAGTTCGTCACCGCCTTCGTCGACGCATTCCCCGAGGCCAAGAAAAACAGCACCGCCTCCACCGGCTCCCTGCCCGGCCTCGTCCTCGCCTTCGAAGGCGACCGCCCCTACAACTACGCCGGCGCCTTCCAAAAGCCGATCGACGAAACCGAAGACGGCCCCGCCGCCCACGCTGCCGCCCGCCGCCTCCTGGACCACCACGCGTTCGTCACCGCCCGCCGCCCCGACATCACCCCCGGCAAGGTGCTGACCTACGACATGGACATCCACACACTGATCAACGAGCTGGCCGCCACCAACTCCTTCCCGGCGAAAGAAGCCGTCACCCCTGAGGAGCTGACAGCGTGACCTTCACCTTGCTCGTCCGGCTCGCCGCCCCCCTGCAGTCCTGGGGGGCGGTGTCCCGCTTCGCCCGACGCGATACCCACACTCACCCCACCAAATCCGGTGTGCTCGGCCTATGCGCTGCAGCACTGGGCCACGACCGCACCGACCCCTTCGACAAGGACCCGGACAGCCCCCTCGCCCACCTCACTGAGATCCGTTTCGGTGTCCGTGCCGACCAGCCCGGCACCCCGATCCGCGACTACCACACCGTAGGCGGCGGCCGCTACCCCTTGCGACCCCGCGACCTCATCACCGACCACCGCCGCGCCAACGCCACCGCCCATACCCATGACAACCCTGCACCGACCTTCGGCCACCACGACCTGCCCAGCTGGTATGGCGCACCCAAGTACATCACCACCGACGCCACCTCTGGCACGCTGGTTTCCAGCGAACTGTCCCGTACTGCGATGATCACCGAACGCTGGTATCTCGCCGACGCCGCCTTTGTCGCTGCACTTGAGCACCCCGACCACGACCTGTTGGCCAACATCGCCCATGCCCTGGAACACCCACAACGGCTCCTCTGGCTCGGACGCAAGTCATGCCCGCCATCCGGCACCCTCGCCGGCCGCATTCACGACGGACCCGCCGAACAGGCTCTCACTCACACCGCGCTCCTTCCCAACAGCCCCATGAACGAGCCCTGGGCCTGGATCGAGGTGCCCCCCAGCACGCCGGGCGCCACCTCCATGCCCGACCAGCCCATCAGCTTCCACCCCGATCAGCGGGCTCACACCCGACGGTGGGAAGTCCGCACCCGCATCACTCCTGACCCGCACGCCATCGAATGGGACGTGATCCCGTGACCCCCAAGCCCGCCCGCTTCGTCACCTCCCACAGCGTCCTCACCCTCGACGCCCGCCACCCTTTCGTGGTCAAAGCCATGGTGGACGCACAGCACATGCATCGCACCGTCATGTCCGGCTTCTACGGGTGGGTCGAAGACGGCGCCTCCGCCCCCCGCTCCCAGATGGGCGTGCTCTCCACTTGGTCTGTCGACCTTCAAGCCGGCGTTCTCGTCCTCGTCGTCCAAGCGCGCGTCCCGGCGGACTGGTCCAACATCCCCAGCGATGCCTTAAAGGACAAACCGCACACCATCACCGTAGACCGAACCCTCACCGCAGGAGACACCGTCTCCTTCCGTACCGTCGTCAACCCCACCCGATCAGCGCCCCGAAAGACACCCAGCAGTCCACTCACCCGCGGCAAGCGCACCGCCCACCGGTCGCCTCACCACGTCAAGCACTGGTTCGCCCGTCGCCTCCAAGCCCTCGACGAACCAGCCATCGCCCCTGACGGCGTGACACGCATCGGAGCAACCACCGACCCCGACAAGCTCAGCATCCGCATGACCGGCACCCTCAGAAGCGGCATCCGAGAAGGCCTTACCCTCACCCGTGCTGAAATCAAGGGCCGCCTCACCATCACCGACCCCGCAACCCTGGCGACGGCCCTCAGCGAAGGCATCGGCCATGCTCGTGCCTACAGCTGCGGACTACTCCTTATCCGCTAAACAGCACCTCCCTACCCCGTCTACAGGGGCCCGAGCAGCGACGACGGATGGCCGGTGACATGGTCAGCAGCAATCCGTCGTCGTGGAGAGTCGTCCCCGCACCCGCGGGGGTAGCCCGCGGCCGATCGTGAGCCGGGACGTACCGGCGATGTCGTCCCCGCACCCGCGGGGGTAGCCCGACGCGGGGGGAGGTGACGTCGGATGCTCGCGTGTCGTCCCCGCACCCGCGGGGGTAGCCCGCTGTGCCGTACGCGGGACGCTGGCGGGCCTGCCGCGCCGTGCCCAGCCACCGTCTCCCCTCCGGAGCCGGAGTGCGCCAACGCCGACCAGGAGCTCGTCCTCGAAGACCTGACCCGTGAGCAGGACCATGACTGGCGCGCCCGCGCCGCCCACGACCACAAGATCGTGTTCGACCACATCGACCGCCACGGCGAGACCTCGGCCCGGCGCCTGTTCACCAGCAAGTCGTCGACCAGGCCCAACGCCTGGCGGGCCTCGGCCACCTCAGCCTCGGCTACATCCCATGGGGATAGGCATGAGCGGCGGCGAAATGTCCAGCAGCGATCTCGCGCGCCAAGCCCTGCTCGCAGCCCGGGAGGCGGCGACGAAGAACAGCGCCGGCCGCACGATGAAGCCGAAGTGGCGCACCGGCACGGCTGCGCGGCGGGACGACCGCGAACCGCTCGGGCTGGGTGCGGCAATCACGATGATGACGACCGAGCACGGCATGGCCGCTCCGGTCACTGCCGCCCCACCGGGTCACCTCCGCCCGCGCGGAGAGCACGGCCGGCGACAGCCCGGGGTGCTCACGCGCGGCGGTTCACCTCCGCTTGCGCGGAGAGGACCACCCCTCGAGGCGCAGCGCGAGGGCTGCGATCGGTTCACCTCCGCTCGCGCGGAGAGCACGGCATTTCAGGGCGGATTCTGTCCTGTATCGACTTTACGCTCCCCGCAGCACCTACTTCTGGGAGATCACATGGCCACCTTCGTACTCGTTCCCGGCGCCTGGCTCGGGGCGTGGGTCTGGGAAGACACCGCCCGCGCTCTGCAGGAGCGCGGCCACACGGCGCTGCCGCTGACCCTGACCGGCCTGGCCGAACACGCCGACCAGGTCGGCCCCCAGACAGACCTGGAGACGCACATCGCGGACATCACGGGATTCGTCGAGCGGAACGATCTGCGCGACGTCACGCTGGTCGCCCACAGCTACGCGGCTGCCCCGGTGACCGGGGCAGCCGGACGTCTCGGCGACCGCCTGGAGCGCGTGATCTACGTGGACAGCGCCCCGTTCGCCGCAGGCATGTGCATGCTCGACCTCATGCCACCGCAGGCAGCGGACCAGCTGCGCCAGCAGGTCGACGCTTCCGGCGACGGGTGGCGGCTACCGATGCCGCCCTTTGATGTCCTGGGCTTGTCCAGCAGCCTCGACGGGCTCGATGAGGGCCAGCGGAACGCTCTGCGCACGCGTGCCACCCCTCAGCCGTTCGGTACTTTCACCCAGCGTCTCGCCGGCCCGGCCGAGCCCGGTCCCGGTGTGAACCGTGTCCTGATCGCCTGCCGTGACTTCACGGGGTTGCTGGAAGCCGGGGTGCCGATGCTGGCCTACCTGAACCAGCCGCCGTGGCGGCGCTTCGACCTGCCCACCGGGCACTGGCCGATGCTGTCCGCGCCCGCCGAACTCGCCCGCGTCCTCGACAAGGCCGTCTCCTGACCGCGTCGGCCGAGAGGCACAGCCCGATGCCTGAAAACCCCGGCCGGCACGCCGACGCTGGACGTGTGCCCGGAGACCGGTCGGGGCCGACTTACGAACGTTAGGGGCATGTCGACCCCCTCGATCTCGCCGAGCCACCGCGACACCTCAACATGCGGCGGCTGAGCGGCGCGGGACCGGCCGGGCGAAGCAGCCCTGCGGGCCAGCAAGACCGCCCGGCCGCCGCCGGTGGCATCGCCCACGCAGACCAAGGAGTCGTACGCATCCCACTCGGAGTCGACGCTGATGCAGCTGCCGAAACCGTAGCCCTGGCGGGGAGCACTACCGCACGCCCGGCCATCAGGCCAGCGCCCCGGGACCATCCCCGCGCAGGCGGGGAGCACTCGTCAAGGTCGACGGACACGCCGAGCGGGGCGGGACCATCCCCGAGGATGCGGAGAGCACCTGATGACCGTCACCCTGGATGCGGCCTACTGGGGACCATCCCCGCAGGTGCGGGGAGCACCCTGCGTCCGCTCGTCGGAAAGATCCATGCCGGGGACCATCCCCGCGGGTGCGGGGAGCACTTGCCGGTTCCGGTCGTCCCCGTGAGGAGGAGGGGACCATCCCCGCGGGTGCGGGGAGCACACTTCCTGACCTGCAAGTCTATGTGCCACCAGCCCTGTTTCTCATCACTTTCACCGAAACCGACAAAGAAGCCAAAAGCGTCACTTTCCTGGAAGGTGGCGTGGTGGTCGGAGCCCGGCACGACAGCGTGGCGGCGGAGCACCAGGAGCCAGACAGAGCGGCAGGCTTGAGCAGCGCGCACAACGGTGGCTCCGGTCGCGCTGTCCGCGCCGCGCCCGGCCGCCGCCGTCGATGCCACTGCGGAGTCGGAGTTCGTCGACGTCGACCAGGAGCAGGAGCTCGTCCTCGAGGACCTGACCCGCGAACAGGTCACCGACTGGCGCGCCCGCGCCGCCCACGACCACCAGATCGCCTTCGACCACATCGACCGCCACGGCGAGATGTCAGCCCGGCGCCTGTTCACCAGCCGGTTCGTGGACCAGGTCCAACGCCTCGCCAGCCTCGGCCACTTGGACCTCGGTTACATCCCGTGGGGGCAGGCATGAGCGGCGGCGAGATGTCCGGCGTCGACCTCACGCGCCAGGCCCTGCTCGCCGCCCGGAAGGCGTCGAAGAAGAACGGCGCCCGTACGGTCACGCCGAAGGCGGCACACCGGCACAGCTGTGCGGCGAGAGGGCCACGAGCCGCTCGGACTGGGTACGGCGATCACGATGATGACCGAGCGCGGCATGATCGCCCCGGCCGCCGGCGGCAGCGTCCTCGCCCAGTTCGACGATATCCTCGCCGCGGCCGCACCCGAGCTCGCCGGGCACGGCCAAGCGGTGAAGTTCGACGCGGACACCGGCCGCCTGGACGTCGCCCCCAGCGCCCTGGCGTACGGCACGAAGCTGCGCTGGATCGCGCTGTAGCCCAGACGGTTCACCTCCGCTCGCGCGGAGAGGACGCGCCGGTCGCCGTGGGGCCGGGGGAGGCCGGGGACGACGTTCGGTTCACCTCCGCTCGCGCGGAGAGGACCTGGCGTGCCCTGGTCTCGCCGTCGACATCGCCGGTTCACCTCCGCCTGCGCGGAGAGGACGCCAGGGTGTCCAGCCAGACGCCGTCCGTGACGGGTTCACCTCCGCCTGCGCGGAGAGGACGTGTCCAGCACCCATGCCATCTAGACCGCCCCCGGTTCACCTCCGCCTGCGCGGAGAGGACCCGAGGACCGGCTCCCAGAGCGCGACGATCGTCGGTTCACCTCCGCCTGCGCGGAGAGGACGGAACAGGGCGGCCATCAGACGGCCCGTCGGGCGGTTCACCTCCGCCTGCGCGGAGAGGACCCTTCGAGACCTGCGGTTCTACAGCCCTTTGCCACTTCTTTACCAGCATTGAGCAACGACGGTTCCTCCAAGCCTGCGGTTCGTACCTCAACCAACCAGCAGCGTAACCACCCGAACAGACGGGACGACGGACAAGGGAACACCTCGACGTCCGGCCCGCCGCCGGCCACCTGCCTCCGCCTGCGCGGAGAGAACCCTGACGTCGTCGACCGGCAGCTCGTAGACGACGGCTCACCTCCGCTCGCGCGGAGAAGACATCGTGAACGTGCCGTTGGCGAGGGCCTCGCCCAGCTCACCTCCGCTCGCGCGGAGAGGACGAGTCCCGGGCGACCCCGGGGCGCTGTACGGCCGGTTCACCTCCGCTCGCGCGGAGAGGACCCATGTCACATCCTGGATTCGAGTCGGCGCAACGGTTCACCTCCGCTCTCGCGGAGAGGACATCTTCCCCCGGCCCGACGAGGTACCCTTCGCCGGTTCACCTCCGCCTGCGCGGAGAGGACGTCCGGGCCACCAACCCCGAGTCCGTGAGCCGCGGTTCACCTCCGCCTGCGCGGAGAGGACTTGATCGGGATGGATGCGGGGCGACCGGTCTTCGGTTCACCTCCGCCTGCGCGGAGAGGACCTCACCGCGCACCGCGACACCTGGGAGTGGCTGGGTTCACCTCCGCCTGCGCGGAGAGGACTGGGGAGCCAACGACCCGGACCTGAACCTCGTCGGTTCACCTCCGCCTGCGCGGAGAGGACACCTGGCTTGCCATCATCGTCATCACCGCCATCGGTTCACCTCCGCCTGCGCGGAGAGGACCGGTGACCTCGCTTGGCGAGCGTCCGACCGGTCGGTTCACCTCCGCCTGCGCGGAGAGGACTCTGGCGTGATGAGGACGATCGACCCGCTCAACGGTTCACCTCCGCCTGCGCGGAGAGGACTCCAGGAGGAGCCCCAGGAGCAGCGCTACACGCGGTTCACCTCCGCCTGCGCGGAGAGGACCCGTTCGGTGTCGAACATCTCGTAGATGGCGCCGGTTCACCTCCGCCTGCGCGGAGAGGACAGCGCTCGCACCTGGTCCGCCGCCCCCTGGAACGGTTCACCTCCGCCTGCGCGGAGAGGACCCGTCCTCCTCGGCCTCGGCGCGCTTCCGTGCCGGTTCACCTCCGCCTGCGCGGAGAGGACGCGAAGGTGCGCACCATCCGCTCGGCCGTGGCCGGTTCACCTCCGCCTGCGCGGAGAGGACTCATCGGCCAGGAGGGCGCCAAGGGTCACCGACGGTTCACCTCCGCCTGCGCGGAGAGGACAGTCCGAGCGTCGCGGACGCGCCAGACGCGGTCGGTTCACCTCCGCCTGCGCGGAGAGGACCCTGGCCGCCGGCCGGATCCGTGGCCGACCGGCGGTTCACCTCCGCCTGCGCGGAGAGGACAACCCGAGGTCGAGCGGCGGCCCGTGGCCGGCCGGTTCACCTCCGCCTGCGCGGAGAGGACCCTTCGCCACCTGCGGCTCTATCGCCGCTTTGCCACTTCTTTACCGGATGCAGGCAACGTCAGCTCCTCCAGGCGCTCGATCCATACATCAACCAGCAGCGTAACCACCCGAACAAGCAGGCACGACAAAGGGAACGCCTCAGCGCCCGGTCCGTCGACCTCCGCTCACGCGGAGAGGACGTCTTGAACAGCTTCTCCACCTCGAAGCTCAGCGGTTCACCTCCGCTCGCGCGGAGAGGACGACCGAACCGTCTACCGCGACGAGATCGGCTACGGTTCACCTCCGCTCGCGCGGAGAGCACATGCGGGTCTCGCCGTCCCCTTCTACCTGGCGGCTGCGCAGCACGCGAAGGAGCAGCAGCGTCCCGAGTTTCTAGTCGGCGCCTACCCCTCGCCATCGTCTCCCGCGGCATTCTCGGGCGGCAGGTAAGCCACCACGACCGTCCGCTCCACCTCCGCGTCCTTCATCGCCCGTGCCCGGTGCTGCCCGTTCGTGTACCAGCCCGTCGGACCGAGGGCCGCGGTGATCGCGGTGGTTGGCTGAAGTAGCGAGTACACCGCCCCGTACAACGCCTTGTCCACGCCGCAGACCGTCGTGAGACCCGCCCAGTGCGCGGCGACGTCGGTGTCGGTCATCCCGTTCGCGCGCGCACGCTTGACCATCCGAATCGCCTGTTCGCTGGCCGTCTTCCAGTCCTGCCGGTGGTACCAGCAGCATTCCTTGCCCGAGGCGTGCCGCCGTGCTGGCGCAGCGCGGTCGTGGGTGCTCTGCGGCAGGCGCATGCACGCCTCCCGAAACGGGTGCGGCTCGGGGAGGTCGTCGACGGCGATGAACCGGTACTCGAGCTTTTCCACGGGCGCCGGGAGTGCCGTCGGTACGTAGCTGGCGCCACGGCTGCGGTCGACGGGTCGGCCGACGAGGCGCGCCAGGTCGGCGTCGCTGATCGATAACCAGCTGGAGACGCGGACCGTGGATGAGGAGTCCTCGTGGAAGGTGACCAGGGTGAAACCGGTGGCCTCGAGGCCGTCCGCTTCACCACCGACCCCGTCGTCCTGTGCGGCATTGGTGAAGCGCTGCGCCCAGATCGGCGGGCGCTCCTCGTCAGGGCAGTGGGTCTGCCACACGTCCGCGACGTACTTCTCGACCCGGTTCATCAGGCTGCCGCCCTCGTCGTACGTCTGCGTGGCCACCGCCACCGGCCGCCGTCCTGGCGCGGTGAACAGCTGCAGCCGGAAGGGGTGTAGCCCTGCGGCGTCCTGTGTCTCGTACATGTGGTCGTCCACCGTGCGCTCCCTCGGCGCCGCTTCCGCGAGGAGTACTTCCGCGGTCCTCGGCCGACCGCCCGACGGTATCTTCTTCATCCCCGCCCCCACCTTCGTCTGATCTGCCGCGGTCCGTCCGGCCAGGCCCTGGGCAGGCGTACTGTATGCCGTGATGACCCCCAGGAGGTGCTAGATGAGCGAACGCGAGACCTGGACGGTGGACCGGCTCCACCACGCCCTGCCGCACTCCGCACTGCGGCAGCAGCTCCTCCAGGACGTCAACCTCACCCCCCTCGCCGAACTCCCCGCCGTCCTCGACCGCTGGACGGCGGCCGCCGAGCAGCTGCGCGCCGCCGACCACCGCATTGAGTCCTCCCGCATCAGCATGAAGTTCGCCGGACGCCTCCCCGAAGACCTCACGGCCGAGGACCGCACCGCTGACATCCTCCGCGACGCCAGCCCCCGCAGCCGCGACGCCGGCTCCCCCCGCAAGCACGACCGGGGAGCGGCGTAACCCCGTGACCTACCGCCTGAACTTCCCACCGGACGTCTTCGACACCTACAAGCAGCTCCCCGACACCGCGCGCCGCGACCTCGCCTTGTGCCTCGTCGACGCCCAAGGCGACCCGCTGGGCTGCTCGGAGCCGTACGGGCAGGATGACGGCACCGTCCGCACCGTCGCCCGCGGGCACGTCACCGCAGTCATCCTCATCGGCCGGGACACCCGCGTCCTCACGGTCCTCGCCATCGCCTACGCCGGCCCCATGTGACCCCGCCTGGTCGGGTACGGTGCCGTCTGGCGGCGGGCACCGTCCGGTGATCGCTTGTCAGCACCGCCGCCCCTGTGCCCCCGGACCCGCTTGGGCCGGGGGCATCGCCACGTCACCCTTGAAGCAGCGCCCTACGCAGCAAGGTCGCGAAGCCGGTGTCCAGCTTGCCCTCCTCGAGGTCACCCAGAAGAGCGGTCACCGCAGCGGTCTGGATCGCTGGCGCCCATCGGGCCTGCAGATCCATCATCGCCGGGGCGCTCTCCGCGTAGACCGTCTCGAAGCTGTCGAGGGTGGTGATCGACACCAAGAACAGCGGAGGTGAGCCCGCCTTTCCACCCCCGTTGCGGTAGATCTCCAGCCACAGAGGGGTTCGGTCCTTCCGCGACATCGTGTTCCACTCGTAGTACCCGGCCTCCTTGACGCTCTCCTCCCAGCTGTCGAGGTGCTCGAACGGGGCGAGAGGATCTGCCTCGAGCTCGACCCACTGGCCAGCGGTGGTCAGCATGAACGGGTTCTTGTTCGTCATGCCCATACGGTGCCGCACCGGCAGGGACCGGCGCTCAGGTTCAGAGGGTTTCCGAGGCACCTTCCCAACCTGTCTGCTCATGCCCCGCCTGTCGGTGCCCGCTGGCAGACTCGGCGATGACAGACCGGCCACGGCAGCCCCTCACCCGTCCTGGAGCCCCGCATGGACCTCGACCGCGCTCCTTCCGAGATTGCCTACGCCGCTGCCGCACAGGGGAGGGAGTTGAACCGACCGCCGAGCACGTCGATGGCGGCCATGGGCGGCTACCTTGACGACGTCGAGCCCGACGAGAAGGTCGTGGTGTCCTGACCCGCCCTAGGCGCCACCCTGCCCCCGCGGGCCCACCGGCAGGCTGGACCGTGGCCCGCGGTCCGTGATCCGCAGGCCGTAACCCGTGCGTTAGGCATCTGGACACGGAAACCGCATCCCCGGGCCCCGGACGCCCCACGTGTCCGGGGCCTTCCGGCGCGGGCCGGGGCCGGATCTGCCAGACCAGCCCCGGCCCGCTCCCGAAGAAACGATCCCCCGAGCCCACCGCGAGAGCCCCGACCTGAGCGTCGGGGCTCTCGCCGTCACGCCCACCCCTCGAGCGGGGCAATGCGACGGCCGGATCGGTGCCGCAATGCGGTGGGTGCTGCAAGACACCTTCACACCTCCGCCTGCGCCGAGAGGACACCCCACGGACCTCGACCACGACGACCGGGAACGGTTCACCTCCGCCTGCGCGGAGAGGACAGGACGTCGGCGATGTCGGCCTGCAGCGCGGTCGGTTCACCTCCGCCTGCGCGGAGAGGACGGAGTACGTCGTCGTCCTGGACCGGAACGGGTCGGTTCACCTCCGCCTGCGCGGAGAGGACATCCCGAGGTGCCCACCCGGCAGAGCGCAGAGCGGTTCACCTCCGCCTGCGCGGAGAGGACGGCAGCTCCTCCAGCACGTCGTTGGGCTTGGTCGGTTCACCTCCGCCTGCGCGGAGAGGACCACGGCCGCCGGCCGGATCCGTGGCCGACCGGCGGTTCACCTCCGCCTGCGCGGAGAGGACTTCAATCCGCGGATCATCGAAGAGTCGGGCGGCGGTTCACCTCCGCCTGCGCGGAGAGGACATGGCCTGCACCAGCAGCTGCACGTCGCTGCGCGGTTCACCTCCGCCTGCGCGGAGAGGACGCGGACCTGGAGCACCCGGCCTACGGGAAGCTCGGTTCACCTCCGCCTGCGCGGAGAGGACGGCAGGGGGCTGTGGGTCCTGCCCGCCGACTACGGTTCACCTCCGCTCGCGCGGAGAGGACGCACTTCAGCGAGGCGTTCCTGCATGCACTGGGGGTTCACCTCCGCTCGCGCGGAGAGGACAGGTGCCAGCCGCAGATACCCATGGCCGCCGTCGGTTCACCTCCGCTCGCGCGGAGAGGGCGCGGCGGCCTCAGCAGTATCAGCCTCCGCCTGCGCGGAAAGGGCTCGACCGCAGCGACCAGGCCAGGCATCGCGCCCGGGTCACCTCCGCTCGCGCGGAGAGCACCTGCTCGCGTCCCTGCCGTCGCTGGTCGACTACGGTCGCGGAGTCCGCGGCCGGCTCACCTCCGCTCGCACGGAGAGCACAGGGCAACGCCACGGTGACCGCCCCGCCGGGACGGCTCACCTCCGCTCGCACGGAGAGCACCGGTAGTTCTGCGACCGTCCGAGGAGGTCCATCGGCTCACCTCCGCTCGCACGGAGAGCACGCGTCCAGCACCTGGGAGCCGGTCAGGCGCTTCGGCTCACCTCCGCTCGCACGGAGAGCACGCGGCCTTCGCGGCGTCGTCCTCGGCGGCCGTCGGCTCACCTCCGCTCGCACGGAGAGCACCCCATGACGCCGTCCCCGACCATGGCGCGGTCCGGCTCACCTCCGCTCGCACGGAGAGCACGCGGCCGCGCGGGAGGCCAGGACGTCGTTGGCCGGCTCACCTCCGCTCGCACGGAGAGCACCCTTCATGACCTGCAGTTCTACCACCGCTTTGCCGCCTTTTTACCAAGTGCAGACAACGGCGGCTCCTCCAAACCCGTGAGACGTACCTCAACCAACCAGCAGCGTAACCACCCGAGCAAACGGGACGACGGATAAGGGAACACCTCGACGTCCGGCCCGCCGCCAACCACCCGCCTCCGCCTGCGCGGAGAGGACCCGACGTCCATCTGGGCCACGAGGTCGGTGATCGGCTCACCTCCGCCTGCGCGGAGAGAACCCTGACGTCGTCGACCGGCAGCTCGTAGACGACGGCTCACCTCCGCTCGCGCGGAGAAGACATCAGCCCGACGCGGATGCCCTCCGCGGTCACCGGCTCACCTCTGCTCGCGCGGAGAAGACAGCGTCAAGGACATGGTCCGCGCCTTCCTGCGCGGCTCACCTCCGCCTGCGCGGAGAGGACCTGGTGCTCGACATCCCGCGCGCTGGGGACGACGGTTTACCTCCGCTCGCGCGGAGAGGACGGCCGGCGGGGCGGCATCGATCCCGGCCGCCGCGGTTCACCTCCGCTCGCGCGGAGAGGACGGCCGGCGGGGCGGCATCGATCCCGGCCGCCGCGGTTCACCTCCGCTCGCGCGGAGACCACACGAGTCCTGGGGGAAGTGTGGGGTGGAACATCGACTCACCTCCGCTCGCGCGGAGACCACGGCACCCTCCCGCCGCGCGCTGTGCCCGGGCGGGACTCACCTCCGCCTGCGCGGAGAGGACGAGTACTGGAAGTCCGTCGCGCTGGAGTCGCACGGTTCACCTCCGCCTGCGCGGAGAGGACAGGAGCTCCCGGCCGCACTGGACACGGCGATCCGGTTCACCTCCGCCTGCGCGGAGAGGACCACAGGACCGCCGCGGTCACGGAGTGCTCCGGCGGTTCACCTCCGCCTGCGCGGAGAGGACATGATGGCGCCCGCGTAGTCCGGACCTGCCGCCGGTTCACCTCCGCCTGCGCGGAGAGGACGCCTGCCTGAGATAGACGGCGCCCGAGCGGATCGGTTCACCTCCGCCTGCGCGGAGAGGACCCTTGGACGCGGGTCACGTGCTTGACGGCGTCCGGTTCACCTCCGCCTGCGCGGAGAGGACCCGCTGGCGCTCGATGTCCGCGTCATCCAGCCCGGTTCACCTCCGCCTGCGCGGAGAGGACCGACGAGGGGCCGGTGACGATCGCGGGAAAAGCGGTTCACCTCCGCCTGCGCGGAGAGGACCCTTCGCGACCTGCGGTTCTATCGCCGCTTTGCCACTTCTTTACTAAGCGGAGACAGCATCAGCTTCTCCAGGCGCGCGGTCTGTACCTCAACCAGCCAGCAGCGTAGCCGCCCGAGCAGACGGGAACGACGGGAAAGGGAACACCTCAAGGCCCGGCACGTCGCCGACCGCCCCCTCCGCTCGCACGGAGAAGACCCCGCGCCCGCACCGTCCGCGGACCGGCCGTGCGGTTCACCTCCGCTCGCGCGGAGAGGACCGGCCGCGCCACTCCGGAGCCGGGTAGAGCTGCGGCTCACCTCCGCCTGCGCGGAGAGGACGCCCGCCACCGCAGCCAGCCCGAGCGCCGAGGCGGTTCACCTCCGCTCGCGCGGAGAAGACCGGGAGGACTTCCCGCTCAAGGCGGTGGCGAACGGCTCACCTCCGCTCGCGCGGAGAAGACTGCTTCAGCAGCCGCTTGAACGCCTCCCGGGCCGGCTCACCTCCGCTCGCGCGGAGAAGACCCCGGGTCCCGGTCGCCCGGGATCGGCTCGGGCGGCTCACCTCCGCTCGCGCGGAGAAGACTCGGTGTCGCGCCGGGTGGGGTGAGGGAAGAACGGCTCACCTCTGCTCGCGCGGAGAAGACAGGTCCTCGCCGACCAGGCAGCGGGACAGCAGCGGCTCACCTCTGCTCGCGCGGAGAAGACCCTTCGCGACCTGCGGTTCTATCGCCGCTTTGCCACTTCTTTACTAAGCGGAGACACCATCAGCTCCTCCAGGCGCGCGGTCTGTACCTCAACCAGCCAGCAGCGTAGCCGCCCGATGCAAACGGGAACGACGGGAAAGGGAACACCTCAAGGCCCGGCACGTCGCCGACCGCCCCCTCCGCTCGCACGGAGAAGACACCGACATGGCCCTCGGGCTCACTGCCCTCGGCGGTTCACCTCCGCTCGCGCGGAGAGGACTCGCAGTACGAGCCGTTCCCCGGCGCCGCGTTCGGTTCACCTCCGCTCGCGCGGAGAGGACGCGGTCGGCCAGAGCTTTGAGGACGCGAAAAACGGTTCACCTCCGCTCGCGCGGAGAGGACGCTTGATCCGAGGCATCAGTCACTCCTCATCGCGGTTCACCTCCGCTCGCGCGGAGAGGACGTCGTCACGCCGTGCGGTGTGGTGACCTCGTACGGTTCACCTCCGCTCGCGCGGAGAGGACACGGCGATCCGGTCACAGGACTACAAGCGGTCCGGTTCACCTCCGCTCGCGCGGAGAGGACCCTTCGCGACCTGCAGCTCTACGGGTTCTTTGCCACCTCTTTGCCCGGCATGAGCAAGGTCGGTTCCTCCAACGTTGAGGTACACCAGATCGTGCAGGTATCAGCGTATCCATGCTGCTGGCGAGCCACCTGTGTTCGTGCGGAAGGAGCACATCCAAGACGGCCGAGGAGTCCGCCACGACCTGCTCATCCTCCGCTCACTGGGCTTTTGAGCTGCGGTGTTCCGCTCCCGGGTGCCGTGTCCGGCCTCGTTGTCAGTGGTGGGTGCTAGGTATGTGCGCGTGATGAAGCGTGAGCAGATCGTGATGAGTGACGTCTGTCCGGACAGCCGTTTATGGGGCAAGGAGCGCGGCCTGTCGCGACGCTATCCGGTGCTGTGTCATCTGCTGGATACGGCTGCGGTGTGTCAGGTGCTGTGGGACCGATTGCTGGGTGAGGGGATGCGGGCCCGGATCGCGGATGCTCTCGGGCTGTCGGTGTCGGATGCTCGGGCGGTGGTGTCGTTCTGGGCTGGGCTGCATGACCTGGGGAAGATCACGCCGGTGTTCCAGGTGCAGGTTCCCGAGGCGTTCGCGGTCGTACGTGACGAGCCTGTCTACCGGGTGCGGTCCGGTGTGGTGGGGGAGCGGGGGCTTCGTCACGAGGCGGCGACGCACTGGGCGTTGACGTCGTTGTTGGCGGAGTTGGGGTATCCGGAGGGGCGGCGGTTGCCGGATGGGCGTCAGCTGCTGCGGGGTGCGGTGGGGCATCAGGTGGCGCAGTTGCTGGGGGGTCATCACGGGTGTTTCGGGGAGGTGCTGAAGGAGCGGGAGGTGGTGCGGGCGGAGGCGTATCAGCCGGGTCTGGGGGGTGCGGGGTGGGCTGAGCAGCGCCGTGTGCACCTGCGTGAGGTGCGGCGGGTGACGGGTGCGGTGGCGGTGCCGGAGCGGGGGTTGCCGGCGGAGTTGGCGGTGGTGGTTACGGGGCTGGTGGTGGTGTCGGACTGGCTGGTGAGTCAGAGGGGGGTGGTGGAGTCGTTGATGCCGCCGTTGGGGTGGCGGGCTGTGCCGGAGGAGGTGGATGGGCACTGGCGGCGGGTGCGGAAGGTGGCTGCGGGCGTGGTGTCGGCGGCGGGTGTGGGGCGTGCGGCGTTCGCGTCGGAGCGGTTCGAGGAGATGTTTCCCTTCTCTCCGAATCCGTTGCAGCAGGATCTGGTGGAGCGGCTTCCGGGGTTGGTGGAGCAGGGTGGTTCGGGTTTGCTGCTGGTGACGGCGCCGACGGGGGATGGGAAGACGGAGGCGGCGTTGTTTGCGGCGTCGGTGTTGGGGCGGGCTGCGGGGTGCCGGGGGGTGTTCGTGGCGTTGCCGACGATGGCGACGGCGGATGCGATGTTTCCGCGGGTGCGGGGGTTTGCTGAGCGGTCGCTGGACGGGGAGCGGGCGTTGACGCTGCTGCATTCGATGGCGTGGCTGCGGCCTGCCGGGGCCCCGCTGGCGGAGTTGGGGGGTGGGGTGGTGAGTGCCGGGTCGTTGACGGCTGCGGAGGCGGAGAGGTGGTTGCGGTATCGGCACCGGGGGTTGTTGGCGCCGTTGGGTGTGGGGACGATCGACCAGGTGCTGGCGGGGGTGTTGCCGCTGCGGTTCAGCGTGTTGCGGTTGTTCGGGTTGGCGGAGAAGGTCTTCGTGGTCGATGAGGCGCACGCGTACGGGCCGTGGATGCATCAGCTGTTGGTGCGGTTGCTGGAGTGGCTGGGGGCGCTGGGCGCGCCGGTGGTGTTGTTGTCGGCGACGTTGACGGGGCGTACGGCGGGGTCGTTGGTGGAGGCGTACCGGCGGGGCGCCGGGGTTGAGGGGGCTGGGGTGGTGGAGCCGCGGTATCCGGGGTGGCTGTTCGTGAACGCGGGGACGGGGGAGGTGTCGGCGCCGCGGGAGGTGGCCAGTGGGCGGGAGCGGACGTTGGAGGTGGTGGTGCGGCCGGTCGAGTGGGACGTGGCGGAGGCGGTGTCGGCGCCGGTGCGGGTCGGTGGCCGTCGGGCGGCGCTGCGGGAGGAGCTGCGGCAGGTCGTCGAGGAGGGGGGTACGGCGCTGGTGTGCTGCACCACGGTGGCCGAGGCGCAGCGGACGTTCCGCGATCTGGCGGTCGCGTTTCCTGGGTTGGTCGCGCGGGAGGGGGGCTTGCGGTTGCTGCATTCGCGGTTCGCGGCGGGGGTGAGGCAGGAGATCACCGTGGGGTGTGAGGCGGCGTACGGGAAGCCCCGTGCGGGGGAGGCGGCGGAGCCGCGGTCGGCGTCGGTGTTGGTGGCGACGCAGGTGGTGGAGCAGTCCCTCGACTTGGACTTCGATGTGGTGGTCAGTGATCTGGCGCCGTTGGCGCAGCTGCTGCAGCGGGCGGGGCGGTGCCGGCGGCATGCGCGGGGTGCGGCGGGTCGGCCGGCGTGGGCGGCGGATGAGAGCAGGCCGCGGCTGGTGGTGCTCGATCCGTTGGCTCAGGCGTCGGGCGGTGGGCGGGTGCCGGTGTCGTGGGGGCGGGTGTATGACGCGGGGTTGCTGTGGCGGACGTCGTTGCTGCTGGCGAGGGAGTCGGGCGGGATCGCGGTGCCGGGCGAGGTGCAGCGGTTGGTCGACGAGGTGTACGCGGAGGAGTTCGTCGACGGGCTGGAGGAGTCGGTTCGGCGGGAGTTGGAGCGGTTGGACGGGGAGCGGGTCGCGGGGGAGTCGGCGGAGGCGTACCTGGCTGACCTGGTGGGGGTGTGCGCGCCGGCGGATGTGGGTGGGGACCTGCACCGGTTGAGCCGTCGGGAGGCGGGGGTGAGCGAGGAGTTGCTGACGACCAGGTTGGGTGCGGATACCGGGCGGGTGCTGTGTGTGTTCGAGCAGGCGGATGGGTCGGTGAGCCTGGACGCGGGCGGGGAGGTGCCGCTGCCGGGCCCTGGGTTGTCGCAGGACGATCTGCGGGTGGTCATGGCGCATGTGGCGCCGGTTCCCGGCCGGTGGTTGCGGGAGGGCGGCGCTGCGGGGGAGGGGCTGCCGCAGGGGTGGGAGCGGCACTTCGTGCTGCGGGATGTGGTGGTGCTGCGGATGTCGCCGGCCGGTGGCGCGGCCGCGGAACGTGGTGCGGGGGTGTGGAGCTGTCGTCGCGGGGGTTTGACGATCTTCGTGTCGGATGTCGGGCTGGAAGCGGAATAAACCTACTCACGAGTTTCGTCTCTTCAAGCGGCAAACTTCGCTAGCGTTCAACTGCGCGGCCAGGCAACGGTGTTGGCGCACGCCGCACCGCTGCCTGGCAGCCCGCCCGCTCGCGCGGGCACGGGTCGGGGCCGTGGATCGTCCTCAAGCGGCAAACGGCTCACCCCCGCTCCCGCAGGGACCCTCTCTGTTCAGTCTCTCCTACCGATTCGGATGTTTCCCATGCCCGGTGGCAGCTACAGCCTTATCGACGAGCCCTGGATTCCGGTGCGCTGGCGGCCCGACGCCCAGGCGGCCAGCGACGAGGACCTGCCGGCGCGGGTCGGTCTGCGCGATGCCCTGCTGCGGGCGGAGTCCATCGCGGGGCTGGCGATCGCTGATCCGCCGGCACACACGGCGCTGCTGCGGATTCTGTACGCGCTGACGGCGCGGGTGACGAAGCTGGACGAGGCCGGTCCGGGGGACTGGACGGAGCGGCGGGTCGACGTCCTGGTCGAAGGCCGCCTGCCCGCGCGGGGTGTCGAGGAGTACTTCGGCCGGTACCGGGAGCGGTTCTTCCTGTACGACCCGGCGGGGGGACGTCCGTGGATGCAGGATGCCCGGCTGGCCGAGCAGTGTGATGCGGACAACACCGCGGGGGTGAACAAGCTGATCGTGACGAGGCCGGCGGGCAACAACCACGCCTGGTTCCGGCACGGCAGCGACGCGGCGCCGGACCTGCCCACCGCGTCGGAGGCGGCGTTGAACCTGCTGGTGTGGCACTACTTCGGGCCGTCGGGACGCTGCTCGTCCCGAGAGGTCAACGGGGTAAAGAGCGCCAGCGCGACGGCCGGGCCGCTGCGGACGGCGCTGTCCTACCACCCCGAAGGCGACAGCCTGTTCGAAACGCTGCTGGCCGGGCTCGTCCCCCCATCCCGCACGGTGCAGCGCGACCACGACCAGTGCCCGTGGGAGTGGGACGAGCTGCCCGACCCCGACGAGGCGCCCAAGGTGCCGGCGGGGCCGTGCGCGCGGCTGACCGCCTGCTCCCAGCACGCGCTGCTCCTGGTCCCGGAAGGTGACGGGCAGCTGGTGCGCGACGCCTACATCACCTGGGCCTACCGCAAGGGACGTATCCCTCGGGACGACGACTTCCTGATCTGGCAGATCAGCCAGCAGCACAACCGCTACCCGCGGCCGGCGGACGCGAAGCGCGGCTTGTGGCGGGACCTGGACGCGCTGCTGCTGAAGCAGCCGTCCGGCACCGCGCAGCCCCAGCGGCCGAAGGTGTTCCACACCGCGCACGACGTGTCCGAGCGGCTGCGGGTCAGGGCGCTGGGCTTCGACCAGGAGGGGCAGGCGAAGGACACCCAGTTCGTGGACGCCTCCACCCCCAGGGTGTTCGACGTCGTCGAGGAGCATGCGCCGCACACCGCGCCGGCGGTGGGTCGGCTGCGACAGCTGGGGGAGTTGTTCGGCTGGCGGCTCGAGCGTGCCGTCAAGCGTGCCTGGGCGGCCTACGTCACCGACGCCAAGGCGAAACCGGACACGTGGGTCGCCGAGGCCGCCGCCCGCTACTGGCCGCGCGCCGAGCGCGAGTTCTGGAGCCGCTTTCGCGACCTGGACCGCGCCAACGCCCTGCCCGACGGCGGCCTGGAGACGACCGAGGTCCGCAAGGCGTTCCTCCGCCTGGCCGAAGAGGCCTACGAGACGGTCACCGCGACCGTGACGCGTACGCAGCGCGGCGCGAAGGCGGTCTTCGAAGCCCGCATCGAGCTGTACGGCGGCGACCGCAAGAAGAAGTAAGGGGCGCAGGTCAGGTCGGCGACCGCTCTGGCCTGCACCCGTGCTTTCAGCAAGGAGAGGAAAGGGATGACCAGCACCACATCAGCGCCCCCGCCCGGCAGCGTCTCCTCCTCGGAGCCGGTATCACCGCGGCAGCGGCCGGCGCGCGAGGAGCGGCCGGAAGAAGTCTTCGTCGCCCGCATCAAGGAGTGGTGCGCGGACCCCGGCGCGCGTACCGCGCTGCGTAGCGGCCTGCGCAAGGATCTGGATGCCGTGCCGCGCATGCACAAGCTCGTCGCGCCGTGGCTGCCGCAGGACCGCACCCCTGAGGACGTGCAGCGCGCGTACTACGCCGTCGCCGCGATGATCGCCGCCCAGCCCCGGCACTCGTTCACCGTCGTGCAGGACTCCGAAGAGACAAAAGACAGTGCCGTCGATGGTGCCGATGCGGACGCCGGCGCAGCAGCCGAGACCGTGCCGTCGGTGCCGGAGGCGGGCGTACGGGCCCGGCGCTTCGGCTCCAGTCTGGGGACGGCGTTCGCGGTGGCCGTCGGTACGGGGCGCGACAGCCAGATGCGTCAGGCCACGGCCGAAGCGCGGCTGAACCTGCTGACCCGCCAGAGTCTGCCCGGCCTGCACCGCCACCTGCCCGCCGCCGTCGCCTACCTGCGTTCCCTCGACGTCGACGTCGACTTCGCCCAGCTGCTGTACGACCTCGCCTCCTGGCGCCGCCACTCCGGCCGGATCGCCCGCCGCTGGCTGCAGGACTACTACCGCCTGCGCGCCCAGGCCGAACGCGAGCAGGCCAACCGGCACGACGAGGACCAGCTCGCCGCGGCAGGCACCGCCGAGTAAGCCCGCCTTCATCCACCCCGCCCCCAGCCGGGCGGCCCCCGGCCTCAGGCCGAACACATCCACCCCGGCCCGTACCACCCAGCGCAAGGAGATCCCGTGTCCGCAGCACGTTTCATCGACATCCACGTCCTGCAGTCGGTGCCGTTCGCCAACCTCAACCGCGACGACACCAACTCCGTCAAGACCGTCCAGTACGGCAACACGCTGCGTACCCGAGTGAGCAGCCAGTCCTGGAAGCGTGCCGTGCGGACCGCGTTCGAGGAGCACATCGGTCAGGCCGCCCTGCGCACCCGGCGGATCGGGGAGCGTGTGACCGAGCTGCTCATCGCGCGGGACGGCTGGCCGCAGGAACTGGCCGAGCGGGCCGGCGGGCACGTCGCCGCCGCCTCGAGCATCAAGTTCGAGCTGGCCAAGAACCCCCAGGACCCCAAGCAGATCGTGCCGAACAAGGTCCTGACCAACGCGATGGTCTACGTCCCGGAGGCCGCCGTCGCCGAACTGGCCGACCTCGCCGCCGAGCACCGCCAGGAGCTGGAGAACGCGAAAGACATCAAGAAGCCGGCCGACAAGAGCGTCCTGCCCAAGGACCCGGTCGAGGCGATCCTGCGGTCCCGCAACGGCGTGATCAACCTGTTCGGCCGGATGCTCGCCGAGGTCGACGAAGCCGGCGTCGACGGAGCCGTGCAGGTCGCCCACGCCCTGACCACGCACATGACCGACGTCGAGCTCGACTACTTCTCCGCCGTCGACGACGTCACCGCCGCCTGGGCCGACTCCACGGGCAGCGGCCACATGGGGCACGCCGAGTTCAGCGCCGGCACCTTCTACCGCTACGCCACCCTCGACCTGCGCGACCTCGCCCGCAACCTGGCGGGCACCAGCAGCGAGATCAGGGAACTCGCCCACGCCTTCCTGCACACCTTCATCGTGTCCCTGCCCCAGGCCAAGAAGAACTCCACCGCCGCCCACACCATCCCCGACCTCGTCCACCTCTCCGTCCGCTCCGACCGACCCCTGTCCTACGCGGCCGCGTTCGAACGCCCCGTCACCGCCGCCCTCGAAGGCGGCTACGCCGCCCTCTCCCGCGACGCCCTCGCCGCCTACGCCCGCGCGGCCAACACCATGCTCGGCACCCGTAACATCCTCTCCAGCGGCTGGACCAGCCTGGAGACCAAGACCCTCGACGGCCTGGGCACCCGCCACGACACCTACGACGACCTGCTCACCGCCGCGCTGGACGCCGCCCTCGCCACCCAGGGCGGAACCCCCGCATGACCACCACACCCCGCCCCGCTCCCGAGCCGGGCCTCCTGCTGCGCCTCGCCGGCCCCCTGCAGGCGTGGGGCCGGCACAGCCACTTCAACGAACGCGACACCGCGCCCTTCCCCACCCGCTCCGGGATCATCGGCCTCCTGGCCTCAGCCCTCGGACGCACCCGCGACGAACCGATCGACGACCTCGCCACCCTGTCCCTGACCGTGCGCACCGACCGACCCGGCGTGCCGCTGCGCGACCTGCACACCGTCGGCGGCGGACTTCCCGCCCGCGCGACCGTCACCACCGCGGAGGGCAAGAAACGCACCGGCGACACCACCACCCTCCTCACCCACCGCACCTACCTCGCCGACGCCGTCTTCACCGCAGCCCTCACCGCCACCGACAACACCCCGGTGTCCCTCCTGCCGGAACTGGCGCACGCCCTCCTCCACCCCCACTGGCCGCCCTACCTCGGCCGGCGCTCCTGCCCACCCGAAGGACCGCTGTCCCTGGGCACCTGCGACGACGTGCTGCACCACCTCATCCACCTGCCCATCGCCGCCCCACCCCCCCACCCGGACACCGACCCCGGCATCACCTTCACCTCCGACCAGCCCCTCAACCGCCTCCCCGTCCCCGACGCCCTACGCACCCCCGACGCCGCGGACGGCGACGCCCCGGGCGGTTCGATCAACGACCAGCCCGCCACCTTCCACCCCCGCCGCCGCACCTACAGCTCCCGCGCCGCCTACCAGCGCACCCTGCGCCTGCCCGCCACCCAGTACACCGGACTGGGCATCCACCACCTCCTGGCCCTCGGCACCTACACCACCGAACACCTGTCCCACCCGGAAAGGAGCCGGCGTTGACCGTCTACCTCACCCGGATCGTCCCCGACCCGCGCTCCAGCGACGCCCGCCGCGACGCCCGCAGCGCCGTCGACACCCACCGGCGCCTGATGTCCCTCTTCCCCGACCACACCGGACCCGACCCCCGAGCCCACTTCGGCGTCCTGCACCGCACCGACGACACCCCCACCGGACCCCACCTCCTGGTCCAAAGCACCCACCAGCCCGACCTCACCCACCTGCCCGACACCTACGGCACCGCCCTCACCCGCCCCCTCACCCCCCTCCTCGACGCCCTGCGACCAGGCCTGACCATCCGCTACCGCTGCGCCGCCAGCCCCGTACGCAAACCCGGCGCCACCACCCGCGCCCTCTACGACCTGCCCGCCGTCGTCGCCTTGAGCGGGCCGGCGGCCGACGAGTGGTGGCTACGCCAAGCCGACAAGGCCGGCCTGAAAATCCTCAGCCTGCACTCCACCCCCCTCGACGCGGCCCGCGGAACCCGCACCCCCCGCAACAGCACCCAAAAACAGCGCATCAACCACAAACGCACCCGTTTCGACGGCACCGCCGCCATCATCGACCCCGACCAGCTCCGCACCGCCATCACCGACGGCATCGGCCGCGGAAAGGCCTACGGCTGCGGACTCCTCACCATTGCACCCACCCGAACCCCACACCCATGACACCCACACCCCGCACCCCCGCCGACGCCCGACGTAAACTCGCCGCCCCCACCGTCGCCATGCTGCCCCGCATCGCCGACTCCCTGTCCTTCCTCTACCTCGACATCGTCCGCGTCCGCCAAGACGACACCGGCGTCCTCGCCGAAGTCACCACCGAACGCCGGGGCACCGAAACCGTCTACCTGCCCACCGCCGCCCTCAGCTGCGTCCTGCAACGTTGCACGTCAGAAAGGGTCCTCTCCGCGCAGGCGGAGGTGAACCGCCAGTTCACCGAGACGACTCAGGCGGCTGACGGTCCTCTCCGCGCAGGCGGAGGTGAACCGTCGCGATTGCCGTCCTGCCACCGCTTCAGGCCGTCCTCTCCACGTAGGCGGGGTGGTCCGCTGCGGGAGCAGATCACCGAGCAGAGCGGGGCTACCCCCGCAGGTGCGGGGACGACGAAGCCGCGGTGCGCAGGGCAGCAGCATGGGCCGTCGTCCCCGCGCCCGCGGGGGTAGCCCGCGGCCGCGGCGCTGGCGGAGCGCGTGCCGGGCGGGACCGGCGGTGGGGGTACGGCGCAGTCGTGCGTGCTCGTGGCGGCGTTCGCCCGCGTCGAGACGGGCGGCGGCACGGCCGCCCTGGCACTGCTGGAGCGCTGCCGCCAGGTGGAGGGCTGGCGCGACGAGGACCGGCACGCCTACCTGGCGGTGGGGGCGTACGCGGCGGTGGAGGCCGGCGACGACCACGGCGCCCGTCTCTTCCTGGACCGGATGCGCCGTACGGACGCCTCCTACGACCTGTGCCGCCGGGTCCGCGCCGACGTGACGCGGGCCCGCGCGCACCGCGCCCGGGGCCGGCTGCCCGAAGCGGTCGCGCTGCTGCGCCTGGCCGCCGCGGTGCGGGGCGGCCAGGACTGGTTCACCACGCGGCCCTGGGTCCTGGCGCAGCTCGCGGGGGCCCTGGCGGAGGCCGGGGACGTGTCCGAGGCAACTGCTCACCCTGGTCGAGGTGCGTCTCGCGGCACGGCAGGCGCCACGCTATCCGCTGGCGGACGACGGGGTCGCCCTGGAGGAGGCGGGGGTGCTGGGCAGGGCCGGCGACCTGCCGGGGGCGGTCCACCGTGCCGAGGAGGTGGCACGGCGCTCGGCCGCCGCGGGCCGGAGGGCCACGGCGCTGGCGACACTGCACCTGCTCGCCCGGTTAGGCAGGGCGGAGGTGGCCGCGGAACGGCTGGCCGGCCTCGGTGTCGCCCTCGCGTGCCCCTTGGGCGGGGTGCGTGCCGCGCACATCCGCGCCCTGGCCCACCGGGACGCCGGGCTCCTCGACGACCTCGCGCGGCGCTGGGCGGCGCGCGGCCGGTTCCCCCTCGCGGCGGGGAGCGCAAGCCGGGCCCACGGGCTGTGGTGGGAGACCGGCCGCAACCGCGCCGCCCGGGCCTCGTCCGTCGCGTGCAGGGAGTACCTCTCCCTGGCGGGCGGCGTGCCGCTGCCCGGGTGGGCGGCCTGCCCCGGCAGTACGCCGCGCGCGGGCCGCGCCCGGCTGACCCCACGGGAACACGAGGTGGCTTCGCTGGCCGCGTCGGGAATGACGAACACCAACATCCCACGGCATCTGACCGTCTCGGTCCGCACCGTCGAGAACCATCTGCACCGGGTGTACGGCAAGTTCGGCGTCACGTCGCGGTCGGGCCTGCACGAGCGCATCGACGCACCAGCGGGGGGCTTCAGCCGGTGCGGGAGTAGAGCGCGGCGAGGTCGGTGGCGGCCAGGGAGATCTCCCGGACGGCCTCGGGCGGTCCGAGCACCTCGACGTCCGTGCCGAACTGCAGCAGCTGGCGGACCGCGGCTGGCACCGGGTACTCCAGCTCGACCGTCAGCCACACGTTGCCGTCCGCCGCGCCGTCCCGGCCCTCGTCGCCCTTCCCGTCGCGCCGGTCGTCGCCCCTCCCGTCCCGGCCTTCCGCCGTGCGCGCCGGCTCTCCTGCCGGCTCGGCCCGGTCCGCCGGCCCCGCGCCGGTCGGCAGGCCGCTTCCGGGCGGCAGGTTCCCACCGGTCATCAGGTCCTCCGCGTCCGGCGCTCCCTCCCCAGCCACCCCGAGGAAGTGCGGACGGGTGATGCGGCGAAGCATGTCCAGGCGACGCCGGCGTACGCGGGCCCGGACGACGGTCCCCTTGCCGCGGGACTCGACCCTCCGGCGCAGTTCCTCCCAGACGTCGACGAGTTCCACCCCGTCACGGCGGCGGACCGGCTCCGCGGTGACGGTGACGCCGCGGAACCGGTCCGCGCGGAAGAGCCGGGGGCGCCCCTCGTGGTCGGCGACGAGGTACCACGTGCCGGCCTTGGAGACGAGACCGTACGGATCGACGCAGTAGACGTCGACCGTGGCGCGACCGCTGTGCCGGTAGGCGATCCGCAGGCGGCTGTCGGTGAGGACGGCGTCGTGCAGCTCGTCCAGCCCGGTCTGGTCGCGCTGCCCACCGAGCCAGCCGTCGGGGTCAATCAGCAGTCGTCGGCTCGTCAGCTCGGCGGCCGACCGGTGCGGCGCGGGCAGCGCGCTCATCATCTTGCGCAGCGCCGAGCCCAGCGCCCGGTCCAACCCCAGCGCGGAGTGCGCGCTCTGCCCCACGAGGACGAACAAGGCGCGCGCCTCGTCCCGGGTCAGGCCCGTCATGTCCGTACGGAACCCGGGCACCAACCGGACGCCGCCGTGCCGCCCGCGCTCGGCGTAGACGGGGATCCCCGCCGCCGAGAGGGCCTCGACGTCCCGGTAGATGGTGCGCACCGAGACCTCCAGGCGCCGGGCCAGCTCCGTCGCGGGGACGAGTCGGCGCTGCTGGAGCAGCAGCAGGATGGAGAGGAGTCGGTCGAACTTCACCCTCAGAGTCTTTCCCATACCTGACGATGATTGTCAGGTTTCGGCCTCACGATGGTCCGCACCCGTACGAACCGAGGGAGAGATTCGTGAAGCACGCCGACATCCAGACGCTCGCCTCCCGGGTGGAGGGCCCGGTCCTGCTGCCCGGGGACGAGGGGTACGACGAGGAGCGCGCCGGGGCGAACCTCGCCGTCCGGCACGAGCCCGAGGTGATCGTCGGAGCGGCGCGGGCCGAGGACGTCCAGGAGGCGGTCCGCTTCGCTGCGGAGCACGGCCTGGCCGTCGCCGTGCAGTGCACCGGGCACGGCTACGCCGCCGCCGCGCAGGGCGGGTTGCTCGTCACCACGGGCCGCATGGCGGGTGTCGAGGTGGACCCGGACCAGCGCACGGTGACGGTCGAGGCGGGTGTCCGCTTCGAGCAGGTGATCCCCGCGGCGGCGCCGTACGGACTGGCCCCGCTGAACGGTTCCGCGCCGCACGTCGGTGTCGTCTCCTACGTCCTCGGCGGCGGCGTGGGCCTGCTGGTGCGCACGTTCGGCTACGCCGCGGACCGGGTGCGCCGCCTGGAGCTGGTGACCGCGGACGGGGAGCTGCGCACGGTCACCGTGGACAGTGACCCGGATCTGTACTGGGCGGTGGTGGGTGGACGCGACAACTTCGGGATCGTGACCCGGCTGGAAATGGACCTGGTCCCGGTGGACCGGGTGTACGGCGGCGGCTTCTTCTACGACGCCGGGGCCGCGCCTGGAGTCCTGTCGGCCTACGCGCGGTGGGCCGAGGGCATGCCCCGGGAGATGAACTCCTCGGTCGCCCTGATCCCCATGCCGGACGACCCGGAGGTCCCCGAGCCGATGCGGGGCCGACACGTCTACCACGTGCGGATCGCCTACACGGGCGGTGCGCAGGAGGGCGAGCGGCTGGTGGCCCCGCTGCGGGAGGCCGGGCCGGTCCTGATGGAGGCACTGCGGGACATGCCGTACACGGAGAGCGGCTCCATCCACGACGAGCCGCCGGTCCCGGTGCCGTTCCAGCGGGAGACCACGCTGCTGCGCGAGGTGGGCGACGACGTGGTGCGGACGCTGCTGGAGCACGCGGGCCCGCAGGTGCCGGTGCCGTGCGTGGTGGAGCTGCGACACCTCGGCGGTGCCGTGTGCGAGCCGCCCGAGCGCCCGAACTCGGTGGCGCACCGGGACGCCCCGTACCTGCTGTCCGTCGTCACCCTGCTGTTCGGGATCACCGCCGAGGACACCCGCCCGTTGTACGAGAAGCTCTTCCACGCGCTCGGGCCCTTCTCGTCCGGCGCCGTCCTGAACTTCCTCGGCTTCGGCGCGAACGCCGACGAGGAGCGGGTCCGCGCCGCCTACGCGCCGGCCGACCTGGAGCGTCTGGCGCGGTTGAAGGCGGTCCACGACCCGCGGAACCTCTTCCGTCTCAATTACAACGTCCCGCCGGCCGCCTCCGACGCGCCACCGGCGCACTGAAAGAGAGCGGACATGCCCCGTCCCCCCGCCCCGACCCGCTTTCCGCCCGCCGACCGGCGCGGTGCCGTGCGCGGGCTGCGCCGGGTCCTCCTCCTGGACGCGGCCGGGATGGCCTGCGTCGGAATCGGCTACCTGGCGGCGGCCGGTCCGCTCGGACGGCTGCTCGGCCCGGGTACGACGCTCGTGGCCGCGGTCGGCGCGGTGATGCTGGCGCTGGGCGTGGGCACCGCGGCCGTGGCACGGCCCGCCCGGATCTCCGCCGGGGCGGTGCGCGCGGTGATCGGCTGCGGTGTGCTGTGGATCCTGCTGAGCCTGGCGGCCCTGGCCTTCGCCTGGCTTGACCTCACCACCGCCGGCGTCGTGTGGACCTGGCTGCAGATCACCCCGGTCGCGGTGTTCGTGTCCTGGCAGACCGGCGAGCTGCGGTCGTCCCAGTCCGGCTAGAGACAATACCGGTGACTTTGAGTGGTGTGGGTCGTTGGTTGTGGTGTGCCAAGGCCTGGGCAGGTGAAGTCGTCGGGTGGCCGGTTGTCGGACCGGAT